>CAJUMC010000020.1 GCA_910587085.1 uncultured Lachnospiraceae bacterium | reverse complement strand
AGGGAGATTTCCTTCTTCCCTTATTTTTTTGCCAACTATAATTTTACTCTAAGTTATTTATTGACAGACTCAAAAGAGATGCTTATAATAAATTTCAGAAAAATTCCGGAGAATGATTTTGAAAAACCTTTCGCAGGAAAACGGATTTCTCAGAAATAACCAGTTTTAAAATAATAATTATATCAATATTATATTTAATTAAACATAATAGGCAAAACAAATAGAGATATCGGAGAAGACATCCCGAAACCGCTGAATCCCTTATAACGGTGCAATTAAAACTTGTGAAAAATACAGAAGCAAAACAGATTATAAAGACAAACAGATATATCCTGCAGGCATCGGAAACCAGGATATATAAATTTACGGTTATACGGTACGCATGTCAGAAAAAAACAGTATAAGAAACGGAGCTTGAAATGCTTGAATTAAGAAATTTTCATCTGGATGAAAAAGACGATATGAACAGGCTGAATGCTTTATACGAGCAGTATTACACCGAGGTATGTCCGCCGGAGGAACTGGCGCAGGAAATTGCCGATTTGTATGACGAAGAGCTGAACGCCCAGCTGCTCGAGCAGACCCGAAGCAAAGAAGCTCCCCATTTTATTATGAGCATAGAGCAGGACGGGATTGGGATCGGCTTTATCTCCTACACGATTTATACTGATAAGCAGCTGTGCTTTATTAATAACTTCTATATTGCCCCGCCGCAGAGGAACCGCGGACTGGGGACAGCCGCTTACGGCCTGGCGGAACAGCACGCCCGGAGGCTTGGCGTCTTATATATCCGGCTCGAGCCGGAAGAACGCGCAATCCCCTTTTATCTTCGCTCCGGCTTTGAAAAAAGCGGAAAAACAAAAGAGGGCGAGCCAGTGCTCTGCAAAGCGCTGTAAAGGGCTGTCCAACAGAAAAATCAGTGAATGCCGGACTGATCAGCGAATACGAACTCCTTGTATTTACAGCGAATCCGCGGAAATCCCGAAGATCCGCTCCGTATTTTCCCCCGCTGCGCGGATCAGCGTCTCCTCCGATATCTTCATATATTTTGCCAGTTCTCTTGCTACGTACACGATATTTTCCGGAACATTCGTCCGCGAAAGCCCCGGAACACCACGCGGTGTCAGATACGGCGCATCTGTCTCCAGGAGAATTCTGTCCGGCGGAATAACACGCACTGCATCGCGAAGAGCACCTGCGCGCCGTTCATCACAGATCCATCCGGTCACTCCGATGCAGAAGCCCATGGAAAGATAGCGCTCTGCCGTCTGCCTGTCCCCGGTAAAGCAATGCACGACCGAACGCCTGCAGATTTCCGGATGCTTTTTAAACCGCGCCGCAAAATCCTCCGCCGCTGACCGTTCATGCAAAAACAGCGGTTTGTTCAGTTTTTCCGCCAGAACAATATGTTTTTCCAGACAGCGGATCTGATTTTCCTTTGTGGAAAACATGCGGTCGTAGTCCAAGCCGCATTCCCCGATGGCAACGATCCTGTTATTTTCCGCTGCAAGCTCCTCCATCCGCAAAAAATCTTCCTGTCTTGCAGAATCGGCATTGTGCGGATGAATGCCGACGGTTCCCCAGGCCGCGTGATCCCGGATAAACGCATTGATTTTTTCATTTTCCTTCCGATCCGTGCCGGTTAAAATGCAGGCTACGCCGCAATCCGCCGCATCACGGAGCACTTTTTCCGGATCGGAAAACTGCCTGCAGAAAAGATTCAATCCGATATCAAAATATTTTATCTTCACAGCAGATACCTCCCTGTTGTTTATCCTTTTGACCGAAACCGCTCCATGGCTTCAAATGCCCCTGCAACCGCCCTCTCCCTCGTTGCGTAAGCATTCCTGCAGAATTGGTTGTCAATCGCATATTTCCAGTGATCCGCATTTTTTGTGTTGTGATACAGCACGATCACATGGTCATCTATTTTCAGATATTCATTACCTTTTTTAGAATTTTTCCACTTTCTTCCGAAAAAGCTGATACGTCTTGCCTGCCGATTCTTAAATTCAGCTTCGCGCTGCTTTGCTCTCGTGATGTCGCCCTCCATCCGGCCCGCACAGACGCAGCCTGCAATAAGACTCCGGTATTGCGGATGCTCCATGTGATGAGCGTATCGGATAATCTGATAACCGCACATCTCGCAGATTCCGACCGGCGCGCCCAGATCGGACACCCCATTGCAGCTCCAGCCGCTATGCGGAACCTCGTCGCGCTTCCAGAGATTCGGACTGCTTTCCTTCAGCTCCCTCAGACGGGCCGCCTGCGCGTCGGAAATTTTTGCTTTTCCGGATGGGGAATGAGCGGCTGTGGGAAGCACTTCGCCAGCGGTACGGATTTCTTTTTCCCCGGGAGCGGTATTTTTAATCAAAGATGCTGCTGAAGGCTCTTTTTCCAATGCTCCTGCCGTTTTTTTAACCCTGGCAAGTTTCCGTTCAACTACCGCTTTGATGATGGTCTGTACGGCTTCAGAGGCTTTTTTTCGCCCTGCTTCGGCGGTCTTCTCTCTGCCTTCTGCCGCATCTGCATTTGCTGCCCTAACTGCTTCCGACCCCTTCTCTGCCTGTGCTGCCCCGGTTGCTTCTGACCCCTTCTCTGTTTCTGCTGTCCCTGCAGCTCCTGTCGTTCCCCGTTCCTCCCCTGTTTCTGCTGTCCCCGGCTGCTGCAGCCCCGTATCTGCTTTGCCCGCTGCCCGTACTGTGCCTGCGGTCTGCCGGATATCCGCAGTCCGTACCGCCGTTTCGGCTCTCTTAATACCTGCCTCTCCGGCCTTGTCCCGTACCTCCTCTTTCGCCTCTTCTTTCGTTTCTGCATCTTTTACCGGTTGGCCGGCCTTATGCTCCGCCATCACTTTTCCGGCCGCACCTGCCGTTTCTCTTCCTGTCTGCGCCGGTTCTGCAGCGGCACCCCCGCCCGCGGCTCTGTTCTGCCCTGCGTACTTTCTCTGCCCCGCATTTTCATGCTCCCTGGCAAAATAACCCGCGGAAATATTCCTCGCCTGCTTCAGCCCGTCGAACCGAACCAGATAGCTGCCGCGCTTTTCATCGACCGCCTCGATGGTTCCCCTGCCGAAAATATGGTGCTCCACCACGTCGCCGGCCTTCCTGCTGCCGGTCTCCTCCTCGGAAAGTTCGCTGTTCAGCTTTTCCGTATAGCTCCGGCTCTCCCGCCGCAGATCATCCGAAATCTGCCCGATGCGGACATAATTCTCCTCCCCGATCTCGGTAAGAAAACGCGAAACGAGCTTTTTGATCCCGTTCGGCGAGGTTCCCTCCGAATCCATGAGAAACAGATATTTTTCCGCGCGGGTGATCGCCACATAGCACAGCCGGCGCTCCTCCTCCAGCCCGAGCTTCTTGCGCTCCCCGATTGTTTTAGCGGACGGGAATATCCCTTCCGTAAAGCCAAGTATAAAAACCGCAGGAAATTCCAGCCCCTTGGAGGAGTGGATGGTCATCAGCTTCACGGTATCCTTTCCATCGCCCGCATCCTCCCCGGACTGTAAGGCAACCTGCTGCAAAAACTGCTCCAGACTTAAATTTTCACCAAATTCGCGTTCAAACTCATTGGCGATCCGCTTAAATTCTGCCAGATTATCGAGACGTTCCTCATCGCCGAGCTCCCGGATATATGCCTCATATCCGGAATCCCTCGTCACCTCATTTACAATGTCCGAAATGCGCTTTGTCCCGATGCTTTCGCGCATTGTCTCAACAAAGCCGATAAAGGAAGCAATATCACTGTTAACAAATTCCCTGTCATTCCGGTGCGCACAAAGGGCGGCATATAACGAGTTTTTCCCGCCGCGGCCCTCCTGCGCATTGCCGACCCTGTTTCCCGGAAATTCTGCCGTACCGGCACTCCGATCTGCTTCTGCTGCTTCTGCCCCGTAAGCCTGCCGCACTTCCTGCCCTGCCGCTCTGCTATCCAAAGACGCGGCATGCAGAAATCCCTCCAGCTGTTCAAGACGCATCTGCCCTGCACTTCCCGCAGTCTCAGTATCCCCGGGCCCTTCCGGATACATGCGCCCCGCACTTCCCGCAATCTTCCTGTTCCCAGGCTGTTCCGGATATATATGCTCCGCACTTCCCGCAATCTCCGCGTCCCGCAGCTGCTCCAGCAAATTCATCTTCGCCCGCCCGAACCTCCGGCGCGGCGTGTTCACAATCCGCCGGAACGAGACATCATCCCCGTAGGCGATCAGTTTCAAATACGCCAGCACATCCAGAATTTCCATCCTCTGATAAAACCGGACCCCGCCGAAAATCTCGTAAGGGATATTTTTCTCCACCAGCTTTTTCTCCGCCACACGCGAGAGGAAGCCGGAGCGGTAGATCACGGCAAAATCCGAATATCTCAGCCCGTCCCTGTCATGCAGACGCTTGATGTTTTCTATCACGCGGTCCATCTCCTCAAAATCACTTTTCGAATGATAATGGACAACGGCCGCCCCCGGTGCATTTTTTGTAAAAAGATCCTTTTTCAGCCGGAGCTCATTCTTTTCAATCAGGGTATTGGCACAGTTTAATATCTGCGGCGTAGAACGGTAATTCTGGTTTAAAATAATCGTTTTCGTCGGCTCATGCCCCTTGTCAAAATCCACCAGGAGCTTTACATCCGAGCCTCGCCACTCGTAAATATTCTGGTCGGGGTCACCGACAATCATCAGATTCCGGAACAGGCCGGAAAGCAGCTCGACCAGACGCATTTCCACCGCGGAACTGTCCTGAAACTCGTCCACCATAATGTAATTCAGGCGGTTCTGCCATTTTTCCCGCACCTCGGAATCATTCTCCAGCAGGTGGATGGCGAAAGAAATCAGGTCGTGGAAATCCAGGGAATACGTCGCCTTCTGCCGCTGCAGAAATTCCTCGATGATCTGGTCGTCCTGATCCTTGATTTCCTGTAAAATCCGGCATGGCTCCGGATTGCACATCCTTGTCACATAGTCCGTATCCCGTTTTACACAGCCGATTTTCCGAAGGATGGATTCAAAGCTTGCATAGTCCAGTTTCAATTCAAATTTCTGGTAAATTTCCCCAATTACAGACTTTTGCTGCTGCGCATCAATAATCTGGAACTGCTGGTTCAAAAACAGTTTTTCCGGATTTTCCCGGAGCAGACGGTTGCAAAACCCGTGGTAGGTACAGATCAGGCTTGTATCATTATGGTCGCCGATCAGCGCACGGATTCTCTTTTTCATTTCCCCGGCGGCCTTGTTGGTGAAGGTCACACAAAGAATATTGGAGGAATCAATGCCGTAGTCCTGCACCAGATAGGCATAACGGCTCACCAGAAGCTTTGTCTTCCCGCTGCCGGCGCCTGCGATTACCCGGACATAGCCCTCGGTTTCCAGTACCGCCTCCCGCTGCCTTTCATTAAGATTTTCCAGTAAATCCTCCATATAATCCTCCCTGCACAACCCCGGCGGATCCGCATGCAGAACCTGCGTTTGCAAACACCGGATACCTGCCGCTGTCCAAATCCTAATTCCGTACTATTTCAGCCACTTCCGCGCCTCATAATACTGCTTCCACAAACCGCCTTCCTTGCTGCTCTTATCCCGGACAACGGTATTGAAATATCCCTTTACCTTATCAAGATCATCCTTATTTTCCTTGGAAATCGCGCCTACAAGGTTCTGGACAAGGCAGTCCACATCCATGCGCCCCTCGCCGTAATAATACCCGGTCAGCATTGTCTGGTAGTACACCGACACCGCTTCCGCCGTGCTCATCACCGCCGCAGGCTTGTCAATCCGGTGCCCGTAAGAGGAAATGCCCTCGCGCAGTTCATGGTAGGTGGAGGCAAGGAGTTCCGCCACGTCCTCGTCCGCATCCATCTTTACGCCGCTCTCCCCGGCAAGCTTACCGACCTCATTTAATATAATCTGCTTTTCCAGCGCGACCTCGCGCACCGGCATGACCGTCTCAAAATTAAAACGCCGTTTCAGCGCGCTGCTCATTTCATTTACACCTTTATCGCGCGTGTTCGCCGTTCCGATCACGTTAAAGCCCGGACGGGCAAACAAAAAGCCGTCGTCGCCAAGCTCCGGCACATTGAGCACTTTGTCGCTGAGCACACTGATCAGGCTGTCCTGAATCTCCGCCGGGGTTCTTGTGATTTCCTCAAAGCGCGTCAGAATCCCTTTTTCCATCCCGACATAGAGCGGGGCAGGCACCAGCGCCTCGCGGCCCGGCCCCTTTGCCAGCAGAAGCGCGTAATTCCACGAGTATTTGATCATGTCCTCGGTCGTTCCTGCCGTGCCCTGAATGGTGTTCGTGCTCACCCCGCTGATCGCCGCGGATAGCAGCTCCGAAAGCATGGTTTTCGCCGTTCCCGGTTCCCCTACAAGCATCAGCCCGCGGTTGCCCGCCAGCGTGACGATGCAGCGCTCCACCAGCGCGTTGTTGCCGAAATATTTCTGTTCAATATGGTATTCCTTTCCCTCGTACTGCACCGGCTGCGCGCTCCCCAGAATAAAGGTGCGCACTGCCGTCGGCGACATGCGCCAGTTTTCCGGTCTGCGCCCGGTATCGGTATTGCGGAGCACCTGAAGTTCCTCCTTGTACCGGACTTCAACCGGCGGTTTGATGCTTTCCTGCATGGCTGATTCCTCCTTGCTGAATCTGTATTTTTTAGGTGTATCTAAAATATTTATTTATAAAATATATAAAAATTGTTTGTTGTTCGTATTTGTTTGCCCCTTTTTGAATACCTGCGGGCCGCTGACTGCATCGTGTTTAGGTATTCCTTTTGGCGTCTTCATGCACTGACGGCATCTAATTAACACATTCCTTCGATTCCCCGCGAGGTACTGGCTGCATTCTGTTTATATTCCTTCTGTCCTCTTCATGCACTGGCTGCATCCATTCTATGTATTCCTTTTGTCATTTTCTGGAAGCTGGCAGCACCTGTTTATGTACTTCTCCATATAATCCGCAAGCATCCCGCACGGATTAGAATTTTTATTTATAGAATTTTCGGGATTGCTCCCGCAAAGCACTGTCTTCATGCTTGGTCGCGGGAAATGCAATGCACCTGGAACAATCATGCCCGCAGCAGCATAAACCAGTCGTATCCAATTTTACTCCTTCTGCCTCCGCAAGCAGATACGTATTTTATACCCGTGTCCTCACAGAAAATGAAAAATCAATATGCCCGAACGCCGGATCCCACCCGCAGCCTGTGCTTCTCACTTCCAGCGGACAGGCCGCATCAAAATACGTCTCGAAATTGATTTTTCCGTTTGTATACACGACTTCCCCGAAATAATCCTTTTCCTGATATCTCACCTTAAATTTCAACACGGCATGAAACGTTTCCCATTTGTGGCTTTCACACACCGCCTCCCGCTTCTCTTCATATTCCGGAAAATTCAGCAATTCAAGTGTAGCGTCCTCCCCTATCGGCATCAACAGGCTTTCCCAGCCGTTAATGGTGTAAATATCTTCTTCCGGAAGCTTTGCAGTAAATTCTGTGTCAAAGGCAAGCCCGCAGCCGATCCCGTGCCAGCGCAGGGTGATATCTTCCGCCGTGACGGCAAGCACCTCGATCGTCCCCTCGGACACCGGGTCATGGTAGCCAACATAAACATAGCCCGCATCATCCCCTTCCTCATTTTCCTCACACTCCCAGACAAAGGTTTTCCCGGTCAGCTCGGACGGCTTTGCCGCATCCGTAGAAAAGCCGTTGTGGTGGTAAAGGCGGATTTTCCTCATATCGAAATCCTCTGTTTCATCCGTTGCCTCCGCCCTAATCTCAATGTACATACGAATCTTATTATTTATATATTCCATCATTACATCACTATCTGTAATGCGATAATTCAGGTTGTCCATCTTAAAGTACATGATTGTTCCTGTCCTTTCTATTCCCGCATCCTCCTGCCTTTTTTCTTTGCCATATAACCTGCCTGCTTTCAGCCCTTCTCCACCAGACATTCCTTACGGTAAAAGCAGACCCCCGTAGACTGTGATATCCGAATATCCGACCCGCTCCAGCTCCGCCCGCATCTTTAAATCGGCCTTCTCGGCCAGTTTCCGTATCATGCTGCCGGAGGAAGTATTCGACCAGTAAGGCTTCGGAAATGCATGAATTTCAGCGTCAGGCTGATGACCGGGTACTGTCGTTTCTTTTCCATATACTCCCAGCCGCAGGACGCAATCTTCTTCCCTTCAAAATAAGGGAGATTATCCATCCCCGCCCCATGACAGTCCCGTTCATCCTCAAAAAAGGTTTTCAGCATGCCCTTATCCATCATCTCTTTGTAAAGTTCAATTCCGATCAGAATCCGCTTCCTCGTTGCCCGACTGCCTTCTTACTGCCTGTCTTTTTCACGCATTTCCCAGCTTCATCCCCACCAGGATCTGCTTGTCATTGAATACCGGGTTATCGCTGCCCACGCCGATAAAATCATCCCCGAACATATCAAACATATTGCTGACCAGCGTAAATTCCGGCAGCCTGCCAAGAAATCTTTCACCGTCACACAGATATGCCATCTGCACCGGCATCACATACTCGCCCTTTTCGTTAAACCCGCCGCCGCTGTAGCGCACCGGTACAACAGAGAGTTTTCCGTCCAGCAGTTCTTTCACGGTCTTATCGCTCCTCGCGATCCGGAATGAAACATACCCGTTTGACGGTATATCGGAAAAATCCCTCCAGGCACTCCCGGTATGCTCCACACCGTATTTTTTTGCAATCTTCTTGTCGGCGTATCCCCGCAGAACCACCCCGTTTTCCACATAGGTAAGCTTATCCCCCGGAAGGACGACCCCCTCGCCATCAAAGAAATTATCATGCCAGCACTCCTTATCCGATACATCATGGCAGAGTGTAAAACGGTCGGAAAAGATCTTCTCTCCAATCTTTCCTGTCAAAAGGGAGGTTCCAAGGCTAAGTTTCTCTGCATCCAGACTTTGCTTCAGCTTCCCAAGCAGACCGTAATACTGTATCTGTACAATGATCTCCTCCGGAAGCTTCACTTCATTCCCAAAATTTCCCAGATAATTATCCGCCATCGAATAAAGCTTCCCAAGCTCAAAGTTGCGCTCCCCGATCCCGAACCAGCCATCCGAAATATCCTTGCTGTTTTTATGCTTAAAGGAAAAATCCGTATGAACCGAACAATCCTGATTGGAATAATTTAAGCCTCTGTCATTTTCCTGCAAGGATTTTGTTTTCTGCTGCCGGAGTCCCCCTTCCAGCCGGAAATCCGGATATTTGGAATGGATATGCTCCAGTGCTTCCTTCGTCATATCCATCAGCTCCTTATCCGAGAATACCCGCTCCGTTTTGTCGCGGTGACGCTCCCCTGTTTCCGGTTCAAACGCATACGGCCTCTTCAACTCCAGGTTCTGCTCCGCCTTTGCATAGCCTTCCTCGTCCGGCATTTCCCCTTCCTGATAATGTACACCGAGGAAACCATCTTTTCCCACACGGAAGGAATGGCTGACAATGTTGTTTTTGTCAAATGAAATAATTTTATTTTCCTCAATTTTTACCATGGATGTTGTTTCCATGTATGTAAACTTTTCTTTCATACTTCCTCTCAATCCGCCGCTTGCGTAGCATTTTAATTAACTGTCAGCTTTTTCACCCGTACCGTAGGTCCGCCCGCCGAAACCGGAACGCTCTGTCCGCCTTTCCCACAGGTATAGGTATTACACAATACAAAATCATTCCCGACCGCATCAATATCAAACAAAGTCTTGAAAACGCTTCCGGTGATGACATTGACGCGGACCGGCTCACAGAGCTTACCGCCCCGGATACGGTAGCAGCGATTCGGCTGCATGGTAAAGGTCGCCGAGCCCGTACCGTAATTGACCCCGTACACATAAATGCCATCCTCCACCCCGCCGATAATATCCTCCGGTAAATCCGTGCCCTTCTCCATGTATGTATTGGTCATTCTTACCATCGGGGAGTAATGATATCCTTCCGCACGCGCATTTCCCGTAATCTCCTCCCCGAGGATGGAGGCGGATTTCGCGTCGTGCAGCCTTCCCGTCAGAACACCGTTTTTGATCAGCCAGGTTTCCTTCGCCGGGTTGCCTTCGTCGTCAAATGGCGTATACCCGTTGTTTTCCATGTCCCCGCTGTCGCAGATCGACACCTTCTCGTTCCCGACCATCTTGCCCAGCACCCATTCTTCCTGAAGCGTCTTGTCGTTGAGCATAAAATCCGATTCGCTCTTGTGCCCGAAGCTCTCGTGGGTGAACATCGCCGTGACAAACGGCGCTAAAACACAGGTATAATCCCCCGCCGTGACATCCACCGCGTTTCTGGCGTAATCAAGAGCGCGGTCGCGCTCCGCAATGATCTCCTGCTCCCGGTTTTTCAGCGCATCAAAATCGAGCTCCTGATAAAATTTCCCTCCGTTTGTCGTCACGCCGTCCACAACAAAATCAAAGTTGATACTCATTCTGCAGCGCTGCATATCCTGACGGATCGCTGCGCCTTTGCTGGAATAATATTCTTTGCTTTTGTGGTCGCTGCTATAACTGGCATAGTACGTTTTCATCTCCTCAATCGAATGATCGACACAGGCAGCGATGTAGCCTTCGATCAGCGTATCCCGCTGTTCATTCGTCACCCTGCGGATATCGTTCTCCCCGTTATATTTGATCCTGTCCGCCCTGGCATCGCCAAAATTTTTGATGACAGGATCATCATAGATCTCCTTGTTCGGAACGGCAAGTGTTGCGAGGTTGTCGATTTCCGCCTGAACCGCATCCAGGTCATTGGTAACGCTCATATACCACATATTGCCGTCGTAAACGCGGATTCTTGCGCCGGTCACCGCCGAGCGCCCGTTCCCCTCCACTTCGCCGTTCTTGATAAAATAATAGTTGTTTTCCGTCCTCTCGATTCGAACCTCTGTAAAAAGGTCGTCTGGAAACTTGTACATTTGCTACCTCCTGATTCTGTTCTTCTTCCCTCCTGCCATTTTTGCTCTCCCGCTTCTGCCTTCGGAAAGCACGCAATCCGAGCATCGACGTGACCGGCTGTGTTCACTCCTGCCTCTGTTTTCTGTAAAACAGCTGTGACACTCTGCGCTCTCTGTAATTTTACTACAAAACTCCTTTATATTCAACGTGATTTCGGCAATTTGCCCATATCCGCTCAGATTTCCTTCGGTTTTATCTGCAGGGAAGGCAGGTCATGAAATAAGGTCGGTCATAAAATTATAAGATCATTCAGTATATTTAGATTCTGAAAAGAACAAAACAACACATCCAAGACTGCACCCCGATTCCTGCTGAACCCATCATCCGCATTTCCTGCAAATAACGGCGGCATAACAGGGACAGTAAGCGGGCAATATCACGGTTTTCTTCCGGCTCCGGAAAAAACCGGCATCTGCAGTTCTTAAATATCCTCCGAAAGCACCAGCTCCACCGGACAGTGATCCGATCCCCCAACACGGTCATGGATCTTTGCCGATACCAGCCTGTCCTTCAGCTCTTCGGAGACAAGCCAGTAGTCAATACGCCAGCCGACGTTCCTCTCCCTTGCATGAAACATATACGACCACCAGGTATACCGACCGGCCGTATCCGGATTAAAGTAGCGGAACGTGTCGATAAAGCCGCTTTCCAGCAAAAGCGACATTTTTCCCCGCTCTTCGTCGGTAAAGCCGGAATTTTTCCGGTTGCTCTTCGGATTTTTCAGGTCAATCTCCTGATGCGCCACATTCATATCCCCGCATACAATCACGGGCTTTTTTCGCCGAAGTCCGCTGAGATATGCCCGGAACGCATCTTCCCAGCGCAAGCGGTAATCCAGCCGCGTCAGTTCCCGCTTTGAATTCGGCGTGTACACCGTCACGATATAATACGGCTCAAATTCCGCCGTTATAACACGCCCCTCCTGATCGTGCTCTGCAATGCCGATCCCGAAGGAAACGGAAACCGGCTTCTCCCTGGTAAACAGCGCCGTTCCCGAATACCCCTTTCTCTGTGCATAGTTCCAGTACGCATAAAATCCGTCCGGCGTCCAGGCAAGCTGTCCCTCCGACAGCTTGATCTCCTGCAGGCAGAATATATCTGCGCGGGCCTCCTGAAAAAAAGCTTCGAATCCCTTTTTCATACAGGCCCGCAGCCCATTCACATTCCATGAAATCAGCTTTTTCTCCACACGCCGCTCTCCTTATCCTGCCTGAAAGCATCCGCCGTCTGTCTTCCAGGCACCCTTTCTTTCAGGTTTTATGACATCCGGCTTTCCCGGTATCTCCGCTTTCGCCGCCTGCAGCGGCTCCGCTCAGAGCATCCTTTTTCAGATTCCTTAAAGTCTTCCCCCTGCAGCCTTGTTTCCATATCCTGCAGCACCTCTGCGGCACCTCCCTTTCCGCCTCCTGCGGCGTCCGGACGCTTCCTGCCGTTCCCTTCCCTGCTGCTTGCGTTCCTTCGAGCTGCAATATCCCGCGGAACCTTACCGGAAATTCTCCCGTTCAATAAACCGGTAAAATTCCTGCTCCGGCAGCGGCTGGGAAAAATAGAAGCCCTGTATGTAGTTGATCCGGATATCCTCCATCACCCGGAACTGCTCCTCCGTCTCGATCCCCTCGGCCACGATTTTCAGCCCCATCCCCTGTATCATGTGCATGGCAGCGTCCATCACATATCTTGCCTTCTCATTTGTAAAATAAGCCTGGATCATTTCCCGGTCAAATTTTACTATGCGGACCGGCATATCAACAATATAATTCAGATTGGAATGCCCCGTCCCGAAATCGTCCAGGGAGAACCGGATTCCGTAATCCATCATTTTCTGCATGTTGTCGATCAGAATCTTCTTTGCGCGCATGGAGGCGGATTCGGTAATTTCCAGATTGATGCGGCTCGGGTCAAGCCGGAAGCGTTTCATAATTTCCACATAATCGTCGGCCAGGCTTTCATCCGCACACTGCACGACGGACAGATTTACCTCGATATACTCTATCCCGAGCTTTTCCAGGCTGTTCCCGACAAAGAAATCACAGACCTTTTCAAACACCCGCTTTCCGACGTCAATAATCATGCCGTTGCCCTCGGCAATGGAAACGAACTGGAGCGGCGGAATCAGCTTTCCGTCCCGATCCAGAATGCGAACCAGAGCCTCGGCGCTTGTAAACCGCTGTTCATCAATAGAATAAATCGGCTGATAGTATACCTCAACTCGATCTTCGGCCAGAGCGTCCCTGATTTCCTGCGTCATTGCCTTCTCCGAAAACATCTGCTCCGCCACCAGATCCTCCACAAACTGAAAATAGTTCGTTATAGAATCTTTTTTCTGACTTCTTACATAATGTACCAAATCAAGCAGTTCTCTGCCGGTATTTACGCAGCGGACATTATTGATAAAATATAAGGTCGGAAGGCATTGCAGGCTCTCGTACTTTTCAATCTGCTCCGGAAGTTTTTTCTGAAAAAATTCCCATGCACTTTGTGCCTCAGCCCTGTCCCTAAAAATGAGCACCATCTCATCTTCCATCGTTTTAAACGACGATGCCCCGGGTACCCGGAGAAAAATATCCGCAGCCCTGCTCGCAAGCTCCAGCGAATTTTTCAGCCTGGCGCCCCGCTGAAACGCATTTTCCAGCAGCACTGCAATAACAAAAAAATCTTTGTTCTTGCTGTACATCTGCTCGGTATAACGGTTGTAGGCGATATAGTTGAAAAGTCCCGTGTTCCTGTCCAGATGCAGCTCGGGATTTTCAAATTGAAAGAAAATAACGGAGATTCCAAGAGCGCAGGCAAAGCCCACTACCAGCAGCTGACTGTTCAGAAACTGAATAAGAGCCGCGGCAATCCACATTCCCATCCAGGTAATCACCGCTCTGCGCTGTCTGTCATGAATCCGCTTTCTCTGCGTAACCAGCGTGGCCAGATTCGCTCCGATAAAAAACAGGGCGCCGGCATAAGTCATCCATGTGCTCGGCCCGTAGCTGTAGACAATGCTGCCGTCCGCGTTGGAATACAGCGAAATCGGCAGGCCGTAGATCAATGCGCCGACCGCAATAGTAATCAATACATAACAGCGCATCTGCTTCCGATAAGCCGGCATTTGACAGCAGATATCCGATCCGACATAACTTAAGGCCAGCAGGCCGACCAGCACCAGGCTGACAAGATAGGTTTTGCATACAAATTCTGTTAAAAACCACGGAATCCGGGCACGGTGCACAATCAGCACCACCGAAAGAATATCCATGCAGAGACAGAACATTGTGGTAAAATAAGCCGCCAGAAACAGCTTTCCGGATGCCAGATCCAGCCTTCTCTGTTTGCTGTATATAATCAGAAGCATAATGAGCAGTGCAACTCCGCAGCATTGAATTTCAATGTTCATACGGTCTCTCCCTCTCGATTTTCTCGTTTTGTAATTTCTTATATTATACCGCATGATCGCCCAAAAGGAAACAGAAATTATAGGAGCGGACAGGAAAACCATTTCTTTCCCGCCCATACCGGCATACCGGCGGACGACAGTCCGGCTTCTGAGCCAATAAAAAAGAGGCCTCCCTCTTTTGGGAAGCCTCTTTCTTTCAGGCTGTACTGCAGCCTGTCGTCACATACTTACGCCGCAGGAGCAGCCGTTACTTCGATCTCAACCTTATCGGTAACCGTAACTGCCTTGTCGCCTTCGCCTGCCGTGTACGATACCGTGATGGTAACCTTGCCAGCTGCAACGCCGGTAACCGTACCATTCGCAACCGTAGCCTTAGCCTCTGCGCTGCTGGTCCAGGTCAATGTAGGGTTTGCTACTGCCTCGCCCTTCTTATCCGTAACTTTAACCGTAAGGGCAAGGGTCTTGCCAGCCTCAACCTTCAGATCGCCGGTGTTCGTGATCTCAACCGCGGTCATATCCTTTGCAATCGTAACCTCAGTTACAGACGGAAGGGAGCACTTTGTCTCATCCTTATCCTTAACACCTGCAATACGGAGAGTCAGGGAAGTCTTGCCTTTGATTGCCTTGCCGCTGGTAACCTTCGCCCACTTTTCGCCGTTCTTGTACTCGAATCCGCCGGCAGAGAAAGTAAGAGTAGCACCTGCATCGTCAAACTTATACGTAGCGATTTCGGCCGTGCCGTCAGCGCCGCCGAGCAGCTTGCCAGCCTCGTCATCCGTGAAGGTCGGATGTGCCTTAACCGTTACGAATGCCGGAAGAGAAACACCCTTCTTGTCATCCTTCGTGCGCACAACCAGTGTGAAGCCCTTGTCAATGCCTGCGTCTACGTACTCCGTTAATGCCTTGGAGCTCTCTGTATCCGTGAGGCCCGCTGCTTTTCCAACTTCCTCAAGGATCTTGCTCGGTGCGATTGCTCCGCCTGCTGCGCAGTCAATATACTTCAGATCGCCGTTCGCATCAATGATGCCGTACTGAGCTTTCTTCGGAAGCTTAATGGTATCCTTTGCGTAATCAATGGTAACCTTCGGAGCCTTCGGCATTGCGGAAACCTTAACCTTAACTTCTGCGCCGGCCGGTGCTCCGGCTACCACCGCCTCACCCTCTGCTGCTGCCTTGTTCTCAACCGCTGCTTCGCGCATAACGAGCGTCGTGCCCGCTACCTTAGCCGTTGCCAGATCAAGGTCTGCCAGGTCGTTCCATGCACGGCCGTACAGAGGCTTGAATTCATAATTACCCGTACCGGTAATGCCGAAGCTCTCCTTGTAATACTTCAGGAGCTTTTCTGCAAAAGCGTCATCTGCCTCATCTGCACCCTTTACCGGAGCTTCCTTTGGGGTATATTTGAACTTCGACTTTGGCGGCTGTGCGTTGACCGTTTTGTTTACCTTCTCGGTGTTCTTATCTCCCCAGATTCTTATATAGGAAGGCTTCGCTGCCTTCAGGAAAGAAAGATCAATCGTTACGGCGCCGTCCTTGCACGGATACGGATAAATCGTGCCCGGCTTGGTGTCCCCCTCTTTCTTCAGAACCTCAAGGAACACGTAGTTGTCACCCGTCTTAGGAGTGATGGTAAGGGTGTAATTGGTATAATCAATGTCACCCTCCACCTTCACGGCCTCAGTACCTTCCGTAGTGCCACCCTCTGCTGCTCTTACTGCCCCAACCGGAGCTGCCGCAGCCAGCAGGCCTGCTGCCATCGCAAACGCCATAGCCTTTGCAAAAAACTTCTTCTTTAACATGATATATACCTCCTTGTTTGTGTGCGTTGTCTATCCTTGACAATCCTTTCGCTTATGTAGTTTTTGGAACCGGCGGCCGCCGTCTCCCTTGAATAAAACAATACCGTTTTGCTTTCCGGAAAGCTACCACCCTCCCCGGAAGCATGGCTCAGAGCTCCAATACCAATACTACCCTGGTCAGCTAATATATCGGCCTGCCATCGGATAAACTTAAGTGCCTTCACAAAAAACCTTGCTTGGCAGCGTCTGTTTTCCGGAAGTCACCGATCACTGAACTGTCTTGATTATAGGCCGGATTTCAGCCGATGTCAAGCCGCCCGGATACATTTTACGCGGATTTTACATAGCGCCCCCTTTTGATTATATCCGCCTGTCCGGGCTCCTGCCGGGTTCTCTTTTCATGGCCAGAAGAGCCTTTGCAGGTACGGCAGCCCTGCCCTGTATTTCACGGATATAATCCGAAAGCCGCATAATTTCCGTTCCTGCAACCCTCGCTCCGCCCTCGGTGGCGTCAACAAACCGGACGCCGTCCGTGCCGGCGATCACACGCTCGATAAACTGCCGGTAAATATCGAGATTGCGGGCCGTCGGAACGGGATTCCCGTCAAGATCGGGCACCATCCGGTATGCCCCTTCCGTTTTTGCGGCAAACGCCGTATCGCTCGCGTGATCGCGCCCGCCGGTAAACGCAAGGTCAAGCCCGACAAAAATTACCTCGGCCGCCCCGAGGCAGAGCACGGCGTCCAGCGCCGCAGTAATCACCGACCCGCCCGTCCGGATCAGACCGCAGCCCTTTTCCTTTGCAAACCGCTCCGCGGGCGCAAAGCCCTCCTGGCAGAGCAGATAATGCTTTCCGCGGTAATCAGTAAAAAAGCGGTAATACGCTGTGGACAGCCCGAGCATGGGGATCTGCGCATCCACGCCGTCGGCCTGCACGAAGGTCGGAGCCTTTGCGTCCGTCACAACAAAATAATCCGGACGTATCCCCGCCTTCAGCAGCTTTTTCAGCACCGTGCCGACCGCCACAATCAGCCCGTGCTCCTTCGCTTCCCTCAGCATGCGGATATTTTTATCCAGCGACGGGCCGGCTGCAATCAAAAATACGCTTTTCCCTTTAAATTCCGGGCGCAGTTCGTCCGCGAGCGCATCGTAAGCCGCGATATTGCGCCGAAAATTGCCGTACAGCGCACCGCTCTGCCCCCGCTGCGACGCCTGGCTGACAAACGCGTCCTCCATGCGTTCCCGCAGCTTCTGTCCCCGGATCAGCCGGATGGACGGATAAAAGAAGCACGCCTGCGCATCCGGCGAGCGCTTCACTGCGGCAGCAAAGCGGGTTCCGTCCTCGTCCGCCTCCGCCGTCACCTGGCCGCTGCCCTTTAGCTCCCCAAGAACCCCGTATTTCCCGGCCAGCTCCAGCACAAAGGCGTCGCTCTCATAGACCTCGACAAAGATATATTCGCTTCTCCTCAGCAGTGCCTGCACGGCGTAGCCAAGCCCCATCCCGTATACGATGTAGCGCTCCTGCTCCGGCCGGTACCAGCTGCGTGCCAGCTGCTCACCCTCCGTCTCCGCGCAGAGATTGCTGTGCAGATAGAACTCTGTTCCGCCCTCGCCGGCACGCAGCGTGGGCAGGCCGCTGGAGGTATATTCCACGGCATAACTGCGCCCGCCCCGGTCAAATGTTTCCGCACCGGAAAGCTCCGTCCCGACAATATGCTCCTGAACGGAGTAAAAAAACGGCAGCACCGACTGCCGCAGCACGTCCGCCGCAAGAATATATTCCTTCTGTTCGAGCGGCTTCAGCAGCGCTCCCAGAAGAAACAGAATATTATCCTTCCCCGCATCAATTCCCGTTCCTGAAAAATAATCGCCGGCCGAAAGCACGCCGCCGAAAATGTTCTCCATCGCCGGGATCTCGCCGAGCAGCTCCGTGTTGGCGGCATAATAATCCTGCTCTGCAAACGCCTGCGCAATCCGTTCCGCACACGGGATCATAAGCTTCAGTCCTTCATACAGCTTCTGTATTTCCGCTTTCATGGCCATACCTCCCTGCATACCGCAGCCCCTTTCGTGCTGCTTCCATGATCAGTTCTCCGCCGGCCGGTACAGCCGGCGGTAGCCCTCCGCCAGCAGCTGCCACTGCTCCGCTGTAAGCTCCTGCTCCGCCGTTTTCAGCAGCTCCGTCTCGAGTGCCGAAAATCTCCCAAGATACGGGCTGCTTAGGTAGTCCGGAAAATTCTCCTTTACGGCGCGCTGCATCCGGTCAAAGGGAAGACCGTTCATTTTTGACATCCGCAGGAAAAAGGTATGCAGACTGTTAATGTAGTAGAGCCGCAGAAATTCAAACTCAAACTCGCGGTAATAGTGTTCCAGCACACCGCGCCGGCGATATTCTTCCAGCTTGGCTTCCTCGACGGCAAGACGCTCAAGATGCCTTTTGGAATCCGCGGACAGTATCGTTGACTCCGGATTTACGAAATAGTAATAGAGCTCGCTTCCCAGCACATAGCAGCTTTGCGCCGCAAGCTTTACCATCGCCATCCAGTAATTGTCCTCATAAGCTGTCTGCTCCGGAAAAGCAGGTATCTGTTTTTCCAGAAATCCCCTTTTGAACAGGCGGCAGTAAATCCCGCCCGGCAGCCGTTCCAGAAGGAACTGGCGCCGCTCCTCCTCTGTGTATACATCGATACGCCGGTCTTCACACACCCGGGGATTCAGCGGCTCGGAGGCGTCGAAGGCACGCTTTGCACAGCAGTTCACAAAATCACAGTTTTCCCGCAGCAGCGCGCCGTAGAGCCGTTCGAACATATCCGGTGCCGTCCAGTCATCCGAATCCACAAAGCCGACCGCATCCGCCGACGCATGCTTCAGCCCCTCGTTCCGCGCACCGCCCTGCCTGCGGTTTTCCGGAAGGCTGTAAATCTCCACGGAATCCGGATACTTGGCCTGCCACCAGCGCAGCTTCCGCGCAGTGCGATCCGTCGATGCATCATCCACGAAAATCAGCTGCAGATGTTCAATCCCGATCGTCTGCACGGCAAGCGAGTGTATGCACCGGTCAATATAGCGCTCCACATTGTAGCACGGAATAATAACGCTGATTTTCTTTTCCGTTTTATCTGATTTTTCGATTTCCACCGGTATGTTTACCTCCTTTCTGCTCTGCGCGCTTATCCCTCCGGCCCGGAGGATTGGACGCGCAGTCCTTGCATGTGCGTCCGCAGAACCCCCGGAACAGAGCTTTAATTTCCTCTGAAAAACTGATATTTCCCGCATTTCGGCATCGGGCACACCCGCGCCTCCGGCCCCGGTAAGCACAGACCGGCGCACACTCTCCGCTTTTCCGATATCATCTGTACTGCGGTTCTGTTCGCCGGTCATGCCGTATCTATGGACTTTTGTATCCGCTATTTTATGCAGTACTGCTCGATCGCGGCTTCCGCCAGCGGTTCGGCATGCACAAGCCTGCCGAATTCCCGCAGCTGGCTGAGTCTGCCCTCAAACATTCCAAGCCGCTTAAGTTCTTCCCGGAATTTTCCGGCAAGCATGGCATGGGAAACAATCCCCTTCCGCGGATCGGTGTTGGTACCGCCGCTCAGCTGAAATGTGTCGATCAGCACCTCGTCAATATAAGCAATCTCGTAGCGCTTCGCCAGACGCAGCAGAAGCTCGTAATCTTCCAGGATCGGCATCCCGGTATCGAACACGCCCACCCCTTCCGGCCCGGTAAGCGCAGACCGGCGCACGCAGACGGCAGGCGCACCGATATAATTGCGCCGGAGCAGCTTTTCAAACAGACGGCCGCTCCGATCTTCTGCCGGGATTCCGTCATCCGGGATCAGGCGCCGCTCGCCCTTCTCCGCTGTTCTGGACATCGGATGATAGACCAGCGCTGTGTCCGCGGAGCAGGCCGAAAGCACCCGCACCTGTTTTTCAAGCTTCCCCGGCAGCCAGACATCATCGCTGTCCTGAAAAGCAATGTATTCGCCGCACGCACGCCGGATTCCCGCATTTCTCGCCGCGGAAACACCGCGGTTGGACGGAGTCCGCATATAACGGATTCTCCCGTCCTCCATGGCCCCGACGATCTGCCGCGTATCGTCCGTCGAGCCGTCGTCCACCACGATCAGCTCCAGCCTCCCATAGTCCTGAGTGAGCACGCTTTTTATTGCCCGCGGCAGATACGCCGCCCTGTTCCAGGTCGGCAGCACCACCGAAACCAACGGCTGTTCCATAATTTTCCTCCATGCTTATGGCAGGCTGGCCTGCGCGCTGCACTGCATTAATCTGAACCGCTTTCCTTTCAAACATCCGACCGGGCCGCAGCTTTTCTTAACGGCGCGGTCGGAACGGGCAGCTGCACCGGCTTATTCCGGCTGCAGCTCCT
Source organism: uncultured Lachnospiraceae bacterium (assembly GCA_910587085.1). GTDB lineage: Bacteria > Bacillota > Clostridia > Lachnospirales > Lachnospiraceae > RGIG4057. The sequence continues at coordinate 29,135 of CAJUMC010000020.1, read as the reverse complement.
CGATGATCCGCGACGTCGTATCAATCACGTACTCGATCTCCTCCTCCGTCATAGCCGGAAAGATCGGAAGAGACAGCGCTCTCTCGTAATATGCCTCCGCCTTCGGGCAGCATACCTTCGAATAGCCGTGCTCTCTGTAGTACGGATGCATATAGACCGGAAGATAATGCACATTCACCAGCACTCCCGCCTCATGCAGACGGTCGTACGCTGCGCGCCGGATCTCCGCCGGAACAAGAATTACATACAGATGCCATGCGCTGTTCACCATCGGGATCTCATACGGGACGGTCACGCCCTTCACTCTGCGGAAGGCTCTGCTGTAACGATCCGCGATTTCTCTGCGGCGCTCCAGGAACTTCGGCAGCTTCTTCAGCTGGCTGATGCCGAGTGCGCACTGCATATCTGTCAGACGGTAATTGTAGCCGAGCTCAAGCTGCTCATAATACCAGCCGCCCTCGCGCTGCGTCATCCACCTCTGATCGCGCGTAATACCGTGATTCCGGAAGCGGAGCAGCTTCTCATAGTATGCCTCGTTGTTCGTCACCACCATACCGCCCTCACCGGTCGTGATGTGCTTGACCGGATGGAAGGAAAATACCGTCATATCGGAATAGGAGCCCGTCATTTTTCCGCGGTACTCCGCACCGAGCGCGTGCGCCGCATCCTCGATCATTACGAGTTTGTGCTTTTTCGCAACGACCCAGTAGCGCTCCATATCGCACGGCTGGCCCGCAAAGTCAACCAGCACGAGCGCCTTCGAATTTCTTGTAACCTTCCGCTCAACATCCGCCGGATCAATATTCCAGGTGCGCGGATCGATATCGGCAAACACCGGCTTGCCGCCCGCGTAGAGCGCGCAGTTCGCGGATGCCACGAAGGTCAACGGCGACGTGATTACCTCGTCATCCTCGTCGTCCCCCACATCCGCCGCTCTGCAGGCCGCATGCAGCGCCGCCGTGGCGCTCGAAAACGAAACGCCGTATTTTGCACCGACATAGCCGCAGAGATCCTTCTCAAATTCCGCAACCTTCGGCCCGGTCGTAATATAGTCGGAGCGCAGTACGTCGCTCACCGCCTTGATATCCTCCTCGTCAATCCACTGCCTTCCGTAAGGTATCTGCATGTCTTTTTCCTCCATTCCGCAGCCTTTTTCCGGCTGCTCTTTTTGCTGTACTTTCTCGATTGCCCCGCCATGCACTCCGGGGCCTCTGCCGCTGCTCTTCTTCAACTCTTGACGTCCGCCCGGAAAAAGGATAAAATAGCAGCAAACCAGTTTCTGCTGATCTTTTACCGAAGGGGGGCCTTTTCATGTTGCAATCCGGCAGCACTTCCAAAAAACATATTCTGTTTCTGTGCTCGGAAAGAACCGGCCGGCCGGAGACGGAGCTTCTTCGGAGCGTTCTGGCGCTTTTTCCGGCTGACCGCTTTGAGACACAGCTCGTGCGCCTCACAGGGGAACGCCCGGACCGGCAGTTTCTGCAGCTTGCCTCGCCTCTGAAAAGCCGCCTGCATCTCATCTTTTCGCTTGACTGCCTCGGCTTTGATTTCATGACGTTCGGCGGCTTTCCGCTGTTCAACACTTACTGGACGCCGTGCGCTACTCTGCTGACCCGGCCGGCGGCACAGTTCGCGCCTTTTCTTCGGCTGGAATGGAACCTGAACGTCGCACTGCTCTGCAGTTCCGGCCCGGACTGCGACTACATCCGCAGGAGCTTTCCGCAGCTTGACGACGTCCGGCTTATCCCGAATCCCGCAGAAAATCCGGAAACACTTTTTTCCGAGCTTTTCTCGCTGGCGGAACGCTATCCGGCGTAAGCCCAAACCGCGTTATTTTCCATGCATTGAAACCGACCCTGTTTTCCTTTGCCGTCCGGATTTGCAGCTGCCCCCGTTTTTTCCATTTCCCGGCAGCCTGGCTCCGCGGCTATACCGGACTTTTCCCGGTTTCCGCGGCATCAGAACCGCACGCCATGCCGAGCATTTCAAATAAATGCCTGCTCAGCGCATGCCTGCTGCGCACATATTCCCTGCCGTTCGCTGCAATGCGTGCCCGCTCCCCGTCATGCTCCAGATAGAAGGCCGTCTTTTCCAGCAGTTCCTCCTCGCTGCAGTAAAGCACAATATTCTCGCCGTCCCGGAATTCTCCCTCCATATCCCGCTGATAATTGCTGATCAGAAAGCCGCCGGCTCCAAGCACATCCATCACGCGCAGAGGAATTCCCGTTTTTATCATTCGGTGAGTAATGTTCAGGTTAATTTTGCTGCACAAGAAAGCTTTCGGCATATCTGTATTGTAATCGATTACTCCGCGATTTTCAAGTCCCGAAATGTTTTTTGTATCACTGAATGTGTAAACTGTCGTCGGAAAACGCTCCGAAAGCGCTGTAAGCAATACAAAACGTTCCCTTTTTGTCGCGCTCGTCAGCAGGAGGCTGAGTGCAAGCTCGCGTTCTGTTGTTTCATAGCGCGGATCAATCGTCAAATTGGATAGAAGCAGCTTTGCCAGCTCTTCATTCAGCAGCTCATCCAGAAAACGGTCGGAGCAGATCTGCAGCTGCGCCCGCAGCATTCCCTCAAAATAGCCCCGGTAATACGGAGGAAGCTGGTATTCATCCGCAGAGCGCTTATTCTGATACAGGCTTCCGATAAAACAGACCTCCGCCCTGAACCGTCCGCGCTCCGCCGCCGTAGGCCGGATGCCTGCGAGCCGCTTTTCGTTGACGCCGAGCGGCATATACGCCGCATGGGCCGCGCCCCGCCCCTTCAGCCATTCTGCCATGGCGCTGTCACAGCAGAAAATATAACTGGTATCAAAACCTGTCGCAGGGCAGTACAGCCCGAAATCCTCGCCGTCATAAATCCAGGAAATATAAGGGATTCCCGCCTCCTGACAGCACTGCGCCGCAGAAGGATAAAAGTTGTATGACAACAAAGCGTCAAAGCCCTGCTTCAGGCGCTCTGCCAGCTTTTCTTCAAAATAGGAGTCTTGGCATTTGTCCCGGACAACATAGCCGATTCGCTCTACCCTGTGCCCCATTCTGCGCAGCGTTTCCTTCAGATCAGGATAGCCGAAGCCATTCCATTCATAGACAAGCAGTTTCATTCTCAAAGCACCTCCAGAAGTTCCGCTGCCCTCGCTGTCCAGCTGTGATTTTCCCGCACTGTCCTGCAGCCGTGCGCCGCGATCTCCAGCGCCTCATCCGGGTGCTTCTGGTAATATTCCGCCATATCCCGCAGTTCCCGCCCGCTGCCGTACTGTACAAAATCCCGGCCGGCTTCCAGAAGCCCGGCAAAATCCGCCTGGTAATTGCTGAGAAGAAAGCCGCCGCATTCCAGAATATCCCAGCAGTTCTGCGGCACTCCCGCACTCCGGCAGCGGTTTGTCATATTCAAATGAATGTAAGGCGCCGCATAATGCGCGGCCAGCTTTGCATCATAGGAAATCGGCCCGCGGCAGCCGTCCTGTCCGGCATCCGCCGGTTCCCTGCTGTACCATACAAACCGCGTCCCGAATTCCTGTTTCAGATACCCGATACTGCGCGTCCGCTCCAGCATCGTTGCCTGCGTCGGCAGAATGCAGCTTGTCAGCAGATACCGGTAGCGCGCCGCATCCTGTCCTGCCTGCGCGATCGGCAGCAGCTGCCGGAGTCCGTCCAGCAGGGTATCGTCGATCATGGCGTCAAACAGACTGCAGCCATATACCTGCGTCTGGGCGGACGTGGCGGCATCCAGATAGCCTCTGAGCTGATCGGGCAGGCCCGAAAAACGGGAATAAATATTATCCGTATGCCGGCTTCCCACAAAGGAAATTGCAGAATATTTTGGAAATTGCCCCTTTTCGCCGTCCCCCATGCGGGATATTTCCTCGAAATCCGGCCCGCCCTCCGCCCGCTGCTGCGCAGGCGCCGTCAGCACCGGGGCAAGAGGCAGATATGCGGCATTGGCTGCTCCTGCCGCAAGCAGCTGCTGCGTCTGCCGCGTGTCCGGGGAGAGCAGCAGATTGCAGTCGTTTGCCAGATTGTCTGCGATCACGGCCATTTCAGGCGCATTGATGCAGTATGCGGCATACAGCACTCCTTCCAGCTGACATGCCTCCGAGAGCGCAGGTTCGTAAGCAAAGGCGAACACCATATCCGCCCGCTGCTCCCGCAGAAGCTGACGGAGGACAGGGAAATATCGCTCCCTGTCCTCCGCAGCCGCCAGAGGACAGTAAAATTTTACAACCGTACAGCCCGCCGCGCTCAGCGCAGCCGCGCAGACCGCTTCCGGCTGTGCACCTGTCTGATATAACAGTATTTTTCCGCTCCTCATAATCCATGCTCCGTCCTGACGCTGCGGCGTCTCCGTTTTTTGTTTCTTTTACGGCACCCTTGCCTTCCTGCCGGCCGTGCTCCCTGCCGCAGCTGCGCTTCGTTTTCCGTTTTTCTTACGGCACTCTCGCCTTCCTGCCGGCCGTGCTCCCCGTTTCAGTTCTCGTCAGGCTTCTGGCCCGGCATCAGATTCAGCATCCTCAGCTCGTCCGCCAGCTGCGCTCTTGTCAGCCATTCCTTATTATTGGCAGAATTGTATTCAAATCCATCCTCAACAAGCACGCCGCCCTTGGTAAAATAACGCTCCATATCCCACCATTCAAAATGAGGATAGACAATAAAATGCTTTTCATATTCATAGGTCATGCGCGAATCGTCCTTCGTCACCATCACCTCATGCAGCTTTTCCCCCTCGCGGATGCCGATCTCCTTCATCTCGGCGTCCGGCAGCATCGCGTATACCAGATCATCAATATGGAACGAAGGGATTTTGGAAATATAGGTTTCTCCGCCCTTGCTCTCCGCCAGCGCCTTAAAAACAAGCTCCACGCCCTGATTCAGTGTAATCCAGAACCGCGTCATCCGCAGATCGGTCACGGGCAGTTCTTTTTCGCCCCGCTCGATCATACCGCGGAACAGCGGAATTACCGACCCGCGGCTGCCCGCCACATTGCCGTAGCGCACCACGGAAAAGGTCGTGCCGTTCTCGCCCTTATAGGCATTTGCTGCGATAAAAAGTTTGTCCGAGACAAGCTTTGTACCGCCGTACAGATTGATCGGATTCACCGCTTTATCCGTCGAAAGCGCTACAACCTTCTTCACGCCGCAGTCAAGCGCGGCGTCAATGACATTCTGCGCCCCGTGAATGTTGGTCTTGATCGCTTCAAACGGATTATATTCACAGGTCGGAACCTGCTTCATTGCCGCCGCATGGATCACATAATCCACTCCGCGGAATGCCCGATACAGCCGATCCTTGTCCCGCACATCTCCAATAAAAAAGCGCACTTTAGACATATCCACTCTGTTCTGATAATCATTTTTCATGATATGCTGCTTAAACTCGTCCCGGGAATAGATAATGATCTTCTTTGGATGATAGCGCTCAAAAATCATTTCCAGGAATTTTTTCCCAAATGAACCAGTGCCGCCGGTAATCAGTATTGTTTTGTCGCTAAGCATCATTACCCTCCATTATTTCAATCTTAAATATATTCTTCACATTTTCGGATATATGCCGGAGCGCTTCGCCTCCGGTCTGTTCCCTGCCTTTTTGTGCCGGTGAACAGGTTCTTATCCGCGAAATCGCCCCTTTTCAGAAGAAAGGGAGAGAAAAAACAGCACACAGCCGTCATCGGAAGCCGCACCAATACCGTTTTCCCCTTTTTCTGAAATCTGCACTGTTAGGCAGCCGTATATCGTTCTGCAATACCTTACATCGCATAATGAAGCTTCTCTCCGAGCTCCCCGGCCGCCTCTGCCATCGCACGGTAAAGACGCCGGTTGGCCGAAATCAGAACCCGGCAGCGCTCCTTCTCCGTCCCTTCCGTCTCCAGCATTTCGGTGATGGCCGGTATGGAAACCTGCTTTATGGCGTCATCCACCAGGGGATAGACGCTGCAATCCGCAATCAGCGCATTCCGCTCGGCAATCCTTCCGCGCAGCCATGCCGATCGCTCCGAACAGTACTGATCTGCTCTTCTTGCATCCGTGCGCTCCAGGGCAATGCTCTCCCGGTCAAGCAGAACGCAGAGCTCCTGCGACAGCTTGCGGATTTTCTCGGCCTCCAGGATGCCCCTGTGCAGATACTTCGCTAAACTCTTCCGCTCCTCCCCGGACAGCGTGCGCAGATTCTCCCTCAGCAGCGCCGCAAAATCAACCGGAACCGTACAGTATTTTTCTATTGCTTCCGAAAGCGTCATCAGCCTTGTTCCCCGGATCAGCGCGCCGCCCTCCGTCGCATCAATCACGTCAATTTCGCCCGCCGTCTCCTGCACGACGCGCTCATACCAGCGAAGATACTGCAGCCAGTCATGCCTTGTTTTTACCTTTCCGCCGTCCGTGCCGTCCACATAGCAGAGATTTTCCTCTTCCGCCTGGATCGCCATGGTTTCTCCACCGGCATGGGTAACATCGCCGTGATAGGACAGATCCTGCCCAATCAGAATAATCCGCCGGAATCCGAGGGCTGCACACACGCTGAATGCAGCCGTCGCGACCGAGGCGCCCCCGTGATAATCGCGCATGTCCCGCCCGATTTCGTGATAATACTGCTTCAGATATGCGTGGGAATCAAACCAGATTTTCCGGGTGGTATGAAGACGCATAATCTCATGGTTCGCCTGTATCTGGGCAAAAAGCGGGATATCCGCGAAATCGGTATCTGTAAAATATTTCTGCCGGATATCCGCGTCAATCATAACCGCCGCATCCGGCTTCACTCCGTGCGCATGCAGGGTTCGCAGCGAGGTATCCACAGCGATAATAAATGCCCGGCCCTCTGCCTTCTTCAGCTCGTCCACATTTTTATCCAGAGAAGGCCCGGCCGCCACCAGAATGGCGGAAGCTCCGGGAGGAAACCGTCCGACCAGCGCAGAAAGCGTTCCGGCCTCCGGCACATAGCGCATATTAAGAGCAACATTCGAAGCGATCGACCGTCCGAAATGCATCTCTGTATTGCGGTTTGTATATACACGAATATTGTTTGCCCGGATCAGTTCCTCAAAAAATGCCAGCTGCTCCGGGAATATCCTGTCGTACTGCGGATGAATGCAGACGCTCTGTTTTTTTGCATTGGACCAGTGAATGCTTCGGTCAAGCAGCGCATAGATCTGTTTCCGGAAAATACTTTCCGTAAGCAGTGTCAGACGCCGATCCGACAGCAGATCCCCCAGCTCATATCTGCTCTGTACAAAGCGGAACAGCTCTTCCGACGGCTCATAAGCAATCACTGCCGCATCCTGCGGAAGGCGCTTCAGAAGCGCCCGCAGGAAATAGCCGTTTCCGACCCCGAACAGCAGGACGATTGCTCCCGTTTCTGCCAGCTGCTGACCTGCGGCCCATGTGTCCGCCTCTGCCAGAGGACGATAATTGCTGTTCAGCCGGAATGTCTCTCCGGATACGGCAACGCTCATATACGGATTGCCGTCACGCGCGGGCTCCGAGGTAAATAAAAATTTCTCTGCCATACACACCTGCCTTACTCGAGCTGTCCGGCGATCTGCTCCATACGATCAAGAAAATCATACTGAAGTATATCCGCCAGAAGCACGGAATCTTTTGCCTCCATCGCGTTTACCGCCTCGGTCAGAAGCCGAACCAGCTCCTTCTCATCAAACTCCGGCTTCCCCTGCGACGCCTTTACCGAAAACAGACTGTCCAGCAATCCCGCCATCGGCTCCAGCAGCTCCCCGAATGCCCGATATCCCTCTGCCTCCCTCTGCGTATAAAAAAGTTCCGTGGTCTTCCCGATCGCTTCCGACAGCTTCTGCACTGCCTGCTTCAAATCCATGATCTCGCCCATGCTCTGTCCCCCGTTTCCTTCTCTCTCATCTGCCCCGCCCTTTTCTTCATGAGAAGCCCCATTCTCCCGACGATGCAATCTCCTGCCGAACCGCAGAAAACCGTTCCCATCTGTCTAATGAGGTTTCTCATACAGAAACCAGACGAACTTTATTCAGCCCTATTATATCACAAGGCACATTCTTCAACAATATTCCGGCAGAGAAATCTTTATAAATATGCAAAAAAATAGGGCTGGCGTGAGCCAGCCCTATTATGATAGTACTGATGATTACCGAAGCAGCGACAGAACACCCTGCGTTGCCTGATTTGCCTGAGCCAGCATGGACTGGGAAGCCTGCTGAAGAATGCTGTTCTTCGAGTACTCCACCATCTCCGATGCCATGTTCACGTCGCGGATACGGGACTCAGCTGCCTGCAGGTTCTCAGCTGTGTTGTCCGCGTTCGCGATCGTGTGCTCCAGACGGTTCTGGTATGCACCGAGCTCACCTCTCTGTGCGGATACGAACTCAAGAGCGCTGTTTACCGTATCAACGAGTGCCGTAATATCCGAACCCGCAGCGCCGGCATCAAGTTTATCTCCGGGAGCAAAGCCGCCGTCGCCTGCCGACAGGGTGCTTGCGCTGTCATAGATTGCATCTGCAATCGTTGCAGCATCAATTCCAAGAGTCGCGGACTTAATGTCTGCGATGTTTACCGTGATGGTCTGCTGGGAGTTTGCACCTACCTGAAGATTCTTAGACTGGAAGCTACCATCCAGAAGCTTCATGGTATTGAACTCGGTCTGGGAAGCGATGCGGTCAATCTCGGAAGCGAGCGCCGCAACCTCTTTTGCAATTGCGTAGCGGTCTGCAGATACGTTCGTATCGTTCGATGCCTGAACGGTCAGCTCACGCATTCTCTGGATACAGCTGTGAACCTCGGTAAGAGCACCCTCAGCGGTCTGGATCATCGAGATGCTGTCCTGAGCGTTCGTGGAAGCCTGCTCAAGGCCGCGGATCTGTCCGCGCATCTTCTCGGAAATCGAAAGACCAGCTGCATCGTCGCCTGCACGGTTAATTCTGTAACCGGAGGAGAGCTTCTCGGAATTCTTTGCAAGGCTGCCAGTAGAGATGCCTAACTGTCTGTTGGTGTTCGCTGCCGTCATATTGTGTTGTACGATCATGGTTATTCCTCCTTGAATTTGAAGCAGCATCCATGCTGCCGTATTATTTTTTTGCCCTTTCCGGGCCACCGCGTATTCCGGTTTCCCGGCTTTCTCTTATGTTTGGATTGGTAGTATTTGGTATTGTCTTATTTAAGTAATTTGACTTACTTGTCTTATATATCGGATGGTTTCAGGAAAACTTAACCCCCGTTTTCAAACTTTTTTCTTTTAAATTTCTCCTGCCGTCTCCTGCAATGCACTCCTCTGTCCGGCTTCCTGCCGTCTCCTGCAATGCGGCATTGCTCCGGACGGGTCTTCTCACCTCTTTTTATCCATAAAATAGGCTTCGCCTTTTCCGGCGCCGGTCATGGATTTGTAATAATTGGACACGGTCCGGCTGCTGACATTGAAGGCCTTGATTTCCTGCTTTCGGCCGTTCAGATATACCTCCAGCTTCAGCCTGTTTTTCTGCTCCAGAGCCTGAATGCGCACGCCCTGATCGGTCAGCTGAGCAATCAGCTCCTGCATGCTCTCGATGCGTGACCGGTAGCGCTCCCTGTCCGACAGCACCGCCTCTCGGATGCGCGCGAAGGTATTTTCAAAGCCCTCATCGTACTGGGCAAGCAGGCGGATCAGTTCATCCTTTGCCTGCAGCGTATTCTCAAACGCTTCCTCCGAAAACGGCTCCGTATCCAGAATCGCCTCCTGCTCCCTCGTCGCCTCGTAGATTTTTCTCAGCAGCTCCTTTTTGCAGACCAGACATTTTTCGAGCATATCCATCTGTGTACCGACCTGTGCCTCCTGGTTCATCGCCCTCTCCTTTCCAAAAAAGAGCCCTTGACAGCCTTCGTCACCGCCGGCCGCAAAAGCTCTTTTCTGTCCAAATTACAATCACGCTGTATATGAAAGAATTATTTGACGTACATCTTGTTCTGACGCATAACCTCTTTCCAGGTGTCACGCATTTCGCGAATATATTTCAGCGCATCCTCGGCTATCTCCTTATCCTTCCGGATATTGGCCTCCACCAGTCTGCGGTAAATATAATCGTAGACCAGCTCGAACTCCTTGGCAACCGGATATTTGAAATCAAGCGTGCTGCGGAATTCCATTATGATTTTCTGCGCTTTAATAAAATTCTCGTTCGCCTTCGCGATATTGCTCTCCTCGACCGCATAGATCGCTCTGTTGCAGAATTTAATGGCTCCCTCGTACAGCATCAGCGTCAGCTCTGCCGGCGATGCCGTATTGATCTGTGTTCCCTGGTATACCTGAGCAATATTCCCGTTTGGCGTCATAACGTAACCTCCCTGTTCTTGTCAGACTGATTCTGTTTCATTAATTACCGCCGCCCATCAGCGCCGCCAGCGAATTTGTCTGGGAGTTCAGCGAAGCCATCGCCTTCTCCATCGCCGTAAACTGCTTGTAGTAGCGATCTTCAAGCTCCTTCAGCCGCTTCTCCATCGTGCTCTTTTCCTTCTTGTATTCCGTCAGCTCCTTTGCCATCTGCTTGTCGTTATAGAAGGTGAGCGCGCTGCTCATCGAAGTGGACTTCATCTTGTCGGTCATCGCATCGTAGAGCTTGCCGGTGATCTGCGTGAATACCTCCATCACCTTATCCGGATCCTCCTCGATGGCCGCCATCAGCTTATCCTTCTCGCCGGATACCTTTGCATCCTCCTCGTCGCCGTAAATATGCAGCTTGCCGTACTCGGCATAATCATACGTACGTACGCCGAAGGTAGCGAGAGAATAGGTTTTCCCGTCGTAGGTCGCCGTCCCCTGCATCGTGGTTTTCATTACGTTCAGCAGTCCGCTGAGCGTATCGTCGCGGCGAAGAAGCGAGCCCTTGATCTTATCCTCCCACTTCTTGATCTGCTCCTCGGTCATCGCATCGCGCTCCTCGTCCGTAAGAGGCTCGTAGCCGCGCGCCGAATCTGCGTTGTATGCGTCGTTCAGCTCGCCGAGTATCTCATTGTACTCTTTGACGAAACCGCGGATCATATCATAGACTGCCTGGCTGTCCTTCGATACGTTCACCGAAATATATTCGTTTGCCGTTCCCTTTGTCACGCCGTTCAGATTCAGCGTAAGGCCGTTTACGGTAATGGTATTGCTGCTGTCTGTCAGCGTCGCGCCGTTGTACTGGATCATGCTGTCCCCGGCCTCCTGCAGCGCGATGCTGCCGGTTGTCGTGTAGGATAGGCTGCCGTCCGCACCCTGCGTATAGGTGATGTCGCCGAGCCCGAGATTCTCCAGAGCGTTGCCTGCGATATCGCTGGCGCTCTCCGACGGAGCAGCGACATAAGCGTCCAGCTTTGTGCCGAGCTCGATGCTCGCGTCATAGAACGGGTTTCCTGCTCCGGCGCCGTTGTTGAATTCCTCCCGCACGCCGTCCGCATACTCTTTGGCGGCTTTGTCAACCGCCGTGTCCACTGCCTTCTTCAGCGCTTCTTCGCTGACCGCCTCATCATCTCTGAGGCTGTCGCGGTAAGCCTTCTCCGCGTCATCCTTCACCTTCTGCAGAGCGGCCTTCAGGTCGTCGCCGAGCCTGCCTTCCTTGTAATCCTCCGCAATCTTTGCGCTTGTATTCGACGCAACGAGGGAATTAAGGGTATCAAGCGCCTTTTCCTTCTCCTCTGCCGTCGCGCTGCTGCTCTTATAAACGGCAAGCGCGTCGTCCGCCGCTTTTCTGGACGCGGAATTCAGCTTGGAATAACCCAGAAGATCGCGCACCGCATTTTTCTCCGCGGTGTCCCCGGCCGTCTTGATCGTCATGCTGAAAGCGTTTTTCACGCCACTGTCCGCAGCTCCGATGAAAAATCTCTTCTGTGCCACATCGTAGCTGGCGTTCAGTCCGGCGTCCTTGCACGCGCTCACAAAATCGTTTACTGTTGTGTAAGCCGTAACACCGAGATCCACTGTTTTTCCGCCCGCCTCGATATGTATCATCGTTTCTTTATCATTCGAAACCGAAAAACCGAGCTGGGTAAGCTTTGTCGTGCCGGAAACCGCCACGCTTTCGCCGTCGTCGTTCATTACATTCCCGAGTACGGAACCGGTGACATACTGTACGCTCGCCAGCTTATCCACACGCACCTGGTGCGAACCGTTCGCAGCCGAGGAATTCGCCGTAGCCGTCAGCTTTGTCTCATCGGAGGAAGTAACCTTCTTCGCAAGATAACTTCCCTGCGTTTTCGCCTTGGTCAGCGTGCCGGTATACAGCGCGTAGATTTTTTTGTTGAGCTCCTGCCACTTTTCCTGCTTCCACTCATGCTTGGTAATCTTGTTTTCCGTTTTTGTCTTTTTGGTGCTGTGGGCCTTCATCAATTCCTTGATGATGCTCTCCGTATCCATACCGGAGATCAGTCCTGACATTCTAATTCCCATATCTGCCTCTCATTCTGCCGCCGGGAGCGGTCTTACAATTTCCAGAAATCCTGCGAACGCACGGCGCAGTCTAACGGCGCTCGTCCACCATGATACCCGCCAGCTCCCACATCTTTTCCACCATCTCGAGGGTTTCCTCCGGCGGAATCTCACGAATTATCTCGTTCGTATCCTCATCCATGATTTTGATGGAAATACGCTTGGTCGCCTCGTGATAGGAGAACTGACATTTTGTCCTCGACTGCTTGAGCGCGCTGTTCGCCTTGCTTACCGCATTGCGAACCCTATTTACGTTTTTCTCGTTTTCTCTGCCCTGCTCCGTGCTGTCGCCGTTCGTCTCACTTCCGTTTGTAGACGAGATCGGCTGTGTTTCGGCTGCCGGCGCCTTTGCCGTACCCTGTACTACAGGCTCGGCCTTGACCGCCTTTTCCGTCATCTGCTTCGGCGCTTCGTAGGAAGCCGCTGCATTGATTGCTGAAATTGCCATACGATACACCTCCATGTGCTTGTTCTGTAGTTTCTTAATTGATGCGGTGCGGAGCGCTTCAGCTGCGCATCCGCACGAAATCTTTGTATTCTTTATCGGCTTATGTTTTGAAAAACTTAACAATTTCAGAACAAATTATTCAACGCGTCAGGGGAGAGTTCCTCGTTTGCCGCCTCCTTGTTGGACTGCTGAATCTGCAGATACAGCTCCTTGCGGTAGATCGGCACGCTCTTCGGCGCGCTGACGCCGATTTTTACCTGATCTCCCTTAATCTCCAGCACCGTGATCTCGATATTGTTTCCGAGCACGATGGATTCATTTACCTTTCTTGAAAGGGCTAGCATGTTTTCCCCTCCTTTGCTTCCTTCAGCTGACGGAAATAATCGTAGACCGGATATTTCACCGGATAATCCGGGTTGTCGGCGACAATCTGACAGCCCCTTCGCGTGTCCGCATTGATGATGAACGGTGCCTTCAGATTGCTTGTCATCTTTGTGATATCGGACGGAACCGTAAGCGTGACAAAAATCGCGAGATTTTCCTCCGTCAGATCCCCCAGCCCGGCGAGCAGCTCGTCCTCAACCGTCGGATTGTAGTCCGGCTTTACAAGCAGAGGATTTATGACCGGAAGGGCAAGCGCCGGCTCATCCAGGCTCTGCAGCCAGGAAACCGCCGGCCGCTTCTCCGAGCCGCTGTCGTAAAAAATCGTATACCGTCTGCATTCCTCAAAGCCCATGATGCCGTTCTCGAAGGTAATGATCTTGTCCTCTTCGAGATCGATCTCTCCAAAATGCTTTGTCTTTATTAACATGGTAACCTCCGTTCCGGCACGTTGTATGCCCGTTTATTTATTTTAGCTCCGCCTGCAGAACACGCGCCGAAAACGAAATGCGCCGCGCCGGCAGCTGTTCTGCCGAGCCCGCGCGCATTTCCCCGGAGCCATATTACAGCGCAGGATACGCCCTGCCGGTTTATAAGAAATCCATCAGCGTTGTCTGCATGGACTTTGCCGCCGCGGACAGGGACGCATTGTAGATGGAGTACATGGCACGGTACTTGATAATCGTATCAACCATATCGGCATCCTCGTTTGTGGAGAGAAGATCCTCGAAATCCGTCTGTTCGTCGCTCAGACGGCTCTCCGTGAGCTGAAGGCGCACATATCTCGAGCCGAGATCGGCCGTCGCAACGTTCACGACATCCTGCTGCTGCTCGATTTTTGTCAGCGCGCCGCCGAACGTACTCTGCATTACCTCCGTCTTGAGCACGAGCTCGGTGTTCATCACCTCAAGCATTTCCTTCAGCTTGCTCTCCTGCTCTGCGGTTATGCTGGTATCCTTCAGCATCTCCTTTACCTCGGCAATCTTTTCCTCCACCGCGATCACGTCGTTTACCGCGTTGAGTGCCTCGTCAATCGTCCTGCCGATCGCGTGCTTGATCGCATCGCTGCCCTGCGTGTTGATGGTAAGTCTCTGGTTGAAGTTCACCTCGTAGGCAATCTCCTGGTTCGCCTTCGTGTACACGAGAGGCTCCTTGTCCTCATCCGTAAGATCCGTTACGGTGCAGTCGAAATAATGCTCCGGCCGGAGATCGTTTTTCGCGAAGTTGGTCTTTTCGTAGGTGATCTCGATATTCTCGATGTGCCGCCATTCATCGTAGATATCCGCGCCCAGCAGCAGCTCGCCGGTATCGGAGAGGAACCGCACCTCGCCGTCCTCGACTTCATAAGCGTTCGGGTCCGTGGAAAGCATGCTCTCAATCGACCCGTCCGGGAATTCGTCGTAAGTGACCTCCCCGTCCTCATCCGTCTCCGGGAAGCGGATCTGGATCATGCCGCCGTCCTCCGGCGCATCCAGCGAGCCGTAGGCCAGCTGTATCCGGTACACATCGACCAGGTTCGGCTTTGCCGAAAGATCTGTCGAAGCAGGATCGTCCGGATCGTACTGCTCCACGGAACAGGAATTGAGCGTTTTCTTTATAATATCAATATTGTCGCAGCCAAGCTTCTCGGTCATCTGATATTTCTCGTCCTTCTGCGCCTCGTCGAAAACAAGACTGGTGTTCGTCTTGTAGCCCGTGAACACATAGCGCCCGGCATAGTTCGTGTCGCCCTCCTGGTACACCTGCTGCTTCAGCTCCGTGAGATTCTTTATAATGCTGTTGCGGTCGTTCGCCGTCAGCGTATCGGTAGAACCCTGTACACAATAGGTATGCACCTCGGTCAGAATGGAATTGACCACCTTGAGCGCGCTCTCCGTCACATCCATCCAGGCCATGGCATCCGGAATATTCTTTTCGTAATACTGGTTCAGCTCCGAGAGGCTTGTGCGCAGCTTCAGCGCACGCACCGCGATGATCGGATCCTCCGATGGCTTCTGTATTCTCTGGTCCGTGGCATACTGCATCTCCAGCTTCGAAAGAGAAGTTTTGTTATTGCCGATGTTGTACAGCATATTATTGGTCATCATTTTATTTGTGATTCTCATTTTTATACCCCGTGCATACCGCAGGCCCGCCCGCGGCAGTGCTTAAATAATGATAATGAGTGGAAGGTCTTATTTCCAGCTTTCGCCCGCGTCTGCCGCTTCTGCGTCAGCTCAATTCAGAAATCCCGCCACTTCCTTCTATGCGCCCATATAATTGATCAGTTTATCATAAATCTGATTCATAACAGTAACAGCCTGCGCAGAAAGATTGTAAGCCGTCTGATAGCGGATAAGATTCATCGCCTCTTCCTCGGTATCCACGCCGCTGATTGAGAGACGCTGATTTGTGATGCTTGAGCAGATATTCAGCTGATTTTTGGTAAACTGCTCTGCCTTGCGGGCGTCGATTCCGATCTCTGCCACGAGCGTCTGAAAAAACGACCCCGGGGCGCCCTGACGGAACATATCCACATTTCCCTTGAGATCAAGCAGCTTATGCGCGATGTCCGACTGCTCTACGCCGTCCGTGATCGAGCTCGCCGCGGCAAGCTTTTTGGCATCGTAATAAACCTCGGAGGTCACCTTGAAATTCGCCGCCGTCAGAAAATAGTAGGAGCCGTAATTCACATTGCCGTCCTCCGGCGGGAAGGAGCGCGCAATAATCCCGTCCATCTCGTCGTCCTCCGACTGCCCGAACACAAAATCTTTGCCGGTCACAGTATCCGCGGCATTGAAGAAATCAAGCCCCTTCTCCCCGTTCAGATCCTGACCGCTCGTGTGGATCGCATTGAACTCCCTGGAAAACGTGCGGATAAACTCGTTCATCTGGGACATGTAGTACGGAATTCCCTTATAATCCACATCCCTTCCGATAATCACAGGCGCAGAATCCTCGTTCCTTGTAACCTCCGTCCCTTCCTCAAGCTCAAACTCATAAACATAATTGCCGTCTCCGTCGTCCTTCACGACAAAGCTGCTGTAGACATATTCGCGGTGCCCCACGGTGATCGTGCCGGACGGGGCGATGTTCAGCCGGGCAATATCGTTGACGTTCGTCGCAGTCACTGTAATGGTCGTATCGCCGTAAGAAGTGTCCGCCGTTCCCTTGAACGCCTCTTTATTGTTTCCGTCCCGCACCTCAAAGAGAGCCGCGAGCACTCCGCCGAGCGTCGAGCTGGCGCTGTCGAAATCCTGTCCGTTGCTCCATTTCAGGGTATAGAGGCCATCCGCGTCCGTCTGGTTTGTCAGATGCTTCTGCGGTACGGCGATAAGCTGGTTGTAATCGCAGGTATCAACCAGCAGCTGCGAATCAATGCGGACCACATAGCTTGTTACGCCCACATCTGCGCCGACGATGTTTTCCGTTACGGAAACATTGCAGATCTGGGAGAGCTCGTCGATCAGCAGGTTTCTCGAATCTCTCAGATCGTTAGCCGTTCCGCCGTTGACCTCGAGCGTATTGATCTGCTTTGTCAGCGTGGCGATCTGCTGCGCAAGCGAATTGATGTGATCCGCCTGGTTCTTGATCTCGAAATTGCACTCTTCCTGCACGGCCTTCATGCTCACCGAAAGCGAGTTGAAATACTCGCACATGCTCTGTGCAAAATTGGTAACCTGTGTGCGGGTCGTCAGATCCGCCGGCTTTTTCGACATTTCCTGAATCGAATCAAAAAAGGAATTGAAGGTGGTCGTAAAGCCCTCGAGCTGGATCTCGTTGAAATAGTTCTCGATCTCGCTCATATAGTGCTCTTTTGTGGTATACTCTCCGTACATCATGGTGTTGCTGCGGTATTTGAGGTCATAGTATTCCTCGCGCATCTGCACGACGCCCGTCATATCCACGCCGCTGCCGGCCATACCGTAGGTGCTGTTGACTCTCAGCGCTGTGCCGGCCTGCTGATTGAGCACCTGGCGGCAGTAGCCGCTTGTCTCCGTGTTGGAAATATTGTGGGCCGTCGTATTGATGCCGCCCATGGCGGCGTACAGCCCTGATTTTGATATGGACAATCCAAAAAATGTACCTGGCATGCTTCCTCCCGTTCCGCCGCGCGAAAGCGGCGTCCGACTTTATGTTTATACCAGCCCATACAGCAGACGTATCTGAAATGCTGCAATATTACAGACTGCAAAGGCTTTTTAGGATATTTTTTTACATTCTCGTCACAATATGTTCGAGCATCTCATCCACCACGTTGATATATCTTGCCGCAGCATTGTATGCATGCTGGAACCGGATAAGATTTGTCAGCTCCTCGTCGGAGGACACGCCGCTCACGGACTGTCTCTTCGATTCAATGCTCGCCACCATGGCATCCTGCTTCTCTGCTATCTTGTTCAAGGTCTCACCCCGGTTCGCAATCTCCCCGATAAAGGCAGTGTAATAGGCCGTAAAATTGTTTATCGTCAGCGTGTTCGGAGACAGCGCCGCAAATTTCCCCTGCCACGCCTCGATCAGCTTTTCTGCAGTCTCGATGTCAAAATCGCCCGTTCCCTTGTTGCTGCTCAGCGGTATCAGCGATTTGTTCGCCAGCACATCACGGTTGATCTCGATTTCCCCGACCGTGTACATCGTATAATTGTCCAGCGGGTTCTCCTCGTTGTAGATCATCAGCTCCGTCCCGTCGTCAAGCGTAACCGTCTCGTAGCGCTGTACCGATTTCCGGGAAAACAGCTCGGTTCCCGCTGTCTTTGCGGCATCCATGCCGACCGGCGCGTTTTCCTTATCAAACACCCGAACCGTATCGCCGGCCTTGTAGGTGACGGTCTGCCCGCTCGAAAGCGTCACGGTCACATCCTTGTCAAAGGTGTAATCTTTGTTCGGGCAGAGAATATCGTTGATCGTCTTGACAACCCCGTGGACAAGCTGGTCGAACTGCGCCTGCACGGACATGATAACCGACGGATTGATCTCCCGGTTATAGGTTCTTGCGGCCTCCTCGTACCTCGCCATCGCGACGGCATAGGCATCTTCATCGAGCACCCCGTCCGTCTCGTAGTCTTCCTCACGCGGCTTGATCGGGATATCCGAATACCGGCCCACGCGCGTACCGCGGGCGAGGATCAGGCCCTTGAGTCCTCCGATATCCGTGTTCGCCTTAGTGCTCGGCAGCATGTCGAAATTAAACACCTCTGCGTCGCCGTAAGTCGGCCAGACCGGAACAAGCATTACCGCACCGTTGCAGATCTTCTCCGCCTCGTCGGACGCGCGCTCCAGCGCATCCGGATCATCCCCGTACTCCTTCGCGAGCTGCCGCTTCAGCAGCTCCACCTGCGGCATGGTGGACATGTGAAACACCACGTTGTTCGTCACAAACGGCGTCTGCTCGGCGATGACGGTAACCTGATGGTCAACCTCTTCCCGCCAGGTTACATTGATATACTGACTCAGCTCGTCGAGCAGAAGGTTTCTTCTGTCGCGCAGATCGTTCGCATGCTCGACGCCGTCGCTCTCATAGAAGCAGATCCTTTTGTTCAGATCTGCGATCTCGTCCCCGATCTCATTGATGCGATCGACTTTTTTCTGTATCTGTGTGTTCAGGTTGACCTGGTACTCGCTGATCTGCTTGTAGATATTTTCCGAGCGCTCCACAAAGCTGACCGCAGTCTCCACAAGCGAGGCGCGCGTTACGATGCTGTCCGGCTCCTTCTCCAGCTCCTGCAGCGCCACCCAGAAATCCTTCATGGAATTCTGGAAGGCCACTCCCTGAAGCTCGCCGTATACATTCTCGATCTCGTCAAGCGCCTCGTACTGCGATTGATAAAAGCTTTCCCTCCCGATTTCCCTGCGGTAGGCCCGATCCAGGAAGAGGCTGCGCGCCTGCTTTACCTCCTCCGTGTTGACGCCGAGTCCCGTCTGCATTTTCGAGATAGCGTTCTGTCCAACGGTCAGATACTGGGTCGTGCCGAGTATCACCTGCTGCCTGACATAGCCGGGAGTATCCACATTCGCCAGATTGTGCGCTGTCGTATTGATGGAATATTGACTCATGCTCAGGCCTGATTTTCCGATTGATAAATCACTCATCAAGCTCATAATATCACCTCATGTTCTATGCTCTGCGCACCATCCGGTCACTGACGGGCGTCAAACATCCCTGTCTGCCCTGCGACCGACTCATTCGTGTACGCATTTTTAGTATAACTTCCGCTCCCGGGTGACATCCTTGTGCTCTGAATCAAATTCATATTGAATTCTATCATTTCCAGGGATTGTTCAATTAAAGACTGATTGCGCAAATTCGCATCCGATAATTTTTTCAGAATTGCAGTGAGAGAATCGTGCAGTTCCGCCAGCTGGCGCTGCTCGGCAGGCTGGCGTTCCAGAAGGCTGATCAGCTTGTGCAGCGTCAGCGTCTTGGGATTCCGGTTCAGGACGATTCCCATATTTACAATGACCTCATCCCTTTTATGCTCCAGCGCGGTAACCGCCTCGATCGCAAGCTGTTCCTGCTCCGTGATCTGCTGAAGTGCGGTGAGGTCATTCTGAATGATTGTCTGTGTTTTCTTTTCCGCCACCGGAAGAAGCTTTTTGTAAACCTCCTCCTCCTGCCTCAGTACCGAAATTAATTCTTCAATCAAGCTCGCCAAAGGTCATACCTCCGCCTACAAGAGACAGCCGTCCAGCAGCTTGTCTGCCAGCGCGTCCATATCAATCTGATAGGTTCCGTCCGACATCCTCTGCCTGATATCCGCCACGACATCCTCCCTGATATCCGGCGCCTTCGCCACGGCGGCTCTTGCCACCTGCGCGTCGCGTCCCAGTCTGGAAATCTCGACGCTGTCCGGTCTGCCCGATTTTCCCGAGCTCGAGGTCTTCTTTGTACTGTTCGCCTGATAAAGCTGGCTCACACGGTTGAACGCATCAATACGCATATCTTCACCACCTGACTTTTTTACGGCATCGGCTCCTGCTTCAGACTTCCGGATGCCCGTTCTGAATTATTTATCGGATGATTTTCAAATTACTTTAGAGGCATGTAAGTTTTTTTTGCAATCAGCCCCGGAACAGCCCTGAAAAATCGAAGGTAGCAAAATAGTCCTGCGGGGTTTCGGCGCGGCGGATCAGCCGCACCGAGCCGTCTTCGCACAGCAGCAGCTCCGCAGATCGCAGCTTTCCGTTGTAATTGTAGCCCATTGCAAAGCCGTGTGCGCCCGTATCGTGGATCACCAGAAGATCCCCCATCTCAATCTCCGGCAGCATGCGGTCAATCGCAAATTTGTCGTTGTTCTCGCAGAGGGAGCCGACGATGTCATATTTGTGATCGCACGGCCTGTTCTCCTTGCCGAGCACCGTGATGTGATGATAGGCGCCGTACATTGCCGGCCTCATCAGATTGACCGCGCAGGCGTCCACTCCGATGTACTCTTTATAGATGTGCTTTTCATGGATCGCTCTCGTGACCAGCTGCCCGTACGGCGCGAGCATGAAGCGCCCGAGCTCCGTGAAAATGGCCGCATCCCCCAGGCCCGCCGGGATCATAATCTCCTCGAACGCCCGGCGCACGCCCTCGCCGATCACCTCGATATCGTTTGCCGGCTGTCCCGGGCGGTACGGAACGCCGACGCCGCCGGAGAGATTGATAAAAGCGATGTTTGCTCCCGTCTTCTCCTTCAGCTCGACGGCCAGCGAAAACAGCGTGCGCGCCAGCGCCGGATAATAATCGTTCGTCACCGTATTGCTCACCAGGAAGGAATGAAGGCCGAAATTTTTTACGCCGAGCTTCATCAGCTTTTGGCAGCCCTCGATCAGCTGCTCCTTGGTAAAGCCGTATTTCGCATCCCCCGGGTTGTCCATAATCCCGTTGCTGACCTCATAAACGCCGCCCGGGTTATAGCGGCAGCATACGGTTTCCGGCACGCCGCATTCCTGCTCGAGAAAATCAATATGCGTAAAGTCATCCAGATTAATGTAAGCTCCCAGCTCCCGTGCCTTCGTAAACTCGCCGGCCGGCGTATCGTTTGAGGAAAACATGATGTCTGTGCCGCGAAGCCCCACCGCCTCGGACATCATCAGTTCGGTCAGCGAGGAACAGTCGGTGCCGCAGCCCTCCTCCTTCAGAATCTGAAGAATAAAAGGATTCGGGGTCGCCTTGACCGCGAAATATTCTTTGTAGCCCTTATTCCAGGAAAATGCCTTTTTCAGTCTTCTCGCATTTTCCCGGATTGCCCTTTCGTCGTAGATATGAAACGGAGTCGGATAGGTCCCTGCAATTTCCTCCGCCTGAGCTTTTGTTATCATCGGCATTTTTTCGTTCATTTTCTCCTCTTTTCTGCGCGGTTTTCCGCCTGTCACAAAGCTGCGGATACCGCGCGACCGCATGCTGGTAAATGTTTATGTTTCTTTTCTGAATATCCGTATATACCGCCGGTATGCCTGCGGAACTGCATCAGCGAAAAGCTCCGCCCTCCGCATGATTCAGAATGATTTCCGCAAGCTTCCCGGATGCCCTGCCGTCGTCAAACGGATTGTATTTCCCGCAGAAGCGGCGGCAGCGTTCCCGGTACTGCTCTGCGATCTCCCCGTGTGCGCTGCGGATCGCTTCAATCAGCTCCTCCGTCGTCGCCGCAACCGGCCCCGGCGCCTCCTGCTCCAGATCAAAATAAAAACCGCGCAGGTTATCGCGGTACGCCTCCAGATCGTAGGCGAAAAAGTACATCGGCCGGCCCAGCAGGCTGTAATCAAACATCGCTGACGAGTAATCGGTAATCAGCAGATCCGCAAGCAGATACAGTTCCGAGATATCCGTGCCGTCCGCAGCCTCAAAAACAAAATCCGGCCAGCGGTTCCAGCGTTCGTGCTCCCGCACCATATAGTGATATTTGACAAGCAGGACATACTCCCCGCCGAATGCCTCCCGCATTTTTTCAAAATCCATTGCGGTTTCAAAGCGATAGTCAGCCGCGCTGTAAAATGCGTCGTCCCGCCAGGTCGGCGCGTAGAGCATCACCTTTTTCTCCGGCGGCAGGCCGCAGGCCAGACGCGCCTTTTCCCGGATTCCGCTGATTTCTCCGCCGCGCTCTGAATCCTGCCAGCCCCGATTTCTTTGTTCCGCCTCTGCGCCGCAGCGCTGCGCTGCACCTTTCCCTTCCGGGCTTTCTACGCGGCGCGCCGCAACAAGAATGTCGTTTCGCGGATAGCCGATTTCCAGGACTCTCCCGCGAAAACCGAAAGCCCGCCGGAAAATCTCCGTGGAAAACGGGTTCTGCGAAACCAGGCAGTCCCAGCTTGCTGCATTCTTCCGGAACTCCCTCTGATATTCCTTAAGGTTTTCGCCGCCGGCCATGTGCAGAGAGGTGAGGTCAAGGCCCAGTTTTTTCAGCGGCGTGCCGTGCCAGGTTTGAATATAAAGCGTTTTTCTGCGCTTGATCATATAATTCTGAAACCGCGTATCCGACACCCAGACTCCTGCCCTGGCCATAATAAAATAGTATTTCAGCCTCGCGTTCTTCAGCGGACGGACGCCGTCCGGCAGTCCGCCGCGGTATTTTTCCGGCTCGTTCAGGATATAGTAGCACCGGAAACGGCGGGACAGCCCCCGGCGCACCAGCTCATTGCAGACCGCACGCGGGTTTCCGCCGGCATCCCTGCCGAGGCTGCTCTGAAATACTATGATGCGCCGATTTACCGGCAGACTGCGGGCAAGCAGCCGGTAGCCCGCAAGTATGGCCCGCTTCAGCAGGCGTGCCGCCCTTTTGCGCGCGCTCTGCCCTGCACTCCCGGCCGGCTTTTCCTTTTCCAGGGACGGATTTCCCCCGGAATTTTCGCTCTGTTCCATCCATTCTCCTCTTTGCGTTTCTTTCCGAAAACGCTGCTTTGCCGAACCGTTTTCCACCGGTCACCGGCCGGCGAGGTGTCAGGGCCGCCCCGTCCCGGAACGGCGCCGCGAAAAGCCTTACGTCTTCTCCTGCAGATCCGACTTGATCTTTGTTGTGGAGATGCCCTCCGTCCTCGGAAGATATACCACCTCGCAGTAGTCCTTCAGAAAATCAAAGCGCCCCTTCCAGTCGTCTCCCATAACAAATACATCCACCTTGTTTTTTACAACATCATCAATTTTCTGCTCCCAGTTGTATTCCGGCAGCACTTCGTCCACATAGCGGATCGACTCCAGGATCGTCTTCCTGTCCTCATAGCTGTAATACGCTGTTTTGTTTTTCACCGCGTTGAACTCGTCCGTTGACAGCACGACGATCAGATAATCGCCGAGCGCGCGAGCGCGGCGCAGTATATTGATATGACCTACATGCAGCAGGTCAAACGTACCGTAAGTGATTACCCGTTTCATTTTTGTACCCTTCCGCCCGCTTCTGCGGGCACACGCTCAGACCGTTTTTCCGGACTGCCCGGAATTCTTCCCAGGCCCTGCCTGCTCCTGCCGGCGCACGCTCAGCATGCTGCTTCTCTGCCGGTCTGCGGACGAACCCTCTTATTTTCCGGACTCCGCCCCGCCTGCTTCCGTCTGTCCGTTTTCATTTGTCTCAACTATAGAAGCCAGATAAATCGGCCGGTTTTTTACCTCGAGATAGGTTTTGCCCAGATACTGCCCGAGAATGCCCATGCAGAAGAGCTGGACGCCGCTGACGCCGAGAATCATGCAGGCAAGGGACGGCCATCCCCCGACGGGATCGCCCCACACCAGCGTCTTGATAATAATAAACAGGATTGCAATAAACGCGGCAATGCAGAACAGCACCCCGATCAGCGAAACAAAAGCGAGCGGCGCCGTCGAGTAGCCGATAATTCCCTCGAGCGAATATTTCAGAAGCTTGCCGAACGACCATTTCGTCGTCCCGGCCGCGCGCTCCACATTTTCGTAAGGAATCCATTTTGTGCGGAAGCCGACCCAGCTGAAAATTCCCTTTGTGAAGCGGTTGCGTTCGCTCATCTGCAGCACGGCATTTACCATCTGCCGGCTCATCAGGCGGTAGTCAACCTCCCCGTCCACCACCTCGATCTTGCTCAGCTTCGCCAGAACACGGTAAAATTTCCGGGATACGAACGCACGCAGCTTCGGTTCGCCCGTCCGCGAAACGCGCTGCGCTGCGGCGCTGTCGAAGCCCTCCTCCCGGATGCTGCGGTACATCTCGATCAGCAGCTCCGGCGGATGCTGCAGATCCGCGTCGATCACCGCGACATAATCCCCGGTCGCATGCTCGAGCCCCGCGTACATCGCCGCCTCCTTTCCGAAATTTCTGGAAAAGGAGAGATAGCATACCCGCCGATCCTTCTCCCGCAGTTCTTTCATTTTCGCAAGCGTCCCGTCCGATGAGCCGTCATTGACAAAGAGAATTTCAAACTCCGCCTGCTCCTTCATGCGCTCGGCCACGCGGCAGATCTCCTCGTAAAACAGCCCGATTACTTCCTCCTCGTTAAAACAGGGGACAACCGCAGTTATTTTATCCTTTTTGTCCATAAAAATTTCCTCCCAAATCAAAGGCTGCGCCCCAGCGCGTTCTCCAGAAAACGGAGCGAATCGGCGCGCAGCTCCTCAATCCGCCGCTTCACCCTTCCCGCATCCTTCAGGAAAAACTGTCCCATATCGCGGAATTCCTTCGTGTCGTGCAGAAGATGCCCGGCCAGCCCGAGCTGATCCAGCAGGTCGGAAATTCTGCTGCCGGTCTGCGAATGCAGCAGCGAAAGAAACGGTTTGTCGTAAATCAGTGAAAATACCGTCCCGTGAAAGGAATTCGTGAGGATGTATTCCGCTCCCGCAAGCTCCCCGAGAAATTCCCCCGGATGCTCCGTAAAAAACGGCTCCAGCTCATTATGGAAAATCTTTCCAGGTTTTCTCTGGATAACCGGCAGGCCCGTCACAACCGAAATGCGGTTTGCAAGCTGCACCAGCCTGCGGTTATTTTCCATCATATACACGAGAATATACTTTTCCCGCCGCTTTGTCGGAACAAAAAGCTCTTCATACTCCTCCCGCGTCAGCAGCAGCGTCGGGTCCAGCACGACCGGCACTTCTGCTCCGAACGCTTCGGAAACAGCGGCGGCGGCAGAGGGCTCCCGCACCGAAACCGCGTCAAAGCTGCGGATTGCCTCGCCGAAGACCTCGCGGTACTGCGCCGGAAACCGCTCCCTCCCGATGCTCACGGCGTAGGCAATTTTCCTCGAAGCCTTCTCGGCAAATCCCAGAAAATACGCCGGATCATAGCCGTCGGTGTGATCCGGATTCCAGATCTGATCGCTGCCGGCGATGTAGCAATCCAGCCCCGGCGGATTCTCCTCAAGCTCCCTGAAGGTGCGGTAATCTCCCTTCCGCTTAATATTATCCTGCAGGAACGCGCTGTATCTGGCATATCGGATCTTCAGCTGCCTTCTCCGCCTCCTCACGCCCCGCCGGGTCAGATACTGCCACCGCTTTGCACCGGTGTCCAGCTTCGGCACCTCGTACAGAACGTCGATCACCTTCGGATGATAGTTGACGACACACGGCTCCGCCCCGAGCTTCGCCAGGGTTTTCTGCAGCGCCCAGGTCTGAAGCGTCGCCCCGTAATTGTGGGCGCTGTGAAATGTGATTACTCCTGCTCTCATTGCCATACCCCGTGCGTACCGCAGGCCCGCCTGCGATACTGCTTTCTTTAAATGAATCAAAGGAATCTCTTTTGCGTGCCTTATATTCCCTTCACGACTCCTAGCGTTCCTCCTGTATCCGGGCCAGCTCGCGGTTCATCTCAAACCGCCCGTCCGGCTCAATCAGGACATCCACGCGCTCTTTTCGGAACGCCTCGCAGTCGAGCCCAGAAATCTCCGGGCTGCACACAACATAATCGTACAGTTCCAGATGCTTTGCCACATACCGCACATTCTTGCGGTAACTGCGCTGATTATGGTACACAACATCCTTGTACCCGGTAAAATTGTAGATCTTCGGCACGTCAAAGCGCCCGATAATATGGTGCATCAGCCGATCCCGGTTCGAGGCGTTTACCACAAAATCAAAATGCTGCGCGCCGAAATATTTCCGCTTTTCAATTTCGGCAAGCTCGTTGATCCTGCGATCCGTCGCTCTGCCGTACCAGTTCAGCCAGAATGCGAAAATGCACGCGATCCTGCCGCGCACCGTATAATTGACGTCAAACTGCAGAGGCATGTAAAACTGTTTCCGGTCAAGCAGCGAAAGCTTGCGGCTCGCCTCCTTTACGTTCTGTCCCTTCATGCAGTAATAAAAGTTATAATGCTCTGAATCGTAAGCGTTATATCGCTTCATTCTCCGGTTTGTCGCCTTCTCATTGGCCAGCCCGTTAATCATGACAAGCACATTCTTTTTCCCGTTATGACGCACGGACTCCACCGAAAAGCTCGGCTCCTCTCCCAGAAAAAAGCATTCGCAAACCTGCAGTGCCGTGTCCGCGCTGTCGTAAGGACAGAACCGTCTGCGGAACTGCGCATACTGCGCCGGAGCGTCGTCGCTGAGCTTCTCGAGCAGCGCCTCCACCGTGTCCGCCAGCGGCAGACCAAGCTCGTCCAGCCCGACATACATGCCGCGGTCGCTCAGATATGTCCGCCGGTCGTAGGTGAACAGCACGATTTTCTTTCCGGACACGGCATAATCGAACATAATGCTTGAGTAATCCGTGATCAGAAGATCCGTCGCATTCAGGAAATCATAGGTTTCGTACTGTTCCGGAAACGGGCGGATATGCTCGAAACCGCTGTAATCCATCCCTTCTTTTACATAGGGATGGAGCTTTACAAAAAGCACCTGGTGCTCGTCCAGTCCCGCGTCCAGCTCATAGAGATAATTGCTGATCTGCTCGATCTGCTTCTTGTTCTCCTTCTTGAACAGCAGCCCTCTCCAGGTCGGCATATAGGCCATCACCTGCATATCTGCGAGATCCAGCTCGTCCCGTATGGCGGCGTACCGCTCCGTGTCGAAAAATGCCGAATTGCGCGGGTAGCCCGACAGCATGATCTTTCCCTCGTAGAGCTCGCGCAGCATGTA
Source organism: uncultured Lachnospiraceae bacterium (assembly GCA_910587085.1). GTDB lineage: Bacteria > Bacillota > Clostridia > Lachnospirales > Lachnospiraceae > RGIG4057. The sequence goes on along the minus strand of CAJUMC010000020.1, from coordinate 1,902 downwards.
ATCATCCAGAAAAATATCCCTTGAAAATTCGTTCTGGTACAGCAGATAATCAGCAATCAGGAAATTCCGCTGAATGTTGCCGAGCGCATACTCCCTCTGCGGCACAATGCGCCCCATGGCCTTCAGCGGCGTGCCGTGCCAGGTATTCAGATATCTCTGCTCCGGCCTTTTGATATAGTAGCTCGGCAGACTCGTATCGGTCACAAGGTATTTTGCCGTCGCCAGCGCCTTCAGGTATTCTTTCGAATTATACGGAATAAAGTTCACAAAATCGACGCCGTACCGCGCCAGTTTCCCGGACCACGCCTCGATGAGATCCTCCTCCAGCGTGAGGGAGACCGACAGCTTCCGGAACTTTTCCCCGCACATTGCCCGCAGCATCGCAAATATATTTCCGGCGACGTCCTCCCCGTGCTTGGATTCGAACAGCACCTTGTTTTCCGACACCGGATATTTGAGATAATATTTCGTATATTCCACATCCCTTGGCATGGAGAACAGCTTGAACAGAGGAATCTTCTCCCGGAGATAGCGCAGCTTGTGCTTCCGCTTCCAGAAGGATTTTCGCGAAGTCTTCCGCTCCCGGAAATAGGCCTTTACTCTGGCCTGCGCGCGTAGCAGCCCCAGCGGCGTCTTCTCGAGCCGGCGGAGGCGGCGGAGCATGCTTTTTTTGCTGCGGTACAGCCTCATCATTTCCTTGCTACGCTCCGAGGAAGAATATTTCAGGTAGCGGTTCTCTCTCCAGCCGCTGAAATTTTTATCCATGAAATCCATGGAGCCGGTGACAAGCGCCTCCTTCAGCGCCAGCTTCCCCCGGTTTGCCGGATCGAGCACATTCTTCCGCCGGTCGTCAAACAGATTGTTGAAGCGCACGAGAAAATGCCGGATACAGATATATTCGATCTCCTCGTAAAATTCGCTGAAATGCCCGTTCGCCTTGAGACTGTCCACCATAAGCTCCAGCGCAGGAATAATATCAAGCGTTTTTTCGCAGAGCGAATTCAGAAAGCTGGTCTCCGATGCGCGCCGGTAATTGTACAGATAATGCGGAACCACACCGATCTGCTGCGCGTCGCAGAGCACCGGGTACATTATGGCGAGATCCTCGAAGCGTAGCCCCTGCGGGAACGGGTACTTTTCAAGCAGGCTCCTGCGGAACAGCTTGTCCCACGGGAACGGCGAAATATGCGTGAGCTCGAACTTGCGCTCATGCACATTGAAATCCGTCTCGTAGCTCACCGTGTAAGCCTTCGCCTTCGTGCGGTAGATCCGCTTGGTCAGAGGGCGTTCGCGCACCGTAAAATACCCGCAGAGAACGACGTCGTCGTTGTCCTGCTCCGCCTTTTTATAGAGTACCTCGCACATATTGAGCGCAAGGAAATCGTCGCTGTCCGCAAAGAGCACATACTCTGCCGTCGCCTTCGACACCCCGTAATTTCTCGCCTGGCTCACGCCCTGATTTTCCGTGCGGTACACATAAAAAAAGTCGGGATATCTCTCGGCATATTCCCGCAGAATGTCGGATGAACTGTCCGTGCTCCCGTCATCAACCGCGATCACCTCAATATCCTTCATGGTCTGCCCGCACACGCTGTCCAGACAGATCCGAAGATAATGCTCCACATTATAAACCGGTATAATTATACTTACTTTCTTTTCCGACACAATTTAAGCCTCCATGCCGCGGATTGTCTCCTGCAGCGTTCCTGCCTATTCCTGCAATACAGATTATATCCGTTTATTTGTCGTTTATCAGCAATTCAAAAACTTAACAATGAAAGTCATACTTTTCGCCGCCGTCCCCCCGCTCTCCCGGCGCCCTGCCCCTTCCTCCGCAGTAACAGAAGCCTCCGGCGGATGCGCATGATTTGCTTTGGTTTTTTTACTCCCTTCGGTCGTAAG
>CAJUMC010000019.1 GCA_910587085.1 uncultured Lachnospiraceae bacterium | reverse complement strand
ACTGAAACTATGTGGCTTTCAGCCATTTTCATGGCTGTGCCGTGAATAATCTAGGCTAATAAAATAAAATTGGATATAATTTGAACAGAGGAGAAAAATATGGCTGAATGGGTGTCACATTTGATTGTAGCAGACCGGGTATTGGAACAGTTGCCGCATCTGAAAAGACATGAGTTTTGTGTGGGAAATATTGCACCTGACTGCAATATTCCAAATGAAAACTGGACGGAGTTTACGCCTCCAAGGCAGGTTACACACTGGATGCAGGACAACAGAAAAAAGGCATCCGATTGTGACCGGTTTTATGAAGAATACATTGTAAATAGATTGAATGAAATACACTCTGAGGAAGAACTATCCTTTCTGTTAGGATATTATTCTCATCTTATTACGGATGCAGAATTGCAACGTACAATAAGAGACGAAAACCGTGTTGCGGCTGCTTGGGAAAGAGCTAAGAGAATATCTGGATACACATCCGGACTCGGGATACATTACTGAAATCCAAGGCCTGGAAGACTTTCCGGATTACATGGATTATCTGCCGGAAAATGCAATTCCAATGAAAATAAAACTTATGTATTATACGCCGACATTGGAAGAGGGAAAATATCCTTTTATTGGATTTTCCAGAGAAGAATACTACGGATTCCTGGAACGTGCGGTTGAAAACGTTGTAAATGCCATAAAAGAGATGGTGGAGCAAAAGCTCTAGTGCATGTATGTTAAGAAGATTGTTGTTTTATCTCCAAAAAACTCGACAATTCCCCTCATTTTGTCGGGCTGCCTTTTTTAAATCCAGTACACTTTTAATTTCTGTACAAGCTTTTTAAGAGACCTGACTAAATGACATTGAAAAGGGCCGTTAAGGCCCTTTTCAATGTCCCTTTTTATTTTCCGGAAATTTCCTCAACTGAAGAGTTCCTCAAGCTCCTCCCTGGTCAGATGGGTCACAAATACTTCCTTGGAATCAATTACCAGCTCCGAAAGCTGCTTTTTCTTTTTCTGGAGCTTGAAAATCTTCTCCTCTATCGTTCCGCGCGTCAGCAGCCGGATCACATGAACCTTGTTTTTCTGGCCGATCCGGTAAACACGATCCGTAGCCTGCTCCTCCACCGCCGGATTCCACCACGGATCGTAATGAATCACCGTATCCGCTCCGGTCAGATTCAGACCGGTTCCGCCCGCCTTCAGCGAGATCAGAAAAATGTTTTTCTCCCCGTCGTTGAACCGCTGGACATAATCCATCCGGGTCTCTACTTTGGTCGCGCCCTCCAGCATGAAATAGTCAAATTTATGCCTGTCAAGCTCGCGCGCAATAATCTCCAGCATTGTCGTGAACTGCGAAAAAACAAGTACCCGATGCCCGTTTGCCGCCGCACCCGAAAGAACCTCCATCAGAAGATCAAGCTTGCCGCTCCCGCCCTCGTAGTTGTCAAGAAAGGTAGCCGGATGACAGCAGATCTGGCGCAGTCTCGTCAGCGCCGCAAGAATAACGATCCTGGAGCGCGCAATCCCGACGGCGTCGACCTCCGAATAGACCTCCCTGCGCAGATCGCTCATATAAGAAAGATAAATCTTCTTCTGCTCTTCCGAGAGCTCCGTCAGGATCTTCTCCTCGATTTTCTCCGGCAGCTCCGTCAGCACCTCTTTCTTCATCCGGCGCAGCACAAACGGCTTGATGCGCCGGTTCAGCTGCTCCAGCACATCCTCGTCATTCTTCATAATCTGCCGCTCGTATCGGTTCACAAACTTCGAGTGGCTCATCAGATAATTCGGCATGATAAAATCAAAAATAGACCAGAGCTCGGAAAGCGAATTCTCAATCGGTGTGCCGGTAAGCGCAAAGCGGTGCTTCGCTTTCAGCAGCTTGACCGACTGGGCGTTCATAGACGTCGCATTTTTGATAAACTGCGCCTCGTCGATAAAGACAGCCTCAAAGGGAATATCGGAATAATGCACGATATCCCGGCGGATCAGCGGATAGGAGGTAATCACAACATCCGTCTCCCCCAGGTTTCCAAGAAGCGCCTGGCGCTCTGCCGGGGTGCCGACGCTGACTGCGGCGCGGATGGACGGCATGAAACTTTCAAACTCATCCAGCCAGTTGTATACAAGAGAGGTCGGGCAGACGATCAGATATTTCCCACCCCGGCTCTCCAGCTCGGAGGCAATGTAGCAGATTGCCTGCAGCGTCTTTCCCAAGCCCATATCATCGGCCAAAATGCCGCCGAGATCATTGTCCGACAGCGTTTTCAGCCACTGGTAGCCGATGACCTGGTACGGGCGCAGCTGCGCCGTGATCCCTTCCGGTATCCTGTAATCCCTCTTCTCCGGAGACAGTATCCGCTCGATCAGAGCTTCGTAGTTCTGATCCTTTTCCACCTCGTAGCCGGAACCGCGCAGAGCGTCCTCCAGATAGAACGCGCTGCTCTTCGACAGCCGAACCGCGTCCTTGTTCAGCGTCCGGATCGGCACGCTCAGGTTGTCCAGGATCTGCGACATGCCTCTGATTTTTTCATCTTCCAGATCAAGAAAACTGCCGTCCTTGAGCCGGTAATATTTCTTTTTCAGCTGCAGGGAGCGGAACAGCTCCCGAAGCTCCTCGCGCGGGATATCCCCGTAATCAATGTCCATCTCAAGCAGATCAATCTCGCTGCTGACACGCAGACCGACGCGGAAATTACCGCCGCTTCGAATGCCGATTTTCCGGAAAGCGTCCGAATAGTAGAGCGTACAGCGCTCGGAAAGCTGTGCGATTCCTTCCTGCAGAAAACGGTAGATCGCACCGTCATCCTGAAGCAGATAGAAGCTGGAATGCGGTTCAAACTCCAGCTGCTCGAGCAGACGCATCAGCTCGTTTTCCTGCTCCCTCTGCCGAACAATAATATAGCCCGGGATATGCGGCTCGTCGAAGCAGTTGAATTCGTGCTCGCCGTAGACAAAGCGGAGCTCCGCCCGGATGCCGCTGCTGTATTTGTCAAAATAGACGCCCGCGGAAAGTTCAAGCTTCAGGTAGCGGCTCTTCAGCTCCTCCGGGATCTGGATCTCCATCGTATCGTGCAGCTTCGGCAGAATTTCTTCAAGAAACCGCTGCTTGTTTTCTCCGCGAAAAACAAGGGGTTTTTTATCCCCGCCAAGTGTGTTATAAAAAGGCACATAGTTACGCAGAAAACGCCTTTCAGGCCGGTAAACTGTATCGCGGTAAAACAATAACTCTCCGTTTTCGGTCAGCGGAACAATCGGCTCCTTCTGCTCGTAATCCAGACAGATAGCATCGTCAAACACATCGAGGTCGTAGCGGATATTCGGATTTCCCTTTACAAACCGGACACTCTCGTAGGTTTTCTGATAGAGATTCAGCTGAAACCGGCTCTCTCCGAGCAGCTGAAAAAGGCGCAGGAGCATGCTTCTGGACAGGCTGAGCTGATCCTTGTTGAACAGCCTGGAATAAATTGCCGAGTCAGCCATTCCCTGTATCTCACGGATTTCGAGCAGATAATCCAGAAGCCGCATCGAATCCCTGTCAAATTCGCTCTCGTTCGCGACAAAGCGGAATTCCTTCCCGAGTATGATATTCTCCCCGCTCATATAGGAATTCAGAAAGCGCTTCAGCGACTGGATTTTGTACAGGCGCTCGCTGCCGGCGTGGATCGTAAGAAAGGCGCGGCTGTCCTCCCCCCGCATCATTCCGGGAACGGTAACGCTGGCCATAATGCGGAAAATATCCCCCTTCGCCTTGAGTTCCTCCTGGTTGCAGAAATAGTCAAGCACCTGGTATGCCCGCTTCTCCTCCGGATTCTGCGGTGCCTCCATGGTAGATTTTTCCTGATACTTCAGCAAAAAAAGCAGCGCCGCCACAACGTGCTTGCAGGCGCCCTTCTCCTTGACGTGGGACGGACAGTTGCACGCATGTTCAAAGGAGCCGTCCTCAAATTCCGTAATGTTCACACAATACTCGAAGCTTCCCTTCACATTCATCCGATACTGGTGATTGGATTTTGAATAGGCAACATTATGCACCCGCCCCGCTTTGTAATACTGCAGGCCGCGGGAGTAGACCACATCGCTCGATGCCAGATTGCGTATGCCCGTACGTGATAATGTCAGCATGCGGAATAACCTCCTCAAACCCTGATTTTCTTATTTTACCATATAAGAACGGGTTTGTGTACTACTTTTTCAGGAATTCAGCGTTATTCCGTTACCGGCGGCAGGAAACCCGCGCGCCGCCTTCTTTGCTCCCAATGAAAGAATCTTTTGCTGCACTTATTCCGAACAGCCGAGCCAGGAGTCGAAAATCTGCCCGAGACAATAGAAAAACGAAAGTTTCGGCACGGCCTGCACGGTTCGGATCGGACTCTGTCCCAGCATATCCTCCCCCGCATAGAAAGTGACGGTTCCGACAGCAAGCCCCTCCTCCACCGGCGCCGTCAGCAGCGTCTCGTACTCCACTTCCGCCCTGCACTCATCCCAGTCCGCCAGGAGAAGCTCCGGCACAAAAAGCTGGTCTGCGGAAACCGCAACCCTCTCCGATACGCCGTCTGCAACCGGAATTTCGCCGGGAATCAGCGCGGCCAGGCCGACCTTCGGATCCGCCTCCGCCCCGTTGCAAAACAGCCTCATCGTCTCCTCCATACTCCGCTTCCGGTAATTTGTCAGCCCGTAATCCATAAGTTTTCTTGTATCGCTCCATTTATAATTTTTGTTCGGCGGCCAGCCGCACGCGAGCACAACGCTGATCAGCTTATGGTCGCCGCGCTTAAGAGCCCCGACAAAACAGTAGCCGGCTTTTCCGGTAAAGCCCGTTTTGACGCCGACCGCTCCCTCCATCATATACAGAAAACGGTTTTTGTTCGACACCATCAGAGAACGTCCGGTGGTCAGCTCGTCAAATTGATAGCTGGTCGTATTGGTAATCCGGATAAACTCCTCGTTCTCGATCGCGTAGGCCGCAATTTTCGCAAGTTCTACAGCTGTAGTATAATGATTTTCCGAATCCAGCCCGTTCGGGGTCTCAAAGCAGGTATCCACCAGACCAAGTTCCGCCGCTTTCGCGTTCATCATCGCACAGAATCCCTCCACACTCCCGCCCACATGCTCCGCCAGCGCAACCGCCGTATCGTTGTGGCTTTCGAGCATCAGGGAATACAGAAGATCCTTCAGCCGGTACTGTTCTCCCTCCCGGATATTAAGCTGGACATCCGGCTGCGAGGCGGCCAGCCGGGATACGGTGACAATATCGTCAAGCTGCGCGTTTTCCAGCAGTACAATCAGGGTCATAATCTTTGTCGTGCTCGCCATCGGCATGCGCTCCGTCCCGTTGTGCTGATACAGGGTGCGTCCCTGCGCGGCGTCGTACAGGCAGTACGCGCGGGCATACATCCCCTTCAGGGCCGGCGCCTGCAGTTTCGGAAGGTTCTGCCGCCCCGCGTCTCCATGATTTTCCTCCGCGCCGCCCGGCATTTTTCCGTCCTGCTGCCCTGCATTTTCCTGCCCGCTGCCCTGCCCTTTTCCGCCCTGCCGCCCGGCATTTTCTCCGCCGTCATCCGGCTGCCCGCTCTGCTGGCCCGCAGCCCGCAGCGTCCGAACCGGCGGCATTACCCGCTGTCTGACATGGTTTTCCAGCGCGGACAGAGACATGGGCCGTTCAAAAACAATAAAAAAAAGACACAGACAGGCTGTCAGCTTCCTTCGGAGATTATTACCGTCCATCCGTTAAACCCTTCCTTCCGGTAGTTTAATTCAGAATATGAAGCTTGCTTCCTGTCTATGCCAATTTCCCTCCGGTAACTCTCAGAGTTCCTCCCGATCCGGCATCGGACGGCTGACCGTTACCGTCAGATTCCCGTTGCGGCAGCGCACGGCGTCGATAAACTCCTTCTGTCTGACCTCTGAGCGGAACTGTGCCGTGTAGGAAAGCTCGAACATGCTGCCCATATTGGTTGTCTTCACACGATCCAGCGTGACGCTTTTCAGAAATTCCGCAAACAGATCGTCAAACGCGCCGGTAAAGTCAAGATTTTCCGGAATGACGATCCGGATGCCTCGCTCCTCTCCCCACTTTTCCCCGAACCTTGTGTGATCCAGAACAAAGAGCAGCAGGCAGAACAAAACGGTGACAAACAGGGAAAAGGTAAGAAAGCCCATCGCATTCGAGAGGCCGATCGCCATCGCGAGAAAAATCGTGCTGATTTCCTTGGAGGTGGCCGGCTGGGAGCGGAAGCGGATCAGGCTGAACGCACCGGCAATCGCAATCCCGGCCCCGACGCTCCCGTTCACCATCATTATGACAATCTGCACGATCGCCGGCAGGACAACCAGCGTCGTCGCGTAGCTCTTTGTATATTTTCCCTTCGACATGTAAGTAACGGCAATCAGAAACCCGAACAGGATCGAGCATCCTGTGGCGAGCATCGTATTCGAAATGGAAAAGCTGGTTCCGGAATCAATTATACTGGTAAACATTGCTTTTGTTCCCCTTTTCTTTTTTGTTTATCAATTCACAGCCGGTATAATCTGCCTTCCATTCTCCCGCGCCGCCTGTATTTTCCCCAACGCCGATATCAAAACAACCGGAATTAAGACGATCGGAAGCAGCCAGCTGCGTACTCTCCTCCCGCGCCGCGGCGGCCTCGCGCAGAACCGCTTTTTCCGCCTGCTCCTTTCGATAAATCGTGCCGTATTTCGAGAAGGAAACCGGATAAATACAAAGCCCGGTCAGCGCTTCCGTCAGCCAGAGCGGATACGCTCCCGCCGCCTTGATTTCCAGCAGCTGATAAGGAAAATCATACAGGGGCTCCGCCTCGTCGCCGAGCTCAAGAGAAAGCCGTTCCCGACGGCTCCGGATATTGGAGTCGAAGGTCATGCGAAACTGCGCATCCTGCCGGCCGTACCAGGCCGTCCGGTCATAAGCCAGATACAGCTTCGGCTCCGGGCGGTAGAACGCGAGGAAATAATCAATCTCCCGGAGAATCTGCGAATCCTGCTCCGGCCGGACGCCGCGGAGCAGATAGTCCTCCGCCTCGCACAGCGGAAGCGAAATTCTCCTCTTGTAGACAACCCCGGCGTATTTCCTCTTGATTTCTACAAATACCGTATCTTCCCGCCTAGGGGTTCCGTAGCTGCGCAGCCGCAGCTTCTCCTTGAACAGCGGCTTTTCGTTGGAGGCACGGACAAGCTCGTCCGTCTCCGTGTCAAAATAGATATTGCAGATTTTAGAGAGCCCGTATTCGTCCGCTGCCATATAGGGAGTAATCCGGACGAGCAGCGCCTCGTACTGCTCCCGGGACAGCATGTACTTCTTTTCAATCCGCTGAAATACCGAGCCCCCTGCCTTTCCTGCCATAGCCTTCCTCCTGCCGTAATTGATAAAATTATCCTAAGTCCAGGCTGTGTAGTAATTGTGTAACACTTATGGAAATACTGTGAAAATTTTACGGCACAATCTCCAGCGTCTGCTGCGCTTCCTCCTCCGCCTCGTGCTTGAAATCCTCCACCTGCTCCGGATTGACGGCCGGCAGATCCTCCAGCGACGCGATGCCGAAGCTGCGCAGAAACTCCTCCGTCGTCCCGAACAGAATCGGCCGGCCAGGCGCATCCATACGCCCGACCTCGCAGACGAGATTGTATTCAATCAGCTTGTTGACCGCGTGATCGCATTTTACCCCGCGGATCACCTCAATCTCCTGCCTTGTGATCGGCTGCTTGTACGCGACGATGGAAAGCGTCTCCAGCAGAACGTCCGTGAGCACATGTTTTTTCGGTACGTGTGCGATCCTTACAAGATATTCGTACATGGACGCTTTTGTGCACAACTGGAAGGCACCATCCAGCTCAATCAGCCCGATGCCGCGCTCCTCCGCCTCATAACGCTGCATCATGCCGCGGAGCACCTCCCGCATGGTATGCTTGTCCGTCCCGACCGCGGCGGCGATCCGATCTGCCTCCACGGCCTCCCCCATCGTAAAAAGAATCGCCTCGGCCGCCGCCTCCAGTTCCTTGATCTCCATAGTTCTTCCTGCCTCACTTTACTGCGCAATTTATAGACGCCGGCCTCAAAGCCCGAACCTGATCACTCAAATGCAAACTGCTCCAGCGGTGCGACATCCTCCGCCAGATAATCGATCTCGATATCCTCAAACAGCTTCTGCTGGCTGATCGAAACCCGCCCCATCTTCATAAGCTCGAGAATCCCGAGGAAGGTCACAATCACCTCCATCCGATCCGGACAGCTCTCAAGCAGCCCGCGGAAGCTGAAATGCCGCTTTGCCAGTCCGAAAGTCTGAATCTGCATGATTTTGTCGGAGAGACTGATCTCTTCGCGCTCGATCCTGCCGAATTTGCTGCGGATGGGATCGATCTTGTCGGCCTGCCTCCTTATGACGGACTCGAAAATTGCGTGCAGTCTGGAGAGCGTAAGCCCGGAAAGCAGCTCCCCGACGTTAACTTCCTCCCTGTAATCCTCAATCTCCGCAGGGATCGCCTTCTCCCGGAACAGTATCATGGAAGCGTCCAGCTGCCTGTCCTTGAGCTCCTGGGAAATATACCGGAACATTTTGTATTCCAGCAGACGCTCCACAAGCTCCTGACGCGGATCGGCAGTCACTTCCGCTCCCTCTTCCTCCCTTTTCGGCAGCAGCATGGCCGATTTGATGCGCAGCAGGGTTGCCGCCATCACAAGAAACTCGCTCATCACATCCAGATTTCTGCTCTCCATGCGTTTTATGTAATCCATATACTGCTCGGTAATCTGTACGATCGGAATATCGTATATATTGACTTTATTTTTATCTATCAGATGCAGAAGCAGGTCGAGTGGCCCCTCGAACGCCTCCAGCTTCACCGGTATTCCCATTTTCCGCTCCATTCCGGGCGGTCAGAATCACCGCCCGCCCTACTAACTATACCGATTTTGCCCTTTGCTGTCAAGGAATTTCGCGGCCGGGCCTACCTCCCGAAATATCTCTCCCACACCTCCTTGAGCGAATCGGAGTAGTTCGCCTTCCCCATGCCGGATACGGTCACAAGCGGCACGCTGCCGAGTTCCTTTCCCTCGCAGGTAAAAACAGCCCGGCCGGCCGGGGACGCGGCGTCGAACGGCGCGGAAATACTCCGGTCATATTCCAGCACCATCTCGATCTTTTCCCGGTTCAGCTCGCTGCCGCAGAGATAGGCAAACGGACCGGCCGGCACCAGTGCAATCTCCTTCTCCACTCCCTGCTTCACCGGTATGTTCTCAAACTTCACGCCGGAAAAATCGTTTTTATACAGCTGATAATTGGCGAAGCCGTAATTTAATACCTCCGCCGCCTCCCTGAACCGTGTTTTCGTATCCGGAGCTGCCATCACGACCGCGATCAGATTCATATCCCCTCTTCTGGCAGTTGCGGACAGGCAATATTTTGCAAGCCCGGTGGAACCCGTTTTCAGGCCCGTGATTCCCTGGTAGGATTTGATCAGCTTATTCGTATTCGTCAGCCCGAATTCCGTTCTTCCCCTGCTGGTTGTATGTACGAAGGTATCCATCCACACGGTGGAATAATTGCTGATTTCCGGATGGTTCATAATCAGTTCGCGCGACATCAGAGCGACGTCGAGCGCGCACGAATAATGCCCGTCCGTGTCCAGCCCGTAGCAGTTGACAAAATGCGTATGCTCCATTCCGAGTTCCTTTGCGCGCGCATTCATCCGCTCGACAAAAGCCTCCTCCGTCCCGGCAATAAATTCCGCCATTGCGACGCTCGCATCGTTGGCGCTCGCGATACTGATGCACTTGATCATAGTGTTGACATCCTGCGTTTCGTTCGGCTCAAGAAACACCTGGGAGCCGCCCATCGAAGCCGCATGTTCGCTGACGCTCACCTGATCGGTGAGACTGATCCTCCCGTCCGAAATCGCCTCAAAAATCAGCAGCAGCGTCATGATTTTTGTGATGCTGGCCGGGCGGAGCTGCTTCGTTGCCTCCTTTTCATACAGCACCTGTCCCGTGGAGCCCTCCATCAGCACGACGGCCTCGCTGGAAAGCACCGGTTCCTCCGCCGACGCGCCTGTCGCAGGAAGCAGTCCGATCAGGACGGCCAGAAGGCATACGCCGGCAAGAATACGTTTCCGTTTCATTGTACTTGTACCTCGGTTTATTCTTCTGTATATTTTACGGGCGGAGGGAAGTTTTTATGCTGACCCGGATGGAAAAGCTTTGGAAAACAGTCTGGTCACTCTCCGGCAGCCTGCCGCATAGTATATGGGGAAGAATAATATAAATGGCCTGCTGTCTTCCGGCAGCAAAAAAGGAAGGAGAACGCCGGGATGAAAATGAAAAGAAATAAAAAAAGCCGGAGAACGCGGAGATATCTTCGGCTTTTTGCGCTGCTTCTGCTTCTTTTTACCGCTCAGGGCGGAAATGTAGTGTTTTACCGGAGCCGCATCCTGCTCCCGTTCACCCTTCATTTTTCCGAATCCTATCTTCTGCTTGCACCGGGCGACAGTTTCCCTCTGGAAATCAACGGCATGCTGCTTCAGACGGAGTTCGCAAGCTCCCGCTCCATGGTCGCCTCCGTCACGCAGAACGGTATTGTCCGTGCCTGGAAACCCGGAAAAACTATTATCACCGCGACCATTCAGAACCGAAACGGCAAAAAAATCCGCTGCATGGTGCAGGTCGCACAGCTGAACCGCACGGATCTGACGCTTGCAGAGGGAAAAAGCGCTCGGCTCTTCCTGCGCGGACTCGGCCTGCTTCCCCTTGACATCCGCTGGAAAAGCCGGGATACGGACGTAGCCAGCGTCTCCCTCTTCGGGCGCGTTCTCGCCGTCGCCGCGGGAACCACCGTCGTAACCGCCACGGTGCGCGGAAAAACCTTTGCATGCACCGTTACGGTAATACCCGATTAAACTCCTCTGGCATCTCCAGATCCTCCTCCAGTTTCTTCACAAACTGTTCCGTCAGTCTGCGCTTCTCCTTCCAAATTTCCCTTGCTTTCGCGGTACGCATCGGATTCTCCCGCATCATCCCCAGCGTAAAGCGCCGTATATGCTTTATAATGGATTCAAAAGTGGCGTCCTCCTTCGCGGCCACTTCCATCCATATATCGACGACAATGCCCTGCAGACCGGTATCGTCCAGAAGATCCGCCTCCAGCAAAAGCAGAAGCTCCGCCGGTATATCCTTGGTCAAAAGAGATTTGTCGGAATGCTGTGCAATCAGCCGGCAGATAAAATCAATCGTTTCCTCCGGAAAACCCTCCCGCTCCAGATAGCCCCTGCAGAGCCGGGCGCTGACCGCAGCATGCTTTTCTCCCGGCAGCAGTTTTTCGGCTGCCCCATCCGCCATGGCACAGTAGCCGCAATCGTGGAAAATCGTCGCGATCCTTAAGGCATCCGCATCCAGCGAATCCTTCTCCGGGTAAGCCTCATAAAGCTTCTCCATCCAGCAGTACACTCTTTTTGTATGATCGATCCGGCTGTAGCGTATCTTATGCCGGCCCTTTCCGCCGGTTTTGTCGTATTCCGCAAGCAGGGCTTCCACCTCCCGGAACATGGCAGTGTATCTTTCCGTGTTTTCCTGATCTTCCGCATTTTCCCTGCATGACAAAATATCTTCGTGATTACCCGCATATTCCAGGATCCCCGCATCTCCCGATCCGCAGTCTGCCGGCTGTCTGCCGGCCGTGGTTTCTTTTTCTGACATAATTTTTTATCTCCTTCTTTTTTCGTTCTCCGGATGGCTTTTCTGCTTTAGACGCCGTTGCCGGACAGCTCTTTTTTCACCGTTCCTCCCCGGCCGCTCCCTCCTTATCATTCTTTTTCGGCAATAATCCTGTTAAGCTCCGCTTTTTTCCGCTCTGTTTCCTGCCCGCTCTCCGCCAGCTGCGCTTCCAGACATTCCAGCATGCCCTCCAGCTGTCTCCTAAGCTGCATTATCTCCTTCGCCGCCTTCTCAACCCGCTTTTTCACCGACCAGCCGGAAAGCATATCGTCAAAAAAGTAATCGGCAAAACGAAGAAATCCGGTAACTTCCAGCCGAAGCTCCTCCGGGAGCGATACATCCCCCAGCTCCGTGCAGAAATTCTTCAGCTGTGAACGCAAATCCTCCAGCTGAAGTTCGGCCAGATGCAGATTCTGATGCTTGTCCATATCCACCAGAATACCGCTACTGAACATATCATGCTTTCCGAGCCGCTCCGCATTGTCCAGCTTGATCATAATACTGCCAGCGGTCTCATACGCTGCCCGGCCCGCGCTCAGAGCACACCAAAGCTCCTCTGCATAACGCCTCTCAAGTTCCGCCTCCGCCTCGATTGCCCGGAATTCCTCCGCTCTCGGGCCGGAAAGAGCGGCTCCCGCGGATTCAAATTTTTCCTGCTCTAACTGTTCCAGCTTCCGCCTCAGTCCCCCGATTCGGAAAATCCGGTTCTCACACAGCCGGATCTCGCTCTCGAAGCGGGCCAGCTCCTCCCCCTGCTCTCTGCACTGCCTCTCCGCCTCCCGAACGGCTTCCTCTGCCTTTTGCAGCTGCCGTTTCCTTTTTCCGAACAGACGAAGGAACAGCGTCCGGACAGACCGGCGGCGCAGCTGTATGGACAGCTCCTGATTCTGATCGAGAATCCGATGGTATTCTCTCACCTGCCCGACAAGCTTGTAATATTTTACATTCAGCTCGCCAAGCTTCTTTTTCCACGTTCCCTCCTGGCTGATCTCCTTCCGCAGCCTTATCATCTCCGCCTCTAAGGCATCACTGCTTTCCATATCCCCCCATTTCTGAAAACAGAAGTGTTTCCAATATTCAGGGCAATTTTTTCTCCGCCCTTTTTCTCCCCTTTTTCGCGCTCTCCCCCGGATCGGCAAGCCCCGGCAGCGCACCCCCGGCGATTGCCCACAGATAAAGGCTTGCAACCGTCCCGTACGGCGCATAGCGCTTCGCAAACCGGTCGAATGCCGTCCGGTCAAGCTCGCGGCGGCGATAGAGCATACGCATGCCGCGCCGTATGCCGAAATCTCCCCAGCTGACGATATCCGGGCGCTTCAGGCAGAAGATCAGAAACATCTCCGCCGTCCATACGCCGATGCCGCGGCAGGCGGTGAGCTGCGCAATGATTTCCGCGTCGGATAGTTTGGGAAATTTTCCCAACTCAATAGATCCGTCCCGGATTCTCCCGGACAGCTCCCGGATGTATTCCGTCTTCCGGAAGGAAATTCCGCAGCTCTTAAGCTCCTGCGCTGTCAGCTCCAGCACGGCGTCCGCCGTCGGTCTGCCGCCAAGACGTTCGACAAGTCTGCCCCACACCGTCCCGAGCGCGGCGTTGGAAATCTGCTGGCCCGCAATCTGATGAAGCAGCGCGGAAAACATATCCTCATCCAGCTCGCGCCGCACCGGCCCGATCAGGTCGATCGCTTCCCCAAGCCGTTTATCCCTTTTCTTCAGATGTTCGATTTCCCTTTCTCCGTATTCAAAATACATCGGCTTCCCCTTTCGTGCCATTTTTGCGATTTCCGGCCTGCACTTTTGTATGTTATTCCGCGTCGATATAGCTGCTGCGGCTGTCCCTGCGCGCATAGAGGCGTCTCAGGCCGTCAAGCACCGTTTCCTTCGGATAAACAAATTTCCTGTCATGGCTGAGCGCAAGCATTTTCACCTCCAGCCCCTCCAGAAGCTCCAGCATGGCCTTGAGCTGTCCGGCATTGTAGACCAGCCTTCCGTTTTTTACTCCGGCATACAGCGCATCGCCGCAGAATGCGATTTTTGTTCCGGCGCAGAGCAGCAGGCAGCCCTTGGCATGGCTTGACGGAACCGGAAGAATGGAAAGCGGAAGATGCCCGGCGGACGGCTCCGTCCGGGCATCGGAATCCGGCCATTCCGGCAGCGCTGGTCTTACCGGCCCGTTCACACATTCCCCCGCACCTACACGGCGGATGGTTTCCCGCCCGCCGTACAGGCGGTCAAAGGTAATGCGGGACAGATTTGCCGTGTGATCCGGATGGAAATGCGACAGCACGACAAGCTTTTTCCCTGGAACCGATTCGATCGCCAGCCTGGCCTCCCCGCTGCTTCCCACATCAAATATGCAGACATAATCCGGCTCCTGAATCAGAACCACATCCGCGGAAAGCGGATGTTCAGCCGCGGAAAGCGGATGTTCAGCCGCGGGAAGATAAGATATATCATTGCAGAGCCTGACCAGCTTCTGATTCATCGTTTGCCCCCCTGCCTTTCCTCACGGATGATTTTAAAATAAATCTCCTGATTGCTTTAAAATTAGATTGCTTTAAAATCAGATTGCTGTAAAAATTAAGATCCGGCATTGTTTTATTGCATTCCCCCGGATGCTGCCTCCAGCTTTTTCCGCCGTGAAGCAGCGCTTTTATTCCCGAGTTTTTCTGCCTTTTTATACCATTTCAGGGCAAGATCAATACTTTTCTTTACGCCCCTCCCGTTTTCATATAACTGTCCGATGCGGTACATCGCCACATCATCCCCGGCGTCCGCGCACTGCCGGTAAAGCTCCATCGCTTTTTTATAGTCGCGCTTCGTCCCCTGGCCGTTCTGATACTTCCATGCCAGGTTGTACATGGAATTTAATACATGAGTATTCAGGATCTCTTCCGGCTGTGAGGAACTGTATGTTTCTTGAAATTCACCTGCATATTCCGTCTGCACAACCGCTTTCTGATACCATTCTACCGCTTTTGACGCATCCTTTTCCACGTATTTTCCGATATCATAATAGTAAGCCGTCTTGAACTGGCCTGCCGGATTTCCGGTTTCCGCAGACTTCTGATACCACTGAAACGCTGATTTTTCCGAAGCCTCCACGCCCTTGCCCGTCTCATACATAAAGGCGATATAATACATTGCAAAGCCGTGCCCCTTTTTGGCAGACTCCCGGAACAGTTTGAGTGCCTCCGAATATTTTTCGGCCCGATAGCTCTTCAGCGCTGCCTGAAACTTTTCCTCGCCTGCGGCCGCTGTTTTATCCGTCCCGGTTTCTTTCTCTGTGCTGTCCCTGTCCGTATCCTTCCCGGTTTCCTCTGCGCCGCCCTTTTTATCGCCCTGATCGGATTCCTTATCCGGATTTTCTGCTGTCCCGGAGCCGGCCGGCTTCTCTGCCTTCGTTACGGTTATCCGGCAGGATGCCGTACAGGTTCTCCCGTTAACGCCTTCCCTCGTATCGGCCGTGATCACTGCCGTTCCCCGTCCCTTGGCAATCACAATGCCGTCGTCCGTAATCGCCGCAACTGCAGGGTCGGAAGAAGTAAAGCGAAGGCCGCTCAGTACCCTTGAATAATTACCTGCCGGAACCGTCGAAAAAACGAGCGGGCAGGCCTCCCCTTCCCGGAGCGTCAGGCTTTTCTTTTCCATTGTAATCGCGGTGATATAAGGAACAATGCGGTATTTCCATGTGTATGGCGTTGTACTGACATCCCATCGGGTCAATTTATTATCCCCTGCCTCGACGCCCCACAGTTCGGTAGTAACCTCGGCCGTGATCGTGCAGGTTCCCGCCTTTACTCCCTGAAAGGAAAACCGCTCCCCGCTTCCGGAACCCGGGCTGACCACATTGGAATCCGCCCTCCACCGAGTGCCGATATATTTTGAATTTCCTCCGCTGTATTCGCCCCTGCCCCGGTTCAGATCTATTTTCAAGCCGGGAGGAATCAGTACAAAGCCCTTCTCGTCCGCCCAGGAAAGTCCCCTGTCAGTGTGCTTTGAGGTCACTTTTTCCACCGGCTCCCAGCGGGCGGTCAGAACCATATCCTCTCTTACCTTGTCATACTGGAAATCCCACTCCTTCTCCCCAAAATACCAGCCGAGAAACCGGTATTCCGGCCGGGCCGGCTCTCCCGGATTTTTTGCCAGGCTGTACTCTTCAATCCTCTGAACCGGGTAATCCTTTACGCCCCAGGCCTGAAAGGAAACCTGGTATACCGCAAAGACTTCCTGCGTTTTGTCCGCGCAGTCCAGCGCGGCCTTTTTCAGCGCGTCGTTGCCGGAGGCAACGGCAACCCCGAGCCACTGCTTTCTGCTTCCCGAATAGCGGACAGAGGCAAGACGTCCGCAATCCCAAAAGGCGTTCTTTTCAATGCTCACGATGCTTTTCGGAATGGAAATGCCGCGAAGACGGCTGCATCCGTCAAAAGCCGATTCCAATATCCGGGTTACCGGTTTTCCGTCCAGCCATCCGGGCAGCGCAGGTTCTGCAGACGTCCCGGCATAACCGGAAATCCCGGCCGTCCCGTCTTCCAGCACAACAAACAGGTAATCGGAAGGACGGCAATTCGTATAAACGGTTATGGCAGAGCCTGCCGAAAACCCTAATTTTTTCCAATTCGTCATATTTCCTGCAAAATATATATCCTGCAGATTTTTGCAGCTGTTCAGCGCCTTACTACCCAGCTCTTCCAGACTTTCCGGCAAACAGATATACTTCAATCCGGAACAGCCGTAAAAAGCATAATTTCCAATACTTTTCACCCCGTCGGGAAGCTCGATGCCGGCAATTTGGACGTTTCCGGAAAAAGCGCGGTCTCTGATCGCTGCGACCCGCAGACCGTCCACCTGCGACGGCACTAAAAGCACGCTGTCCTTCCCCGTATAGCCTGTAATTTCCGCCGTCCCGTCCGGCCGAACACAATATTTGTAGCTGTCCGGATCAAAACCGAAATGGATGCGCACATCTTCGCTTAATCCCCAGGATACCCGCATCCCATATTCTATGTCTTCATAGTCCCCCAGCCGGACATCCGGCTGTGCGTAAATATCGTTAATATACCAGATTTCGGCCGCCTCTTCTCTGCTGCATTCAAAATAGATATCCTGCAGGCTGAGACAGCCGCTGAATGCCTCCTTGCCGATGCCGGAAATCCCTGCAGGAATTATCATACTTTCCAGATTTTTACAGTTGTAAAAAGCTCCGATTCCTATATAGGTTATGCTGTCGGAAAGCCGGATGCCAGTCAGATTGGCGCACTGCGAAAAAGCGGACCCCCATACTTTTGCAACGCCTGCAGGGATGCGGACATATCCCGTCTTCCCCTCCGGACAGCGAATCAGCTCCTTCTTATTCCGGCCGTACAAAATTCCCGCTTCCGACTCATAATATGAGCCCGGTGCAGCAAGGAGCTCCTCCAAACTGGCGCAGTCGCTGAAGGTATCCTCAAATATCTCCAGTTCCTCCTTCGCGGTTATGGTTGCGCGCTTCAGATATCCGCATGCAGAAAAAAGCTTATGCCACAGGCTTTTTACCGGTATCTCAACGTCGTAGCCGTAATCATTTTCCGCAGTACAATGATCCGGGATCGTTGTGCTTTCGCCGAAGCCCCGGCAGTCCGTAACGGTTGCCAGATTACCGTAGATTCCGGTATCGAAGGTATACTCGTAATCATCCTCCCCATAGACCTGCACGTAAGGAAATATTGCTGTACACAAGAAAAATAAAGTAAAAACTAACGCTGTTTTCAGAAATTTTCCGCTCTTCACTATTTTATTTTCCCCCCCTTTGATTTTGTTTCAAAGCCCCCGGAAGCACCGCAAACAGCACCGCCCCGGCCGCTACAATCCCGATGGAAATCAGCTGCGAGGTGGACATCCAGCCGATGCTGCCCCGGTAATCGTTTCTCAGAAATTCTACGAAAAAACGCCCGACGCCGTAGAGCATCAGGTACAAGGACGCAACCCTGCCGGCCCTCGGCCGCCGCGCCGCATAGATAAGAAGCAGACCGCAGATCAGAAAATCCCCGGCCGACGAAATCAGCTGCGTCGGGATCAGCTTAATATTGTTCGGCGCGAAACGGGAATTGCGGAAAATAATGCCGTACCATGCGTCGGTTTCCCTGCCGTAGCAGCAGCCGGCAAAAAAGCAGCCGAGCCGCCCGAGCCCCTGCGCCAGCGCCACGGCGGGCATCACAAGGTCAAAATACACCAGAAAGCTGACCTTCTTTCTCCTGCAGTAGAAATAGCCGAACAGCACGCCGCCGATAATACCGCCGTAAACTACGTAGCCGTTCTTGAAATCCCACAGCAGCGACGGATTCTGAAAGATAGCCGGCAGCTCGACAATATAATACAGCAATCTTGTGCCGATCAGTCCGCCGGCCACGGCACAGTAGAAAATCCCCCAGAGAATATTCTCGTCCAGTCCGAATCTGCTGCTCCGGCGGATGCACAGGCCCAGCGCCGCGAGAAAGCCGAGCGCAATCATAATTCCGTACATGTGGATGGTTACTGGTCCGATGGGTATATCGTTAAACATAGATTCCTCCCCTTTTCTTTTATGATTTTTTTCTTTCGCCCGGCCGGAAAATAACGACATCATCCAAAGGGAGCCCGAGTTCTTCCCTTCCCCATGGCATTGCCATACACAGCGAGCGGTTATCCGTTATCTCGGTCAGACGGGGCGGCTCCTCCCACGTATCTTCCTCCCAATCATCAGAAAGAAATACATGGACGTAATGTCTCTCAACAGTTTTGCTCTTAATATTCAGAATATTTATTTCACAAAACTTAAAATACAGGTTCTCGTTCTCATCTGTTTCAGCGTCTTCCTCATACCATGGGCCGACGCTTACCGGCAGGGCCTGATATAAAAATTCTTCGCTGTCCGAAAAAACGTAGCTTGCCCCTTCCCCCTGGAGATATCCGGAAGCATGGACGGATTCCAGACAGGAAGCATGAATCCGGAATATCATGCAGGCTTCCTCGCTTTCCCCGGAATAAAAGGAAAACAAAAGATACTGTTCCGATGGAGAAAGCAATAACATACCGCCCCCATATCCTCCCGGCGGACAGGAGACGTGAAAAGCGTGTATGATTTTATCGCCGGAAATCAAAGATATCAGAATGTCATTATCATCCTCCAGCACAATTTTCCGCTTATCACGAAGCACTACTGATTTTTCTTCCATAAAACGCCGTTCTCCTGTCATGCGGATTCCTGTTGAAACATAATTCCGATTTTAGTTCCGTCCTCCTGCTACTCCGTGCTCTTGAGCGATTCGACCATATCGATCCGCTTCAGCTTAAAATGCATCAGAATCCCGATCAGCGCCGCAAACAGGATCGTGAGAAGGCTGCTGAGCAGGTAGCTGACCGGCTTGATGATATGGCCGAACATAACCATATCCACCTCGCAGGTTGTTATGACAAAGCCGTGGAGAAGCCTGCCGAGCGCTATTCCGAGCAGAATCCCGAAGAATGTCAGCAGCACGTTCTCACGGTAGACATAGCCGCTGACCTCGCTGTCGTAAAAGCCGAGAACCTTTAAGGTTGCCAGCTCCCTTCTGCGCTCAGTGATGTTAATGTTGCTCAGATTGTACAGCACGATGAACGCCAGCATTCCGGCGCAGACAATCAGCACCCAGGTAATTACATTCAGACTCCGGAGCATCTCGTCGACCTGCCGCTGCAGCGTGCCTGTCACCAGCACCGAGGCAACCTCGTCGTAATCCCGCAGCAGCGCCGCGGCAGTCCCTTCCTCGGAGGCATCCGGCTCCAGCCGCAGATAGCAGCCGTTGTAGACCGGCGCCTCCCCATAAAGCTCCCGGTACAGGCTCTCGGTCATAAAGGCATAATGAAAAATATAATTTTCCGTTACCTCCCCGATTCTGACCTCGCGGAAATCCGCCGCATCCCGCTGAAGCCGAACGCTGTCCCCGGCCCTGACTCCAAGCATTTTTGCAGCCTTTTCCGACAGGAAAATACCCGCATCGTTTATGGAATACTGTTCTCCCGAGTTCCTGTCGCGGAATACAAAAAATGCATCAAATGCCTCTGCATCCGGCAGAACAATAAGCCGCACGCTCTTTGTTGTTGCGCCCGAGGTCAGATCGACGGCGGCCTCCCGGTACGGGGAAGCGCCGGAAACGCCGGGCATGCTGCCAAACTGCTTTGCAAACCCGCTCTCCGGTGCTCTGGAATCCAACGACACGGAAATATCATACCGGCAGAGTTCCCCGTACTGAATATGCGCCATGACACCGATGGAATCTTTCAGCCCGTACCCGACCAGCAGCAGCGCCATACAGCAGCCAATCCCGATCACCGTCATAAAAAAGCGTTTTTTATAGCGGAACATATTCCGGAGCGTTGCCTTCCTGCTGAAGCTGATATGCCTCCACAGTATGCCGACGCGCTCCAGAAGTATCCGTTTTCCTGCTTTGGGTGCGGCAGGGCGGATCAGCTCGGCCGGCTGCTCCCGCAGCGCCCTGAGGCATGCTGCGAGCGTCGCCGCAGCGGTGCAGAGCACGGCGATCAGCACCGCCACCACGGAATAAACCGGATGGAGCGGCATCACCACCTCCGGCAGACAGGTATACACCAGCTTGTAGGTCGTTATAACTATGTACGGGAAAATCTTTCCTCCCGCCAGCACGCCGATCACGCTGCCGGTCAGCGTTGCATACAGCGCATACTTTATATATTTTCCGGCGATATCCGCCGTCCCGTAGCCGAGCGCCTTGAGCGTTCCGATCTTCGTTCTCTCCTCATCGACCATCCTTGTCATTGTCGTAAGGCTGACAAGCGCCGCCACCAGAAAGAAAATCCCCGGAAATACCAGGCTGACGGCATCCATCCGGTCGGCGTCCTGCGCAAAGCTGACGCAGGATTCAATGGTATTGCGGTCAAGCAGATACCATTCCGGCGCTTCCATGGAGGCAATCTCCTTCCGGCCCTCCTCAACTGCTTCGTAAGCTTTTGCGATCTTATTCTGATTTTCTTCGAGGCTGCTGTTATATTCCTGCTTTGCCGCAAGCAGTTCGCTCTCCCTCCGCCGCAGCTCCTGCTCCGTACCGGCAAGCTCCCGTTCTGCGGCGGCGAGTTTCTCCTCCGCCTGCAGCTTCTGCGCCTCCAGCTCCTTTTCCTTTTCCTGAAGAGCGGTCTCCTGCGCCTCCAGCTTTGATCTTGCTGCCTCCAGCTCCTGCTCCGCCTCGATAATCCCGGTTTCGTCGATGCCGAGCACCTCCAGGATTTTCCGGATATCCTCCGGCCCCTGGCTGATATCGCTCAGCTGCCGCACATAGCTATCGTATTCCTCGCGCGCCGCCAGCACGGGCGCCTCCTGCACATTGTATTTTTCCCATGCCTCCGCCAGCGCCCTGCGCCCCGCGGTGAGCTCCGCCTCCGCCCCCGCAAACAGTTCCGGCAGACCATTTCGCTCCGCAGCCAGCTTCTCTCTTCCGCGTTCCGCTTCCGAAAAGCCGTCAGCGATCGTCTGCTGCGCCTCCTTAAGCTCCTGGCCGGCCTTACGCAGTTCCTGCTCCTGCAGGGCAATTTCGCTCTCTTTTTCATCCAGCCCGCGGTACGCTTCCTGCTGCAGCTGCTGCAGGCGGGCCAGCTCCCGCTCCGGGCGGACGGCCTGCAGCGCTTCCATGCATTGTTCCACAACCGCATCATATTCATCCCCGTAGGAATTCAGCTCCCGGGTTCCCTCAAACAGAACGCCGATTTCGGTATAATATTCCGGTATTATATTCTCCGCCGGAAGTACCAGATAACCGGCCACTTTGCCGTTTCCGATGGTACTGCTCCCGCGGGCGGACGACAGATAGCGCCCCGTGGAAACCGAACCGACGATCGTCACCTGCGTCTTTCGCAGCGTATCCGAAAGCCCGTCCCCGCTTCCGGATTCCAGTTGCAGCGTATCCCCGAGCTTCAAGCCACGCGCTGAGAGAAAAAACTCGTCCGCAGCGCATTCCGAGACGCCCTGCGGCATTCTTCCTCCGGTCAGCAGGCAGGTATTCACCTGCTCCGTCATGGAATACAGGCGCACTACGACATCCTCGTCGCCGTCGGAAAACAGCGCATCCTGTACAAAGACGCCCTCGGCGGCGCGCACGCCGTCCGCAGCGCAAATGGCCCTGACATCGTCCTGCGTCAGCCCCATCGAAGAGACAATGCGCAGATCCATCATATTCGTTCTGTCATAGAAGGCGTCCGCCGAGAGAAGCATGTCTGTTTTGCACGCCCTCAGTCCCGCAAAAAATGCTGCGCCGAGTGCCGATATCAGAAGAATCGACAAAAAGCGCTGCAGCGACCCGCGGATCTCCCTGTAAAATTCTTTTCTCAATGCTGATTTTTTCATATCCATACCCGTGCATACCGCAGACCTGCCCGCGATACTGCAAATCTGCGATACTGCGAATTTAATGTAAGAAGTCTGAACTGCCGTCCTGAATGTGTTCCCACCTGCCGCAGGCCCGCGCGGTACTGCCTCACCACTCGATGCTCATGACATCGGCCGGTGCTTCATTTTTTACCGATTCGCTGACCTTTCCGTTTTTGATGCGGATCACCCGGTCCGCCATCGGCGCAATCGCCGAGTTGTGCGTGATAACGATAACCGTCATTCCCTTTTCGCGGCAGGTATCCTGCAAAAGCTTTAATATCTGCTTTCCGGTGCTGTAGTCCAGCGCTCCGGTAGGCTCGTCGCAGAGCAGAAGCTTCGGATTTTTCGCCAGTGCCCGGGCGATCGAAACACGCTGCTGTTCTCCGCCCGAGAGCTGGGCCGGAAAATTATCCATCCGCCCGGCAAGCCCGACATCCGTCAGCACCTGCTCTGCGTCAAGCGGTTCCCTGCAGATCTGCAGGGCAAGTTCAACGTTCTCCTTCGCCGTCAGATTCTGCACCAGATTGTAAAACTGAAATACAAACCCGATCTCGTTGCGCCGGTAGGTGGTCAGGCGCTTCGCCTGGAATTCATCCACCCTCTCGCCGTCCACAAGAACTTCGCCACCGTCGCAGGTATCCATCCCGCCAAGTATGTTCAGCACCGTTGTTTTCCCCGCGCCGGAGGGCCCGGCGATCACGACAAACTCCCCCTTTTCCAAAGAAAAGCTGATGCCGTCCGAAGCATGGATCTTTACATCACCCATCTGATAAGTCTTTTTTACTTCTTTAAGTTCTACAAATGCCATAATTAACCTCTCATAAAGAAGAGGCTGCCCTGCCGGCAGCCCTCTGCAAAAAAATCCGCCGCTCCGACGCTTTTATTTTTCGTTTCCGGCCGTTCAGCGGATAATTTTAAGCACATGCCCGTTTCTGTTTTCCGGCTTCTCTCCGATTTCGATCGCCGGCAGCAGCCTGGCGCGGGCCGCAGCTGCCTTCGACTCGTCCCCCGCAAAAAGAACCGCGAGCACATCTCCCTTTGACACGCAATCGCCGAGCTTTACACACATGCGGATTCCCGCTGTCAGGTCAATCCGGCTCTCCTTCGTCTCTCTGCCGGCGCCAAGCAGCAGGGATGCCATCCCGATCTCCTCCGTCTGCATGGACCGGATAAAACCGTCCTGCTCCGCTCTGACCTCCAGCGCTGCGGCAGCGCGCGGAAATTTCTCCGGATCTCTCGCAAAGGACGCATCGCCGCCCTGTGCTTCGATAAATTCGCAGAATTTTTCGAAGGCCGAGCCGTCCTTAAGCGCTCCCTCCGCCAGCTTCCAGCCACTCTCATAATCCGCCGCTCTTCCGGCGCCGACAAGCATCTGCGCCGCGAGCGCAAGGGAAGCTTCCATCAAATCCTCCGCTCCCCTGCCGTGTAGCGCCCCGATCGCCTCCTTCACTTCCAGAATGTTTCCGACGCAGCAGCCAAGGGGCTGATTCATATCCGTCACGACTGCGCAGGTCTGACGCCCGGCCCCGTTTCCGATCTCCACCATCTCTTCTGCCAGCGCGGCGGCGTCCTCC
Organism: uncultured Lachnospiraceae bacterium; assembly: GCA_910587085.1. Lineage (GTDB taxonomy): Bacteria > Bacillota > Clostridia > Lachnospirales > Lachnospiraceae > RGIG4057. The sequence continues at coordinate 28,101 of CAJUMC010000019.1, read as the reverse complement.
TTTGTCTTCATAAAGGCACCGCTGCCCGCCTTTACATCCAGCACAATCACATCCGCGCCAGCCGCGAGCTTTTTGCTCATAATGCTGCTTGCAATCAGGGGCATGCTGTCCACGGTCGCCGTCACATCGCGCAGCGCATAAATTTTCTTGTCCGCCGGCGCGAGATTGGCTGTCTGCGCCATAACGGCGAGTTTGATTCTGTTGACCTGCGCGAAAAACTCCTGCTCGGAAAGGCTCACCGCAAAGCCGGGAAAGCTCTCCAGCTTGTCAATCGTGCCGCCCGTGTGCCCAAGTCCCCGGCCGGACATTTTCGCCACCGGGACGCCGAGTGCCGCCACAACCGGGCCGACGATCAGTGTCGTTTTATCCCCGACTCCGCCGGTGCTGTGCTTATCCGCTTTTCTGCCTCTGATCGGCGAGAGATCCAGCATGTCGCCGCTCTCCGCCATCGCCATTGTAAGTGCGAGCGTTTCCGCCTTTGTCATTCCTCTCAGACAGACCGCCATCAGGAACGCGGACATCTGATAGTCCGGGATCGTCCCCTCCGTAAAGCCCTTTACCACGTACCGGATCACTTCCTCCGGAAGTTCCCTCCCCGCTTTTTTTGCGGAAATACAGTCATACATTCTCATAGGCACACCCTCTCACGGCGCCGGCCCGTCTCCGCCCGGAAGCAGTACGGGAAGGCGCCTTTCTTTCCGGTTCATGCAATTTTCTGTCTTAATTCTATCATACTGCAGGGAAGAAATCCACCGTTTTTTCCGGCGTCCGGCGGATGGGGAGCTGCGGCAGCAGAGCTTTTCAAACGGCTTGACTTTTCTCCCCTCCTATGTTATATTTTTGAAGAAAATAACGTTAACGAAGAATTGGAGAGAGCGCAATGAAAAGAATTCATACTCTGAAAACCAGAAACCTCTGCGAGTCCGCAAAGAACGGCGGCTGCGGCGAATGCCAGACCTCCTGCCAGTCCGCCTGCAAGACCAGCTGCGGCATCGCAAATCAGAAATGCGAAAGAAGCGAAAAGAAGTAAAGCATCGCCGGAAAGGCCGCATGAACATGTGGCCTTTTTTCGTTGCGCCGGACAGCCGCCCGGCCGTCAAAAATCTGCATTGCCTAAAACAGATATGCAGTAAAATAAACTATCATCAGCAGAAATTTATAAATTATGAATACACAGAAATACAGGAAATTAATTTTCTGCAACTAATTTCCTGCAGCTAGTAAATGAATGCCGCGGCAGCGGCGGAATGAGAGGAAACATGGTACATCAATATATACTGAACGGATACCATATTGTTCTGGACACCTGCTCCGGAGCCGTCCATGTAGTTGACGAAGTCGCCTACGACATCATCGCCCTGTTCCCGGACAGAACCGAGGACGAAGTTACGGCCCTGATGCTGGATAAATACGGGAAAAGAGAGGATGTAACAGAGGAAGAGATACGGCTCTGCCTTGCAGATGTGCGCGCATTGAGGGATGAGGGAAAGCTTTTTACCCCGGATGAGTACGCCCCTCTTGCGGATCGCTTCAAGGAACGCAGCGGCAATGTTGTCAAGGCGCTCTGCCTGCATGTGGCGCACACCTGCAACCTCAACTGCGCCTACTGTTTTGCAAGCCAGGGCAAATATCACGGGGAGCGCGCCCTGATGAGCTTTGAGACAGGAAAGCGCGCCCTGGATTTTCTGATTGAAAACTCCGGCAGCCGGACGAATCTCGAGGTGGACTTTTTCGGCGGAGAGCCGCTGATGAACTGGGATGTGGTAAAGCAGCTCGTCCTCTACGCGCGCGGTATTGAGAAGGAGCACGGAAAAAATTTCCGTTTTACGCTGACAACGAACGGGATGCTGATCGACGATGACGTAATTGATTTTGCAAACCGCGAGATGAGCAATGTTGTTCTGAGCCTGGACGGAAGAAAAGAGATTCACGACCGTCTGCGCGTGGATTATGCGGGCCAGGGCAGCTGGGAGCGGATTGTACCGAAATTTCAGAAGCTGGTTGCGGCGCGCGGCGGAAAAAATTATTACATACGGGGAACCTTCACCCACGCCAACCCGGACTTTACAAAGGACATTGACAAAATGCTGGAGCTCGGCTTCACGGAGCTGAGCATGGAGCCGGTCGTCTGCCCCCCTTCGGATGCCTCCGCGCTGACAAAGGAGGATCTGCCGATTGTTCTGAAGGAATATGAGGTGCTTGCGGAAAAAATGCTCGCCCGGGAAAAGGAGGGAAAGGGCTTTACCTTTTATCACTATATGATAGATCTGACCGGCGGCCCCTGCGTCTACAAGCGGATCTCCGGCTGCGGCTCAGGCACGGAATATATGGCGGTAACACCGTGGGGCGATCTCTATCCCTGCCATCAGTTTGTCGGCGAGGAAAAATACCGCCTGGGCGATATCTGGAACGGGGTCTCCAACCGCACTGCACAGGAAGAATTCCGCGGCTGCAACGCCTACTCCCGGAAGGAGTGCCGGGACTGCTGGGCTAAGCTCTACTGTTCCGGCGGCTGCGCCGCCAACGCGTATCACGCGGCCGGCTCGGTGCAGGGAATTTACGAATACGGATGCGAGCTGTTCCGCAAGCGGATGGAATGCGCCATTATGCTGCAGGCAGCAAAAGCGGAGGAATTCCAGCAGGCGTAAGTTATGGAGACACCAATTTATGATTTTGTACAAAATTACATAAAGAGCAGCACTTCCCGCCTGCATGTTCCCGGTCATAAGGGGCATGGGCCGCTCGGTGCGGAAGCACTTGATATCACGGAAATCGCGGGCGCGGATTCGCTTTACGAAGCGGATGGTATTATTGCCCAGAGCGAGCGGAACGCCTCCGCTCTCTTCGGGACGGGACGCACCCTCTACTCTGCAGAAGGTTCCTCCCACTGCATCCGGGCGATGCTGTTTCTGGCGCTGCTGCGCTGGAAGGAGGCGAATCCGGACGCGGCGGCGAACGGCATCCGTCCGGTTATCGCCGCCGCGCGCAACGCTCACAAAGCATTTCTCACGGCAGCAGCCCTGCTTGATTTTGATGTTGTATGGCTCTGGCCGGAAGAAACTTCCCGCACGCTCTGCCGATGTCCGGTGTCTCCCGACGGGCTGCGATCCGCCGCTGCTGGACTTCCTTCCCCCCCTGCCGCCGTCTACCTGACCAGCCCGGATTATCTCGGCAGCTGTCAGGACATTGCCGGGCTTGCCAAAGCGGCGCACGATTGCGGGGCTCTGCTGCTGGTTGACAATGCACATGGGGCGTATCTGCATTTTCTTCCGTCCCCGGCTCATCCGATGGATCTCGGTGCCGACCTCTGCTGCGACTCCGCGCACAAAACGCTCCCGGTACTGACCGGCGGTGCATACATGCATATTTCCGCGGCTGCAGCGCCGCTTGCAAAAGGCGCGCGGCAGGCGCTCGCTCTGTTCGGCTCCACCAGCCCCTCCTATCTGATCCTGCAGTCGCTGGATCTGGTTAACCGCCGCCTGGCACAGGATTATCCGCAGCGCCTGGCAGACTGTGCCGCACGGCTTGCAGAAACGCGCAGCACTCTGCGCCGGCTCGGCTGGCGCACGGAGGACAGAGAACCGCTGAAACTGACGATCGCCGCATCGGAATGCGGCTGGTACGGCAAAGAGCTCGCGGATTGCCTGCGCAGCTGCGGCCTGGAATGCGAGTATGCAGACCCGGATTTTCTTGTTCTGATGTTCAGCCCGGAAAATCCGGAAGCGGATCAGAGAAAGCTGCTCTCCTGTCTGACGAAAATTCCGGTCAGACCGTCTCTGCATCGCTGCGCCCCGTTTTTTCCGCCGCCGCAGAGCCGTTGTACAATCCGGGAGGCGGTACTGTCGCCGTGCGAAACCATTCCCGTTTCCGCCGCTGCCGGCAGGGTGATGGGACCGCCTGTCATTCCCTGTCCGCCTGCCGTTCCCGTAATCGTCAGCGGCGAGGAAATCAGCCCGGCGGCGATTGCGGCGCTGGAATATTACGGTATCCGGGAAATTGCGGTTGTGTATTTCGGTTGACATTTCCCGGGAAGCATTATAAAATGAAGTTGGATTATGCCGGATCTGTGTTCTATCAAAAGCAGACTGCAGCAGAAAAAAGTGCCGCCGGCAGAAGGCCGGGCAGCACAGAAAGAGGTATCTCATGAGTTTTCGATTTGTTAAAGAGGTTATGTCGCCGGAGGAGCTGAAGAACCGCATTCCTCTCTCAGACTATGCGATAAAGGTAAAAAAGGAGCGCGACGGACAGATCCGTCAGGTATTCACCGGGGAATCGGACAAGTTCCTTGTTATTATCGGCCCCTGCTCCGCGGACAACGAAGACGCCGTGCTCGACTATATTCACCGGCTGGCCGGGGTGGCCGAGCGGGTATCGGACAAAATTATCGTGATCCCGCGCATTTACACAAACAAACCGCGCACGACCGGCGAGGGCTACAAGGGCATTGTCTCCCAGCCTGATCCGGAGAAAAAACCTGATTTCCAGGAAGGGCTGCTCGCCATGCGCCGAATGCATCTGCGCGCCATCGACGAGACGGGGCTCACCGCGGCGGACGAAATGCTCTACCCGGAAAACTGGCTCTATATCGACGATATCCTCTCATACGTGGCCGTCGGAGCGCGCTCCGTCGAGGATCAGCAGCACCGCCTTACCATCAGCGGCATGGATATCCCGGCCGGAATGAAAAATCCGATGAGCGGCGCTCTCTCCGTTATGATGAACTCGGTTGTAGCCGCACAGGGCAGCCACACCTTCCTCTACCGCCAGTATGAGGTGGACACCACCGGAAATCCGCTTGCACACACCATTCTCCGAGGCGCGACAAACAAGCACAACCAGAATATCGCGAACTACCACTACGAGGATCTGATGCGCGTGCTTGAAATGTATCAGGATCGCCCGCAGCTTAAAAATCCGGCCTGCATTGTGGATGCCAACCATTCCAACTCAAACAAGCAGTATGCCGAGCAGCCCCGCATCGTGAAGGAGGTGCTGCACAGCCGCCGCATGAACCCGGAGCTGCACCGGCTCGTCAAGGGGGTTATGGTGGAGAGCTACATCGAACCGGGCAATCAGAAGGTCGGCGAGCATATTTACGGAAAATCCATCACAGACGCCTGCATCGGATGGGATACGACGGAACGTCTGCTGCTGGATATGGCGGAAATTCTGTAGATGCGGCAGTTTATTTCTATATTGCACTGTTTATGTAGTTTGAGTCAGTATTATGTATAATTTGTTTACAGTGTAAGGGGACAGGTCTGTTCTGCACAATTTATCCGCAGTATCAGGTCAGCAGGTCTTTTTCATCTCACTGTTTTCTGAGCTGCTGCGGGTTCAGCCCCGGCCGCCCGGCGCGCTCCCCGTACCCGCGCACCAGCTTCCAGACAGCCTGGCGGCTCATCGCCTCCCCGCTGCGGGAAACAAAAACCTCCGCCGCCTCTGCGCGGCGCAGGGAAAGATAATCTTCCAGCGCTGCGACCGTCTCCGGCATCAGACGGATATTCCGCTCCCTGCTCTCCGAGCGCGCGGTCAAAAGCCCGTTTTTCAGAAAAAGATCCGGAAGCCGCAGGGAAACCAGCTCTGAGGGCTGCAGTCCGGCACAGGCAAGCAGAAGAAGGAGCGCATAGTCCCGCTTTCCTTTCCACGACGCCCGATCCGGCTGTGCCAGCAGCTTTTTTTGGTCCTCCGCAGAAAGCGGAATGCACTCTCTTTCCGCAAGATGGATCGAGGGCAGAAGTTCGGTGGGATCCTCCTTCATATAACCTCTCCGGATCAGAAAGTCAAAAAAGCTCCGCAGAGCAGTCAGCTTGCGCTGCACGCTCGCAGGGCTTTTTCCTTCCCCCTCCAGCGCAAGGAGAAACAGGCTGCAGCTCGTCTCCGTGATTTTGTCGAGCCGGCATATTCCGCTGTTCTGCAGAAACAGAGCAAACCGGAGCAGATCCTGCTTATATGCCGCCAGGGTGTTTGCCGAACGGTGTTTTTTTGTTCTAAGATACTCCAGATATTCCGCTATGTATGCCTCCATAATCTTCCTCCTCTCCAGCGGCCGCAAGCCATCCCGGCAATCAGCCGGCAAAAGATCTTTTTCTTTCGCAGCGGCAGATAAAACCTTTCTCTGCTATCTTCCGCAGCAGCAGAAAATTACCGGGCGGCATAAAATTTCTACGGCAGAAGCTGTATCGCTTTCTGCAGCAAAATTGTCCCGAACCATGTTTCTGCGGCACTCTCTGCAAAACAGAGGATCATCAGCAGCATAACTCTTTTTCCGTCCAAATGCAACAGATTTATTTTATGTAAATTTATATTTGCATCCGGGTCTGTTTTTGTATCTTTGTGATGCCGGTAAATCCGCCATCCGATCGAAAAACAGCACAGCCAGAGGGGGATCCGGAACAGCACCTGCGGAAAATAGTAGCCCGCAATCAGGAGCAGTCCCCTGATCTGATATCTCGGAAGAATGCTTGTCAGCAGATAGCCGAGCAGAAATCCCTGCTTAAAGGCGAGCCAGCCCATGTAGGGCAGATCAAGCCAGGTGAGAGCCAGCAGAAGAAAAAGAAGAACTCCCTTCAGCTTTTGCCAGACCGTATACAGATAGAGATCAAAATCCGGTTTCTGGGCCAGCAGCCGGGCCAGATAATTTTCATCCACCTGAAGCTCCGTCCCTTTCACAAGAAGGGACATTACCTTCAGCAGCAGAAAGCCCGCCAGAACGCCGAAAAGAAAGAGAACTGAAATCCCTGCGGCCAGTTCCCTGTCCATTCTCAATGCATGTTGCTTTTTCATATTGCCCTCCTTTTTGCATTCGAATGCTCCGGGCAGAGCGCGGCTCCCTGCCGTTTTCTGCTCCATGCCTGAAACATTGTATGAAAAAAGGACAGCTTCTATGACTGAGAGCCCCTGATACCGGCAGAAGCCTTCGCCGGCATCAGAAGTATCCGCCGTATCTGATTTCTACAGTCCCTTCCTGGTTTTGTAGGCCAGAACGGCCGCAATGGTCTTCGCGTCCTGAATTCTTCCGTCAAGAATCATCTCCGTCAGCTCTGAAAGAGAATGCACCTCCACATTCAGAAATTCATCCGGATCGAGATGCTGCTTTGCCGGCGTCAGCTCCTCCGTATAGTAGATGCCGATCAGCTCATTGCAGAAGGCAACCGTCGTATACAGATCCAGCAGATGCTCAACCCGGCCGCTCTTGAAGCCGGTTTCTTCCTCCAGCTCCCGGATCGCTGCCGTCTTCCGATCCTCCCCCGCATTCAGACCCCCGGCCGGAATTTCAAGCGTATAGCGCTCCGGCGCATTCCGGTACTGGCGTACCATAATAATGTCGCCGTTCTCCGTAACCGGCACGATAGCCGCCGCCCCCTTATGCTCAATGAAATCCCATATCGCCATCGTCCCGTCCGGGAGCTGCATGGTATCGCTGTAAAATTTTACAATCTTCCCCTCAAACTCAAGCTTCCGCCCGATTCTCTTATAATCATCCATAATACAAAACCTCCCTGTCCTGACCGGCGTACCGCCGTTTCAATGCCAATTACCGTTTCTCTGTCCGCTCCCGTTCCCGCTCCATCGCGCAGGCTCTCTCATAGCATGCGTCCGCAGCCCGGATAACGGCGCCGCGCAGCCCGCTTTCTTCCAGTGCCGCCACGCCCGCGATGGTCGTGCCGCCCGGGGAGCACACGGCATCCTTCAGCGCTCCCGGATGGTCCCCGGATTCCAGAAGCATTTTTGCTGAACCGAGCACTGTCTGCCCCACAAGCCGGTATGCCATATCGCGCGGAATCCCGTACTTTACAACCGCATCGGCCAGAGCCTCCATAAAGAGATAGACGAAAGCCGGCGAGCTGCCGTTCGCGCAGATAGCAGCGTTCATCAGCTCCTCGTGAATTTCCTCGATTCTGCCGACACCCGAAAACAGCGTCCGGACCACCTCCCGCTCCACCTCGCTCACCGTTTCAGAGCAGCTGATGCAGGTCATCCCCTCGCCAAGCATCGCGGGCGTATTCGGCATGGCGCGCACAAGCTTGACCGCTCCGGTTTCCTTTTTCAGCCCTCTCATATCAATCCCGGCCATAACGGATATTACAATTTTTTCCTTCGACATAGCCAGCCGGACATCCGGATATACCTCTGCCGCGTACTGCGGTTTTACAGCCAGCACGATAATATCCGACTGCATCACCATATCGAGCAGCCGCGGCGCAAAGGAAATTCCCAGCTCCGCGGCAACCTTCTCTTCTCTTTCCCGGCGCTTTGACACAAACGTTACATTCTCTCTTCCAAAGGCGGCCGCCGCTCCCTTCAGAAGCGGATAGCCCATATTTCCCGCCCCGATAAATCCGATTTTCATATTCTGCCTCCATGCTGCGGCTGTTTTTTACAAAGCTGCGGACGGTTCCGGTTCCGGCACAGCACAAAATTACTTTGCGGGGCCGCAGCCGCGCCGTCCCGCCGCAATCCGTTTTTACGTCAGCTCCGCAATCAGCCGCCCGATCCGGTCAAGCCCTTTGCTGATCTGCTCGAGCGATATCGCGTAGGACAGGCGTATGTGGTCGTCAAAGCCGAAATCCCCGCACGGGATCACCGCCGTATCAAAATGGTTGATCAGAATATCAGCCAGCCCGGCCGCCGTGCCGATTTTCCTTCCCTGCCAGGATCTTTCCAGCAGCCCGCTGACATCAACAAAAAAGTAGAATGCCCCCTGCGGTTTCAGTGCAGAAATGTAAGGAATTTCCGCAATTCTGTCAGCCATGTAATCCCGCCGTTTTCTGAATTCCGCCGCCATGGCGGCCACGGCATCCTGCGGGCCGTTCAGCGCTTCCATTGCCGCGTACTGCGCGATGGAATTCGGGTTTGAGGTCTGATGGCTCTGCACGCTCCCCATCACCTGCGCAAGTTCTGCGGAGGAGCCGGTATAGCCGATTCTCCAGCCCGTCATGGCATAACTCTTGGAAACGCCGGAGCAGGTGATTGTACGCCGGTAAATTTCCCCGTTCAGGGACGCGATGCTCACAAACTCGCCGTCATAAACCAGATTTTCATACATCTCATCCGAGACGACATAAATATCCTTCCGCACGGCGACATCCGCAATTTCCTCCAGCTCGCGCCTCGTGTAGACCATGCCGGTCGGATTTCCCGGCGAATTAAGTACAAGCGCCTTCGTCCGCGGCGTGCAGGCCGCCTCGATCTGAGCCGCCGTCACCTTATAGCTCTGCTCCCTGCCCCCGAACACAAATACGGGCACGCCGTCCGCCAGCCGGATAATCTCCGGATAGCTCAGCCAGTACGGCGCCGGCACAATCACCTCATCCCCCGGGTTCAGAAGCGCTTCGAAAATATTCGTCAGGGAATGCTTTCCCCCGTTGCTCACAACAATCTGGTTCTCGCTGTATTCCAGCTGGTTAAACCGCCGGAATTTTCCGCAGATTGCCTGTTTCAGCGCCGGCAGTCCGGATGCCGGCGTATATCTGGTCTGACCGGCCTGTATGGCGTCCATCGCCGCACCGCAGATATTTTCGGGCGTATTAAAATCCGGTTCCCCGGCGCCGAACCCGATCACATCGGCCCCCTGTGCCCTCAGCTCCTTGGCTTTGGCGGTAATTGCCAGCGTCGAGGAAGGCCGGACTGCCAAAGCTTTTTTTGACAATGTAAGCGGCATAGCTCTCTTCTGTCCTCCTGATTTCCAAGATTGTATACATGTATTGAATAATTCAACTCATTGTAATATACTTCCTCCGGAATTTCAAGCACAAAAAGAAGATCAAATACAAAAAGAAGATCCGGCATAACTTCTTCGCCCTCCTGCCTCCCGGACAAACATCCTCTGAAGCAGAAGAATACAGCAAAGAAAACGGAAAACATCAAAGCCGGCAGCGCGCAGCACTGCCGGCTTTGATGCAAAAACAGATATGTTTCAGAAGCTTCCGGCCGCCGCATACCGTTCATTCCCGGCCGGCAGACAGCTCTCTGCCGCGGCTCCCCGCTGCACTCAGCTCTTTTTCTGATACACCCGCACATAATCGACCGCCATCTCGAACGGCAGAGCCCCTTCATCAATCTCGCCGCCCAGGCCTCCGCCCACCGCGATATTTAAAATCAGAAAGTACGGCTGATCGTAAGGCCAGGCAGCCTCGCTCTGATCCTCCGCATCATCCGTCCTTCGGTAGATGCAGGCGCTTTCCCCGTCTACAAAAAATTCAATGGCTGCCTCCGTCCATTCAATCCCGTAGGTGTGGAATTCCGTACATACATCCCGGTAATCCCGGATGGTGGTATACTGACTGGTATCCTTCCGCGTATGATTGTGACGCTCGGAATGCAGGCTGAACCAGATGCTGTTCTCGCGCCGGCCGACATGCTCCATAATGTCGATCTCCCCGCAGCGCGGCCACGGATTGCCCTGCCTGCAGGAATCCGGCAGCATCCAGATTGCGGGCCAGGAGCCGCATCCCCTCGGGAGCCGCGCCCGCACCTCAAAATATCCGTACTGCCACGAATGCCTGCCCGCTGTTGTTATGCGGCCGGAGGTATACGAGCGGATGCCGCAGTCCTGCCTGCGTGCGGTAATGTGAAGCTGTCCGCCGCACACGCTGACATTGTCCGGCGATGCCGTGTACGCCTGCTGCTCATTGTTTGCCCAGCGCTCCCCGACTTCGCAGTTCCAGTCCGCCTCTCTCACTGCCCCGCTGTAATCAAAATTATCCTCCCAGACAAGCTCATAGCCCTCCGGCATCTTTCTCTTCTCCATGCTCCACGCCCCTCCCCGGCCGTTTCCGGCCGGCAGCGCCCGCTTTCCGGCTGTTCCGGAAATTATGGTCTGTCCTGCCGGCCTCCCCGTACAAAGTCTCCTGCGGCAGCTATCCGCACTTACTCGGCACCGAAGCTTACCGTAACAATGCTGTGCGCCTTCAATACAAATGAAATTCCCTCCTTGTATTCGCGCAGCGACAGCCACAGATCATTGTCCGTGCGGTTCATCAGCACAGCCGTGCGGCTGCCTCCCGGGTTCTCGAAGGCCACTGCCTCAACCTTGTCGGAAAACCTAGTTGTTGCCAGACGCACCGCGCCGCGCGCGATATACCGGCTGAAATGCCCGATATAATAGTAGGACAGCCGCTTTTCGACCGTGCCCTTCTCCGCGTCACACATCACCGGAGCGGCGCAGTAATTCTTTACATGATTCGGCCCTCCAAGCTCATCCAGCAGCAGATTCCAGTCAAGATAGCCGTTTGTGCCCGCCGCCAGATTCCCGAGAATATCGTGGGCGTACATTTCCGCCTTGGCCACCTCGCTGCTGTCCGCAAAACGGCTGTACTCCACGCAGCCCTCCGTAAACAGAAGCTCCTTGTCCGGATATTTTTCATGCACAAGCGCCACCGATTCAAAATGATCGCCGCTGTACCAGTGGAATGCCACACCCGCAACGTATTCCGCCGCCTTCTTATCTTCCAGAACACCCCTCGCACGCTCAAGAAGAATTTCTTTATTGTGATCCCAGACAAAAATTTTCGTGTCGGACAGTCCCTCCCGCGCGAGCGTCGGCCCGAGATAATCCCGGACAAATTCCATTTCTTCCTCCGCCTCGTAAATGCAGGAATCCCAGGTCTGAACCGCCATCGGCTCGTTCTGGACGGTAAGCATGGAAACCGGCACGCCGAACGCGCGGTATTCCTTTAAATATCTTGCAATATAATCCGCCCAGAGCTGCCTGCATTCGGCTTTCAGCTTTCCGCCGTGATTCATCTCGCCGTTTGTTTTCATAAAGGCCGGCGGGCTCCACGGGGAAGCCAGAAGCTCAATCTTTTCCTCCGCCGCATCCCGGGCGCGCAAAATCATCGGAAGAATATATTTTTTGTCACGGCTGATATCAAAGCTTTTCAGCTTTGTATCATCTAAATCTTTCATATACGCATAATTTCCAAGTGCAAAGTCGCAGCTGTTAATATGAGTCCTGCCAAGATTGTATCGCAGGCCATCCCGCCCGAAATACGCTCCAAGCACCTCCTCCTGCGCCGCTTCCGGCAGCCTGGTCAGATTGTAGCCTGCCGCCTCGGTAAACGCCCCGCCGAAGCCGCGGATCGTCTGATAGCGGCAGTCGGGATATACGTTGATCACGCGCATCATGTCAATGCGCTCCTCAAAATCATCGCGTTCCTTCCAGAAATTTTTATCCTTATAATTCGTTTCAATTATTTTCCACTTCATATTACACCAGTCTCCTCTCTGTCTTTCTGAACCGGAATCTGCACAATAATTTCATGCAGCACATTCTTATCCCATGTCTGAATTTCATTCCTGCCGATACGGTTTCCGGCCCGCGTGCCTCCGTGAACCGTTATCCGGCTCTCACCGCATGCAAGCTGCGCACACTGCTCATATACGACGGAAAGTTTTCTTCCCGCAAACATCACGCAAACGCCTGCCCGCCCCTTTGGATCAAACTGCTGCGCCAGAAGCTGCGGCGTGAAGCACAGATCGCCGTAATCCCCCCGAACGCCGAACATCCCGGTCAGCACCGTCATCAGATACCAGCTTGCCGCCCCGTTTTCCTTGTGCCCGTAGGCAAAGCCGAACATTCTGCCGAGCTCCTCCCTCTGCCCGCCGAAATCCGTGTTCAGGCAGTAACCGCCCCTCTGCCTGCGGCAGAGAAGCGCATCCGCCGAGGCAATGATCTGTTTTGTCTGCTCCGCATCCGCCGAGCCGGACTGTACGGCAAATACCTGGCTGGTCAGCATCATGCGGACTGCGCCGTTTCCTTCCTCCCCGCCTGCGCTCTCCACACGCCTGCCGTGATTATCGTAATAGCCGTTAAAAAAGCCGTATTTCCCGGAAAGCCACTCCTCCTTCCGCAGCGTTTCTTTCCACCAGCGCTCCATTGTCTTAAGCGTAAGCATCAGCTCTCCCACTGGAATTTCCGCCTTTTCTCCGGTACAGGCATGGCGCACAAGCCCGCAGTATTCTCTCAGAGTACTGCGGTTGTTGTGAAGATTTTCCGCGCTGACCGGCTCAAAAAGAAAGGTGTTCTGATCCTTTTTCGCATCCCCGCCGAGCAGCGGCGTCAGGGAGGACTTGATGCCGTTCTCCCCCGCTGCCGGAAAATAAAGACAGCTGTATTTCTGCGGGTTCCTCAGCCGGAAGCTCCCGTTTTCATCTATGAATTCCATCTGCTGCAGATCCTCCCTGTTAGAATTTTACTGTTCTGTTTTCATCATATTTTCCGGTTTTGTACCAGGGCGATATATTATCTGCCCGTTCCTACTCTCTGCGTCCCGCGCAGGATTCTCGGATCACAAGGGACGGGGCAAGCCGGATGCTTGTGCCCTCGAGCAGTCCCTCCCTTCGGATCAGACGGAACAGCTCCAGTGCGCTCTTGTCGCCAAGCTCCGTCACCGGGCTCTGAATCGTGGAGAGCGCCGGTTTGTAATACTGCGCCAGATTTATGTTGTCAAAACCGATTACACTGACCTGCTCCGGAACCTTAACGCCGAAAGAAGCAAGCGCCTGCATACAGCCCCAGGCCATCTCATCGTTCGCACAGAAAAAAGCATCCGGCAGCCGGATTCCTTTCAGCAGCAGCTGCCTTACTTCGCTGAGGGCGATAACCTCCTCAAAAAAACCGTTCAGCAGAAGCTCCTCCTCCACGCAGAGCCCGTATTTTTTCATAACGTCCAGATACGCCCGGTAGCGTTCTTTATCGTCCCTGCAGTCCACTCCGTGAATATAACCGATCCGCCGGTGCCCGAGGCCGATCAGATATTCCATCGCCATCACAACCCCGGAATAATTGTCGATAACAATGCTGGATATCTTCTCGCTCCGGCATTCCCGCTCCAGAAACACCATGGGCAGGCCGGTCCGCTCAATGCGCGCGATATATTCGCTCCCGAGGCTTTCGTTCATGATAATTGCTCCTTCCACTCCGGAAGAAATTATCATTCCATATATTTCCTCACTTGTATTTTTATTACTGACATAAATATTCAACATAAAGCCGGTAACCTTGCACTGAATGTGGATCGCCTGCGTCAGCATCCGGTAGTAATCCCCCTGTATGCTTGCAAGAAACAGGCCGACGGTATTCCCCTTGTTTGCCTTCAGCGATCTCGCGTTCATGTTCGGTACGTACTTAAGCCGTTCCACAACGTCCAGAACCCGCTGCTTCGTATCCCTGCTTACATTACCCACGTTGTTGATTACATTCGACACCGTTGAAATTGCAACGCCGGCCTCCCGGGCCACATCCTTAATCGTTACCATAGCATACTTCCTTTCCGGTCTGTCCCAAGTTTTTTCCTTCGTTCTGCCCCGATCAGCGGACTGCCGGTTCCGGCAGCGTCAGCCCGTCCGCCCGGAAGAATCTTCCCCGGTCTTTTCCTGCGATTTTCGCTCTTCTTTGCCGGACATGTTCCCCTGCAGAAGAAACCTCTTCCCCGTGCGGTCCTCACGGAAAATGCCCCAGTGCTTTTCCGGCTCGTCCGGCGCCGCGCCGCCCTTCCATGGCTCATCAAACGCTTCAAACACAAATACCGGAATCCGTTCCTTCTCCGCCCAGGCAGTAAGCTCCGTCAGATATTCAGCCTGCTGCTCCTCGCCGACCTGCGACTCGTCCATGGAGTGGTTGCACTCCGTCGCCCAGCCGCACTCCGTAAAAATTACCTGCTTATCCGGATATTTTTCGGAAACTGCGCGGTAATCCCGCTGGTTCATTTCCAGCGCCGCAGAAAGTCCTGTGCGGTTCCAGAGCGGATAGCTGTGAATCGAGATAAAATCCAGATGCGCAACAAGCCGCTCCAGAAACCTCCATTCACCTGCACCCTCGCAGTAAGTGACCGGGAGCCCGGTGCGGGCCCTGAGATCGTCTGCAAACTCGATCAGCCGCTCCTCCGTCACCAGATCCGAACCCCAGTCCGGCCTGTTTTCATTCCCGATCGACACGGCGAGAAAATATTCCTGAAACTCGGCGGAAAGCCGCGCAAGCTTTCTGATCTGCTCTGTATTATACACCCTGTTTTCTTCCAGTTCCACTGCTGTTTTTTCCTTTTTCCTCCATGGACAGCCCGGATTGTCGTATTCCGCCCGCGGATCTATGCCAACCATAACCGAAAACGGCAGTCTGTGCTCCCGGATCAGCTCAAGCGTTTTTCTCGCGTGCTCATTCGGCTCGTACATCCTCAGATACTCGAATCCCGCCTTCCTCAGCAGAAGAAGATCCTCCAGAATCTGTTCTCTGGCCGGCACTATTCCGGTAACCGGACTCTGGCCCGCCCGATAGCCGGAATAGCAGACTGCTTTTTTATACTTGATCTCCATGCCTCCCTCTCTTCCTGCCAGCCGAACCGGCTCCCCGCGCCGGTTTTTTATGCTGCATTCATGCCAGTACCGCCGTCATATCGCAGATCCTGCCTGCACGCAGAGCCTGCGCCTGCGCCGCGGGAAGTGTATCCCCCGCAACGTGCTCCTCCCGGCCGTCCGCATAATGCAGCGCAATTTCCTTTACCTGCACCGAATTCCCGCCGTAAGTATTCCTCCGCTCCGCGTTCCGACAGGTCAGCCGGCAGCACGACATAAGCGTAAAGGCCGCCTCGCCGTTTCCGTCGAAAAGCCATCCGGGCAGTACCGGATGCAGAACGAACCGGAGTTCCCCGTCCTCAAGACAAAAGCCGCCGTCCCCGAGGAACATTCGAATCCACATCGAAAGCATTTCCGTTGTCGAGCCGCTCAGACGTGCTACAAAACCTCTGCCGTGCACCTTTTCGTCCGGATTGGCGCTCGAGGCGATAAAGGAAGAATTTTCCAGCGTGCTTCTCCCGTACATCTCCGGCGGAAGGAACGGAACCAGCGCATCGCGCATCGCCTCGTAAAATTCCTCCGCCATCCCGGAGCGCAGAAGCCCGAGCAGGTATTTGTATTCCATGTGCAGGAAAACACTCTCCCGCTCCAGCCAGCCCGGCGTGAATGCCCGGACCCGCCCGTGCTCCATGGAAATCTCCTCGATGGAACCGGAAGTTTTGTACATTTTCAGCTTCCGGTCGTACATATCGCTTTCGCGGATGCGGTCATGCATCTGCTTTTTCTGCAGCTCACAGCCCTCCATGCAGGACAGCATCCGCGCCGGGCCCTCCAGAAACGGCGGTACTGCACGGCGCACAAATTTTTTTACCAGGACTCCGGGAAGTCCGTAAGGGGTCAGCTCCTCGCGGCCCTCGGCATCCCTTCTCGTTTCGTACTCCGCAGCCTCGTAGGTGAAATAGGTGGGCATAATCCCGTTTCCCAGCCTCCAGGCATTTTCGATCCCGGTTCTCACGGCCTGCCCGCACTCCTCCAGTACGGAAAGGATTTGCACTGCAGAACGCTGTCCTGTTTCACCGGACATGCCGGCATACACGCCGGCCCGGTAGCGCTCCCGCAGGGAAGCCGCTGCATCCCAGCGCGCCGCGCCATCCATGCCGTGCTCCTCCAGAATTCCGGCGATGCCGTCGAGCAGGGCCAGAATTTCGGCGGGCAGGGACACCTCCCCCTCCACCGTGCCGTCAGCCAGGCTTGCCGTAAGAAAAGAAAGCAGACGATCCAGCTCCAGAGTCTCCGCCATGCTGCTGCCGAACAGACCCGGCAGCCCGTTCATCGCGTCATTCCAGCCAGGTTTTCCGCCCTCCATCTCCATGCCCATACCCTCCTGATCCAGCAGCAGAAATTTGTTCAGGGCCAGCGTAAGCATTTTTCCGAGGAGTGTGGTCGTAATCACGGCGCCATCCGCACCCTTCACCCAGTTTGTGCCGCCTGCGGCAAATCCTTCCGCTGCCTCTTTTTCCCTGTTGTGATACAGGGAGCCGTACTGCCTTACTCTCCTGCTGCTCAGCACGTAGGTTTCCGACCTCGGCCGCACCTGGCCAGCGCTGTCGTAAAACCGGTAATCCGTCCGCCCCAGCAGAAGCCTGCGCTTTCGGTCCGGATAGATCCGCAGATAATCCTCCACCAGATCCATCAGATAATCCCAGTGATCGCTCCAGTAGCCCTCGCAAAAACCGGCCTCCAGCCGCTCGTCAGCAAGTCCCAGAAGCTTGCTTACAAATGCACGGCTGTCCCCGCAGACCAGGCCGTGTTCCGCGATTGCAGTACAGATCTGCCCTGGTGTAAACGGCTTCCGCAACAGCTCAAGCAGCGGTTTTGTTTCCCCGGATACGCAGTCTCTGACAAGCTCCTTTGCCTGCTCGGCGGCCTAGGCCGGAATGGCAAAGGTACAAGGCCGGATTTCCAGTGGATTGTAACCGTCCGGCTGAATAAAACTGAAAAAGCTCCACACATTGAAATCCCCAATCTCCGGATGGAAAAATACATCGCTTCTGCGGTTCTGGCACACATCCCGGAAGTTTCCGTTGCCCTGCGAATAATACTCTCCCGCGATTGAAAAAAAGTTGTAATCCCGTTCCGGATCACCATGCTTTCTGCTGTACAGATGGACGACGTTTTTGCGCGCTCCGCTGCCGCATCCCGCGGAATCCGAACATGTCTCTTTCCCCGGCGCCATCTCTCCCGCAGAAAAAAGATACGGGTAGCCGCCGCGCAGAAAATTATCCAGATAGCACTGCCCGATATATTCGTCGAACACGCTGTCCGCCGTACTGGTTGCGGCGTCAGCGACAAGCGCATGAATGATATCCGCCGCCTCCCGCTGCTTTTCTTCCGCGTAGCCATCCCGGCAGAATTTTTCCGCCATGCGGTTGAGCTGTCCGACCGTCCCGGAGTATCCGAAATAGCTGGTGAATGCAAACGCCTCCCCCGGGGCAAGTTCCCGGCAGAACGAGGTGAAGCCGCACGGCACCTTGTTCGCAAAGCACTGCGTTTGTCCGCGCACGCCGTTAAGTCCCTCCTCGCGGAATACCACGGGCACGGCAAGTGAGCTGTCATAGCCGAACACGGTTTCCGCATCATAAATCACCGGCACAAGCGCACCGTCCGCCGCCGTGCAGCAGAAATAGCCGCCCCGGATCTCGGAAACCTCCGCTGAATCGTCGCTGGACGCCCGCATAGCATAGTACGGTGCGTTGCTGTCAATATTTTTTATATCCGTCCAGCTCTTGAACAGATTGGACATCTCTTTAAACTGGCCGTTTTGAATTCCGTAAGGGATAATCTTGGGCAGACCGTCCAGCCCTTCAAGCCGGCAGCTCTCCCCGGAGATATTTTTTATGCTCACACGGCGCACCAGCGCCCCGATCTCCTCCGTCGGAAGAACAAAGTACGAAACCTCCACGCGCAGCCCGCGCTCCTCCTCCGCAATGGAAAAGCTGTTTTTCTCCACACTCATCGTCCTCACTGCCATCCTGGAATAGGTGCAGAACGGCTCATAATACTCGCCATCCCGGCGCAGAAACGTGCGGAAGCCCTTGGTCGGCGTGTTCTCGTAGGCGGTATTGGCCGGGTTGAACTCCATGATGGCATTCCCCTTGTGGTGAATGCCAAAGCTGTTGATCCCCTGCCCCCGGTTTGTGTAAAAAACCCAGATCGGTATTCCGTCTGCTCCCGCGACTCCCGGAAGGAAGCTTGAAAATGCCGGGAGCCTGTCATAATCGCTGATGAGGAAGCGATCTCCCTCCAATTGATACTGGCTCATGTCCGCTCAACTCCTTTTTTATGTAGTCCGCGCCGCCTACTGCGCCCCGTCTTCTTTTTCCGTCAGAGCCGTGATCTCCGGACTCTGGTATACCCTGACATAATCAATGACAAACTGCTGCGGAAATATGGAATCATCCACACCCTGCACGCCGCCCCAGTCGCCTCCCACCGCAAGATTTATCAGCAGGTGCATCCTGCGGTCAAACGGCCATTCTGCAAAAGTTGGCGAACTTTTGAATTTCGTCGGCTCAAAGGTAAAATACTCCTCACCGTCCATGGACATAATAATTTTGTCCGGCAGCCATTCCAGCTCATACACATGAAATTCATCGCTTACGCCCTCCACCCGCCTCGTCGCCGATTTCTGCGTACCGATGGAATGGTTGTACGATTTCGTGTGGACGGTAGCATGGATTCGATCCTAGTCATAGCCGACATGCTCCATAATGTCAATCTCTCCGGATGCCGGCCAGTCGCCGTAGGCCCAGTCGGTCGGAAGCATCCAGATTGCCGGCCAGGTTCCGCGCCCGGACGGAAGCTTTGCACACACCTCGATCCTGCCGTAAAGCCAGTCCCCCTTGCCCCGCGAAACCAGGCGCGTTGAGGTATAATCCATCCCGCCCAGCGTTTCCTTTCTTGCCTCGATCGTCAGAACGCCATCCGCGACCGATGCATTTTCTCCCTCCGTATAGTTCTGCAGCTCATGATTGCCCCAGCCGGAGCCGCCGACATCGTAACCCCATTTTTCGGGGTCCGGCGCACCTTCATAGTCAAACTCATCCGACCAGACCAGCTCCCAGGTCAGCGCACTGTAATCGTATTCAAAGCCCTTCGCCTTGATGCCCGCCGGATCGATCGTCGGCACCGCGTCCGGATCGACATAGGCATCCGACACCTGGCTGCCGGTGCGCCATCCTCCGGAACTGCCGCCGGCAGTCGGCTCTGCAGCGCCGCCCTCTTCCTTTCCGCAGCCTGCTGCCAGCAAAAGAACCAGCGCCGGCGCAAGCTGCCTTTTTATAAATCTCCGCCAATACAAACCTCTCATAAAACCTCCTGTCATCGCTTTGCCCCATACGTTCCTGCCGGCAGACGCATTCCTGTTACTCTCCGGTAATTCCGGTGTTTTCAATCCCCTGAATAAACCGCTTCTGCACAAACGCATACAGCACAAGCAGCGGTGCGATCGAGATAAAGGTCGCCGCCATTTTGTATGCCTCGTTGATTTTAAATGCGCTTCCGGAGGCGGAGGCCACGCTGTCGAACTCCGAATTGAACAGGGAGAGCTTCGACGGCAGCAGCTCAATCGAATTTTTCAAAAGCGTCCCGGTAATATAGGTCTCGTTCCAGTTCCAGACAAAGGAAAACAGGAATACGACCAGGATTGTCGAGAGAGACATCCGGACAACGACATAGTAAAACACCTTAAGCGGCCCGGCTCCGTCGATCATTGCCGCCTCATCGAGCACATGCGGGATCATATTGAAAAAATTGTTGAAAATCAGGATCAGCACGGTCGAATATACGCCCTGTCCAAGCAGCGCCATCAGCACCTGCGGAATCGGCGTCCCGATCAGCGAAACATGGATCGTTTCCTGGAACGAGACAAACATCATAAGTCTCGGGATCATAAGCACCGGCACCGGGATAATGAACGCGAGCAGTATCATGACGAACCAGAAATTCTTCAGCCGGAACCGGAATCGGGAAAGCGCGTAGCCGGTCAGCGCGGAAACCGTCGTCTGGCAGATCGCGAGCACTCCCGAAAACAGGATGGAATTGCGCAGCGTCTTCGACAGCTTCAGTACATTGGCCGCTACCTTCAGATTTCCGAGCGAAAATTTCTTCGGCAGCCACTCCACCGCAGGATCAATTACATCCGCCGTGCTCATAAAGGTTTTTGAGATAATGCGGAAAATCGGCTGCAGGAATACGAAGCTGATGCAGATCAAAACAAAGTAGATCAGCAGCTTTTGAATTCTGGGAAGCAGATTCGCCGCTCTGTTTTTCTTTTTCATGCCCGGACTCCCTTCTTCTTTTCTTTTCTGTCCCTGAAGATCAGGAACGCGATGCCGATAATCAGCAGTACAACAAGACTGTAGATCCACGCGTATGTAGCCGCGTAGCCGAGTCCTCCGTTCATATTTCCGGTCGCGGTCTTAATCAGACCGTACACCGGGTTGGTATCGTAGGTGCCGAGCTGCGCGATGGTGAAAATCGTGCAGACAAGCGCGATCGGCCGGATCATGGGAATGGTGATCTTCCACAGAATCTGCCAGCTGTTCGCCGAATCAATTTTCGCCGCCTCAAAAAGGCTCGGATTGATTTTCTGCAGCCCGTTGATAAACAGCACGATCGGAATTCCCGTAAACCACAGGATGACTGCCAACTCATCGAGCACACCGCCGAGCGTATGTGCAAACTGCGGGGAATAGCTCTCGATCATGTTCATGATAAACAGCCCGTCATAGCGGCTGACCTGCTCGGCATGCTCGGACACGCCGGCATCCAGAATCTGCGACATAACCGGCCCGGACATAATGATAACCGGCAGGAAATAAATTGTGCGGAAAACGCCGCGGAATTTCGTCAGCCTGCTCATCAGGTAGGCAATAATAAACGAAACGATGATAACCACAAAGGTATAAGGGATGATCATTGCCAGGAAATCAAGCAGCGCCGGCACAAATTCCACGTTCTTGAAAAAGGCGGTTATATAGTTCGACAGCCCCGAAAAATTGATCTCCCATCCAAGGATCGTAGCTCTGACGTCCGTAAAGCTCAGATAGATTGTCGCGATAAACGGAAACAGAGTGAAAATAACAAAACCGATGATCCAGGGAAGCATGAACAGGTAGCCCAGCCGGTTCTGCCTGCGCTGATAGGCATTCCCCTTTTTCTTTTTTGCCGGGCTTCCCTCCCGGGATTTCGAGGTTTCCGGCTTTTTTGCTTCTGCGTTCTTTCCAGTTTCGGCCGTTGTCCCTTCTTGGGCTGTCTTTTCTGTTTCGGCCTGGTTTTGCGTTTCCGTCATCCGTTCCGGTCCCGGCTCCGCATTTCTCAGTTTCTCCGCCTGCGGATTCTGCTTCTTCATTATCTCACCCCTTCCTTGGGACGAATTACCACTGCGGACAGTCCGGAAACATCATGGCCCTGCCAGGAATAGCTGTTGTCCGTATAATTGATCAGAACGTACATCACATCCTGCCCCTTTTGGTAGGTGTTCCGAATCACTCCGTCCGCCAGCACCGTGCGATCCGTCCACGCATAGCCCGCAGTCTGCGAAAGCACCTCGTTTACGCTGCCGTAGATCCGCTGAATCAGCTCCTCATACTGGGCAAACTCGGTAGAATACAGATCCGATGAAACGGTATCCGCAAGATACCAGGACGGCTCTTTCGACAAGATAAAGGAAGGCGACATATTGTAATCAATCATCTTCAGGATATCGGACTGCGCGTAGAACGAGAAATTTGAATACGGCGCGTACATTTCCATGGTTCCGTGGAGCACAAGCTGCAGAAACGGCACGGTATCCGTCTCAAATACATACTGCGAAGTGCCGACCGGCATTGAGAGATAGCGGTCCGTATACTTCCACAGATACATATTCGGATCGACCAGATTCAGCCTGAGATCGCCGTGTATGCTCTCCAGGGTATCCCGGTACAGTGCAATCGCATCCGTCACCGAGGTTTCCACACCGTCGCGGCTGTAGGTACCGACCAGGATGTTGGAAATGCCGGAAAGTGTCAGCGAGCTGCTGCTTTTTTCAGCTTAGACGCCAGCGTCCTCGTCCACGCAGCGGTTTTTTCCGGCGTCGCGCAGCTGAATTCCTTGACCGGCACATTCGCCGGAAGAATTACGCTTTTGTCGATTTTTACATACCAAGTGTTGACATGCTTGGCGGCGGTATTGTAATAGCCGGTCATCTCGCGGTTGATCGTGGAGGTCTCCCGCGCGCAGGAAACATCGATTCCCAGCTTCCTGTATTTTTCAATCAGATCCGCGAAATCGCCCGAACTGCCGATTTTTCCGGAGTATTTTGCTTTGTCCGGGCGCGTCAGCGTCTCGCCGTTTTTCTGCCAGCCGATCAGCCCGGCGTTGATATTTTCAATGCCGTCTGCGCGGAGGGCTCCCAGGATATCGTCCACATCGTCCGCGGTTGTCACGACAACCTGCTGGCCAAGCGCAACGTCCGGGGTCTGCTCCGCCGCCACGGAAAGCGTCAATTTGTTCGGGTCCGGCATGATGGACACCTTCACCTTGATCCCGGTACGCGGGGTGAACTCCGTATCAACCAGCTTCTGAAGCAGATCCACATGGGTCACGGCGCGGTTCACCCAGACGGTCAGCACGTCGTCCCCGACCTCCTTTGCGGAATACTTGTTTGTCGTAAACGAATTGGCAAGCGTCCCGAACCAGTTTCCGACCGTTCTGAAAAATCCCGGTTCTGCTCCGGGCAGCTTATCGTTTCCGTACACGTAAATCATATCAAGCGTGAAATCCTGCTTTAAAATCTCGGAGGTGAAATTGCTGAGCGCGACAAGCACGGAGTTGTCCCGGCCGGTTAAATCGTTTGTGTACAGCGCAATCTCATCCGGATATTCGGCCATGCGCTCGATAAACTGCATTGCCTTGTCAAAATCCGAAAGAAGAGCGCCGTTGACGCCGGTCGGCGTGTAGTCCTGAAGGCTGAAGCGGATCTCCTGGATCAGAATCTCGTACGCCTTCAGATAATCCGCGATTTCCGGAATATATCTCGTCATGCGCCAGGTCCGGTTCTTGTCCGTCTCCGAACCCGTCACTTTTGTGATCTGAAGGGAAAACTGCGACACATGCTCGGAAATCAGCCGCGCATACCGCCATGCGCGGTTTACCGGCTCATTCTCCGCCCGCATCGAAAGCGTATGCCTGCCTGCGGTCAGATAAAACAGATACGGCTCGCCGTTCTCATCGCTTAGGACCTCGTTCGCCCAGGAAGTTCCGGTCGGCGCAAAGCGGTAGCTGATGCATTCCTGAAACGGGATCTCGCCGTCGATTCGAAACGTTTCAAACGCATCGAACTCGTTTTTCTCATTTTTGTAATGAAATGCCAGACGATAATAGCCTGTTTTTTCCACCTCAAGCTCATACTCGATCTCGGTGCCCGCCTCCGTCCAGCTCAGCGTGTTCAGCACCTTGCGCCGGTTGCTGTGCGGGGTCAGCGCCGGACTGTTCTCATACTGCAGAATCGCCTGCGTCGAGTTCTTTCCCGTATAGCTGACCGCATTGATTTCATGTATCCCGTCCACTACCTCCCCCGCATGCCGGCTTCGGTACTCCCCGTAGGTCGGAATGCCGAGATCCGGCTCCATAATGGTAAGCGCTCCCAGCCCAAGCCCGTCGGAGGACACGTTGGTGACCGTGATCCGGTTCTCTCCCGCCGCGAGCGGGAACTTCAGCGGCAGGGCTGAAGAGTATGTATTGTTGTATAAAAATGTCGTCTGCCACCCGTCCGCTCTTTTCTGCTGCGGGGCGGATTCGTCGCCGTAACCGTCCTTCGGGAAGGTCTTCGTCTCATCCTGCCAGTGAAGCGGCAGCGCTATTGTTTTCATTTCATAGTAGGCCTGTTCCCCGTTGATCTTTATGTCCGCCGAAAAATCGGACAGGGAACTGCCCTCCGGCCGGTATTCCAGCCGGATATAATACCAGCCCGCCTTCTCTGCGTGTACGGTGTATTCGGTGCTCTCCCGGTAATCGAGCACCCGCGTCTGCCCGGCTCCGTCCGTATCGCTGCCGGTTCCGTTCTCCTCGCTGCTGTACTCCAGATAATCGCAGTACATGACATCCGAAGAGGACAGGGCGTTGGAAAGAAGCTTATATGCCCATCTCACCTCGCCCCTGTCCATGGCGTCCACATATTCCGCGTTGTCCCGGCCGAGCAGCAGAGTGCCCATCCCCGCTGCGGCCGCTATGACAAGCAGCAATATCAAAAACTTCTTTTTTTTGCTCATGCTAACCTCCATACCGGAGCGTACGAACTCCACAGATCATAAAATCGTTTTTATTCCAGCTTTTTGGCAGGGGGAAGAAGGGGCCTGACGGCCCGCTCCTTCCCCCTGAATAAGGCTTCTTTGCTGCTGTATTGGCCGGCTCTTATTTAAAATCTGCGTCGGTCATTCCGTAGTACTGCTTGAGACCTTCCTTAAGCTCGGTCTCCGCGATAACAAAGCGGCCGTTGATTGCCGTATTCCAGTCGGAGAGTCTTGCCTTAACATTGTCAAGCCAGCTTGCGTTCGCGCTGCCCACGCCTGCAACAGCCTCCTGCGTCGCGTTCAGCCACTCGTACAGGCATTCCTTCTGCGCTCCGTCCTCCATAATGCGGTACGGATAGCATTTGTCCGAGATATCCCAGAGTTTGCCGTCCTGCCAGAGATCAAGAATATACTGGAAGCCAGGCATCTTCTTCTCGTCGCCGTAGCGCGCATGGGTATCGGTGCTGTACCAGATCTTCATCTGGTCGTCAAAGGCACTGCCGGTTACAAGCGGGAAGGAATCGTTCAGACTTGTGCGGAGCGTGCCGTTATCGCTGTACTGCTGGTTCGCCCTCGCCTGCATCGCCTCCGTGGAGCCGCACCAGAAGGAGCCGAATGCATAGGCAAGCTCCAGCTTTGCCTTCTCCTCGTCGCTCCACTCCGGATTGTTGTCGTCCATCGCGTAGTTGTGGATCGCCATCGGGTCAACATTGATGCCGACCGTGTTGCCCTTGTAATTTGCCGTGCTCTGCCCGGAAATTCTGCATTTCCTGCGCCCAGGTCGTATCGTTGCCGTTCGGGTCGTCGGTCTTTGCCCAGAGATTGATCTTGACATTCGGGTACATCTTGTTGAATTCCTTTGCCATCGCATACACCGCGGCAACATTCTGCGTTGTGATATCCGAAGCCTCCCAGTTCTGCTTGCCGATATCTTCGTAATAGATGCTGTCGCCGGACCATACCATGATGTCAAGCGTCCCCGCCGTATTCGGATCAAGCGATTTATACAGTTCCTTGCCCTGACTTCCCTTGCTTCCGCCAGGGCCGTCGCTCTCATCACCGCCGCCGCATCCGGCAAATGCGGACGCCGTCATGCAGACTGCCAGCATCATACCTAATGCTTTCTTCGATTTTCTCATACTTACCTCCGTTCCTGTATGTGCCATTTGCACAACTAATATAACCGCTTTCTGCGGTTCTGTCCCGTTTTTCTGCATTCCGCCGTCCGTTCCCCTCCTGCATCCCGTTCGGCTTTGTGCAATTTTTATTAGAAAAACGTTTTTACACCTACAATATATCATCATATTGCCGATATATCAAGGTATAAAAACGTTTTCATAAGGGTTCAACAGTTTTTGTTTGGATACTTTGTATAATTTGCACAATAATAAATGGCTTACTTTTGTGAATATTCATGTTTTTCCGGATAATTTCCTTGCGTTGGAAGCATGAGCGCTGCCGGCAGAAGCAGATAAAGAAGCTCCTCTCTTAAGATTTCACGGTCCGTTTTACAATCCATTATCCGGCCATCTGTCCACAACGCGGAAAATCTGTAATAAAAACGGTCCGCGGCCTGATAAATCATCCCCCTGTCAAACGCGCGGTTTGTCCTGCGCGGTAAACCGCTGTTACCGGCCGGTGCCGAAAGCCGGCAAAATAAAAAACAGGAGGCCTAAGCCTCCTGTTTTTTATTTTGCGTAATCTGTCACTCTGGATTCGCGGATTACATTGACCTTAATCTGACCCGGATATTCTAACTCATCCTCAATCTTCTTTGACAAATCTCTTGCGAGCAGCACCATATCGTCATCGCTGATCTGATCCGGCACCACCATAACACGAACCTCGCGGCCCGCAGAAATTGCAAAGGATTTATCAACACCCTTAAAGCCGTTCGCAATATCTTCTAACTGATTCAATCTGTTGGTATATGTTTCCAGGGTTTCTCTTCTTGCACCCGGTCTCGCAGCGGATATGGTATCTGCCGCCTGAACGATGCACGCAATCAGAGACTGGAACTCAACGTCGCCGTGATGGGCTTCCACTGCGTTGATGACGATCGGGGATTCCTTGTACTTGCGGCATAAATCCACACCGATCTGCACATGGGTACCCTCCATTTCGTGATCGACCGATTTCCCGATATCGTGCAGCAGGCCGGCCCGCTTCGCGGTCCGGATGTCCACGCCGATCTCGCCGGCCAGAAGCCCGGAAAGGATCGCCACCTCAATGGAATGCTTCAGCGCATTCTGCCCATAGCTTGTCCGGAACTTCATCTTTCCCAGAAGCCGGATCAGCTCCGGATGGATGCCGTGCACGCCGACTTCAAGCGTCGCCGCCTCGCCCTCCTCGCGGATCATCAGCTCGACTTCCTTCTGCGCCTTCTCCACCATCTCCTCGATTCTGGCCGGATGAATCCGTCCGTCCACAATCAGCTTCTCAAGAGCGATCCTGGCCACCTCTCTGCGGATCGGATCAAAGCTCGAGAGAATTACCGCCTCCGGCGTGTCGTCGATAATGAGATCCACGCCGGTCAGCGTCTCGATCGTGCGGATATTGCGGCCCTCACGCCCGATAATGCGGCCTTTCATCTCATCATTCGGCAGCTGGACAACAGAAATCGTAGATTCGGCAACATGATCCGCAGCGCATTTCTGGATTGCGGTGACGACGAGATCCTTCGCCTTTTTGTCGACCTCTTCCCTCGCCCTGCTCTCCATCTCCTTTACGAGAACCGCGGTTTCATGCTTCACTTCATCTTCAACAGTTTTAATAAGATATTCCTTAGCTTGTTCGGAGGTCAGTCCAGAAATCTTTTCCAGTTCCGCGACCTGCTTTGCATGGGAATCCTCCACCTCACGGCGGAGCTTTTCCATCTCCTGCTCACGCAAAACCAGCTTCGATTCCTTCTTTTCCAGAGACTCCAGCTTGCGGTCCACAGCCTCCTCCTTGGAGAGGACCCGCTTCTCGTAACGCTGCACCTCTGCCCTGCGGTCCTTGGCTTCCTTCTCCAGCTCATTCTTCGTCCGGATGGACTCTTCCTTTGCCTCGAGAAGTGCTTCCTTCTTCTTTGCCTCCGCCGTTTTTAACGCCTCGTCGATAATCTCTCTCGCCTTCTCGTCCGCGTTGCCGATTTTGGCCTCGACAAGCTTGGTATGGTAGGAGATCGCGATCTTTGCGGTGACAAATGCGACCACGAGTGCAGTGACAACAACCGCGATTACGATTTTCACTACATCGTCCACAGGAATTCCTCCTTATTAAATTTTCATTCTATGTAGGCGAAGCTTAATAATAAGCTACAAAAACACCAACATACAACATATAAATTTTATACTGTTTTACCGGACATGTCAATAGAAATGTAAAAATCCATGCAATTTGCCGGTACAATTCGATCAGATTTTTCCGTTTCGACACGGGAGTTTGACAGTTGACTATCAAGAAAAATGCCTACAGCCATTGATTTTCC
>CAJUMC010000018.1 GCA_910587085.1 uncultured Lachnospiraceae bacterium | reverse complement strand
TGACAAAAAGAATCCCGTATTTATGCGGGTTCTGGCGTTTCGCAAACGCCTATTAGCAGTACGCAGAAAAGGAGAGCAGGGGCTTTCCGCGCTGCGCCGGTTTCGGCGTAGTTCGGAAAGCCCCTGCTCTGCCGCTGCAGAATAAATCAATCGGATTTTGTGCAGGAAATTATCCCGGGCCGTAGGTATCTGCCCGGCAAACAGGCCGAAAACAGGGCGCTGAAAGAAAAATTTTTCTGATTTTGTACAATATACTTGACATAATGTAAAACGGACAATATACTGTAGCTAAACAAAAGAATAGCAGTATCCGACAATGGGAAAGGGGGAGAAGCGTGGGGACGAAGGGATACTACGCAGGTGTTTTATGCGGGCTGCTGGCAGGAATCGCCGCGGCTGTCCTTCTGCGTCTGAGGAGGAAGCGGCGCACGGGAGAGAGCTGCCGGTATGATGAAAGACAGCGGCTGGCGCAGGGACTCGCGTACAAAGCAGCATTTTCTGTGCTTTTTATATATATCTTACTGGCAACGCTGCTGGAGGGCCTCGAGATCACCGGGATGTTAATGTCGTTTGCGGGGCTCTGGCTCGGTGTCTGCATTTCAGTTTCCGTTTTTGCCGTGATCTGTATATGGAAGGATGCCTATCTGGCCCTGCATGAGAGAGCCGGAATGCTGCTGGTAACTTTTGGAGCGGTGTTTATCTTCAACCTTGTGATTACTGCTGATCTGCTCCTGAGCGGTACGCCGATGCTTGCGGACGGAAAGCTGGCTCCGGAAAGCCTGAACCTGGCCGGCTGTATGATGACAGCCGTAATTCTTGCCGTCTTTTTAGTAAAGCTGCGCCGGAGCAAAAGGCTTGAGGAAGAAGATGAGGGCGAATGAAAAATCTGAAGATGAAATCGGCGCGCGCGGCCATGGATATGTCGCAGCAGGAGCTTGCCGACCGGGTAGGTGTTTCCCGACAGACAATCAATCAGATTGAAAAAGGGGATTACAATCCGACCATCCGCCTCTGTGTGGCGATCTGCCGCATACTCGGAAAAACGCTGGACGAGCTTTTCTGGCCGGAGCGCGAAGATGCTGCGGATGGGGATTCCTGAAACAGATCGGGATTGTGAAATAAGGGGAAAAAAGAAAAAGTTTCGTGGCAGTTGATTTTATTTCCTGAAATAGTCGTTCGGCTCGCTTGCTGATTTTATGCCCAGGAAGGTATAATAACAGCACAGGAAGAGCGGAGCAGGCCGGTTGCATGGCCTTCGCCGGATTATTCCGGCGGAGGCCATGTGCGCTTTTCTGCGGAATTATATGTATTTTGAACCGATGGACGGCATGGCGGCCGGAAAGGAGAAAATTATGGAACAGCTGGCTTTTGCCGAAAATGTAACGAAGCTGCGGCATGAACGCGGAATTACCCAGGAAACGCTGGCGGATTTTGTCGGGGTGACAAAGGCGTCAGTCTCCAAATGGGAGACGGGGCAGAGCCTTCCCGATATACCGATGATGCTTCTGCTGGCATCGTATTTCGGGGTGACTCTGGATGAACTGCTCGGCTACCGGCCGGAGCTGACCAAAAAGCAGATACGCTGTCTTTACCGCGAGCTTGCGGAGGCGTTTGCGGAAAAACCGTTTGAGGAGGTATTTGAACGTTCGCAGAAGCTGGTGAAAGCATGGTATTCCTGCTGCCCGTTTCTGCTCCAGATCGGTGTGCTCTGGCTGAATCACTGTGAGCGTGCGCCGCTCGAGCGCCGCGCAGAGGTGCTGAAGGAGATTGAGGTATTGTGTGCAAGAATCCAGGGGAATTCCCGGGACAGCGGACTCTGCAGCGACGCGGTTTTTCTCGAGGCTGTCGTGCGGCTGATGCAGGGAAAGACGGAGGAAGTAATCGGGACACTGGAGGAAATCTGCAATCCGTACCGCATGTCAAGAAACAGCGATGCCATGCTGATCCAGGCGTATCTTCAGGCCGGGGATATCGGGAACGCAGATGCCCGCGTGCAGATCTATATGTATGAGGGCGCGCTTGCCATGCTGAACGGGGCGGTAAATTTTCTGGCAGTGCATCTTCAGGAGCCGGACAAATGCAGGCTTCTGCTTGCCCGGACGGATGCCATGCTGGCGCAGGGCGGGCTTGGGCGGCTGCATCCGAATGCAGCTGCGCAGTACGAATATCAGGCGGCGATCGCACTCTGCGCCCAGGGGAATTATCAGGAGGGCGCGGCGCGCCTGAGGCATTTCGCAGATCTGGTCAACCGGATGAAGCAAAATGGTATGAGGCTGCAGGGCGATGAGCTGCTCGACCGCCTGGAGGAATGGTTCGAGAAAAACGAGCTGGGAGCGGAGCCGGTCAGATGTGAGGCAAGCGTTACGAAAAGTGCGGCGCAGGCGCTCCAGAACCCGGTATTTTCCGGGCTGCCGCAGGAGGAGCTTGCTCAGATCCAATCGGAGCTGCTGCGGGGCGGCAGCGGGGAGGACAACAGCGGGAAGGCCGTGGAGAGCGAATAAGAAAGCAGGGGCAGAAACGCAAAATAATCAGGTAAAGCAGATTATCAACATGGATGGCCGCATTAGCCTGTATCGGAAATAGGCAGGTAAAGCAGATTATCATAATAAAATGCTAACCATTTGCCTATATTCCGGTATAGCCAAACAAAGCTGGCTGTCAAGAAGGTTAGCGAAACATTTGTCTATATCTGAAATGGACAAGTATGCCTGTCTTCCAAAAGGATGGAAGGTGTAAAGTTACAAATTATAACAGAATATTATAAAAAGGAGAGGTTATTATGGAACAGATTAAGGAATTTCTTCCATTTTTAGTACCGTTAATAATCATTCAGTTTATACTTCTCGGATATACCATACGGCATATTCTGACGCATGAAAATTACCGCAGAGGCAGCCGCGTGCTCTGGCTGGCAGTCGTTATTATCGGCATGCAGTTCTGGGGGGCCATATTGTACTTCGCACTCGGGAAGGAGGAGAGCTGATGCTGGAACTGTCGCATGTGACAAAGCGTTTCGGTGCAAAAACCGCCGTCGATGATGTGAGCTTCCGGGTGCCGGAAGCGTCCGTGTTCGGCTTTGTCGGGGAAAACGGAGCAGGCAAAACGACGACGATGAAACTGATCCTCGGGCTGCTGCAGGCGGACAGCGGCGAGATCTTTGTGGGGGGAGAGCGTGCCGTGTTCGGGAAAAACCGGACCAACCGGCTGATCGGGTATCTGCCGGATGTGCCGGAGTTCTACGGCTTTTTCACGCCGGCGGAATACCTGCTTTTGTGCGGGGAAATCTCCGGCATCCCGAAGCAGGAAGCAAAAAAGAGGGCGGCTGAAGTGCTGGAGCTTGTCGGTCTTTCACAGGCGAACCGCCGTATCCGCGGCTTTTCGCGCGGGATGAAGCAGCGGCTCGGGATCGCTCAGGCGCTGTTCGGGCAGCCTAAGCTGCTGATCTGCGACGAGCCGACCTCAGCGCTCGATCCGGTCGGACGGCGGGAGATTCTGGATATTCTGCACTCTCTGAAAGGGCGGACGACCGTGCTGTTCTCGACGCATATTCTGTCGGACGTGGAGCGGATCTGCGACGAGTGCGCGGTGCTGCACGGGGGACGGCTGATAAGACAGGGAGGACTTGCGCAGCTGAGAGATGCGGAGACGGAGCAGGGGTTTCATGTGAGCTTTCTTCGCGCGGAGGACGCGGAGCTTTTTTCGCAGCTGCTGCCGGGAGGCGACCGCACCGATGCATTCACCCTGGAGTACCGCAGAGGCGGCGCGCACGGAATGGCTGCGGCGATGGAAGCGCTGGCCGGAGCGAAGATTGATATCCGCTGTATCGAGCGGAAGGAGCGGACGCTGGAGGAACTGTTTCTCGAGCTTGTGAGCGGGGAGAAGGACAAAAAAGACGAGTAGTCGCGCAGTTTCCTGCACCTGAAAAAGCGTCTGCGCGGCGCAACCGGAATGGGAGGAAAAATGAAAACAGGTTTTGCGGCATTTTTGAAAAAGGAGTGGACGGAGCTTGCGCGCAGCGGAAGGCTGCTGATTCTGCTTGTCATGTTTCTTTTGTTCGGGATTATGAACCCGGCGATTGCAAAGCTTACGCCCTGGCTGATGGAACAGATGGCCGAGCAGCTGGCGGAAGCCGGACTTTCCGTGTCGGCTGTCGCCGTGGATGCAAAAACCTCCTGGGCACAGTTTTATAAAAATATACCGATGGCGGTTCTGCTGTTTGCCGTACTGTTCGGAGGCTGCCTGTCGAACGAGTGCGAGCGCAAAACGCTGATACCGCTGCTGTCGCGGGGGCTGTCCCGTCGGAGCGTGATCGGCGCAAAGGCACTCCTGATCAGCCTTGTGTGGACCGGCGGATACTGGCTCTGCTTCGGCGTCACGTTTGCCTACAATGCATTTTTCTGGGGGAGCGAGGGAGCGGCCGGCGCTTTTGTTCCCGCACTGTTTCCATGGCTGTTCGGGCTGTGGCTGATTTCCATGCTGTTCCTGTTTTCGGCGTTTGCCAGAACAGGGACGGCAGTGCTGGCAGGACTCGCCGTGCTGCTTATCTGCTGCTTTACGGCGGGCATGCTCCCGGATGCGGCCCGGTGGCTGCCGACAAAGCTTCTGTCCGTACAGGCGCTTGCCGCCGGGCAGGAGGAGACTGCGGAGTTTGTGCGAGCGTCCATATCCGCCGCCGTAAGCGGCGGTCTGGGATATTTCGTCGCGCTGCTCGGGTTTGAGCGGCGGCTGCTCTGAGCAGCTGTCCGTTCCGGTTGTCGCCGGCGCGGACGGATAAAATGCCGGGGAACGGCAGTCTTCGGATTGCTTTTCCCCGGTTTTTTATGTTTGCGGCAGTTTATGCACTGTTTTTGTTTTTGTTCCGTTTTCTCTGAATTCATCCGCTTTTTCGCACTGAACTTTTTCTCACGAATTTCTGCGGCCGTATTGACGAATCCGGCTGTCTTTGCTATTGTAGGGGCTGGTATGATACCATCCGTGATTCTGAAAAAAGAGTCTGGTAATGAACAGAAGGAAAATACGCATCGGTATTTCAGGCAATGATCTGCCCGGACGGAATGGAAGGCATCGGGAAATATGATAAAATACGGAAAGGTATTGCGGCGGATTGGGATTTAACGCAGACGGAGGTTTCTTTTATGTGGGGTAGATGCGTCGATATCAAAGCTTGGGAAGACGGACTATTCCAGGCAGTTGTTTCATACAAGATAGACAATGGCAAAGCCCGGGTTATCTTGCCGAAAGCTGATTATGAGCTGGACATAAAAGAAATCATGGAGCTGCCGGCGCCTCCCAGGTTTGCTTATGGGGAACAGGTTTCGCCCCGCAACCATCCCGATATAACAGGCGTTATTACAGAGATTCGCTGGCATTCCAACCGTAATTGCTGTTTTTACACCATCCGCGTCAATGGGAAAAAGAAAAGCAAGCGATACTTTGATGATGATTTGATTTCTGCGGTATAAATTCCGGTTAAAAGAGTTGTCAGGCAAGTGCAAAATCAGTAATTATATGTAAATTATGGATTATAATTTTATGTTGAAGCAGCAGTGATTTTAAAAAGCACAAGCTTTAAACGGCAGAAACTTTAAGCGGCA
The DNA here is from genome assembly GCA_910587085.1 of uncultured Lachnospiraceae bacterium. Taxonomy (GTDB): domain Bacteria; phylum Bacillota; class Clostridia; order Lachnospirales; family Lachnospiraceae; genus RGIG4057. The sequence continues at coordinate 50,605 of CAJUMC010000018.1, read as the reverse complement.
GAATTGAAACAGCAGAGATTTTGAGCAAGAAAAAGACTTTCCTGAAAGAGGGAAAAAATTTACAATAATCAGAAAATATGAGGAGAAAAGAATGATTTCGGACGATACGGCTGCTTACACGGCAGCGCTGGCAGAACTGTTGCTTTCCGGAGAGGAACGGGAGCGGGCGAAAAAGGATCTCTCCGAAATTCTCGGGTATATTGAGAGAATGAATGAGCTTGATACGGAAGGGATCGAGCCGGTGCCGTTTCTGTTTCCGGCGGCGAATGTTTTCCGCGGGGATGCTGTAACAAACAAAGACAGCAGGGAAGAGCTGCTTGCGAACGCCCCGGATCGGAGTGGGGATTTCTTCCGGGTGCCAAAAACGGTGGATTAGATACCTTTGACCAGGCGGGGCCGACTGCCCGGAAAACATTGGGTATAAAAGGACTTCGCCAAGGAAAAGGGAGGATGGAACGGAGGATGCTATGGAACTGACAGAGCTGACTGCCGCGGAGCTCGGCAGAAGGATACGGGACGGCAGGATCGGCGTCCGGGAGGCTGTGCAGGCTCAGCTGGATGTAATTGAAGCGCGGGACAGCCGGTACGGCTGTTATATTACCGTGCGGAGAGAGGAAGCACTTGCCAGGGCGGACGAGGTGCAGAAGGGCATCCGGGAGGGCAGGTATTCCTCGCCTCTTGCCGGGGTTCCGATCGCGGTCAAGGACAATATCTGCATGCGCGGCGTCCGGACCACCTGCGCCTCCCGGATGCTGGAAAATTTCCGGCCGCCGTACAATGCGGCGGTAATAGAAAAGCTGGAGGAAGCAGGAACCGTAATTCTCGGCAAGACGAATATGGACGAGTTTGCGATGGGGAGCACTACGGAAACATCCTTTTTCGGGGCGGTAAGAAACCCGTGGGATGTTTCGCGCGTGCCGGGGGGATCGTCCGGGGGTTCAGCCGCGGCGGTGGCGGCCGGGGAGGCGTTTGCCGCTCTGGGGTCGGATACCGGCGGCTCCATCCGGCAGCCGAGCGCGTTCTGCGGTGTGACGGGTATCAAGCCGACCTACGGTACAGTATCGCGCTACGGCCTGATTGCTTATGCGTCATCGCTTGACCAGATCGGACCGATTGCGCGGAATGTCGAGGACTGCGCGGCGCTGCTGGAGATTATCGCAGGGGAGGACAGGCGGGATTCTACAAGCGTGCCGGGTCTTGATCACCGGTATCGAAGCGCGCTCTCCGGCGGCGTGAGGGGAATGAAAATCGGCATCCCGAAAGGGTACTTTTCCGAGGGGCTTGACGAAGAGATAAAAAATGCTGTGCGCAAGGCGGCCGGGGAGCTCTGCGCACAGGGAGCCGAAGCGGAGGAATTCGAGCTGGAGGCTGCGGATTATGCAGTGCCGGCTTATTATGTTATTGCCTCGGCGGAGGCAAGCTCCAATCTCTCGCGCTATGACGGGGTGAGATACGGATTCCGGGCTCAGGGCTGCCGGGGGCTGCAGGAACTCTGCCGGAGGACGAGGAGCGAGGGCTTCGGCCAGGAAGTAAAGCGCCGCATACTGATCGGCGCCTTTGTTCTGAGTTCGGACTGTTATGAAGCCTATTACGGCAAGGCAATGAAAGTCAGGACGGTTATCCGGCAGAGCTTTGAACGGGCGTTCCGCCGGTACGATATTGTGCTTGCGCCGGCCGTACCCGGGCCTGCGCCGAAGCTGGGGGAGAGTCTGGGCGATCCGCTCAGAATGTATCTCGGCGATATCTATACGGCAGCAGTGAATCTGGCGGGGCTTCCGGCGATCAGCCTGCCCTGCGGCATGGATCGGAACGGCCTGCCGATTGGGCTGCAGCTGATCGGCAGGCCATTCGGGGAGCGGGAGCTTTTCCGGGCCGCGCACAGCTATGAGCTGGCGCGCGGGGGATGCTTCCGCCCGCCGGCAGGGCCGCGTTAATATCCGTTCTGCGTCCTGCTTTAGGCCGGAACGGACGATTTTTCGACAGCACACGGCCGCACGGGAGCGGCGGAACGGGAGGCGGTATGAAAAACTACGAGACAGTGATAGGGCTGGAGGTTCACGCGGAGCTGGCCACGAAATCAAAGATTTTCTGCGGCTGTACGACACAGTTCGGCGGGCCGCCGAATACGCAGTGCTGTCCGGTCTGTACGGGCATGCCGGGCACGCTGCCGGTGCTGAACCGGCGGGTTGTGGAATTTGCGGCCGCAGCGGGGCTGGCGACCGGCTGCGGGATTACAAGACGCTGCAGGTTCGACCGCAAAAATTATTTTTATCCGGATCTGCCGAAGGCTTACCAGATATCCCAGCTCTATCTTCCGATCTGCCGGAACGGCAGTATCGAAATCGAGACGGATGCGGGGAAAAAATCCGTCGGCATTCATGAGATTCATATTGAGGAGGATGCCGGCAAGCTTGTCCATGACCCGCTGGAGGACTGCACGTTCATTGATTATAACCGCTGCGGCGTTCCCCTGATTGAGATAGTGAGCGAGCCGGATATGCGTTCCGCCGGGGAGGCTGTGGCATATCTGGAAAAGCTGCGGCTGATTCTGCAGTACCTCGGCGTGTCCGACTGCCGGATGCAGGAGGGCTCGCTGCGCGCGGATATCAACCTGTCCGTCCGCGAGGCAGGGCAGGCGGAGCTCGGCACGCGCACCGAAATGAAAAATCTGAATTCGTTCCGGGCAATCGCGCGTGCGGTGGAGGGAGAGAGAAGGCGGCAGATCGAGGTGCTGGAGAGCGGGGGACGCATCGTCCAGGAGACGCGCCGCTGGGACGACGGCAGAAATATGAGCTTCTCGATGCGCAGCAAGGAGGAGGCGCAGGATTACCGCTATTTTCCGGAGCCGGATCTGCCGCCGGTAGAGATCGGGGAGGAATGGCTCGATGAGATTAGAAAGCGCCAGCCCGAGCTGCGCGATGCGAAAATGCTACGCTACGAAAGAGAATACGGCATTCCGGCCTACGACGCCGCAATCCTTACGGGCTCGAAGCGGCTGGCGGATATATTTGAAGAAACTTCGGCGCTCTGCGGCAATCCGAAGGAAGTATCGAACTGGCTGATGGTCGAGACGCTGCGCCTTCTGCGGGAGGAGGAGCAGGAGCCGGAGGAGCTGACGCTCGAGCCGGCCAAGCTTGCCTCGCTGATTGGACTGATTGAGGAGGGAACTGTGAACCGTACGACGGCCAAGGAGGTTTTCGAGAAAATTTTCCGGGAGCAGGTCGATCCGGTCATTTACGTCAGAGAAAACGGACTGGCCATGGTGCGGGACGACGGCCTGCTGCGGGAAACCGTCCGGCGCGTAATCGAAGACAACCCTCAGTCCGCTGCGGATTTTCTGAGCGGAAAGGAGAAGGCCCTCGGTTTTCTTGTAGGCCGGGCGATGAAGGAACTGAGGGGCAGAGGAGATCCGGGCAGGGTCGGCGCACTTCTGAAGGAGGCGCTCAAGCAGCGGCCGGGGAGTCCGTGATTCGGCGCGTAGAGCCCTTCGGATAAGGGATATTCACCTCTACTTGTGTAGAATAATTGTTAAAAGAATGACACATTGCTGCCACACTCACGCGGTATTATGCCGTAGAATGAAATCGCATTTTGACGTTATGACGTTGTGTGTGCAGAAGAAAAGTCTGCGGTGAGGAAACTGCAGCGGTGCATTTTTTAATAATGTTTTTTATGAAGTGGAGGAAATTATGTCTGCGAAAGGAAAGTACAGGAGATATCTTGCCGCTCTGCTGTGTGCGGCAATACTTTGCCCATATATTGCAATGCTTCTTGAGAGAGGGGGCGGGCTGTCGGCCATGGCGGCGCCGATCCCCGTGAAGGGCGTGTGCACAGCGAACGAGCTGAATATCCGGAGCGGGCCGGGCACAAATTACGAGCAGGTGAAGGTAAAGGGCATCGGCGCGTTTCTGACGAAAAACCAGGAGGTGGACATTCTCTCGGAGAAAAACGGCTGGTATCAGCTGAGGGCAGTATTCCGGGGAGAGACGGTGACGGGCTACAGTCTCGGAACCTACATAAAAGTTACGGCGACGGCCGAGCCGACGCCGACCCCCAAGCCCACTCCGACCCCAAAGCCGACACAGGCTCCGTCCGCGGGAGAGGAGGTCGTGACCTACGAGCTTTCTATGCCGGCGGTCGTTTCGGCGGGTGAACTGAATTTCAGAACCTCGCCGGACACCGGCTCCCAGATTATCAAGACGCTGAAAAACGGCGACGCGGTAACTGTGACGGGACAGAAGACGGTCGACGGCCGCAAATGGTACAAGCTGTCGGTCAATGTGAGCGGAAAAGCGAAGACGGGCTATGCCGTCAGTGACTATATCCGTTTTTCTCCGGATAAAAATTTCTACGTGAAGGCAAATGATAAAATGAACCTGAACACGGCTGCCGGCTCCTCCGGGACGGTGAAGGATTCGAAGGGAAATGCGGTTTCGGCGGCGAAGGGCGCCAAGCTGGAGGTTCTGGCGGAGAAGACGCTGAACGGGGTGAAATGGTTCCAGGTGCAGGCTGAAATCTCCGGAAAAAATTATAAAGGTTTTGTGCGATCCAGTGACGTTACGCTTGTCGGCATTAAAAAAGTGACGATTGTTACCCCGACGCCGAGTCCTGTGCCGGAGAAGGTTCCGACGCCGGTTCCGGTGGATAAGGAGCAGGAATTCCAGTATGCGGCTTCGGTTACGGCGAATGAGCTGAATATGCGCAAAAAAGCTTCTACCGACAGCAGCGTTGTTGTCCTGATGAAAAAAAATCAGAAGCTCTGGGTGCTGAACGAGGTTCGCGCCGGGGGTGTTACCTGGTATCGGATTTCGGCGGAAATCGGCGGAAAAACACAGACCGGTTATTCCGTTGCATCCTATATCCGGCTGGACAGCGGCGCGGGCGCTTACGGGCAGCCTTACGGGGGAGCTTTGAAGCTGCGTTCGAAGGCAAATGCGAAATCGGTCTATGTGACGAAGGCGAACGGCAATGTTCTCACGATCCCGGAGGGCAGTCTGGTTTCGATTGAATCGGAGACGACAGTGAGCGGCGAGAAGTGGTTCCGCGTCAGTGCGGAGGTGGACGGGAAGACCTATACCGGCTATACGCCGGCATCGAAGCTTGCGCTCGCAGCAAAGCCGGCGCCGGATCCGACGCCGAGCCCGAGCCCGAGTCCGACCCCGACCCCGACCGTCAAGCCGACGCCGACAGAAAAACCGTCCCCGACCCCGACGAAAAAGCCTGATCCGACAAAAGCGCCGGAGCCGACAGAAGAGATCCCGGCCCCGACAGCTGGGGCGACCGAGGTGCCGACACCGGCTCCGACCCCGACCCCTGTGCCGACCGTGATCGGGAAGGGAACCATTGAGGGAGTGACGGCGCTGGCGCTTAAGCGGGAGCCGAAGTACGGCGCGAAGCTGGTGAGAAATGAAAACGGTTATTCCGTTGTTGTGACGGATAAGAGTGAATTCCAGATTCTGGAATATATTTCGGATGCGGAGATGCTCTGGTGCCATGTAAGTTTTACGGAGGAGGGTGTGGAGTATTCCGGTTATATTAACGCGGAATATGTAAAGGTACTGGATACCGGCGAAATCTGGGGAGATAAGGAGCCGACACCGACTCCGATGCCGACGCAGCCGGACAATGCGGATGATTTTGAGCAGCAGCTGGCGTCGCAGAATTTTCCGGAGAGCTATCTGCCGGGCCTGCGCCTGCTGCACGAGCTGCATCCGGACTGGCAGTTTGTGGCGAATCATACCGGACTTGACTGGGAATCCGTAATTGACAATGAAAGTGTTGCGGGCAAGAATCTGATCCCGAACACAAAGGGAAACGAGTGGAAATCCTTTGAGGCGAACGCTTACAACTGGAAGACGGACAGTTTTATCGTGTACGACGGCTCGACCTGGGTCACGGCGTCCAGAGAGGCGATCAGCTACTATATGGATCCGCGCAATTTCCTCGATGAAAAAAATATTTTCCAGTTTGAGCTTCTGACCTACGAGCCGTCCTACCAGACGCTTGAGGGAGTGGAAAGCATTCTGAAAAATACGGCCCTTTCCAATACGGCCGTGAAGTTTAAGGATACGGACGGACAGGAAAAAGAGATGACCTACGGAGAGATCTTTATGGCCGCGGCGGAGTATTCCGGCGTCAGCCCGTTCCATCTGGCTTCCCGCGTAAAGCAGGAGGTCGTGATTGGTACCACGTCGCTCAGCAACAGCGTGACCGGGACGGTGGCAGGTTTTGAGGGGCTGTATAATTTTTACAATATAGGAGCATACCACAGTACGGTAGCCGGCGGGGCGATCGCGAACGGTCTGAAATATGCAAGAAACGGCAGCACGAATGCAGCGCTGAATACAAGCATGCTTATCCCGTGGATCAACCCGTACCGCTCCATTCTCGGAGGAGCGTACTACATCGGCTACTCGTATATCTCGAGAGGGCAGAATACAATATATCTGCAGAAGTTTAACGTGACGCCGACCTCAACCTACTCGCATCAGTATATGGCGAATGTAGAGGCGCCGTATTCTGAGGGGCGCAAAGTGGCGGCGGCTTACGCGGAATTCGGGGATCTTCCGCTTGTGTTCTCGATCCCGGTTTATCTGAATATGCCGGAGGAGGCATGCGGACAGCCGCAGACAGCGTGGAATCCGAACAACTGGCTGAAGACGCTGAAGGTTTCGGATGCGGAAGGCAATGACCTCGTGCTGACGCCGACCTTTGATATGACGGCGGAGCAGGAATATGATCTTGTTCTGGACAGCGGCTGTGATCTGATTCAGGTCGAGGCGCAGGCGGTCAGCAAAAAGGCATCCGTGGAAGGCGCGACCTGGTATACGATCGGCGAGGGAAGCAGTACAGTCGTGGTGAGTGTGACTGCGGAAAACGGGGATATCAGGGAGTATATAATAAATATTGCGCGGCAGTAAGCAGGAGCGCGGAACGGGCCGGAGGCACGCCGGGGTTTGGGGTGCAGGCCCGTTCCGTTTCAGGTTCTGCGGTCTGCATCCGGGGATAACAAAAATTTCTTCCTGGTGCTGAGCCGGAGGAAGATTGGCCGGGGAGATTTGTCCGGGAAGGGGCTTGGTCCGAAGATACGGTACCGGAAATGATTGCTCCCGGAGAGAATTTGATCGGACAGAGATCAGTCCTGGAACAAGATTAGTCCGAAGACACGGTACCGGAAATGACTGCTCCGGAAGGAAAAATTGTCCGCAGAGCTAAGGGGGGGGACTTTATGAGGCAGAGAAGGAAATTGGCAGTGATTCTGCTGCTGGCGGTTCTGTTCGTACAGGCGGCGGGGTATATGCAGGTCTATGCGGCGAGTGCGACGCTCCGCTTTTCCGTCGGAGACGGCGGAGCGGTAGCGGAGCAGGAATTTACCGTTACCCTTTCCGTGGAGTCGGATGCGACCATCGGGGATTTTGAGGCGTATTTTACTTATGACGCGATGCTCGCGGAGTATGTCAGCGGGCCGGCGTGCATCACCGGGGGAGACGGCTATTTAAAGGTGTCCGATATGGATGCCTCTCCGTCGAGCCGGCTGAGGAATTATGTTATGGTGTTTAGGGCGCTGAAGCGGGGGCCGTGCCCGTTCCGGATCACAGGGGTTCCGATGGTGTACGCTTACGAAAACGGGAATTCAATGTCGGTGCTTTCGGAGCCGTTTACCCTGGAGATTGCAGCTGCACCGGATGCGTCGGATAATGCGCTCGTCTCCTCGCTGCGGATCAGCCCAGGCACGCTTGTGCCGGAGTTTTCGCCGGAGATAACGGAATATGAGACGGAGCTTCCGCCGGGCACGGAGCGGCTGATTGTCAGCGCCGTGCCGGAGGATTCCCGGTCGAGCGTGAGCATTGCGGGCAACGATGCGATCACGGACGGAGAAAACCATATCAATGTCACGGTTACGGCGGAGAGCGGAAATATCCGGGTCTATCATATTATGGCAGTGCGCGGCGCTGCGGCTCCTTCGCCCACGCCGGAGCCGGAAAAGGAGCCGGAACAGCCCGGCGGATGCGTTTTGTCGGCGGAGCGTGAAGGGGAGGAGCTGCTGCTCGGGGGGCGCTGGAGTTACCGTGTTGCTGCGCTGCCGGAGGGGGAAGTGCCTCCGGAGGGCTATTCCGCAGACTGGCTGCTGATCAGCGGAGAAACAATCGCAGCGTACATGACGGAACCGGATGCGCCGTTTTGCCTGCTTTATCTGGACAATGAGGCCGGAGAGAGCGGCTGGTACCGGTTTGACCGCGAAGAATATACGGTGCAGCGCTACCGGCCGGAGGTTGTCACGGTAAAGGATACCTCGGAGACGAACCGGAAGGTGAACGAGCTGCTGGCTAAGACCAGCGATTACGAGAAGCGGAAAAATGCCATGAGCATTTTGTGCGGCGGTCTGAGCGCAGTGGTTGTTCTGCTCGGGGTGCTCTGCATACGGCTCTCGGTACGGAACCGCGGGGATGGAGACGGGGATTTTGAATGAGGGGCGGGAAGGAAAACGTAAGTCAGGAAGAGGGGGAACAGCAGAAATGAATCATATGGACAGGTATCTGGCCGAGCTGCAAAAAAAGATTCCTGATATCGAAGGACGATTGAATGCCGGGGCAGGCGAAGAACAGTTCGAGCAGCTTGCCCGGAAGGCAGGCTGCGGGCTTCCTGCGGAACTGCTGGAGCTGTATCGGCGGTTTGACGGGGAGGATATGGCAGGGAACACGGGGTTTTTCGCAGGGCTGCAGTTTCTTTCCCTGGAGAAAATGCTGTCAGATTTTTCCTTTTTCCGTGGAGTGGAAGATGAAATGACGGCAATGGGAACAAAAGCCATCCGGGAAGAACCGGTGAGCGGGCTTTGCTGGCTCCCGATTGCTTATGACTGTGCCAGAGCCTGGCTGGTTATGGATCTGTCTCCGGCGGAAGAAGGAAAAGCAGGACAGATTATTACATTGGATTATGATATGGATCGCTGCTACCTGCTGGCGGACAGTCTTGACGATTTATTTGCAAAGATGACGGCCTGGCTCAGGCAGGGGATTCTGATCGTCGATGCAGAGAGCTTTGAGGAACCGATTCTAATGGAAAGAACCGGGCATTTATTCAATTCGCTGGAGGAACTCACAGCGCCGGAAACAGCGGAACCGGCTCCTGGAATCCCGCTTCCCGGGGATTTCTGGACGCAGCGTTACGGGCAGCCGGAAGTGCCGTTGAGCCGTCTGGAAAAAGAGAAAACCATGCTGATCCAGGACCAGAACATAGATTGCACGCTGTTTGCCCGTATGGGGAATCTGAAAGAGCTGATCCTCCACCGGTGCCGTCTTGTCAATGCTTTAAGAAGACTTCAGTTAAGAAAAGTATATGATTTGGAACCGGAGGAACTGTCTGCATTCCGCGGGCTTTGGGAACTGAGTATGGAAGCGGAGGGAAAGCATGACGGAACTTTTCTCGGAAAGCTGAAAAAACTGAAAAAACTGGATCTGCACCGCAGCGCCATGAATAATCTTGATTTTCTGAAAGATCTTGCGGGGCTGACGGAATTTTGCCTCGCAGAGCCGGCAGAAAACGAGGACGGACTTTCGGCGGTGCGTGCGCTGCCCAAGCTGAAGGAGTTTGTCTATCCCGTAAAGGATTTATCCATATATAAAGGGCATCCGACCCTGGAAAGCATAGGGATGGCCGCCGGCGCTACGCACGGTTTTGAAGCCCTAGAGGGAACCCGGGTGAATCAGTTTACCGTTATTGGTAAGGTGACGGACGGGGAACTGCAGGAGATAAAAATGCATACGGAAAAGTATGTGAGGCTTCGCGCTTACGGTTCCCGGTCGGTATGACCTGCAGCGGAGAAGGAATATCCGGCCGGGACAGCGTATCCCGTCAACCGCCGGTTGATTTTTCCGGCGGATATGGAAACTGCCGCTCTGTTTTATTCCGGGTGTATCCCTGCTATAATTTGATACATAAGAAAAGGAGGGAACGCCATGATCAGCAAAACCGAGGTAGGAGCAAGGATAAGCAGTCTGCGCAGGAAAGCGGCGCTTTCCCAGGCCGCATTTTCTGAACTTCTCAATGTCAGCCCGCAGGCCGTCAGCAAATGGGAAACCGGATTATCGCTGCCGGATATTGAAACGCTCTTAAATATGTCGTGGATATTTAAAGTCTCCATAAACAGCATTCTGGAGGGCGGCGACGGCATCGAGGAGGCCATGGGCTCGGACAGGGAAATTATATTTTTAGACAGAATCCTGAGCTGTCCGGATTGCCGCGGCAGGCTAAGAAAGAAAAACAACGGCGGAAGCGGTTTCTCGTATCAATGCGGAAACGGGCATGAATACCGCTTCGTTGACGGCGTGCTGGATTTTCAGACAAGAGAAATTCCCGGAGAACAGTGGTCTCTGACTTTCCGCAATTACGACGAATATCTGCATGAACATCACTGGGCCGGGAATCCGAATTATAACAGGGGGCTGGATGCAGCGGAAATAATCTGGGAGGAAATGGAAAAACGGCATCCCAGGGTTATTCTGGATATGGCCTGCGGCACGGGTCAGGGGATCAAGCAGCAGATAAAAAGGATACGCTGGCCCGCGACGGTTATTATGGCGGATATAAGCCACAGAATTTTAAAATGGAACAGGCTCTACTATTCAACGGAATGGAAAAATCCGTTTGTGGATATGATTTATCTTGCCTGCGACGGTTCCCGTCTGCCCGTGCTGCCGGAATCTGTTGATATGGTTTTTTCGAATGCCGGTTATGAAAGCATGCAGGCAAAAATGATGGGCGGTTTCCGCGAGGCTTATCGTGTGATAAAAGGCGGCGGCTGTACCGTATACACAAAATCGGCAATCGAGGGACAGGAAAATCCCAACTCCAGGAAGTGGATGGAGCTCCTGCTCTCCAGCGTGGAGCAAGAGGAGGCAAAATGGTGGGGAGAACAGTTTGTCGATGCGGCTCAGTGGACGGAAAAATGCAGAAAAACCGGATTTTCGGAAAATACTTTTACAAAAATCTACGGGGAGCTTCCCGCGCCGGATCAGGGCATATTTCCATTTGAAAATGAAATGGCCCAGTGGATGGCGGGCTATGTTTTCGTATCGGAGAAGCCGGGGAGCGCCCCCGTCCGTTGCACAAGCCCGTAAGCCGCCTTCCTGTCAGCAATCGGCGGCGCGGAGGTTGGCTGTGGAAGGATTCCTGTGGAAATCTACCGTTTCTATTACAAACTGTTGCTATAAATAAAATAAGACATGATAAATAAGATATAATAAGGCGAGATATGATAAAACAGTCTTTGTTTTGGAGATTTACCAAATCCGGGACTGTTTTATTTTGTGCGACAGCCTTTCTGATTCTGTTCCAACTCTGTATTTTACCAGGAACCTTTTCTTCTCTCAAATTACGCCCCGCTTCCCTGGCGCTGGCAACATCCCTTTTTATAAGTAATACATGATTTTACAAATTTTTCCTTTGCTGTACGCAGAAAAATTATAGCAGGCAAGGCAATTCATTCCGCAAGTTGACAATCCGCTCTGATTGTTATATGATATATATAACAAATGGTGAATTGGGGATGACAGGAGGTGAGAGCGTGATTGTCAGGATAGATTTCAACAGCGACGAGGCGATCTACGTGCAGCTCTGCAATCAGATTATACTCGGTATTGCGGCCGCCCAGCTGCGGGACGGGGACAGCCTTCCGTCCGTGCGCGAGCTCGCCGACGATATCGGCATCAACATGCATACAGTAAATAAGGCGTACGGCATACTCCGGCAGGAAGGTTATCTCAAGCTCGACCGCAGAAAGGGGGCTGTCGTAGCTCTGGATTACGACAAGCTGGAGGCCGTTGCGAAGCTGAAGGCGCAGCTGCGTGTCATTATGGCGCGCGCGATCTGCAAGGATATCTCGAGGGACGAGATCCATCAGGCGGTGGATCAGATTTACGACGAGTTCCTGTGAGAAATCCTCATAATTTGGAGGGGATAATTTTATGCTGTGTAATATATGCAAGGCAAGAGAGGCAAGAATATTCTACACGGAAATCATAAACGGGGAAAAGAAGGAGCAGTATCTCTGCGAGGAATGTGCGGCACGGAACACGAGCCTGCGCCTGAAGGCGCCGTTCGGGGGCGAGCCCTTTTCCCTGGGCGGGCTTTTGTCCGGGCTGTTTGAGGGCGAACAGGAGAGAGCGCATGGCCTGGAAAAAAGCTCGGAGGCTGTTTCCGCAGGTGCGCAGCCGGGTACGGCCTGCCCGGAATGCGGCATGACTTACGAGGAGTTCCGGGAGCACGGACAGTTCGGCTGTGCCGCGTGCTACCGGAATTTCGGAAAACTGCTGACCCGCAATATGAAAAATATCCAGGGCTCCGACGTCCATGTGGGCAAATGGCCGAAGAACGCCGGGGAGAGGACGGAGCAGCCGGCGGAGCCGGCCCCGGAGCTGAGCGAGACGGAGCGGATCGCTCTGCAGCTGGACCAGGCGGTCGAGCGGGAGGAGTATGAACTTGCCGCCTCGCTTCGCGACCGTCTCCGTGAACTGAAGAGGGAAAAGGAAAAAGAAAGGGAACAAGAGAGAGAAAGGGAAAAGGAAAAGGGGGAGGTATCCCGGTGAAGAAATGGTATGAGAAAAGGGAGGAAGAGAGCATTGTGATATCGAGCCGCGTCCGGCTGGCGAGAAATCTTGCAGAGTACCATTTCGCAGGAAAGATGAAAGAAAAGGAGTGCGCGATGCTCACGCAGATCGTCCGGAACCAGGCTCCGCTGCTTGAGGGCAGGGACGGCATGAAATACTATTCCTGCAGCGTGAACCGGCTTTCCGAGCTGGAGAAGGCGTCCCTGAAGGAATGGTATATCATCAGCGGACAGATTGCGAAAAAGCCGCAGGAAACCGCACTTGTGCTGTCGGAAGATGAAGGGATCAGCATCCTGGTGAACGAGGAGGATCACATCCGCATCCAGTCGGTAGCACCGGGCGCCGATCTGGAGGGCGCATGGGCCAGGGCAAACCGGATCGACGACTGCATGGAGGAGCTGGGCTATGCGTTTGACGGCCGCTACGGCTATCTCACCACCTCGCCGCTCAACGCGGGAACCGGGATGCGGGCTTCCTATCTTACCTTCCTGCCGGCGCTCACAATGACGGGTAAAATACAGAAGCTGGCCGATGAGGTTGCAAAATACGGCTTTATGATACGCGGGATTCCCGGGGAGGGCACAAAGACGCAGGGCTATCTCTACCGGCTGTCCAACCGGAAGACGATCGGCTGCACCGAAAACGAGATTATCGACAGCCTGCGGCAGATTCTGCGGCAGATTGTCGATCAGGAAAACCAGCACCGGGAATATCTCTGCTCCGTCAGTGCGGACGAGATCGAGGATAAAGTGTACCGCTCCTACGGCGTTCTGCGCTACGCAAAGCGGATCGGCACCGAGGACGGGCTGACGCTGCTTGCGCAGCTCAAGCTCGGGCGGGATCTCGGAATGCTGCCGCTGAAAAAGAGCATCGGGCTGTACGAGCAGATGATAAGGATTCAGCCGGCAAATCTTCAGAAGCTGTGCGGGAAAAGCATGACCGCTGCGGAGCGAGCGGCATACCGCGGCGAATATCTGAACCGGCTGATGAGCGGCTGTGAAATATAGGGGCAGAAAAATATGGTGAAACAGGCGGAGGTATGATAATGGAGGACAGATTTACGGAGAACGCAAGGGAGGCAATCCGTTTGGCGACGGCGACGGCTTATGAGCTCTCCCACAATTATATCGGCACGGAGCATCTGCTGATCGGCCTGACCAAGGCGGACGGCGTGGCGGGACGCATCCTGATCGAGCATGAGGTCGGCGAGGAGAAGCTGCTGGAGCTTGTAAATCAGCTGATTGCTCCGACCAACGGCATCAAGATTATGGAGAAGGATAATTTTACGCCGCGCGCGCGCAAAATTCTGGAGTCGAGTGCGAAGGAAAGCCAGAGGCTGAAGGCGGAGCGCATCGGCACGGAGCATATCCTGCTGGCGCTGATCCGCGAAGCGGACTGCATTGCCGTGCGGCTGCTGAACACGCTCGGCGTCAATCTCCAGAAGCTCTATGTGGACACAATGGCGGCGACAGGCGCGGACGTTTCGTCCTATAAAAATGAGCTCGGCGCAAAGGGCAGGCCGCGCGGCAGGCAGCAGACGCCGACGCTCAACCAGTACAGCCGCGATCTGACGCAGCTCGCCAGGGAGGGCAGGCTCGATCCGGTGATCGGGCGGGAGACGGAAATCCAGCGCGTCATTCAGATTCTCAGCCGCAGAACGAAAAATAATCCCTGCCTTGTCGGCGAGCCGGGCGTCGGAAAAACCGCGGTGGCGGAGGGACTTGCGCGCAAGATTGTGGAGGGGGATGTGCCGGATGTCATCGCAGAAAAGCGGGTGATGACGCTCGACCTCTCCGGTATGGTCGCCGGCTCAAAATACCGCGGCGAGTTCGAGGAGCGCATCAAAAAGGTGATTGCGGAGGTGATTGCGGACGGCAATGTGCTGCTGTTTCTTGACGAGCTTCACACGATCATCGGCGCGGGCGGCGCGGAGGGAGCGATCGACGCGTCCAATATCCTCAAGCCGTCCCTTGCGCGCGGCGAAATCCAGCTGATCGGCGCTACGACCCGCGAGGAATACCGGAAATATATTGAGAAGGATGCCGCGCTGGAGCGGCGCTTCCAGCCCGTTGTAATCGAGGAGCCGGGCGAGGAGGAGGCAATCCGGATTCTCAGAGGGCTGTGTCCGGCCTACGAGGCGCATCACAGGGTTAAAATTCTCGACGGGGCACTTGTCGCAGCGGTAAGGCTCGCGAGCCGCTATGTGAACGACCGCTTTCTGCCGGACAAGGCGATTGATGTGATGGATGAGGCCGCTTCCCGTGTCCGTCTGGGCGTCTATGCTCCTTCCCCGAAGATGAGGGAGCTGGAGGAAAAACTGGCAGGACTCGAGGAGGAGAAGGAGCAGGCCATCCGGGCGGAGGAGTTCGAGCGCGCCGGGGAGATTAAGAAAAAGCAGGATCGGGCGCGCGCCAGCCTGGAGCTGCTGAAGCAGAAGCGGGACGAGGAGCGGGAAAACGCGGAGCTCGTCGTCGGGGAGGAGGAGATTGCGGACGTGATCTCCCAGTGGACGAAAATCCCGCTCGCAAAGCTGCGCGAGGAGGAGAGCGATCGGCTGCTGAAGCTGGAGAGCATCCTGCACGAGCGCGTGATCGGTCAGCAGGAGGCCGTGGAGGCCGTGGCGAGGGCGATCCGCCGCGGCAGGGTCGGCCTGAAGGACCCGAACCGGCCGATCGGCTCGTTTCTGTTCCTCGGGCCGACCGGTGTCGGAAAAACCGAGCTGTCCAAGGCGCTTGCGGAAGCAATGTTCGGCAACGAGAACGCGATGATCCGCGTCGATATGACGGAGTATATGGAGAAGCACAGCGTTTCGAGGATGATCGGCTCGCCGCCTGGCTATGTCGGCTACGACGAGGGCGGACAGCTGAGCGAAAAAGTGCGGCGCAATCCGTACTCGGTGATCCTGTTTGACGAGATTGAGAAGGCGCACCCGGATATATTCAATATCCTGCTGCAGATTCTTGACGACGGGCATGTGACCGATGCGCAGGGGCGCAAAATCAGCTTTAAAAACACGATTATCATTATGACCTCCAACGCCGGCGCACAGAGCATTGTCTCGCCGAAGCGCCTCGGCTTCACGGGCGCGGCGGACGAGAAGGCGGATTACAGCCGGATGAAGGAGGGCGTGATGGACGAGGTAAAGCGCCTGTTCAAGCCGGAGTTTTTAAACCGCATCGACGAGATGATCGTATTCCATTCTCTGACGAAAAACGATATCCGTGAGATTGTAAATATTATGCTCCGGACAATTGCCGGACGCTGCCAGGCCCATATCGGGCTCCGCCTGAAAACGGAGGATTCCCTGCTCGACCATCTTGCCGAAAAGGGCTTTGACGAAAAATACGGCGCAAGACCGCTGCGGCGTGCGATTCAGACGGAAGTCGAAGATAAGCTTGCCGAGGAGCTGCTCGAGGGCCGCGTGCAGGAGGGCGACACGGTGACGCTGAGTTATCAGGATCGGCTGAGAGTACAGATCCGGCACAAAAGGAAGAAAAAGGAAGAGGCCGGCTGATTGAATTGGCAGAAAACAGTAGAAAAAATCGGCGAATTGTGCTATGATTACAGTGTGTCGATTATGAAAAAGGCTGCGGACGCCCGGGAATCCGGCGGTCCGCGGGGGAAAAGGAGGAAGAGATGAGTACAGAATTAATTTGCAGGGAAGAGGACGGAACGCTGAGTTTCGGGGATTATACGCTGGAGACAAAGGCAAAGGTGAACGACTTTGAATTCTGCGGCGATTTATATAAAGTTAAAACATTTTTTGAAATCACAAAGCTGGAGAAGAACGGGATGTTCGTCTATGAATCCGTTCCGGGCACGGCAGTGCAGCATCTTGCCATCACGGAGAAGGAGACGGCCTTCCGTGTCAGCGCGGCGGAGGATGTGCAGATTACACTTGAACTCGAGCCGGAAAAGGAATACAAAATATTTATTAATGAAACCAATGTTGGAAAAATGAAGACAAATCTCGGAGGAAAACTTGTGCTGAGTGTGGAGCTGAAGAATGCTGAAAGCGCCTCCGTCCGGGTTGTAAAGTGCTGACGGGAGCATCGGATGGCAGGAAAGGATAAAACGGTATTTTTCTGTAAGGAATGCGGATATGAATCCTCCAAGTGGCAGGGGCAGTGCCCTGGCTGCCGGGAGTGGAACACGCTGGTGGAGGAACCTGTGAGCAGGCAGGGCGGACAGACACGCCGCCCGGCTGCCTCCGGCAGGGCGGGAAAGGCGGAACCGCAGCTGCTGAAGGAGGTCGTCCGTTCCTCGGAGGAGCGCGTGCGGACGGAAATCGGGGAGCTTGACCGGGTACTCGGCGGCGGGATCGTCGCCGGCTCCCTTGTGCTGGTCGGCGGCGACCCGGGAATCGGGAAATCGACGCTGCTGCTTCAGATGTGCGGCGGGCTGTCGCAGAGGGATTATTCCGTACTGTACATATCCGGGGAGGAATCGCTTCAGCAGATCCGGCTTCGCGCCGACCGGCTGGACAATGCCTGCGACAGGCTCTGGCTGCTTTCGGAGACGAGCCTGGACGCGGTGGAGGAGGCGATCGAACGGCAGAAGCCCCAGATTGTGGTGATTGATTCGATTCAGACCATGTACCGCGAAGATATCTCGGCTTCGCCGGGCAGCGTCAGCCAGGTGCGGGAGACGACGGGAAGCCTTATGCGCATCGCCAAGGGGCAGGGGATCACCATTTTCATCGTCGGTCATGTGACGAAGGAGGGCGTGGTGGCCGGGCCGAGGGTTCTGGAGCACATGGTTGATACGGTGCTCTATTTCGAGGGGGACAATGCGGTATCGTACCGCCTTCTTAGGGCAGTCAAAAACCGCTTCGGTTCGACAAACGAAATCGGTGTATTTGAGATGAGGCAGAACGGGCTGGCTGAGATTCTCAATCCGTCGGAGTATATGCTGCAGGGACGCCCGGAGGGCGAGCCGGGGTCCGTCGTTGCGGCGATGTCGGAGGGCAGCAGGACGCTGCTTGTGGAAGTTCAGGCGCTTGTCTGCCAGACGAGCTTCAACATGCCTCGAAGAACGGCGGCTGGGACGGATTACAACCGGGTGAACCTTCTGCTCGCCGTGCTGGAAAAGCGGCTCGGCATACAGCTGTCCTTCTGCGATGCCTATATCAACGTGGCCGGCGGCATGCGGATCAACGAGCCGGCGCTTGATCTGGCCGTTGTGCTTGCCGCCCTCTCGAGCTACAAAAACCGGGCCGTGCCGGACAATACGGTGGTGTTCGGCGAGGTCGGGCTGACCGGTGAGGTGCGGGCGGTGACGCTTGCCGAGCAGCGGGCTGCGGAGGCGGAGAAGCTGGGCTATTCCCAGTGTATTCTGCCGTGGGCCAATGTGGAAAGTATTCGGAAAAACAAAAAAGGGGGTGAAGGAATCCGGCTGACAGGGGTGCGCAATGTAAGAGAACTGTTTGGATTGTTGGAGGGGTAGAGGAATGACTTATGGCGAGGAGAGCGGCAGACTTGAGAAGGGGCTCCGCAAACTGCAGCAGTCGCAGCTTGCGGCGGAGCAGAGCGCGTTTGACGCAATCAACGGACATGACAGGCTGATGCAGGATATCCGGAATATGATGGCGGAGCTGGATGAAATCTTCGGGAGTATGGATATGGTAAATATGGAGATTACTGCCGCAATTGAGGATGCCGGCCTCGAGAAGGAACAGAAGGACAATTTTTCGCGGATGAATGACAAAAATGCGGAGCTCGCGGAACAGCTGCTCTGCCGTCTTCATACGCTTCTGAAGGAAGCGGAGGTCGGGAGCGAGGCAATTCACCGCATGGAGGAGGATATCGCGCAGCTTCAGGAGGATGTTGAGCAGGTCTGTGCTGCCGCCGGAAGAAGGTGAACCGCGGCCAAGAGGGAAGAGCCGCAGAAGGCCGGAAGGGAAAAAGCGCGGGAGCCCCGGAAATGCAGGGCTGCCGGACGGCGGAAGAGAAAATGACCGGAAGCGCAGGAGCGCCGGGGAACGTAATCGCGGGAAATTGCGGAGCCGTTCGGGGCACAGAGGTATGAAAGAGCGCACAGCGGGAAAAATTAGTATAACAGCGGAAAGCGGAAGCTGTGCAGACAGCAGAAGGAAAATACGGAAGTGGGGATGTCAATGAGGCGCATACGGAAAAAATCGGCTGGTATGCTTGCGGCGGTGATGCTGCTGGCGGCAGCCTGCGGCAAGGACGCACAGAAGCCGGACGGTCTGGTTTCGATGGACGCGGTGAAGGGCTATGAGCATACGGCCAGAGTGGAAGAGGAGCCGGAGCCTACGGAGCCGGGAAATGTTCCGACGCCCCCCGTTCCGACCGGAGCCGGACAGCCTGGGCCGGGCGTGGGCGACCATGCGGAAGAGGACGGCTATGAGACAACGAACGATACGGTGTACGTCGCCGTATCCAAGCTGAATCTGCGCACGCAACCATCCACTGATTCGGAGGTGGTGAGCCAGGCGGTGTACGGAGATTCCTTTACACGGCTGGCGAAGGGCAGCGGCGAATGGGATAAGCTGGAATACAACGGTCAGGTGGTTTACGCCTTTGCGGAATATCTGACGACAAGAGAGATAAAAAAGCAGACGGGAACAGGGCTGGAGCAGTTTGTCGCGGATGCCAAAAAAAAAATGAACATCGTTGACACGGCGAAGCAGATCTACTCCTACAGCGATCTGTGCGAGGATCTGGAGGCGCTGAAGACGGCCTACCCGGGAAAGCTGGATTATAAGGAACTGGCCGTTACCGCCGACGGGAGAAAGGTTTTCGCCGTCGTCGCCGGAAATCCGGATGCGGATCGCGCGATTATCATACAGGCGGGCATCCACGCCAGAGAATATATGACCTCCCAGCTGGTGATGAACCAGCTGGAATTTTATCTTGCCTACGCGGATGAAGGGGATTACGGCCAGAGAAATGCCGGAGCTATGCTCGATGAGGTTGCCGTCTGGATTGTGCCGATGGCAAATCCGGACGGGATCGCCATCAGCCAGTATGGGATGGACGGAATCCGTGAGGTTTCCATCCGCTCAGACGTGCAGGAATGGTATCGGCGCGACAGAGCGTCGGGGGCAACCATCTATACTTTTGCGGATTACCTCAAATACTGGAAGGCGAATGCGCGCGGCGTGGATCTGAACCGCAATTTTGATTACGGTTTCCGGGAATACGTCGGGGCAGCGGAGCCGGGCGCGCAGAAATATAAGGGCAGTGCCGCAGGCTCGGAGGCCGAAACGGCGGCGCTAGTCCGTCTGACGGAGGAAGTAAAACCGGTGCTGACAATCAGCTACCACGCAACAGGAAGCGTAATTTACTGGGATTACGGGCAGACCGGGGAGCTCAGGGAGCGCTGTGAGAGCATGGTGAAAAAGATCAGCCAGGTGAACGGAAACGAGATCCGCTATGCGGCCTCGGATAAACAGGATGCCGCCGGCTACGGAGACTGGTGCGTCATGTCGAAGGGCATACCGTCAGCGACAATCGAAATCGGCGTGGGAACCGCTCCGCTGGGAATCAGCGAATACAGCGATATCTGGAAGCGGAACGCCCTGATGTGGGCCGCTCTTATGGAATTCGCACTGAAATAGACCGGCAGGCCGAAACGAAGCCGGGAGCGGCCGCAAATATAAAGATCAGAAAATATAATAAAGAAGGAGGCGTTTTGAGATGAGCGACAATATGGCATTGCTTTCTCAGGAGGAGATTGATACTCTGCTTGATTTCCTTACACAGCAGAAAAGCAGAGTCGGAAACGAGGTTATGGATCAGGAAAGCATCGACCGTCTGATCTCGCTTCTGCATACGGATAAGGTGAGGAGCATTAAGTTTGATACGGCGGTTCCGGAGGCGCGGAGGGAACGCGTCAGTGCGCTGATTCTGCTCGGCGGCATGAGCGATATCCGGGAGCAGCAGCAGAACTGCCTGCTCGACTGCAGCCAGGACGAAAAAACAGGCTACGTCCGAATCTTCTGCCGCGATATCCGAAACGACAAAAGATACTATATTACGCCGAAATGCATGGAGCAGATGCGCTACATTGACGGCGACCAAAGCGAATGGGGCTATGCCGTGCCGCCGCTTACCTTTGATAAGCTGTCGGTGCTGCTGTCGGTCAAATATACCAAGAGCTCTTTCAATCAGATAACCCGCATCTTTTCGGAGAAAATGTTCGGACAGGAGAGCATTCCGGTGCCGGATCTCTATATGCCGACGGCTTACAGCCTGATTCATCATCTGAACAGCTGACTTTAGCAGGTACTTTGTTTACGAAAAAATACGAAACACCAGAAAAAATGGTTTCACAGTGCCGGATATTCAAGCAATCATCAGAAATGGAAGAGTTATCCTCATGTGCTCTCCGGTGAATGCGCACAAATTCGGGTCCGTCTGACTTTTCCTTTCGGGCAGAAGCAACAAAAACAGCGGGGGATTTTGCGGAAACCGCGGGGGCGGCCCGGGGATTGACGCAAAATGGAAACTATGATATATATAATTGCATAAAATATCATGGTACCCCAAAGGTGTTGGCTTTTGCACCGCAGGTATCGCGGGCTGAGGCGTATTTTCATGGAAATGAGGCATGAATTATGGAGAAGAAAACAGTAAAATTCAATCAGGTGGATGAAGTGAAGGAATTCGTCAGCGCGGCGGCCAAATGTGATTTTGATATCGATGTAACCTACAATCGTGTTATTGTAGATGCGAAATCCTTTCTCGGCGTGCTGAGCCTGGCGTCCGTTCCGGTCGTTGTTGCAATGCACGGCGACAATCATCAGTTCAGGAAGGTTTGTCAGAAGTACGCATATTGATGCGGAAAGTTCCAGCAGTTCTGAAGGCGGGAAAAACGGCGCCGCGGCGCCGTTTTTCCCGCCTTCTGCGTTTCGCGGCATAAAAATGAAAGTTTTGGCTTGAAAAAAGACCGGGGAAACGATATACTGTTACTTATCTGCTGCCGCGCCGGAGGGCGGACGGCGGTGACGAAAGGATTAATGGATGTACAGGCTTATTTGCAGAGACAAAAACGCAAAGCGCGGTGAGCTGACCACCGTGCACGGCGTGATACAGACGCCGGTATTTATGAATGTCGGCACGGCAGCCGCGATCAAGGGGGCCGTTTCTACCGCGGATCTGCGGGAGATCGGAACTCAGGTGGAACTTTCCAACACATACCATCTGCATGTCAGACCGGGCGACGAGGTTGTCAGAAAAATGGGCGGCCTGCACCGCTTTATGGCATGGGACAGGCCGATACTGACGGATTCCGGAGGCTTTCAGGTATTTTCTCTGGCCGGTCTGCGCAGAATCCGGGAGGAGGGCGTCTATTTTAACTCCCATGTTGACGGTCGAAAGATTTTCATGGGGCCGGAGGAGAGCATGCGGATTCAATCCAATCTTGCCTCCACAATCGCGATGGCATTCGACGAATGCACCCCGCATCCCGCGACAAAAGATTATGTCGAAAAATCCGTGGCGCGCACGACCCGCTGGCTGGAGCGCTGCAGGCGGGAAATGACGCGGCTGAACAGCCAGGAGGACACGATCAATCCGCATCAGCTTTTGTTCGGCATCAACCAGGGAGGCGTATTTGCGGATATCCGGATTGAACACGCCAAAAGGATCTCCGAATTTGAGCTGGACGGCTACGCGATCGGCGGTCTGGCAGTCGGCGAAACCCACGAGGAAATGTACCGCATTATCGAGGAGACGGTGCCGCATCTTCCGGCGGATCGGCCGACCTACCTGATGGGCGTCGGAACCCCGGCGAATATTTTAGAGGCGGTGGAGCGGGGCGTCGATTTCTTCGACTGCGTGTATCCGGCGAGAAACGGAAGGCATGGACATGCCTACACAAACCGGGGCAAAATGAATCTGATGAACGCAAGATATGAGCTTGATCCGGCGCCGATCGAGGAGGGCTGCGGCTGCCCGGCGTGCCGAAGCTACAGCAGGGCTTATATCCGTCATCTGCTCAAGGCCAAGGAAATGCTCGGACTCCGGCTTCTGGTAACGCACAATCTGTATTTCTACAACAAGATGATGGAGGAAATCAGAGAAGCGATTGAGAAGCAGGAGTATGCGGCATATAAGAAGAGGAAACTCGACGGTTTTGCTCAGGGGGAAGAACAGGAAAAATAACAAGATGGCAGAATTGCCGGAACGGAGGAAGCTATGAATCTATTATTGTTTTTAGAGGCTGCCGGAGGAGCCGGAACGCAGGGTACGGACACGGCAGGTACGGCGGGCGCCGGCACGATGAGCATTGTTTCCATGCTGCTCTATATTGTGGTAATCGGTGCAGTATTTTATTTTCTGCTGATTCGTCCGCAGAAAAAACAGCAGAAGCAGCAGGACGCGCTCGTCAATTCGCTGGAAATCGGCGACAGCGTGCTGACGACAGCAGGCTTCTACGGCGTGGTAATTGACGTTATGGAGGAGGTCATTGTTGTAGAATTCGGAAACAATAAGAACTGCCGCATTCCGATGAAGAAGACGGCAGTTGTCGAGGTGGAGAAGCCGGACAGCGGTGAGAACGCCGGCAAGACGGCAAAGGAGTAGGAGCCGTACCTGCAGGAGAAGGATACGGAACCGGACATTGCATTAACGCTTGGCAGGAGGCTGCCGGGAAAAGCAATCTGCTGTATTTATGGCATAAGCAAAAAGCTTGAGTGCCGTAGACTGCAGAAGCATATATTCCCGTCAGCCTCTTTTTTGATGTATGTTCCGGCTGTTTAAAGAAGGCATTTTATGGGGTTTTCAGATAATGAGGATAAGGCCGGCAGATTTCCGGAAAGCTTGGACAGAGGCGGATTGCCCGGCTCCGATGCGGCCGGACAGCCTGCGGCTACATCACGCTCTCTGCAGGCTGTCCAGAAGTTCCTCCGGGATGCGGAGTCTGCCGCGTCCGATCCCGATTTCGATGTCCGGCTTGGCAGCCCCGTGAAAATCGGAGCCGCCGCTGATTGCAAGGCCGTACTGCGCCGCGAGCTGTCTCACAAAGCCCTCGTCCGAGCCGGTGTTGGCGGAATATATGGCCTCGATGCCGCCCAGACCGGCCGCCTTCAGCCGTGCGACAAGCTCCCTTACGCCGTCCGGCGTCAGATGGTAGAGCAGGGGATGGGCAAGCACCGGCACGCCACCGGCCCCGCGGATCAGTTCGATCGCGCGTTCAGGCTGCAGGTATTCGCGGGGAACATAAAAGGGAGTGCCTTTGTCGAGATAGCGGCGGAATGCCTCCGAACAGCTTTTTACATAGCCGTGCAGCTGAAGAAAACGGGCGAAATGGGCGCGCGTGATTACCGTGTCCTCCGCCTCAAGCTTCAGATCCTCCAGTGTAATATCAATACCGGCATCCCGAAGCCGCCGGACCATTTTTTCGTTGCGTGCGTCGCGGCAGCGGATCGCCTCGTCAAGAGCAGCTGTGAGAGCGGAGTCGGAAGGTTCGATAAAGAGGCCGAGTAT
Organism: uncultured Lachnospiraceae bacterium; assembly: GCA_910587085.1. Classification (GTDB taxonomy): domain Bacteria; phylum Bacillota; class Clostridia; order Lachnospirales; family Lachnospiraceae; genus RGIG4057. Next base: position 26,547 of record CAJUMC010000018.1, on the reverse strand, counting down.
GTGAATATCCCCGTTTTTGTAGTCGGCAGAAATTTCCACTCCCGGGATGATGCGGAGCGCGTGCCCGGCTGCCCGGAGCTTTGCCGCAGCACACTCTGCCTCGGCGATCCCGCTCACACAGTCGTGATCCGTCAGAGCGATGGCCGTCAGCCCGTGTTGTGCGGCGCGCTCTGCCACCTCGGCGGGGGTGAAGGTGCCGTCCGATTTGCTGGAATGTACATGAAGATCAATATAGTTCATTATCCATAGCCTCCTTGACCGTTTTCCGTCCGTTTTGGACGTGGCATATATCCGAAAGGGTTGTCATATAGTTTATCATGCTTATGGGAAAAAGGAAAGGAGAAGTTATTTATGGAGAAGAATATGGCGGGCGGTCTGCAGGCGATCCATTTTGTGAAGGCTTTTGTCATATCCGCCCTGATTACGGCGGTCATGCTGCTGTTCTGCGCGTTTCTGCTGCTGAAAACGGGGCTCTCGGATCAGGTGCTGGGTATTGTTCTGGCAGGGGTCGATGCGCTGGCCGTATTCGCGGGGGGTGTGTATCTCGGGAAAAAGGCGGGGCATCAGAAGTTTCTGTGGGGGCTGATATTCGGCATTCTGTATTTTCTTGTATATCTGCTGCTTTCCTTCCTGATCGGCGGACCGAAGCTGCAGGCGGCGGGCGTGCTGAAATCCCTGATTGTTATGGCAGCCGGCGGAATGGTGGGGGGCATGATCAGCTGAAAGTCCCCGTCGGCGGAAAGGAAAGAGAAGCTTGGGAAGAACCGGAAAAGTCGGATGAAAAGGAAGGCGAGAGCCGGGGAACCTGAAAGGGCCGGACGGAAAGAAAAGTGAGGGCTGGGGAACCTGAAAGGGCCGGATGAAAAGGAAGGCGAGAGCTGCAGACCCCGGAAGGGCCGGACAGAAAGAAAAGTGAGGGCTGGGGAACCTGAAAGGGCCGGATGAAAAGGAAAGCGAGAGCTGAGGAAACCCCAAAAAACCCAGCCGGGAAAAGCAAGAAGGAAAAAAGAGAAGCATGCCGCGGTTCGTTCCGGACCATCGGCATGCTTCTTGTCGTTAAGATATCCTGCTGTTTTACATTGCTGCGGGTTCCGGAACATTTTCAGCGGACTCTGCGCTTTCGTTTTCCGGCTCGGAGGAATTATCCAGAATTTCCGGTGTGAAATCCGGGTCCTCCAGCAGCTGCTGGTATGTATCTTCGTCCACTATGGTGACCTTGCAGCAGTCGTATTTGCCGTTGTCAATCAGCGTAAAGACGTATGTGATGCCCGGCGCTTTTGCCGTAATCTTTCCGGTGCTGCTGACCGTAGCGACCTCCGTGTCGACGGAATAAAACTTCGCGGACTCAACGGTATTGAACGGGAGCAGAAGCGTCTTTACGGTGGTGCGTCTTCCCTCTGCGAGGATGATTTCGGATTTGGTCCATTTGACGCTGATGGCGGGCGGCCCTACGGTAACCTCGCAGGTCAGCGTTGCGGCGGTTTTCGGTCCCTCCTTCACGGTGACAGTGATGGTGGCGGTACCGTTTGCAATGCCGCGGATCACGCCGTTTTCGTCCACGGACGCCGTTTCCGGATCGCTTGACTTAAATACTGCCTTCTGGTTTTCGGAAAGGTTGTAAACCTTAAGTGTATACTCCGTATCCTTGACAAGTGCTTTTGTTTTGACTCTGAGCTTTATCTCAGCCTGCGTCTCCGTCGGCTGGGCCTCCGTTTCCGCGTCTGAAAGCTCCTTGGCAAACGCGGTGAACCGGCCGTCCGGCGAAAACAAAGCAAAGAAAAAAACAAAACCAAGGACTGCGATACACGTCGATAAAAATTTCTTCATTGTAGTGCCTCCTGATTTGGTTTCTTTGCGTCACATCCACCTGTATTATAATACCGGAATATGTCAGAACGGTGTCAGTACGAAAGAAATACGGCTGCAGCAGACGGGAGAAACTGCCAGTGTGAAAAAAATATGAAACGGCTTGTTTTTCCGGGAACGATTGCATATAATAAAAGCATCGATCCGGGCTGCGGCACGGCGGGAAACGTTTCCGGCCGCAGAAAAAAGTCTGCCGGATTTTGCAGTGCCGCATGGGCGGCGGAAGGAAACTGGATACCCGCGCAAGCGGGCAGGAGGGTGCTGATATGCAGTATATGTTAATTGCGGACGACAACCCGGATATTACCGACGTGCTCTCGGCCTACGCCCGGAAGGAGGGCTATGAGCCGGTGCTTGCCGCCGACGGCGAGGAGGCTCTTCAGCAGTTCCGCAGGTGTGCTCCGTGCGTTGTTCTGCTCGATGTGATGATGCCGAAGCTGGACGGCTACGCCGTCTGCAGAGAAATAAGAAAAGACTCGGATGTGCCTGTTATTCTGATCACGGCGCGCGGCGAGGATTTTGAAAAAATTATGGGGCTTGATATCGGTGCGGATGATTACATTGTCAAGCCGTTCAGTCCGAGCGAGGTCATGGCGCGCGTCCGCGCGGTGCTCCGGCGAATGGCGAAAAAGCCTCAGACGGAGGCTTCGAAAAATGTCCTTGCCGTGTCGAATCTGACGATCAATCTCGAGGAGTACACGCTGACCATCAGCGGGCAGAAGATGTCCATGACAAAAAAAGAGATCGAGACAATGTGGACGCTTGCAAGCAACCCGAACAAGGTCTTTACCAGGGACAACCTTCTGGACAGCCTCTGGGGCTTTGATTATTACGGGGACAACCGGACGGTGGATTCTCACATCAAGCGTCTGCGCGCGAAGCTGGATGCGGTGGAGCATCCGCAGTGGTCCATCAAGACAATCTGGGGCGTGGGCTACAAGTTTGAAATCGAGTCGGAGGGCTGAGCGGTATATTTTGACAGGCCTGCCGGAGGAAAAGAGGCGTCCGGGCAGTGCATAAAGCCGGAACACGGCGGCGGAGGCGGTGAATGGAAAACGGCGGGCAGAGGAGGAACAGAAACCGGCTGTTCTTAAGAACATATCTGTATTTTGCGGTGATGGTGCTTCTGGTAGCGGCCATTATCGGCGGCATTTTCCTGAATGTCTACCAGAGCACGACGCGCAGGCAGTACCGGGAAAAGCTGGACAACCAGGCGGACAACGTAAAAGCGCGCTTCGAGGAATTTATCCGGAACGAGGATTACGGCAGCTGCCTGAGCTATCTGGAGATTCTTCTGGAGATCGGGGATTACGAGATCTGGTCCGTGGCAAATCCATATTCCGAAAAGCCGATGAACCGTGCGATGACAACGATGGAGTTTTCCGATGTCACACAGAAAAATTATACCAATCTGCTCTATTCTGCGTTTCTTGGAAAGGAGCGCTTTCTGACGAGCTACAGCGAGATTCACGGCTGCACCATGATGTCGGCCGGCGTGCCGATTCTGGACAAGAGCGGCGCGGTGTGCGGGGCGCTGCTGATCAATTCCTCGATGGAAACGCAGGATCTCGTTATCCGGCAGAGCAAATATATGATATTGTTCAGCAGCCTGGCGGCGCTGGCCGTATCCTCCCTTATTGCGTTCCTGTTTGCCAGGCAGCTTTCCAGGCCGGTTCTTGAAATCCGGGATACTGCGCTGCTGCTGGCGGAAGGGGATTACGCGGAGAAGACGGGGATCAGCCGGAAGGACGAGATCGGCGAGCTGGCCCGCACCATGGATTTTCTGGCCGACAAGCTGTCGGAGAACGAAAAGATCCGCCGGAATCTCGAGCAGATGCGCATGGACTTTTTTGCGAATGTTTCCCATGAGCTCAGAACCCCGATCACGGTGATCCGTGCATACACCGAAACGCTTGTTGACGGCGTGGTAACGGAGGAGGAGCGGGTGCGGCAGTACTACGACCGGATGCTCTCGGAGTGCAAGAGCATGGAGCGGCTTGTCGGCGATCTGCTGCTGCTGTCGAAAATGCAGAATCCTGATTTTGAGGTGGATAAGGAGCCGGTCAACCTGGTACAGATTTTTGATGAGATCATCCGAAGCGCAGGGGCGATCGGAGCAGAAAAGAAAATCCGTATTTCGGTGAAGCGCGGGAAGGATCTGTATATGATTCAGGGAGACTATGACCGGCTGCGCCAGATGTTCCTTGTGATTTTCGACAATGCGGTCAAATTTTCGCCGGAAGGCGGAAGAGTGTATGTGACGCTGGAGGAGAGCGGGGAGGAGCGTGTGCGTGTGTCCATCCGCGACGAGGGAATCGGCATTTCCAAAGAGGAGCTGCCGAGCATTTTTGAAAAGTTTTACAAGTCCAAGCTGCGCCAGAATGCAAAAGGCTCCGGACTGGGACTGGCGATTGCCCGGCAGATCGCCTTGAAGCACGGGGGCGATATTGAGGTGGAGAGCGAACAGGGGGTCGGCACAGAGTTTCGCTTTACCTTTCGCCTGATCCCGGAGGAGGAGCTGGAGGAATTGATGAAGTAATTCGGAAAAAACGGACGAGTTTTCCAAAAATTTACTGTAAAAATGCAAAAAAGTATAAGAAACGCTTGATTTTTTACGGAAATCCGGGTATACTATTATCATATTCCTGGGGTGTTCGATAACTCCTGTCATTTTGAACCTACATCACTTTAAACGGGATTCCTATATTGTTGAGTGGATGTCAGGCCTCCGTTTGCAGTGGAAGGCAGAAGCTCAATTGCGGTTACCCACCTAGCTTTGCTAGGAGTCAAAATACAGGAGCCGGCATTTCGGGGTATTTACAAGAAAAAATGCTTTAAGAAACGAAAGAGCAGGGCGGAGTCATTGTACTCCGCCCTTTTTCCCGTACCGAGGAAAATTTCTTGCATTTTAACGGGAATTACGGTATAATCTTTACGGTTTTGTGCCGGGACGGAGGGCGGCAGTGCTGTTTGAACAGCGCAGCGCATATATTTATGGAAGAATCGGAGCCGGCAGGAAAACGGGATGCCTTGCAGCTGTACGGCTGCACATTTTAGGGAGCCGGATGCGCTGTTTTTGCAGCATCCCGGCGGGAAACGGACGAAGAAGAAAGCGGAGAAAGGAGCGCGCCGGACGGCGCTTTTTGATATGGGCAAATATTTTGGAACGGACGGCTTCCGCGGGGAAGCAAATGTTACACTGACAGCGGAGCAGGCATACCGCGTGGGGCGGTTTCTCGGCTGGTATTACGGCAGGGCGCACAAGGCCAATGTCGTGATCGGAAAGGATACAAGGCGTTCAAGCTACATGCTGGAGGATGCGCTCTCGGCGGGGCTTACCGCGGGCGGCGCGGATGTTTATCTTCTCCATGTCACGCCGACGCCGAGCGTATCCTATGTGGTGCGGAGCGAAAATTTCGACTGCGGCATTATGATATCCGCGAGTCATAACCCGTTCTACGACAACGGGATCAAGGTCATCAACGGCAACGGCTACAAGCTGGAGGCCGAAGTGGAAAACAAGATCGAGGCGTATCTGGACGGGGAGCTCGGGGAGCTGCCGACCGCAAGACGCGAGAATATCGGGCGGACGGTGGACTACGCGATGGGGCGGCACCGCTATATCGGATATCTGATCTCCCTCGCGACGCGCTCCTTCTCCAACAAGAGGATCGGGCTGGATCTGGCAAACGGCTCCGCCACCACGGTTGCCAAGGGAGTGTTCGATACGCTCGGGGCGAAGACTTTTGTGATGAGCAGCGAGCCGAACGGCCTGAATATCAACGAGGACTGCGGCTCGACGCATATTGAGAGGCTTCAGCAGTTTGTCGTGGAAAACGGTCTGGATGCAGGCTTTGCCTACGACGGCGACGCGGATCGCTGCCTCTGCGTGGACGAGAACGGCAGGGTGCTTAGCGGGGATGCGATCCTGTATCTGTGCGGCTGCTACATGAAGGAGCACGGCGAGCTGAACAACGACACGATCGTGACGACGGTCATGTCGAATCTCGGGCTTTACAAGGCGCTTGATGCTAAGGGAATCCGCTACGAGAAAACTGCGGTTGGGGATAAGTATGTGTATGAAAATATGCTCAGCAACGGGCACTGCCTCGGCGGGGAGGATTCCGGGCATATTATTTTCAGCAAGCACGCCGTGACGGGCGACGGCATTCTCACCTCGCTGAAAATCATGGAGGTCATGCTGGAGAAAAAGACGAAGCTTTCCGAGCTGGTCAAGGAGCTCGTGATTTATCCGCAGCTGCTGAAAAACGTCCGCGTGAAGGATAAAGAAGCCGCGATGAAGGACGAAGCGGTTCTGGCGGAGGTTGAGGCCGTATCGGCGGAACTCGGGGCGGACGGAAGACTGCTTGTGCGGGAGAGCGGTACGGAGCCGCTGGTCCGCGTTATGGCGGAGGCTGCGACGGATGAGCTCTGCGAGGAGAAGGTCGGCCGGATCGTGCGGGTGCTTAAGGAGCGTGGGCTGACAGAGCAATAAAAAGGGAAAAGGGAAATTTCGTTTTTACAAAAAAATGATAGCTTTTCTGGAAAAAACATGGTATAATGGGACGATGTTATGATGAGCTCCTGTGCCATCGGATATCTTGAAGGAGGAAGAACGAATGAGTTTTCAGGTCGAAGATTTAGGAAAGAATATGGTAAAGCTGACAATAGAGGCAACCGCCGTGGAGTTTGAGAGTGCGCTGGAGAAGGCTTACCGGAAAAACAGAAATAAAATCAGCGTGCAGGGCTTCCGCAAGGGGAAGGCGCCGCGCGCCGTGATTGAGAAGATGTACGGCGCAGGCATCTTCTACGAGGATGCGGCAAACGAGATTATCCCGAACGCTTATGAGCAGGCGGCGAAGGAGAGCGGCCTCGATATCGTATCCCGTCCGGAGGTTGATGTGACCCAGGCGGAGAAGGGCAAGCCGTTTATTTTTACGGCCGAGGTTGCCGTAAAGCCGGAGGTAAAGCTCGGACAGTACAAGGGCATCGAGGTGGAGAAGACGGATACCAGCGCGACCGATGAGGAGCTGAACGCAGAGATTGACAAAGAGAGAGACCGGAATGCCAGAACCGTTGAGGTTACGGATCGCGCAGTTGAGGACGGCGATATAACGACGATTGACTTTGAGGGCTTTATGGACGGACAGGCGTTCGAGGGCGGCAAAGGCACGGATCATGAGCTGACGATCGGCTCCCACTCGTTCATCGACACGTTTGAGGAGCAGCTGATCGGCAAGACGGCCGGCGAGGAGTGCGAGGTCAATGTAACATTCCCGGAGGAGTACCATGCACCGGATCTTGCCGGCAAGCCTGCCATGTTCAAGGTTACGGTGAAGAGCATCCGCAAAAAGGAGCTTCCGGAGCTTGATGACGATTTCGCAAAGGATGTTTCCGAGTTCGAGACGCTGGAGGAGTACAAGGCCAGCGTGAGAAGGGGCATCGAGGAGCGCAAGGAGAAGGAAGCAAAATCGGCGAAGGAGGATGCGGTTGTCGAGAAAATTATCGAGAACGCAGAGATGGATATCCCGCAGCTGATGCTTGAGACGCAGAAGAGACAGATGGCGGAGGAGTTCGCACAGAGGCTTCGGGCGCAGGGGCTTCAGCTGGAGCAGTATTTCCAGTTTACCGGCATGAACCCGAACAAGTTTATGGAGACGCTGGAGCCGCAGGCGCTGAAGAGAATCCAGAGCAGGCTGGTGCTTGAGGCGATCGTAAAGGCTGAAAATATCACCGTTTCCGACGAGGAGCTCGAGGCGGAGATGAAGAAAATGGCCGAGGCTTACCGCATGGAGCTGGATAAGGTGAAGGAGCTTCTCGGCGAGGAGGAGAGACGTCAGCTTTCACTTGATCTTGCCGTGCAGAAGGCGGTTGATTTTGCCGCGGAGCAGGCGGTGGAAAAATAAGAGCTACAGGATATCCGGCCCTCCTTCCCGGCATTGGCGGGGAGGGGCGGAGAGAGGATGCGGGAACGATTTTTCCGAAAATCATTCCCGCATTTTGCCATATACAAAGTGATGTTCCCGGTGCAGAAGCACGAAGCTGCAATGGAGTTGACAGAAAACCGGAAGACACCGGGATTGCCCGAGCGCGGCAGAAGAGGGAACAGCGGAATGCGGAAACCGGCAGAAACTGCCTTCGCAGGAGCAGGAAAGGAGTATCAGAATGAGTTTAGTGCCTTACGTTATTGAACAGACCAGCAGAGGGGAGCGTTCCTACGATATTTATTCGAGGCTTCTCAAAGACAGAATTATTTTTCTCGGCGAGGAGGTTACGGACATGAGCGCCAGCGTTGTTGTGGCGCAGCTGCTGTTCCTTGAGGCGGAAGATCCGGGAAAGGATATCAGCCTGTATATCAACAGCCCGGGCGGCTCGGTTACGGCGGGCATGGCAATTTACGACACCATGAATTTTATCAAGAGCGACGTCTCCACGATCTGCATCGGCATGGCGGCGAGCATGGGCGCGTTCCTGCTGGCCGGCGGGGCGAAGGGCAAGCGCATGGCGCTCCCGAATTCGGAAATCATGATTCACCAGCCGTCCGGCGGCGCGAGAGGACAGGCGACCGAGATCCAGATTGTCGCGGAAAATATTTTAAAGACGAAGAAAAAGCTGAACGAGATTCTGGCCGCAAATACCGGAAAGCCGGTGGATGTGGTTGCCGCCGATACCGAGCGCGATCATTTTATGGATGCGCAGGAGGCTCTGGAGTACGGGATTATCGACAGCATTGTGACGAAGAGAGCGTAAGCCCTGCCTGAATAAGGAAGGGAGAAAGAGGTGAAGGAATTTGGCGGGAAAGAATGATGACAGGACACTTCGCTGTTCGTTTTGCGGCAAGAACCAGGAGCAGGTAAAGCGGCTGATCGTCGGGCCGAAGGATGTCTTTATCTGCGACGAGTGCATCGGCGTCTGCGCCGAGATTATTGAGGAGGAGGCCGAGGAGGCGGGAAATCTTTCGGGCGAGGAAGAGATCAATCTGCTCAAGCCGAGAGAGATCAAGGAATATCTTGACCAGTATGTGATCGGGCAGGACGACGCCAAACGGGTGCTTGCCGTCTCGGTGTACAATCATTATAAAAGGGTTCTGTCGGAGCGCGACCTGGATGTGGAGCTGCAGAAAAGCAATATTCTCATGATCGGGCCGACCGGCTCGGGAAAAACCTATCTCGCCCAGACGCTGGCGAAAATTCTGAACGTGCCGTTCGCAATTGCGGATGCGACGGCGCTGACGGAGGCTGGATATGTCGGTGAAGACGTGGAAAATATTCTGCTCAAGATTATCCAGGCCGCCGATTACGATATTGAGCGCGCGCAGTACGGCATTATCTATATTGACGAGATCGACAAGATTACGAGAAAATCGGAAAATACCTCGATTACAAGGGATGTATCCGGCGAGGGCGTTCAGCAGGCGCTGCTGAAAATTCTCGAGGGAACCGTGGCTTCCGTGCCGCCGCAGGGAGGGCGGAAGCACCCGCATCAGGAGTTTATCCAGATCGACACGACGAATATTCTGTTTATCTGCGGCGGTGCATTTGACGGGCTGGAGAAAATTATTGATTCGCGCATCGGCAAAAAGACGATCGGCTTCAACGCGGATATTTCCGTCGGCCAGAAAAAGGATATCGGGGAGCTTCTGCGCCAGGTGATGCCGCAGGATCTCATTAAATTCGGGATGATACCGGAGTTTGTCGGCCGCGTCCCGGTTGTTACCGCGATGGATCTGCTCGACGAGAAATCGCTTGTGCGCATTCTCTCGGAGCCGAAAAATGCGCTGGCAAAGCAGTACCGCAAGCTGTTCGAGCTGGACGGTGTGGAGCTTGAGTTTACGCAGGAGGCGCTGGAGGTTATCGCGAAGCGCTCCTTTGAGCGCAAAACCGGAGCGAGAGGTCTGCGGGCCATTATCGAGGCGGTAATGATGGATTCCATGTTTACGGTGCCTACCGACACGGATGTGGTGAAGTGCATTGTCACGAAAGAGGCGGCGGAGGGAACTGCACAGCCGCAGATGATCCGGGCGGAGGGCGGACAGGTGAAAAAGGCCGCCGCGAAAAAGGCCGTGCACAGGAATGAAGATGAAATCGCTTAAGTAAAGAATAGATCGAGAAAGGTTTGCGGTTTTTTATGGAGGGGACGGAAAACAATGAGATTCTGAAGCTGCCGCTGGTGGCGCTCAGAAACATGGCGGTCATGCCCGGAATGATGATTCATTTTGACGTGAAGAGGAAATTCAGCATCGCGGCAGTGGAGAGCGCGATGCGCGGGGAACAGCGCGTTTTCTGCGTAGCGCAGCAGGAAGTTATGACGGATAAGCCGGAGCTGAAGGATCTGTATCCGCACGGCACGGTCACGGTCATCAAGCAGATTATCCGGCTGCCCGACGAGGTGCTGCGCGTTCTTGCGGTCGGCGAGGAGCGAGCCCTGCTGCTTGACATGGAATGCGGCGGGGAATACTGCGAGGCCGCTGTGCAGGCGATGCCGGCCGGCGAGAAGCCGGACGAGATCGAGAGCGAGGCGATGCTGCGCAGCCTGAAGGATCTGCTGCAGAGCTTTGCGGGCGAGCACGGCAGCCTGAGCAGGGAAATGCTGCGGAGCCTCCTGGACATGTCAGAGCTGGACCGGCTGATCGAGCAGATCCCGGTGCAGCTGCCGCTTTCCGTGCCGGAAAAGCAGATGATTCTGGGCGGGAACGGGCTGATCGGCCAGTTTCAGACCGAAGCGGTTATTCTGGCCAATGAAGTCAATATTATCCGCATCAAAAAGGGAATACAGGAGGCGGTCAAGCAGAAAATTGATAAAAATCAGCGCGATTACATGCTTCGCGAACAGCTTAAGGTAATCCAGGAGGAGCTTGGGGATGCCGGCCCGCTCGGGGATGCCGAAAAGTTTGCCGGCCAGTGCGAGGAACTTTCTGCACCGGAGGAAATCAAAGAGAGCATCCGCCAGGAGATCCGGCGATTCCGCGCCGTGAGCGGCAGCCCGTCCGAGAGCGCCGTATCCCGCGGGTACATTGAAACGCTGCTGGAGCTGCCGTGGGATAAAGCGAGCGAGGATAACGGGAATATCCGGAATGCGGAGCGGGTCCTGGACGAGGATCATTACGGGCTGAGAAAAGTGAAGGAGCGCGTGCTGGAATTTCTGGCGGTGCGGGCCGCGGCCGGGCAGGAGAATACGCCGATTATCTGTCTCGTCGGGCCGCCGGGCACCGGAAAGACGTCGATTGCAAAATCGATTGCGCGGGCGCTCGAAAAGAAATATGTGAGAATCTGTCTCGGAGGCGTGCGCGACGAAGCGGAGATCCGCGGACATCGCCGCACCTATGTGGGCGCCCTGCCGGGAAGGATCATCCAGGGCTTGAAAAGCGCCGGCGTGAAGAATCCTCTGATGCTGCTGGACGAGATCGACAAGCTCGGCAGCGATTATAAGGGCGACCCTTCCTCTGCGCTGCTGGAGGTGCTTGACTCGGAGCAGAACAGGAAATTTGTCGATCATTATGTGGAGCTGCCGGTTGATCTGTCAAAGGTGCTTTTTGTCGCAACAGCCAATACGACGCAGACGATCCCTGCTCCTCTGCTGGATCGCATGGAAATTATCGAGGTGAATTCGTATACGGCAAACGAGAAGCTGCACATTGCCAAAGGGCATCTTGTCAAGAAAAACCTGAAGAAAAACGGTCTGGCAAAGGGGACATTTTCCATCACGGATAAGGCGCTGGCCGGGCTGATCTCCGGTTATACGAGGGAGGCCGGCGTGCGCGGACTGGAGAGGCGCATCGGCGAGTGCATGCGCAAAGCCGTGCTCGCGATGGCGAAGGATGCATCCATCGCAAAAGTCAGGATCACCGATAAAAACCTGGCGGAATTTCTCGGACCGGCCAAGTATGAAAAGGACAAAAAGAATCTGAAGGATGAGATCGGCATCGTCCGCGGTCTTGCAGTAACGGGGGCGGGCGGGGATACGCTGTCGATCGAAATCAATACAATGCCGGGCAAGGGAGCGCTGGAGCTGACCGGACAGCTCGGAGACGTAATGAAGGAATCCGCGCGGACGGCACTCAGCTATGTGCGCTCGGTCGGAGCGGAGTACGGCATTGCGGAGGACTATTTTGAAAAGCACGACGTTCACCTGCACATCCCGGAGGGAGCGGTGCCGAAAGATGGTCCGTCGGCCGGCATTTCCATTACAACCGCGCTTTTGTCTGCGGTGACCGGGCGGAAAATCCGGGCGAATCTGGCAATGACCGGAGAGGTGACGCTACGGGGCCGGGTGCTGCCGATCGGCGGCGTGAAGGAAAAGCTGCTGGCGGCGAAGCTGGCCGGGATCACGCTTGTGCTCGTGCCGAAAAAGAATGAGAGCGACGTGAAGGAGCTGGAGGCCGAGATTACGGACGGGATTTCCGTCGTGTTTGTTGAGTCAATGAGCGAGGTGATACGCGAGGCATTTGCCTGAGCGGACTGCCCGCAGACCGTGTGCAGTCCGTCGGCCAAGCAGGCGGCAGGAGGGGAGGAACAATGGAGAACGAAAAGGAAATGCGGAGGACGATCGGCTATGTCAATCTGGAGACGGTGTGCGGCGTCAAAAGCGAGCTGCCGGAAAACGGGCTGCCGGAATTCGCATTTGCCGGAAAATCGAATGTCGGGAAATCCTCCCTGATCAACAGCCTGATGAACCGGAAGTCCTACGCCCGCACATCGGCGCAGCCGGGAAAGACGCAGACCATCAATTTCTACAATATTGACCGCAGGCTCTATTTTGTTGATCTGCCGGGCTATGGCTACGCAAGGGTTTCTCAGGAGCTGAAGGCGAAATGGGGCAGGATGATCGAAAATTACCTGAAGAGATCTTATCAGCTCCGGCTGATCTTCCTGCTTGTCGATATCCGGCATGAGCCGTCGGCCAATGACAGAGACATGTATGAGTGGATTGTCTACCACGGCTTTACGCCGGTGATTATTGCAACAAAGCTTGACAAGATCAACCGGAGCCAGCGGGACCGGCAGGTGAAGGTGATCCGCACCGGGCTGAAGCTGCGCCCGGAGACGCGCGTGATCCCGTTTTCCGCGGAGACAAAGCAGGGCAGAGAGGAAATCTGGCGCTGTATCGATGAACTGGCGGAAGAGAAGGCTGGGCAAGCCGGGCAAGAGATCTGAAAAAAGCAGTCTGTTTAAAAAGGTATTTTCGGGTTCTTATATGCAGAAAGATCGCAGACAGGGCTTGGGTTTAATCTGTCTCCTCCGTCAGAGAGGCAAAAATCCGTGCATAGATTTCCGAGCTTTTTTTCGACCAGTTGTCGCAGATCAGGGCTGCCTCGGCCTCGGACGGAACAGAAAGATGGATCTCGATTATCGGCGAGCCGCGCTCGAGTACCTTGAGCGTGGCAATATATTCGTTTTTTTTCGCCTCAAAGAAATCCGCCTGCGTCGAGTTTTCCTCGCGCATGCCGTATTTGTTCACGAGCAGGAAAGCGTCGATATCCTCCTTGATGGCATCGGATATTTTATCGTAAAAGAAGGAGAGCGTTTCCCCGCCGGACGAGGTAATCTCGTAGTACGAACTGTTGCGGATCGTATTGCAGGAAATAAAGCTGTCCTCCAGCAGCTCCGAGAGTACCTGCTGAATATTAAAATAATTCGTATAACCCTTTTCTAGAATGAAATTCGTCAGCTGCACATTCGTCAGCGGAAAATCCACCTTGTCGAGAATATACAGGATAATCAGTTTATAGAGCATCAGCGACTCGGGCTGCATGGGGCGGTCTCCTTTCAAAAAGCATATAAACTGCTCTGTGGCCGGGAATTTCCCGGAAAAACGATAATAAAGCGGCGGCAACCGTTTGGTGCAGCCCGTTTCGGACGAAACTATCCGCAGCTGCAGCAGGGCGGAAGGCTGCCTGTTTCCGGGCGCGGGGCGGTGATGCTGCACCCGGCAGCCGGTGTGCTTCATCTGTGGCCGGTTTACGGCCGGGGACAGCCGGAATCAGACCCGAGCGCTTCGCCCTGCAGAAAATCGCGCCGTTTCATCTCCTTCTCCAGTGTGTTCAGCACAAGCCTTTTGTTTCCGCTCCATTCCGGCGCGATGAGAAGCCGTTTCGGGCCGTCGCCGGTCAGTCGGTGGATCACAATGTTTCCAGGAATGACGGCAAGACAGCCGAGCAGCGTATCAATATAATCGGAAAGCCCGAGCAGAGGAAAGAGCCCGGGACAGGTCTCGTAGACGGCGGCCAGATCGGTGCCGCGCAGGATATGAAGAAGCTGCAGCTTGATGCCGGAGAGAGGGAGGGAGCAGACATGCTGCACCGAGGCAAGCATATCCGCCCGCGTCTCACCGGGAAGTCCAAGAATCAGATGGGTCACAATATCCACGCCGCTCTCCGCAAGACGGTGCACAGCGTCGTCGTAGACGGAAAGCGGGTAGCCCCGGCGGATAAAACGGGCACTTCTTTCATGGATGGTCTGAAGGCCGAGCTCCACCGTAACCGGCTTGAATGCAGCCAGCTCGGCAAGGACGGAAAGCACCTCGGGCGGCAGGCAGTCCGGGCGCGTGGCGATGGCGACTGCGGCAATATCCGGCTCGGCTGCCGCCTCGAAATAGCGGGCGCGCAGAACCTTGGGAGGAGCGTAGGTATTTGTGAAGGCCTGGAAATACGCAATATAGCGCCCGGAACGGTTTTTTGCAGCAACGAGTGCCTTAGCGGCAGCGAGCTGCCCGCGGATCGGCAGGGCCCGATCTGCGGCGAAATCCCCGGAGCCGCCGGCGCTGCAGAAGATGCAGCCGCGCCTTCCCAGGGTGCCGTCCCGGTTGGGGCAGGAAAAGCCGGCGTCCAGGGAGAGCTTGTACAGCTTTGTTCCGAAGCGCTCCCTGCAGTCAAAATCAAAGGAGTGAAAGCGTCTGCCGCCCCACATTATCTGTGGATGTGAGCCTTTACGGCGTTCGAAACCGCTTCGCAGACGCGCGGATCAAAGGCCTCCGGCAGAATATTGACCTCGGAGAGTTCATCGTCGGATACAAGGCCGGCAATTGCGAGAGCGGCGGCGAGCTTCATCTCCTCGGTGATCTGCGGAGCGCGCCCTTCCAGAGCGCCACGGAAAATACCCGGAAACGCCACGACATTGTTGACCTGGTTCGGGAAATCGGAGCGGCCGGTGCCGATAATTCTCGCTCCTGCCGCCCGCGCGAGATCCGGCATGATTTCCGGAACCGGATTCGCCATTGCAAACAGGATGGAATCCGGATTCATGGAAGCAACCATCTCCTGCGAAACAACGTTCGGGCCGGAAACCCCGATGAAAATGTCCGAGCCCCTCATGGCATCCGCAAGACTGCCGTGCGCGTTTTCCAGGTTGGTGACCTCAAGCATCTGCTGCTGCATCCAGTTCAGATTCGGCGTGTCCTTTGCGAGAATCCCGCGGCGGTTGCAGAGCGTAATATGCCGGAAGCCGTAGGAGAGAAGAAGCTTTGCTATGGCAATGCCGGCGGAGCCCGGGCCGTTTATGACAACGCGGCAGTCCTCCTTTGCCTTTCCGGTAACCTTGAGTGCGTTGATAATGCCCGCGAGGACGACGATGGCCGTGCCGTGCTGGTCGTCATGGAATACCGGAATATCCAGCATTTCCTTCAGGCGCGATTCGATTTCAAAGCATCTCGGCGCGGAGATATCCTCAAGGTTGATTCCGCCGAAGGCAGGTGCGATGTTGACGACCGTGCGGATAATCTCTTCGGTGTCCTGCGTGTCCAGGCAGATCGGGAAGGCGTTTACGCCGCCGAATTCCTTGAACAGCACGCATTTTCCCTCCATAACCGGCATGGCGGCCCTAGCGCCGATATTTCCGAGACCGAGCACGGCTGAACCGTCGGAAACGACGGCGATGGTATTTGCCTTGATGGTATAGCGGTAGGCGGCTTCGGGATCTTTTTCAATTACCTTGCAGGGCTCGGCCACACCGGGCGTGTAGGCGAGTGCGAGGTCGTCCCTCGATTTAACCTCGCATTTTGAGGTTGTGGCTATTTTGCCGTTCCATTTTTCGTGAAGCTCAAGTGCTTTTTCGGTCAGTGCCATAATAGAAATCCTCCCAGAGTAATATAAGTCCGAACGCTTTGTTCCGGCGGCCATAACCGCAGTTTGCCGCGTTTTGTGCTCCCCGCCGCGTCGGGCGTGAATGGTATAATCATACCACTGAAGGCGGTGGAACGCAAGCGCTGCGGGAAATATTTATGCCGTCCCGCTTCCCGGTCTTTCGAGTACGGCGGCCGGCAGAGACGGCCCCGATGTGTCTACCGTTGTTCTGTGCCGTACATGATACAATACCGGAGAAATTTCAGCCGTTCCGACTGACCGTATCTTCCGCCTTTTTTATGCGGCGGCATTTCCCGCTCTTGAATTTTACCTGTAAAATGGGGTAAAATATAAAATATGCGCGGCACCCGGCTGAGGGGCCGCTTGCGTACAGTACCGGCTGCGGCCGGAGAATTGCGGGAGGCGTTTTATGCCGGCATATTTTACACATTACCTGTTTGGAAGAATCAGCCGTGCGGGGCTTCGGGAAGGAAGGCTGAAGAGACTTCTTTTGCAGTACCCGGAGGCTTATGCGCTCGGGCTGGCCGGGCCGGATATTTTCTTCTATTTTGTTCCTGATCAGCTGCTGCTGAAAAAAACGCCGGGGTCGATCCTGCACGAGCAGGCGTGCGGTGCGTTTCTGCGGCGGATGCTGAAGGAGACGCTCCGCCTGGAGGGGCGCGAGAGGGAGATTGCGTCGGCGTATCTGGCGGGCTTTATCGGGCATTACGAGCTGGACGGGGCCTGTCATCCGCATGTATACGCCTATGTCGGGGAGCAGGCCGCAAAGCGCGGGGGTGCGTCAAGCCATGAGATGACGGGCATTCACTTCCAGTACGAATGCGCGATGGATTACTATTTTCTCAGGCGCTATGCAGGACGGAGCGCTTCCGGGCTGGATCAGCGCCGGCTCACAAAGCTGGATCGGCAGGAACGGCGGGTGATCGCCTGCCTGGTTGCCGCCTCCTATAATAAGGTATACGAGCAGCCGAACCTTACCGGGCGCTCCATGCGCGCCGTGCTTGCAAGCGTGCGTCTTGTGATGGGGCTTGTGAGGGACTGGGACGGGAGAAAGGAAAAGCGGCTGCGCCCGATGGAAAAACTTCTGTACGGCCATTGTTTTCTCTGCGGTCTGTTTGTCAACGACAGCCGCTACGGCATCGGCAGGGAGGAATGGGAAAAAATGGATCTTCTGTTTCGGAAGGGACTCGGGGAGTGCCGGGCGGTGTACGCGGCGCTGGAGGAGGTACTGCGCTGCTTGCCGGGGGATATGGCTGCCCTGCAGGCAGCGGAAAAACGCTTTTTCCGGCAGCTCGGCAGCAGGTCGTATCATACCGGGGAAACGGTGTAATGCTTCGCGGCGACACGGAGTACGGGTGATAATTATGGTTGACAAATGCACGCTTAGTTGATAGAATACTTAAAGACATTAAATCATTAAAGTGAAAAAGACCCCCTGTCTTGTGCCTGCCGCGAAGAAGGCAGCAGAGATTGCGGGCTGGAGCCAGAAGCCTGCGGCAGGGCTGCGGCCGGGATTGCCTGCCGCAGAGAGAGCCGATGACTGAGATGCCGTTTGGGCGGCGGATTGAGAGGAAATATGAGGAAAATGGTTTTATCAATACTGGTTGACAACACCTCCGGTGTGCTGAGCCGTGTGTCCGGGCTGTTTTCGCGCCGGGGCTACAACATTACAAGCCTTACCGTGGGCGAGACGGAAAACCCGTCCTTTTCCCGGATGACGGTGGTGGTGCGCGGCGAGGAACAGACGCTGGAGCAGATTTACAAGCAGGTGGAGAAGCTGGAGGATGTGGTGGAGATCACGGAGCTTGTGCCGGAGGGATCGGTTTGCCGGGAGCTTGTGCTGGTAAAGGTGAAGGCTGCGGCGGAAGAGAGGCAGTCCGTCATCGCAGTTGCGGACATTTTCCGCGCGAAGATTGTCGATGTGGCGAAGGAGTCGCTGATGATCGAGCTGACGGGCAACCAGGCGAAGATCGACGCGTTCATCAAGCTGCTGGACGGCTTCCAGATCCTTGAAATCGTGCGCACCGGCCTGACGGGACTTACAAGGGGTTCGGGCGATATCGCGGACTATATCGAGGATTAAAGCGTATGACCACCGATACATATATGGTGCTGCGACCGGCAGCTTCGTTATGGAACGGGTTGATTATAAAATTTTCAGGAGGACAAAACAATGGCAAGGATTTTTTATCAGCAGGATTGCAACCTTTCCCTTTTGGACGGGAAGACTGTTGCAATCATCGGATACGGCAGTCAGGGACATGCCCACGCACTGAATCTGAAGGAGTCCGGCGTGCATGTGATTATCGGTCTCTATGAGGGCAGCAGATCCTGGGCGAAGGCGGAGAAGGCAGGCTTTGAGGTGTATACCGCAGCCGAGGCGGCAAAGAAGGCCGATATCATTATGATTCTGATCAACGACGAGAAGCAGGCAAAGATGTACAAAGAGTCCATCGAGCCGAATCTCGAGGCGGGCAACATGCTGATGTTTGCGCACGGCTTTGCGATTCACTTCGGCCAGATTGTGCCGCCGAAGGATGTCGATGTCACAATGATCGCGCCGAAGGGCCCGGGGCATACCGTAAGAAGCGAGTATCAGGCGGGCAAGGGCGTTCCGTGCCTTGTAGCGGTGGAGCAGGACGCAACCGGAAAGGCGCAGGAGCTGGCGCTTGCGTACGCGCTCGGCATCGGCGGCGCGCGGGCGGGCGTTCTTGAAACAACCTTCCGCACCGAGACCGAAACCGATCTGTTCGGCGAGCAGGCAGTGCTCTGCGGCGGCGTATGCGCGCTGATGCAGGCGGGCTTTGAGACGCTGGTCGAGGCGGGTTATGACGAGAGAAACGCTTATTTCGAGTGCATCCACGAGATGAAGCTGATCGTTGACCTTATTTATCAGAGCGGCTTCGCAGGCATGAGATATTCCATCTCCAACACGGCGGAGTACGGTGATTATATTACCGGGCCGAAGCTCATCACCGAGGAGACGAAGAAGACGATGAAGCAGATCCTCAAGAATATCCAGGATGGTTCCTTCGCAAAGGAATTCCTGCTTGACATGTCGGATGCGGGCGGACAGGCTCATTTCCGCGCGATGAGAAAGCTGGCAGCGGAGCATCCGTCCGAGAAGGTCGGCGAGGAGGTTCGCAAGCTCTACAGCTGGAACAACGAAGAGGATAAGCTGATCAACAATTAAGCAAGGGCTCTGCAGGCAGGGCGGAAGTACGGCGATGGAAGCCGGCATGTGATTTAAGACATGCCGGCTTTTTTGTCTTTTTCTTGACAGAGAGGTTTACCTGCTGTAAACTGTAGAAAAACAGCGCGGTTCAGGGCCTGCATAAAAGAGTATGGTATCTGAATTGTGAAAAGAGTGCGATTCAGGAACAGGGCAGAGGAAACCTGCGCCCAAGCAGGGGGATGAAACCGGAGGAAAAAGCGGAGTAGAGGAAAACGGAGCAGGAGAATGAGATCAGGAGGGTAAAACAGAACATCGAGATCAGGTCAAAATCAGAAAAGAAGGAAAAATTTAGAATGGAGGATGGATCATGGCGGAATATAAGCTGGGGGAGATCGAAATGCGGTTTGCGGAAATTATCTGGAAAAACGAGCCGGTGTCCTCGGGGGAGCTTGTAAGGCTTTGTGAGAAAGAACTGAATTGGAAAAAATCTACAACTTATACAATTCTGCGCAGGCTCTGTGAAAGAGGACTGTTCCGGAACGACGGCGGAGTGGTTGCTTCTCTTGTCTCCAGAGAGGAATTTTTTGCGATGCAGAGCGAGAAATTTGTGGAGGATACTTTTCACGGCTCCCTGCCGCAGTTTCTTCTGGCATTCGTCCGAAGAAAGAAGCTCTCGGAGAAAGAGGTACAGGAGCTGATCCGGATTATCAGCGATGGCGGTACAGACGGGGCCGGCGAGGGCAAAAAAAGCTCTGCAGACAGAAAGAAGGGCTGAGGTTTTGTGTTCCAGGCCCGGCGGAGGCTCGGACAGAGTCTGCCGTCCGGAGGGATAAGGGGGATTTATGATAGAACTTTACTCATTGCTGTCGAAGGTGGCAGGCATGAGCGCAGCAGCTGGAATTGCCGTTCTTGCCGTTTTATTATGCCGGTGTTTTCTGAAAAAGGGGCCGAAGCTTTTCTGCTATCTTCTCTGGAGTGTGGTGCTTTTCCGGCTGCTCTGTCCGTTTTCCATACCGTCTCCTGTTTCGGTGCTGCAGCTGTTCCGGCTTCCGGCAGCAGAACCGGAGGTTTCCGGGGAGAATCTGCCGGGGAAGCCGTCTCTTGCTCCGGCAGAGAAAGAAGAAAACGGACTGCTTGTATCCGGTGCGGAAATTTCGCGCTCCGATGCAGAAGCAGCGCAGGGAAAGGCGCTTCCGGCAGATCTAAATATACTGGCAAAGCCGGTTCTGCTTGACGGGGACGGCGATCTGCCCGGCAGAGAAGCAGCGGCCGGTACAGGACTTGCCGGGATTGGCAGAAAATTTTTGCAGCTTTGCGGGCAGGGGACGGCGCTTGGAAACAATGTGCTGATAGACCGGGAGGAAAACGTCTTGTTTCCGGAGCTGCGCATTCCGTCGGACAGCCGTTCCGGCACGCAGACCTCCGTTCGGGGCTGGCTGAAGGCTGCCGCCGGGGTTTGGCTCGCCGGTATCGCTGTGATGTCGGCGTACAGCGGTATCAGTCTTCTGCAGTTGCGCCGCCGTCTGGTGGGTGCGGTTCGGGAGGATGGAAATATTTACCGTTCCGATTATATTGCTTCTCCGTTTGTAATGGGTATTTTCCGGCCGAGGATTTACCTTCCGTCCTCGCTCTGCGGAAAGGAGCAGGAATATATTGTTATGCACGAGCGGACGCACCTTCACAGAGGTGACCATATTTTCCGGCTGCTGGCGTTTGCTGTGCTGACGCTTCATTGGTTTAATCCCCTTGTCTGGCTGGCGTACTGCCTTTCCGGCAGGGACATGGAGATGGCCTGCGACGAGGCGGTAATGAGGAGGACGCAGGGAGATATCCGTGCGGAATACTCCTCCTCTTTACTGAAGCTCGCCTCCGGACGGCGTATGGTACCGGGAACCCGCCTGGCGTTCGGGGAGGGGGATGTTGCCGGACGGATTAAAAATATTATGGGTTATAAAAGACCTACGGCGTTCTGGCTGATTTTTACCGTATTTCTGTTTTCAGGGACGGTCTGTGTGTTCGGAAGCGATCCAGCAGGAACCGAGCAGCAGATTGAGGAAGAAAATAGAAAAAACAGCGGACAGGATAAAGGAAACGAGGGGAGCGGCGGCCGGCAGGAAGCAAATACCGGAGAAGACAGCGAAGAAAACAGCGGTTCCGGCACAGGAAAAAACGCCGGAACCGGGAAAAATGCTGACAGCCTGGAAAGCTCCGGAGAGGCCGGGAAGACCGGGGAAAGCACAGAAACCGGGCAGGCAGAAGGAGAAAATCCCGGGGGAGCAGGACAGAGCACAGGCAGGGAAAATTCCGGAGCGGACGGAAAGGAACAGTACGGTGAAGGGACTGACAGAAAGGAACAACACGGTGCAGGAACCGACGGAAAGGAACAGCACAGTGCAGGGATCGACGAGAAAGACGGAACACTTACTGTTTATTCCCTTTCGGACAACAAAGCGGCGCGCGAGCTGATTGCAGGCTTTCAGGCCATGTACCCGGATACGGAGATACGCTATGAAACCGGTGAAGAGAATCTTTCCGTATCTGAACAGATCGATACGCTGACCGCAAGGCTGACGGCCGGGACGGGGCCGGATATACTGATTCTGGACGGACTGCCGGCGGAGTCTTGCCAGGCGGAGGGGCTTTTCGCCGACCTGACGCCGGCGCTTGCCGGAATTCAGGACGAGCTGCAGCAGAATATTCTGTCCGCCTACACGACGGAGGAAGGGATTTATATGCTGCCGATTCGCTATTCCGTTCCGGTTGCGGTCGTAAATCAACGGAACGTTAACGCGGTCAATTCCCTGCGCGATCTGATGATCAGTGCTTCCAGATGCGGAAATGGTTATTCCCGGGACGATTTTCTGGAGATGATATTTTATAATTACATGCCGGAAATTATTCTGCCGGACGGGAGCAAGGATGAAAATGAACTGGGAAACTTTCTGCTCTGGTCAAAATGGCTGATGGAAGGCCAGAAAATAAGCGAAGGAAACCGCGAGCACAGGTATTTTGAGGCGGAGGAGTATGTCACCAGCGAATGTTATAATGAACTGACCTTCATGCCGCTGCAGAGTATGGAAGATTTCAGCGGCCTCAGCGCAGCGAATATGGCTTCTTTCTGGGGCACAGATCTGAGGGAGATAGATGGGATATTTTTCCCGGAAGGCCTGCTTGCCGTAAACAACCGATCAAAGAATCCGGAGCTGGCCGGCCGTTTTATCCGTGCTGCTTTTTCCTTTGAGATGCAGACAGAGTATACAGGAGGCTCCGGGTTCCCTGTCAACGGACGCGCTTTTGCTGAGGGGTTTGAAAATCAGCAGGAAGAAAACCAAAAAAGGAAGGAACGTGAAACCAGTCCAAACTATATATTTTTTTGGAGTGAAAGAACCTGGCACGCCAGTCGGATGTATCAGATCATAAAAAGCGTCGAGCAGCCGCGCATAGTAAATACGGCGATTCTGGAGATACTGCTGGAAGAATCGCAGGACTATTTTGACGGGAAAGAATATTTGTGGGACTGCTGTGCGAGAATTTTGAAGCGCATTCCGTAAAAGCTGTATTTTCTGGTAAATTAGTATGCACCTTTCGAAAGTTTCCGGGAAGCGGGCATTGAAAAAAGTGTTTCCCGGAAAAGTTGAAAGAATATGCCCCATTGTATTAGAATAAATGCAATGAGGGCATATTTTTTTAAGAAGTTCACTTAAAAAGAGCGGAGGGAATCGGAATGGTGATGAATAGGATTGAGCTAGATCATTTTACGGTTTTTGAGGAAATTATTTCGGAAGTTGTTCGGAAGCTTATAAGTCGTCCTTTAATCCTTCGGAAAACTGACGGTTCTTGCATATCTTCCGACAAATGCCTTGACAAATCGGTTTACTTGCAGTAGACTGAATGCATGGGTTTACAATCTGTAAACCAAGAAACCGGATGGGGCTGAATGGAAATATATACATAATAGAACACAGGGGTTGCTGGATTAATCTGCGGATATCGCAGATACCGCCGGATGCGGCAGAGAAGAAACGGGGTTATACGGTTATGCAAAGGAAAAGGCGCTGCGTAAAAGCTTTGAATGTATTTTTAATTGTCTGTCTCCTGGCCGGGTGCAGAAGCACGGCCGGCGCGGGAAGCAGGGAACCCGGCCGGCCGAAAGAGGAGGACATATCAAGTACCGGCCGGCCCGGAGGAGATAACGGGCAGAACAGTGCGGATAAGGAGGACGGGGCAGGTGGCAGCGGAATGTCTTCTGGGAAAGAGGATGGGGAACAGCCGGACATCAAGCAGCCGCCGGAGGATGAGGATGAAAAACAGCCTGACGGGGGTTCCGCCCTGCCTCTTCTGGAGGGCTGGCGGGAAAAAGCGATTGTCAGCGATCTTCATATCGAGAATAACGCCGAGCGCTGCTGCGGGATCTTTCTGAACCGGGACGGCAGGCTGGAATGTTTTACCGTCAGCTCCCGGAGGCCGCCGGAAGCCGCTGAAAACCCGGCTGCCGATGCAAAATCCGCAGTCAGCATACAGCCGGAGCCTGCACAAAACCTTCCTGCCGATGCAAGGCCTGCCGCTGCCGCGCAGCCAGAGCCCGAACCAACCCTTCCTGCCGATGCAAAGCCTGCCGCTGTCGTGCAGCCGGAGCCCGGATCAACCCTTCCTGCCGATGCAAAATCCGCATCCGCTTCACAGACACAACCTGCCGGAGACATTTCAGGCAATACAGAGCCGGAGCCGCTGCTGTGGAAATATACGCTGGAGGATGACAGCGGCATCGAAGCCAGGTGGAGCAGGGAGGCCGTTTCCTGGACAGAGGCTCTGAGAGGCAGTGCCAGGGAGGAGAGCATCAAGATGTTTCTCGGCGAGGACGGCTGCTATTATGTGTGCTATGCGGATGAGGACAGTCTGTATCATCTGGTGAAGCAGTCAGGGAGCTCCCCGGCGGAAATTGTTATTCCTGACTGGGACAGAACAAAGGAACACGGCGGCCGTGCGGTTCCCGGGCAGATTGCCGTACTGGAAAACGGCAATATCGCCATGGCGCAGATGGACGGACAGTGCTTTCTTTACAGCGGCGAGGACGGCAGGATTCTGGAACGTTTTGCATGCGGCTGGTACGAAACCATGTATGCCGAAGGAAATGATCTCTTTATTCTGGACGACGACAGTCCGTACATTCTTCATTATGACGGGGAAAAGCTTGCGTTTCTGCCGGTGCTTGCGGGGAACTTTCGGATGTCGGTCCGGCTGGCCGGTTGGGACGGCAGGCTTTATGCCTGCTGTTCTGAAGGGATATTTTCGGCGGAAAAAGACGGGACGGGCTTTCACAAGGTGATGGAGCCCGGGGAATTCCGATTTTCCGCGGACAAAGGGAACCTGATAAAATTCTTTGCCGCGGAGGATGCTTTTTACACCGTCTGCAGCGACGAGGACGGTCTTATCATGAAATATTCGCCCGGCGGTTCCGGCGAACAGCGCGTCCTGACCGTTTATTCGCTGGCAGATAATGAACTGCTGCTCGATATGATCGGGGTCTTTCAGCTGCGGTATCCGGAAATCCGCGTAGTCTTTGAGACAGCGGAGTCTTCGGCGGAGGGCGAAACCATATACGACCGCATTCTCGCCCTGAATCGCCGTCTGGCCGCCGAAGAGGGGCCGGATGTTCTGGTTCTGGACGGGCTGCCGGCGGAAATCTATGCCGAAAACGGGCTGCTGGAGGATCTGAATGCAGCGCTTCCGGAGCTGCGCGAGGTGGTGGAGCCGAATATTTTTTCCTGTTATACGAGGGGGAACGCCGTCTATATGCTGCCGGCGCGTGTGATGCTTCCAATGCTCTGCACCTCCGGCGGGGAGGCCGGAAGCTTCCCTGACCTCGCGTCTCTGGCCGCACACTGCGTAAAGAGCGGCTCAAATACGGCGGTGCGCTCCGGCCTTCCCTACTCCGTTCTGCTCCGGCTTCTCTGGTACAATTTTATGCCGGAGCTTTCAGGAAAGGACGCGAGCGCCCTCGCGGAAACGATGGAAGACTTTCTTAAGCAGGCGGAAAGCCTCTGCAGATCGCAGCAGGCCGCCATGCCGCCCGCGGAGAATACCGAACGCGGCGAGTATGTCTGGAACAGCTATTTCAGCGGCGTACCGGCGGATCGTCCGGATTACGCAAGCGGGGAGCAGGATCTGATGTTTATCAATATGTCGGGCATATATGAGCTGAGTACCTGTCCGCAGGAGGCGGAAATGCGCGGCGGGCAGCTGCTCGCGGGCAGCCGTTTTTTCCCGAACGGCCTGCTTGGAGTGTGTGCGCAGTCTGAACAGAAAGAGCTGGCGTTTCTGTTTGTTCGAACAGCGTTTTCCTATCGCTCCCAGAAAGAATACACCTGCTTTTCCGGCTTTCCGGTCCATAAAAGAGTGCTGCGGGAATATGAACAGCTGGATTTTTCCCGGATTACCTCAAGGGTGGCGGAAAATATCTGGGCGCGCTATTTTAACCGGCAGGAGGCAGAGCAGATGATCGGGATTGTGCGGGATGCGCAGAATCCGATTATGTGGGATCAGGCCGTTTTTGAGATTTTTGCGGGCGGGGCATGCGCTTATCTTCAGGGAGACGCAGATCTCGGGGACGCCGCAAAGAAGATCTCGGATGAAATTGCGCGGTACTATTCCGAGGTGGAAGTCGGAATCGGCGGAAAGAGCTGAAGCTTTTCACAGGTCTGCGATATGCCATGGCCTGATGCTTATGTACGGTAAAGAAGCAAGCAACCGAAAACAAAAGACAGACCTCCGCGCCGCACGATTCCGAACCGAGGAAACCAAAGACTAAAAGACAAGCATTATGGAAATGTGCATAACAGGCTATGGAATCCCTCTCTTTATTTCCATAACATGACATTCTGTTGACAGGTTTATGTGTTATAATATACGGGAGGTGACGAAAATGCGGGAAAGCAGATTATTTCGAATTGTGTACTATCTTTTACAGAACGGAAAGGCAACCGCCTCCGAACTTGCTCAAGAATTTGACGTATCAATCAGAACCATTTACAGAGATATTGACTCCATAAGCAGTGCTGGAATCCCCATTTATGCAACACAGGGAAAAAGGGGAGGTATTTCTATCCTTAAAAATTATACACTGGATAAATCTTTGCTTTCCGAACAAGAACAGGAACAAATACTAACAGCACTGCAAGGAATAATTGCAACCACAGAAAAAAAACCTAATACATTGCTTACAAAGTTAAGCGGTTTATTCCAGATAAAATCTACAAACTGGATTGAAGTTGATTTCTCAGACTGGGTGCATCGTGCCCCACAGCAAGATACATTTAATATTATCAAAGAAGCTATTTTCCAAAAGAAAGTTATTTCTTTTTGCTATTTTAATGGAAAAGGGAACAAAGAAAAGAGAAATATATTACCTATTCGATTAGTGTTCAAGAGC
>CAJUMC010000017.1 GCA_910587085.1 uncultured Lachnospiraceae bacterium | reverse complement strand
ATATATCAGATTTTTTCTTTGGCGGATAGACATAAAATCGTGCGTTTACCGTGATCCTTTTGTATCCAAATAGTGGTTTAAGTACAGATTTTTATAAATGAGGTTTAAAGGGCTTAAAAATGGAGCAACTAGAATTGAGAAACTTGGGAATTAGAATTGAGGAACCTGAAAACAGAACATGATATGGCTGTTAACTTGATATGACTGTTGGATTGATTGAGGAAGCATTCATCATTGATCATGGAAGTATTCATCATTGATGATAGAATTTACTTTTGATGATTATAAAAAAAGATTATAAAAATTAATTATATAACTAAATTATTAATAACGGGAAGAATACTTTCTGTAATATCCTTCCCGTTTTCTGACTGTTTACCCCCTTATTCCGGCTGTCATATATTAAATGCAATAGAATATATAGCACTGTGCATTTTCCGCCAGCCGGAATAATCCGTTATGTTTCCTATACCGGATAAGCCTTGTTATCCGTATCTGCCGCGGTCACATCCACCTTGGCCTGCTGCGCCTGGCGGTATTTGAAAAATTCCATCGCTACCTGCGGGAACAGTGCGTATGACAGAACATCCTCATCCTGCTGCTTCCATGCGGCAATTTCCTTCTCAAACTCCGCAAGCTGCGGCTTGAGCAGGTCGGCCGGACGGCAGGTGATCGGCTTTGCATCACCGATGCACTTTTTCTGCACTGCCTTGTCAAAAGGCTTTACGGTCTCGCCGAACTCGCCGGAAAGCACCTTCTTGGATTCTTTTGTCACCATCTTGTAGCGCTCGCCCTGCAGCACGTTGAGCACGGCCTGCGTGCCGACGATCTGGGAGGACGGCGTAACGAGCGGCGGCTCGCCGAAATCCTTGCGCACTCTCGGAATTTCCTCGAGCACCTGATAATATTTGTCCTCGGCATGCGCTTCCTTCAGCTGGGATACAAGATTCGAAAGCATACCGCCCGGCACCTGATACAGAAGAGTCTTGATATTTACGCCCATTACCTTCGGGTTCAGAAGGCCGGTCTTCAGCGCATCCTCCTGCATCGGACGGAAATAATCGGCAATCTCAGCCAGAAGATTCTGATCTAGCCCCGTATCGTATTCCGTACCGCGGAAGGTTTCAACCATAACCTCGGTAGCCGGCTGGCTTGTTCCCATCGCAAACGGGGACATCGCCGTGTCGATAATGTCGGCTCCCGCCTCAACCGACTTCAGATAGGTCATGGAAGCAACCCCCGAAGTATAGTGCGTGTGCATTTCGATCGGGAGCTTTGTACCGGCTTTTAACGCCTTTACAAGCTTTGTCGCCTCATAAGGAACCAGAAGTCCTGCCATATCCTTGATGCAGATCGAATCCGCACCCATCTCCTCAATCTGCTTCGCCATGTTCGTCCAGTATTCCAGCGTGTAGGCGTCGCCGAGCGTATAGGAAAGCGCAATCTGCGCGTGTCCTCTTTCTTTGTTTGCCGCCTTCACCGCCGTCTGAAGATTCCGCAGATCGTTGAAGCAGTCAAAAATACGAATGATATCAATGCCGTTCGCAATCGACTTCTGAACGAAATATTCTACAACGTCATCCGCATAATGGTTGTAGCCGAGAATATTCTGTCCGCGGAACAGCATCTGAAGCTTTGTATTTTTAAAGCCCGCACGCAGCTTGCGGAGTCTCTCCCACGGATCCTCCTTGAGGAAACGGAGGGATGCGTCAAAGGTTGCGCCGCCCCAGCACTCCACGGCATGATAGCCGACCTTATCCATCTTGTCTACGATCGGAAGCATCTGATCCGTCGACATTCTCGTCGCAATGAGGGACTGATGGGCGTCGCGCAAAACTGTCTCTGTAATTTTTAAAGGTCTTTTCACCTGTTCAGCCATTTTACTGCCTCCTAAACTTTCATTATGGTGGCCTGGCCGGCAAAGCCGATTTCAGGGTATCCATGCCGGCAGGCCCAGTATCCGCGGGATCCTGCCGGACGGGATAAAATGCCCCCGGCAGCAGGTCCGCGCTTCTTTATCAAACTCCGAAAATCGCCATGAACACGCCGGCAGCCACCGCCGTGCCGATAACGCCGGCCACGTTCGGCCCCATCGCGTGCATGAGAAGGAAGTTTGTCGGATCCGCCTCCGCTCCGACCTTCTGCGACACACGGGCCGCCATCGGCACCGCGGATACGCCGGCTGAACCGATCAGCGGATTTACCTTTCCGTGAGTCACCCGGCACATCGCCTTGCCGAACAGCACGCCGCTCGCCGTTCCGAGCGCGAACGCAATCAGTCCGAGAGCAACGATCTTGAGGGTATCCCACTGAAGGAACGCCTCCGCGCTTGTCGTCGCGCCGACGGAGGTGCCGAGCAGGATAACAACAATGTACATGAGCGCGTTCGACGCCGTTTCCGTCAGCTGCTTGACAACGCCGCTCTCACGGAACAGGTTGCCGAGCATCAGCATTCCGACCAGCGGAGCCGTGGACGGCAGGATAAGTACGACCACAATCGTAACGATAATCGGGAACAGAATCCTTTCAAGCTTGGAAACCGGACGGAGCTGTTCCATCTTGATTTTGCGCTCCTCCTCCGTTGTGAGAAGCTTCATGATCGGAGGCTGAATAATCGGCACAAGGGACATATAGGAATACGCCGCAACCGCGATCGGTCCCATGTAGTTTGTCTGCCCGAGCTTTCCGGCAAGGAAGATCGAGGTAGGACCGTCTGCACCGCCGATAATGGAGATGGCTGCCGCGGCCTTATCGCCGAAGCCCATAAGGATAGCCATCAGGTAGGCACCGAAAATACCGATCTGTGCTGCTGCACCGAGCAGAAAGCTGGCCGGGTTTGCGATCAGCGGACCGAAATCGGTCATCGCGCCGACGCCCATAAAGATCAGGGACGGCAGGATGCTCCATTCATCCAGAAGATAAAAGTAATGGAGAAGACCGCCTGCGTGCTCGATTCCAAACTCGTCCACATAAGGCACGGCCATAATAGCCGGGTACATATTGACCAAAAGCATACCGAACGAGATCGGAACCAGCAGCAGCGGTTCATATCCCTTTTTGATTGCAAGATACAGGAAAATCAGCGCGACAACAATCATCAGGACATTGCCCCATTTCAGGGAGGCAAACGCCGTCTGATTGGCGAGATTCTCCAGCGTTTCAGCTACATAACTCATTTGGTTACCTCCAAGGAAGACAGTCTTAGTTCATGGTTGCAAGCACTTCTCCGGCCTCTACGCTCGCACCCACGGAAACATGGATGCTCGCAATCGTGCCGTCCTGCGGAGCGACGATTTCGTTCTCCATCTTCATCGCCTCAAGCACGATGACCGCCTCGCCCTTCTTGACTGCCTTGCCGGCATCGGCCTTGACGGCAAGGATCTTGCCCGGCATCGGAGCCGTAACCTTTACGCTGCCCTGCGCACCCGCCGGAGCCTTTGCTGCCTTCGGTGCTGCCTTAGGAGCTGCTTTCGGCGCTGCCGCAGCTTTAGGAGCAGCGCCCTCCGCTGCCTCCTCCACCGTTACATCATAAACATTGCCGTTGACCGTAATTGTATAGCTTTTCATTTTTTCCTCCATTCTGCCGCACGCGCGGCATACCGCTTTTCATAACTCAAATTTTTTATTTTTGATTTTTACATCGGGACAGCTTCCAGCGAGGCAGTTCTGACATTGCAAACTTGTGTTTTTAATCCGAACAGGCGATGAAATCCACAGCTTACGTATTTACAGCTTTTTCTGTTCCGTTCGAAATCTGCTGTTCCCGGTTTTTCCGCTTTTTGCCTGTCAATTCACTGCACATCTTGTTTCCTGTTCATTTTCATGTGCCTCTGCTCCGGCGCAGATCATGCTTTCTGCTTTCTCACCGCAGCCCTTCTGTTCCATCTCTTCCGCATTCCTTATTTTCGGCAGTACCGAACCGTCCCGGCTCATAAAACTCAGGCGTTCTGCCATCTGGATTTGCCCGCTCTGCGGATGCTTCTCACAACAAGGCCGTCCACAGGAACCTCATTGCCCTGCGATTCCTCATAAGCATGGATTGCAGCGGTAATAACAGCTGCCAGCTCAAGATCGTCCGAAAGCTCCTCTTCGTCTTCGGAATCCGTCTCCGGCTCCTGTACTGCCGGCGCCGGCACGGCCTTTTTTGCCGTCATTTTCTGCTCAAACCTGTTGATGTACTTGAACAGGCTGATCAGCCCCGAAATAAGAACCAGCACAAGGAAAACGATAACAATGCCCATCAGCGTATTCAGAAGCGCGTACTGCATTGTCTCTCCAAAGCTTCTCTTTTCCGTCTCGGTGGCGGCTTTTGCCATAAAGGGATTGGAAAGAGCGGCAAACAGCGCACCGCATGCAATCCCTGCCATACTCTTAATTTTCTTCATAAACGCCCACCTCATTAAACCGTGCCGTGCTTTCTCACCGGCTGATTCTCTCTTTTTGTGAACAGCATTTCGAAGCCGTAGAGAAGATGCTGTCTGAGCGTCTCCGGTGCAAGAACGGCATCCACATATCCTCTCTTCGCTGCTGCAGCTGCGCTCTGGGAAAGTTCATCGTACTCCTTCGCCTTTTCCGCCGCAAGCTTCGCGCCGCCGGCTCCTTTCAGCTCGTCCGCATAAATGATCTGAACGGCAAGCTCCGCGTCCATCGTGCCGATTTTTGCTCCCTCGAGAGCATAGACCAGATCCGCGCCGATATGCTTTGAATTCATGGTAATATAGGCGCTGCCAAATGCTTTTTCCGTAATGACATTGATCTTCGGAACGGTTGCATTTGCGAATGCGTATGTGAGCTTTGCGGCAGCGATTGCAATGCTGCCGGCTTCCGGAACCGTCGCGGCATAGCCGGAAACATTGGTCAGCGTAAGTACCGGTATGTTGAAGGCGTCGCAGAATTTCACAAAGCTCTCCGCCTTGTAGCATCCTGCCGTCGTCAGCCTGTCCTCAAACTTTTCCGAAACCTTTCCGTTCTCGTCAAGCACAGCCCTGCGGTTTGCCACTGCACCGACCGTCATCCCGTTCAGACGGATAAAGCCGGTGGTCATCTCCTTCGCATAAGCCTTTTTTACCTCGACAAACAGCCCGTTGTCGGAAATATCGGAAAGTGCAAGCGCCGCATCGGAAAGCTCGCCGGAAAGGTTCTCCAGCCGGCGGTTCAGATCGTCGGTCTCCGCCTCTCCTGCCGCTTCCTCCGCATTGTTGTAAGGGAGAACGCTCATCAGCTCGCGCATGCTCTCAAAAAGCTCCGCCTCACTGCCGCAGACAAAATCGGCTGCTCCCTTTCCCGCCATGTAGGATGCCGACGCGGTATCGCATTTGTTTGTGTTGTTCCCTTCCAGCGTGTTCGGGGCGTTGACAAAAAGCTTCGCGTTTTTCTCCTCCATAAACACGAAATCGCTCATGGACGCAAGCACTGCGCTTCCGCCCCCGCAGCTCCCGACCACCGCCGTAATCTGCGGAATAACGCCGGAGGCCTGCGCCTGCTTCAGGTAAATCTCACCAAATGCGGCAAGTGCGTCCGTCGCCTCCTGAAGACGAAGCCCTGCGCAGTCCACCAGCCCGATCACCGGCGCGCCGATCTTCATCGCGAGATCATAAATGCGGGTGATCTTTCTCGCATGCATTTCTCCCATGGTGCCGTTCATCGCACTGACATCCTGTGCATAAACATACGCCAGGCTGCCGTGGATCACGCCGTAGCCGGTAATGACACCATCCGAAGGTGCCTCCTTCTCCTGAAGGTTGAAATCGGTATTTCTCTTCGTGACCAAAGCGCCGATTTCAACAAAACTGTTCGCGTCGAGCAGAGCGGATATTCTGTCCCTTGCCGACATCTGTGCTGTAGTACTCATTTTCAGCCCTCCATTTTTTATTGTATTGGCATTTTTGCAAAAGCAGCAGAAAAGCCAAATTTGTTCCAATTATATTATATTCCATTAGCGTCAAGATTTCAAGGGAAAAGCGCAAGAAAATGGAAAAAAGAAAAGCAAAGACCGGAGGAATAAAAAGCCGTGCACAAAAGGATGCAGAGCCGTGCACCGGACAATCCGAACACCGCTCTGCAGTCTTATGCTATCTTCTCTTTGAACTATACTGTTTTGTTTCCTTTTTTACTGTAGCAGAAAGCCGGGGTTTTCCTCCGGTTCAGCCGCGCAGCGCGGCCGTGATATCCGAGCTGCGGAACCCTCTTGCATAGAGCGCTGCCATCAGTTTCTGCCGCTCCTTCTCCGTAAGCGCCGAAGGATTGGAAGTTCTTCGGCGGATCTGACGAAAAAGTGCTGTCTGTTCCGCTTCCTCAAACTCGTCCCCCATCAGCTCAATCCGCTCCTCCCGCACCGTATCAAAGGCCTCCTGAATAACCTCGCGGGATATCCCCTTCTCGCCGAGCCGCATGGCAAGCCGACGGCTGCTCTCTTCCTCCTGCTTCGAACGCAGGAAGGTAACCGCAAAGCGAAGATCATCTACATAATGGTACGCCTCTGCATACTCCACTGCTTCCGCGGCAACCTCCGGCGGATATCCGTCCGACGATAACCGCTCGCACAGCTCTTTCCGGCTCCGATTCTTCGCAATCAGAAGGTTAAGCACCCTCTTTTTTGCCCGCGGCAGCAGTATCTCCTGAAAAACCTCAGAGCAGAGCTCATCCGTAAAGGAAACTCCCTCCTCCAGTCCGCTTCGTGAAAGCTCTGCCGGATACAGGGAAAACAGGAACTCATCGTTGATATAGACCTTTCTTTTGCGGCTGCCCCTGCAGATTTCCACAGCCGTAACGATCCGCTCCATTTTTATTCATCCTGCAAAGCGGCATCTTCTGCATTTTCCGCAGCGCCATTTTCCTGCCCTGCAGCCTCCGCGCCGCCTTCCTGCTTGTCCGCACTATCCTGTGCGGCGGAATCATCCGCACCTGCGGAAGCCTTCGCTCTGCCGCGCCCAGATTTTGAAGTTTTATCATCCGGAGCTGTCTCCTTTGCGGCGCTTTCCTCCGCATTTTCCTTTTCCGCGCCGATGCCGAATTTTGAGCGAACCTTCTGTTCAACCTCCGCCATAACGGCAGGGTTATCCCTCAGATACTGCTTCGCATTCTCACGTCCCTGCCCGATTTTTGCCTCGTTGTAGGAAAACCAGGCCCCGCTCTTGCCGATAATATTTTCGGATACGGCAAGGTCAAGAATATCGCCTTCGCGGGAAATTCCCTGGCCGAACATAATATCAAACTCGGCCTCCTTGAACGGCGGCGCAATTTTGTTTTTTACTACCTTTACGCGGACGCGGTTTCCGATATTTTCTCCGCCGTTCTTGAGATAATCAATTCTGCGTACGTCAAGACGAACCGACGAATAGAATTTCAGCGCGCGGCCGCCCGTGGTCGTCTCCGGATTTCCGAACATAACGCCCACCTTCTCACGCAGCTGATTGATAAAAATAACGATGCAGTTGGATTTGCTGATAATACCCGTCAGCTTTCTGAGCGCCTGGGACATCAGGCGCGCCTGCAGACCGACGTGGGAATCTCCCATGTCGCCGTCAATCTCCGCCTTCGGCACAAGAGCCGCAACGGAATCTACAATAATAATGTCGATTGCCCCGGAACGGACCATCGTCTCGGTGATCTCCAGCGCCTGCTCGCCGTTGTCCGGCTGCGATATGTACAGCTCATCGATATTGACGCCGATATTCTTGGCATATACCGGGTCCAGCGCATGCTCCGCATCAATAAATCCGGCAATGCCGCCGCGCTTCTGCACTTCGGCAACCATGTGCAGCGCCACCGTAGTTTTTCCGCTGGACTCCGGTCCGTAAATCTCGACCACGCGCCCCTTTGGAAGCCCGCCGAGCCCGAGCGCGATATCAAGACTGATGGAGCCGGTCGGCACCGTCTCAATATTCATGTGGGTGGAGTTATCGCCGAGCTTCATGATGGAGCCCTTCCCGTACTGCTTCTCAATATGTGCCAGCGCGCCCTCAAGCGCCTTCAGCTTTTCCTCCCTGCTCTGAGGCCTTTCCTTTTCCCTGTCTTTGTCCTTATCTTTCTGCTTATCATCCTTCGCCATAGCCTTATTTCTCCTTTTCTCTTTTCGTTCTCAAACCTGCGCAGGCCGCTTTTTTATTGCTTCGCATCCGCAGCCTGATTTTATCTTTCTTTATCCCGCAGGCGCCGTGTCCGACAGAATCCAATGCCTGCTCCGCTCCCGAAATACGATAATTTTTGCAGACTGCATTCCGCGGACAGCTGCTTTTATATCGAACGTTTGTTCTGATATCATATTACCGTATTTTTCTTTGGATGTCAATCATTATTTTTTGGATGGACAGCGGACGCCCGGACGCGGTTCAGATAAAATCAGGACATCGTGAGATCGGAACGGATGGTTCGATTATAACAAAAAAGTTTTCTCCTGTAAAGCGACTTCCGCTCTCCCGCATGTAGAAGATTGCGGCTGCTTTTTGTTTAAAATTCCGGCACATATCCCGGCCCGTAAAATAAACGGATTTTATAAATGTTTAATTTTTTCTTCTGCATAAACTTTCCGGTTCCGGGCATACTGATGCGGAAAGAAAAAACAATACATTGCTTCGGTATGGAGGAAATTTATTATGGATGAAAACGAAATTATCTGCGCCTGTATGGGAACGACTGTCCGCGATATTATGGACGCGGTGGAGAACGGTGCAAAAACACTTGAGGAGGTTCAGGCCGCAACCCAGGCCGGTACCGTGTGCGGCGCCTGCCTTCCGGAACTGGAAGCTCTGATCGAAAAGCTCGCCAACAAATAACCAAACCGAATGCCCCGCGGCGCAGAACGCGCGCCGCGGGGCATTTTGAGACGGAGCTCCGGCATCAGTTCTCCCAGCCGCAGATCTCATCAATTTTCTGCAGCTCCTCCGCTGCAAAGCCGGTGTTTCGGATCGCCTCGATATTGTTCAGAATCTGTTCCGGACGGGAAGCTCCGGCAAGAACGCTCGTCACAATCCCGTCGCGCAGAATCCACGCCAGCGCCATCTGTGCCAGGCTCTGTCCGCGCTCTGCCGCCATGTCCGCCAGTGCGCAGATCTTTTTCAGTCTGCCCTCGCTCAGGCTGGATTCCTGCAGGAAACGCCCGTCCGTGCGGATGCGGCTGTCCTTTGGAATCCCGTTGAGATACCGGTCAGAAAGCATTCCCTGTGCCAGCGGGCTGAAGGCAATAATCCCCCTGCCGAGCCGTGCGGAGGTTTGCTTCAGGCCGTTATGCTCGATCGTGCGGTCAAAGATGGAATAACAGTTCTGATTTACAATAAACGGACAGTGCAGCCCGTCAAGGATTGCGGCAGCCCTCTCCAGAGTCGGCCCGTCATAATTGGAAAGTCCGACATAGAGCGCCTTGCCGCTCGCCACCGCCTGTGCCAGAGCTCCCATCGTCTCCTCCAGAGGCGTGTGCGGATCCATCCGGTGATGATAGAATATATCAACATAGTCGAGCTGAAGCCTTTTCAGACTCTGATCCAGGCTTGCCAGCAGATATTTCCGGCTCCCCCAGTCCCCGTAAGGCCCCGGCCACATTCCGTAGCCCGCCTTCGTGCTGATAATCAGCTCATCGCGCCACGCTGCAAGCTCCTCCTTCAGGATAAGCCCGAGATTCTTTTCGGCGCTGCCCGTCTCTGAGCCGTAATTATTGGCCAGGTCAAAATGTGTAATCCCATGATCGAACGCCGTGAAGCACATCTTTTTCATGTTGTCCATCGGCATGTTGCTGCCGAAATTGTGCCAGAAACCGAGCGAAACCGCCGGCAGTCTCAGGCCGCTTGCCCCGCAGTGCGGATATTCCATTTTGCTGTAGCGCTGTTCCGACGCCTGATACATAGTGCACCTCCCTGAAATACGGAACTTCCGGCAGTGTCCGGAAAAGCCGCAGACCGGCGCCGGCCTGCGGCCGAATCTGCCCCGGATTTTCTCCTGCTCCATGGACTCTTCCGTTTTTTTCCGTCAAATTTGGAAATTCAATATACTTTTATTTTTGATTATAGTATAATGGAGAACGCGAAGTCAATACGGAGATCCGTATTGTCATTTTATGCCGTAAGGAAAGGAGTATTTTTTATGGAAATCACAAAGGACATACGCTATGTCGGCGTCAACGACCATAATGTTGATCTGTTTGAGGGACAGTACGTCGTCCCGAACGGCATGTCGTATAATTCGTATCTGATTCTTGACGAGAAGGTTGCCGTTATGGACACGGTTGACCGCAATTTTACACATGAATGGATGGACAATCTTGAGGCAGAGCTGGGCGGGAGAAAGCCGGATTATCTGATTGTACAGCATATGGAGCCGGATCACTCGGCAAATATCGCCAACTTTATGAAAGCCTACCCACAGGCTCTTATCGTTTCCTCCGCCAAGGCATTCACAATGATGAAAAATTTCTTCGGCACGGATTTTTCCGACCGCCGCGTTGTTGTCGGCGAGGGCGACACCCTCTCTCTCGGCAGGCATACACTCGCCTTTGTCGCGGCGCCGATGGTGCACTGGCCGGAGGTTATCGTGACTTATGACAGCACGGACAAAATCCTGTTT
Organism: uncultured Lachnospiraceae bacterium; assembly: GCA_910587085.1. GTDB lineage: Bacteria > Bacillota > Clostridia > Lachnospirales > Lachnospiraceae > RGIG4057. The sequence continues at coordinate 45,884 of CAJUMC010000017.1, read as the reverse complement.
TCCGCGGATGGGTTCGGCAAGTTCGGCGCGCTCGACGCGGAGGAAGAATGGGCATGCGAGGCAAGACGGTACTACATCGGCATCGTCGGCAAATACGGTGCGCAGGTGCAGGCTCTTCTGAAAAAGGCTGCGGGGCTTGATATCCGCATAATCTGCCCGCTGCACGGGCCGGTGCTGACCGAAAATCTCGGCTATTATATCGACCTGTACAATACCTGGTCGTCCTATGCGGTGGAGAGCGAGGGCATCGTTATCGCCTATACATCCATCTACGGAAACACGAAAAAGGCGGTTGATCTGTTTGCGGAGAAGCTGCGCTCCAGAGGCTGCCCGAAGGTGGTCGTCAACGACCTTGCCCGCTGCGATATGGCGGAGGCTGTGGAAGATGCCTTCCGATATGGCAGACTTGTGCTTGCTACTACGACTTATAATGCCGATATTTTCCCGTTTATGAAAGAGTTTATCCATCATTTGACGGAGCGCAATTTCCAGAACCGTACCGTTGCCCTGATTGAAAACGGCTCGTGGGCACCGCTCGCCGCCAAAACGATGAGATCCATGCTTGAAGGCTGTAAAAACCTGACCTTCACCGATACATCCGTAAAGATTATGTCCGCCCTGAACGAGACGAGCACCGCACAGCTCGACGCACTTGCCGACGAGCTCTGCAGAGATTATCTTGCACAGCGCGATGAGACCGCAAACAAAAATGATCTCACCGCCCTGTTCAACATCGGCTACGGCCTCTATGTCGTTACCTGCAACGACGGCAAAAAGGATAACGGACTGATTGTCAACACGGTTTCCCAGGTGACGAACACGCCGAACCGGGTTGCCGTTACGATCAACAAGCAGAACTATTCCCACCATGTCATCAAGCAGACCGGGAAAATGAATGTCAACTGTCTGTCGGTGGAAGCTCCGTTTAAAATTTTCGAAACCTTCGGTTTCCAGAGCGGGCGCAGCACGGACAAGTTCGCCGGCATGACCCCGCTGCGGTCCGACAACGGGCTCGCATTCCTGTCCGGCAGCATTAATTCCTTCCTGTCGCTCAAGGTAGAGCAGTATGTTGATCTGGATACCCACGGGATGTTTATCTGCTCGGTAACAGAGGCGCGTGTACTCTCCGACAAGGAGACCATGACCTATACCTACTACCAGAATCACGTAAAGCCGAAGCCGGCTACGGAGGGAAAGAAGGGCTATGTCTGCAAGGTATGCGGTTACATTTATGAGGGTGACGAGCTGCCGGAGGATTTCATCTGTCCTCTCTGCAAGCACGGCGCTGCAGATTTTGAACCGATCGCATAGGCAGGCCGGCAGCTGAGTTTCCGGACTTGAACCATGATTCCTTACAGGACTCCGTGAATAAAATTTCAATAATAAGATCTGGAAATTAGATTTAAGGAAATTTTTACAAAACAAGGCTTATGATTTTTACGCTTCCCTTCGATATATATTATAGAAACAAGGTACGGTCACTGTTGAAATATGTATCCAGGGAGGGATTACCGCAGCAAATGGATTTTCAGGCAGTTATTTCAAGGTGGTTCCGGTACAGGTTGTTTCCGGCGTCTCCCGGCTGAGACGCGAGGCCGGCCGCTCTGCATCCCAGAATTCCTCTTCTGGCGGCAGGGAGGAGAAAACGTTTGATCATGTCCTTAAGCAGAAGCTTTCCGGAAATGAGACATTCGACGGCTGCATTGTCACCTACGGGAAAGACCGTCAGCTGCGGACCTGCTATTATCAGCCGAAGCGCGAATACACCTATTGACCGGAAACAGGCGCCGCTCAGCGGAGGGGATTTTTTCTCTGCTGAGCGGCGCCTGTCTGATATGTGTGCGAATATCCGGCCAGCGGCCGGCGCATTTTTATGCCGTCATTTTACATATAAGTATTTTTCGGCTGGGTAAGCTTTGGCTGATAACCTTTCTCCTCCAGCATTTTTACAATGCGCTCCTTGTGCTCATGGCCGAACGCCTCCATCGTAATCACAAGCTCCACCGCCGTATTCCGGTTGATGCTGACAAACTGGTTGTGCTCGAGCTTAATGATATTGCCCTGCTTTCCTGCAATCAGCGTGGAAACATTGGCAAGCTCGCCCGGCTTGTCCGGAAGCAGCACGGAAACGGTAAAAATGCGCCCGCGCTCAATCAGGCCGTGCTGCACAATGGAAGCCATGGTAATCACGTCCATATTCCCGCCGCTGAGGATGGACACGACCTTCTTTCCGCGGCAGTCAATCTGCTTCAGCGCGGCCACCGTCAGCAGCCCGGAATTCTCCACCACCATCTTGTGATTTTCCACCATGTCAAGAAAGCTGACAATCAGCTCGCGATCCTCCACGGTAACGATCTCATCCACATTTTTCTGAATATAAGGAAAAATATGCTCTCCCGGCGTTTTTACGGCGGTGCCGTCCGCGATGGTGTCCACGCCGGAAAGCGTCACGACATGCCCCTCCTTGAGCGATGCCTGCATGCAGCTTGCGCCCGCCGGCTCCACACCGATCACCCGGATATTCGGATTCAGCAGCTTCGCGAGCGTCGATACGCCGGCAGCCAGCCCGCCTCCCCCGATCGGAGCCAGGATAATATCCACGGTCGGCAGCTCCTTGATAATTTCCATCGCAATGCTTCCCTGGCCGGTTGCCACCGTTTCATCATCAAACGGGTGGATAAAGGTATAGCCGTTCTCCTCCGCCAGCTTCAGCGCGTGGGCGCATGCCTCGTCGTATACATTGCCGTGCAGTACGACCTCCGCGCCGTAGCTCTTCGTGCGGTTGACCTTGATCAGCGGAGTCGTGGTAGGCATAACGATAACGGCTCTGGCCCCGTATATTTTTGCCGCGTAAGCCACTCCCTGTGCGTGGTTGCCGGCCGAGGCGGTAATCAGGCCACGGCCCCTCTCCTCGTCCGTCAGCGTGCTGATCTTGTAATATGCGCCGCGCACCTTGTACGCGCCCGTGAACTGCATGTTCTCCGGCTTCAGATACACCCGGCCCCCGGTCATCTCCGAAAAATAATCGCTGTATATAAGCTTCGTGCGGTTTGTCACCTTGATGACGGCCTCGCTCGCCTCCTCAAATTTCTCCAGTGTCATCATCGCTTTTCCCCTCTTTCTCTTCCTGCGCTCATTTGCCCTGCCCCGTGCCGCTTTTCCGGTTCCTGTTTTTCTTTTTCCATTTTCTTTTGGCTGTCTGATCTGCATCTGCGGATCTGCAGCAACCGGCAGCTGCTCCGGATTGTTTCCGGCTCCGGGCTTCCTTTCTCCCGTTTTTTACTCCGCCTTCACATCAAACAGCGCGTCCACAAAAGCGTCCGAATCGAAACGCTGCAGATCGTCGATTTTCTCCCCTACGCCGATATATTTTACCGGAATGTTCAGCTCGGACTGGATCGCAATCGCAATGCCGCCCTTGGCCGTCCCGTCAAGCTTTGTCAGGATAATGCCCGAAATTTCCGCTACCTCGTTGAACTGGCGTGCCTGAGCCAGCGCATTCTGACCGGTCGTGCCGTCCAGAACAACCAGCGTCTCCCGGTTTGCTTCCGGGTATTCCCGGCTGATTACCCGGTCGATCTTTTTCAGCTCCTCCATAAGATTTTTCTTGTTGTGAAGCCTTCCCGCCGTATCGCAGATCAGGATGTCCGCATTTTTCGACTTGGCCGAGCTGACCGCGTCAAAAATAACCGCGGCCGGGTCCGAGCCCTCCTTCTGTGCGATAATATCGACCTGTGCGCGGTGCGCCCATTCCGTCAGCTGCTCGATCGCCGCCGCGCGGAAGGTATCCGCCGCTGCGACGACAACCCTTTTTCCTCTGTCCTTATACTGGCCGGCCAGCTTGCCCACGGAGGTCGTCTTTCCCACACCATTGACGCCGATCACCAGCAGAACCGTCTTTTTTTCCTCAAAATCGTATGCGCCCTCCGGCGGGTTCATCTGCTCCTTGATGCTTGTAATCAGCAGCTCCCTGCACTGCGCGGGCTCCTTGATTTTGTTTTCCTTTACCTTTGCCCGCAGATTTTCGATGATCGAGCTTGTCGCATTCACACCGATATCCGCCATAATAAGAATTTCCTCCAGCTCCTCATAGAAATCCTCGTCGATGCTTCCGGAACCGGAAAAAATGGCCTCAATCCCGGAAACAATGCTGTTCCTCGTTTTGGCAAGCCCCTCCGCAAGCCTTCCGAAAAAACCCTTCTTCTCTCCCATGCGCCCTCCCCGCCTTTCCTGATTTCCTCTACTATAGTGCTTTCCTGACTACTTGTCAAGCTCGCCTTCGATCAGACTGACCGACACCAGCGTCGAAACCCCCTTCTCCTGCATGGTGATCCCGTAGAGCACATCGGCCGCCGCCATGGTGCCGCGCCGGTGCGTGATTACGATAAACTGCGTATCCCTGGTCAGCCGGTGCAGATACCTGGCAAAGCGCTTGACATTGGAATCGTCGAGCGCTGCCTCAATCTCGTCCAGAAGACAGAACGGGGACGGCTTGAGATTCTGGATCGCAAAAAGCAGCGAAATTGCCGTCAGCGCCTTCTCTCCGCCCGAGAGCTGCATCATGTTCTGCAGCTTTTTTCCCGGCGGCTGCGCGATAATGCGGATGCCGGCCTCGAGGATATCCCCGTCCTCCTGCAGCTCAAGCGACGCCTTTCCGCCGCCGAACAGTTCCCGGAACACCACCTCAAACTGCCTGGTAATCTCGGCAAATTTTTCCGCAAACTGCCGCCGCATCTCCTCGTCTAGCTCTGCGATAATGCCGAGCAGCGCCTGCTCCGAATTTTTCAGATCGTCCCGCTGACCGGTCAGAAATTCGTAGCGTTCCGACACCTGCCTGTAATCCTCGATCGCGTTGACATTAACATCCCCGAGTCCCCGGATGCTGTTCTTCAGCGCGGCGATCTGCTTTTTGTTGGCCGCCTGGTCTAAAAAACGCTCATCCCTCTGCTCGGCGGCGGCGGACGGCGTCAGCTCATATTCCTCCCAGAGATAATTGATCCGGGCTTCGGCAGCCTCTGCAAGCTTTTCCAGCTGTCCGGCCAGCCGAAACGCTTCCCTGTCAAGCAGGGCAATCCGCCCGGAAAGCTCCTCCCGCCGCGCAAAAAATCCCTTGTGCAGCCGGGTCTTTTCCTCCCGTCCGGCGGAGAGCTCCTCGATCCGCCCGGACAGCTCTTTGGCTTTTTCTTCGTTCTCTGTGCGGCTCTGCAGACAGCGCTCCAGCTCTTCCTGCTTCTCTTTCAGCGAGCTCTCGAAATTTCCGGCACTCTCGTTCAGCCGTGTCCGCTCCTCCTCCAGATGAGCCAGTTCCGCCCGGACACGCCGGATGTTTTCCAGCAGGTTGCCGCTGTTCTGTTCCAGCGCAGAAAACCTCGATTTCAGCCCGGAAAGCTCCTCCGATTGTTTCTGCTCCTCCTGCTGTTTTTCCTTCCGCAGTGCGGTGCATTCATCGATCCGCCGTTCCTTCTGTGCGCGCAGCTCCGCATTTTTCTCAAATTCGCTGTTGAGATTTCCAATATTTTCCATTAGCGCAGCTGTCTGGCCTTCCATCGCGTGCAGCTCGTCCGAAAAGCTTCCGAATTCCTCCTCGAGTGCTCTCAGTTTTGCTTCCGCCTGCTCCATGCCGATCTTTGCCGTATTCTGCAGGACATAGAGTTCCCTGAGCTTTTCCTTCGCCTGCTCGGCCTTCTCCCGCAGTCCGTTCCGGCGCGTGCGCGCCTCCTCCCGGCCGGCCGCCATCTGCTCCGCTGCAGCCTTCTCCTCTGGAAGTCTCTGCTCCAGTTCCTCCATCTCCCGGCGCCGGGAAAGCAGGCTGCCGGAACTTTTGTACGCGCCGCCCGAAATCGATCCGCCCGGATTCAGCTGTTCCCCCTCGACCGTAACGATGCGCAGCGTATAGCTGTATTTTTTTGCCAGCGCAAGCGCATGGTCAATCGTGTCCACAACAAATATTCTTCCGAGCAGGAACTGCACCAGCGCGCCGTACCTTTTATCCGCCCGGACAAGGGAAGACGCCAGCCCGATAACGCCCGGCTCGCGCAGCGCCGATTCATTGCCGTTGCGCGCCGGCGTTATGCTGGTGAGCGGCAGGAAGGTCGCGCGCCCGGCCTTTGTCTTTTTCAGAAATTCGATCAGCTTCTTGGCTGTCTGTTCGCTGTCCGTGACAACATTCTGTATACTGCCCCCAAGTGCGGTCTCCACGGCTGTCTCATAGCTTTTGTCCACTTTGATCAGATCCGCTACAACACCCTCAATTCCCGGGAAGCGCTCTCTCTGCTCCATAATGCGCCGGACACTGTTTCCGTAGCCCTCATAGCGCTCCGTAATATTCCGCAGAGAATCCAGCCGCGAGCTGTCCGCAAGAAAGCTCCGCTGTTTTTCCTCCAGCTCTCTGCCGAGCCTCTCAATCTCCTGCCGCTCCTTTTCCGCACTCTCCTCCAGTGCCCGGATGGCTCTCCCCTGATTCTGTACCTCCTCCGAGGCCCGGTGCAGCTGTTCCCCGCGTTCCCGGATTGCGTCCTGCGCCTGGGATTCCAGACTTTTGTGCTCGAGAACACGCTTGTTCAGCTCAGCTCTTTTAATCGCACTCTGCTCCCGCATCGTCTCGTAGCGCTGCAGATTTGCTTTATTGTTTGTATTTTCATTGAGCAGCCGGAAAATTTCGCCGTTGCTCTCCTCAATCTCCCGATCCAGCGATTCGATTTCCCCGCGGATTTCCTGAATACGGCATGCCTTTTCGGTCTGCTCATCGTCGAGTGCGTCAAGCGCTCCGTCCGTCTCCTGCTTCTTTGCGAGGTAGCCGGCCAGTTCCTCCTGCTTTGCCGTGAGATTTCCCTCTACCTGGGACAGCGTATCGGAAAAATGCAGGCTGTTCTGGCGGATCGCATCCATCTGCCCGTGCAGCAGGCGGATATCGCCCTCCGTCTTCTCAAACTCCACCTGGCAGCGGGCTTTTTCCTCTTTTGCCGCATCAATTGCTTCGGCAAACTGTTCAAGCTCCTGTTCCGCCCGCTCATATTCGTTCTTTGTATCGTCGTAAGCGGCGCGCACCTGTGTCAGATCACCGTCCACAATCCTCTGCTTTTCCGTCAGCTCGGCCTCCTGCACGCTGCTGCTCCCCTGCTCGAGCAGGAACTGGCTGACCTCCGCCCGCCGCAGCTCCTCCTTCAGTTTCAGATATTCCCGCGCCGTGCCGGACTGCTTTTCCAGCGGCCCGAGCTGCTTTTCCAGCTCCGCGATAATATCCTGCACGCGCCCGAGATTCAGCTGCTCCTCGGCCAGATTTTTTTCCGTCAGCGCCTTGCGTTTTTTGAACTTCACAATGCCGGCCGCCTCGTCAAGAAGCTCCCTGCGCTCCTCCGGTTTCCCGCTGACAATCCGGTCAATCTGTCCCTGGCCGATAATGGAGTAGCCTTCCTTGCCGATTCCGGTGTCCAGAAAAAGCTCCTGCATATCCTTCAGCCGGCAGCCCGTTCCGTTCAGCAAGTATTCGCTCTCGCCGGAGCGATAAACGCGGCGCGCCACAGTTACCTCCTCAAATTCTATCGGCAGTTTGTGATCCGCATTGTCGAAGGTAATGGAAACATAAGCAAAACCCTGCGGTCTGCGCAGCTCCGTCCCAGAAAAAATAACATCCTGCATGCTGTTGCCGCGCAGCTGCTTGGCGCTCTGCTCGCCGAGCACCCAGCGTACGGCGTCCGCGACATTGCTCTTCCCGCTTCCGTTCGGCCCGACAATCCCCGTGATCCCGTTTTTAAACTCAAACAGAATTTTATTTGCAAATGATTTGAATCCCTGCACCTCGATGCTCTTTAAATACATTCTGCTCCCCCGTCCTGGCGCAGTTTCAGAATGGCCCGGTAGGCAGCCTCCTGCTCCGCAGCCTTCTTGGTTTTGCCCGTTCCTCTCGTCGTAAGCCAGTCCTCCACGACGGCTTCGACACAGAACGTTTTATTATGATCCGGACCGGTTTCCGAGACGAGCTCGTACACAACCCTTCCCTTTCCCCTTCCCTGGATGATCTCCTGCAAAATAGTCTTACTATCAAAAAAGAGTTTTTTGTTTTCCAGGTCATTCAGCACATGCATCCGGATAAACTCTTTTGCGCTAGTAAAACCACCGTCCAGATAGATTGCCCCGATCACTGCCTCCAGCGCGTCCGAAAGAATGGAATCCCGATCTGCCCCTCCGGAGGCCTGCTCCCCTTTACCGAGAAACAGTTCTTCCCCAAGTCCGAGCTCCCGCGCGCAGTACGCCAGCGCCGGCTCACAGACAAGGCTGGCGCGCAGCTTTGACATTTCCCCTTCCTCCATCTCCCCGTGGCTGCTGAAAATAAATTCGCTCGAGACAAGCTCCAGCACGGCATCCCCGAGAAACTCCAGCCGTTCGTTATCCGGCGTTCTGTTCAGCTTCCGCTCGTTTGCGTACGAGCTGTGCGTCAGCGCCTGCCGCAGCAGCGCCTTCTGCCGAAAGCAATAGCCGAGTCTTTCCTCCAATTCCATTTTCCCCTCATTTCCCCGTAACCGAACGAACCGTGTGGAAGTCCCGAAGGGTTCCCACACGGTCCGTCCGTCCCGGCCTCTGTTTTCAATTCCATGCAGTATATTGCGGAAAACACAGAAACGATCCGTCCTAGTTCAGCGCGCTCTTGATTTTCTCTACGGCATCGCCTACAGAAACGATCTTTTCCGCCTCCTCGTTGGCGATCTCGATGTCGAACTCCTCCTCGATCCCCATGATAATCTGGAAAATATCAAGGGAATCCGCACCGAGGTCATCTACAAACGTCGTCTCAAGCGTGATCTCCTCGCCGTCCACATTCAACACTTCTCCGATAATCTTCTTCAGCTTTTCAAATTCCATGACAAATCACCTTTCTGTTATATTCTTTCTTGTGCCGCAATGTTGGCGGCAATTTTTTCACTGATTTTCTCCTCTTTGAAAGCAATGCACTGGATGATGGAGTTTTTGATTTCATTGCTCTTTGAGCTGCCGTGGCTTTTTACCACAAGCCCGTTGAGCCCCAGCATCGGCGCGCCGCCGTACTGGGAGAGATCAAAGCTCTTCATCGTCTTTTTCAGCTGCGGCTTCACCAGCGCCGCTCCGAGCGTGCTGACCGGCGTCGCCGTCATGCTCTGCTTGATTTTCTTAATCAGTGACATGGCGAGCCCTTCGTAAAGCTTCAGGATGACATTGCCGACAAACGCCTCCGTGACGATGACGTCCGCCGCGCCGTTCGGTATCTCTCTCGCTTCAATGCTGCCGATGAAATTGATTTCATTGCAGTTCTTCAGCAGCGGAAAGGTCTCCTTTACGAGCATGTTGCCCTTCTCCTCCTCCGCGCCGATATTTACTATCGCGACGCGCGGTCTCTTTACGCCCACAACGTTTTCCATATATATGGAACCCATCTTTGCGAACTGTACGAGATGGGAGGATCTTGCATCCACATTTGCACCGCAGTCAATGAGCAGGGAGATTCCGTCCATAGTCGGGATCAGCGGAGCCAGCGGAGGACGTTCCACGCCCTTGATTCTGCCGACGATCAGCTGCGCCCCCACCAGCACGGCTCCCGTACTGCCGGCGGATACAAACGCATCCGCCTGTCCGCTCTTGACAAGATTCAGAGCGACGACAATGGAGGAATCTTTTTTTCTTCGGATTGCCAGAACCGGAGGTTCCTCGTTGGTAATAATCTCACCTGCCGGAACAATGTGCAGCCGATCCTGCGGATAGCTGAGGCTTTCCAGCTCCTTTTTGATTTTCTCCTCCGAGCCGGTCAGAAAAATCTCGACCTCCGGGCGCTCTCTCAGCGCCTCAACCGCTCCTTTTACTACCTCGCCCGGGGAATTATCCCCCCCCATGGCATCCACCGCAACTCTGACATTTTCCCGCATCGCTCTGCCCAAATCCGCCGCGGCTTCCCGCGGCCGCACCGGCTCGTAAAGCCTGCGTCCTTTCCTGATAAATTCGTTAAACGCCGTTCAATGCACCGAGTCCCCGGCTTATGCATCGGCGAAGCCTGTCGTGTCACGGTCCTGGCACAGTCCGCGTGAATCCTTTTGTGCATCATGCCGTTCCTCTGTAACACTATACTAAATCATTCTAAAAAAATCAACCGGTAAATTGTAAAAAGTTAAAAAACAATCCGCCGCGCCCTCATGCCTTCTTCTGATAAAAAAATGACTGATAGGTATGGTAGCCGAGCTTTTCCGGCTGGATAATCTGCTCCGTGCTTCCGACAAACAGGAAGCAGTCCGGTTTCAGGGCGGCATTGAACTTCCGGTAAATGTCGTCCTTGGCCTCCTCCGTAAAATAGATTAATACGTTCCTGCATACGATCAGATCGCACTGCACCGGATATGTATCCTTCAGCAGGTTGTGCTGCTTAAACTCCACACAATTCTTGATATCGCTGCTGATCTGGTAATTTGTGTCGTTCACTTTGGTAAAATATTTGCGCAAAAATTCATCTGGAAGCCCTTTCAGGCTCTTGATGTTGTAAAGTCCCATCCTGGCCTTGTCAAGAACCTGAAGATCAATATCCGTCGCCATGATCCGGATCTTGGACAGCGGCATGAATTTCGAGAGCAGCATCACAAGAGAATACGGCTCGTCTCCGGTCGAGCAGGCCGCGCTCCAGATTTTCAGCGAACTGCTTTTTTTCATAAGCTCCGGAAGTATTTTTTTCTCCAGCGTAACCCACTGCTCCGGATTGCGGTAAAACTCGGATACATTGATCGTGAGATAATTGACAAATTCGTCGAACAGCGCCCTGTCCTTCCGGAGGGCATCGACATACTGCCGGTAGGTCGTATAGTGGTGCTTTCCGATCAGGGAATCAATCCGGCGCTTCATCTGACGCTCCTTGTAGGCATTCAGATCTATTTTTGTCAGCTGCAGCACATCCGCTTTAAATGATTCGTAATTGTCCGTCATGGGATAACCTCCTCCGCGTGCAATACATCACAAAATATGGTAAAATCCCGGAAACATTCATGCCTCCGGGATTCGTATTTACTCTTCTGCAGCCGGCTCCTCAGATGCAAGCAGCGCCTTGATGCTAAGGCTGATTTTTCTGTCTTCGCCGTTGAAATCTACAATCTTCGCCGTGATCTGCTGACCGATCTTCAGCACGTCGGACGGCTTCTCAACATGCTCTCTCGCAATCTGCGATACATGCAGCAGCGCGTCGACACCCGGCTCGAGCTCGACAAAAGCTCCGAAATCCGTCATGCGCGCCACGCGCCCGGTCACTTCGTTGCCCTTCGCAAATTTTGTCTCGGCATCCTTCCACGGATTCTGATCCGGGAATTTCATGCTGAGCGCGATCTTCTCGCCCTGGATATCCTTGATAAACGCCTTGACAACGTCGCCCGGCTTGAACACCTTTTTCGGATTTTCCACTCTGCCCCAGGACATCTCCGAAATATGAAGAAGCCCATCCGCTCCGCCGAGATCAATAAACACGCCGAATTCCGTCACGTTCTTCACCGTGCCCTCAACCACATCGCCGATATTGATCCGCGCGAAGAGCGCCTCGGCCATCTCTTTCTTCTTTGCGATAATCAGCTGCTTGCGGTCGCCGATGATTCTTCTTCTCTTCGGATTGAACTCGCTGATGACAAACTCGATCTCCTGATCCTTGTACTTCTCGAGATCTCTCTCGTAAGTATCGGATACAAGGCTTGCCGGGATAAATACCCTGGACTCCTCCACCACAACGCTCAGACCGCCGCCGAGCACTGCCGCAACCTTTGCGCGGAGAACCTCCTTGTTGTTGAAGGCCTCCTCCAGACGCTTGTTGCCCTTTTCGGCAATCAGCTTCTTGTAAGTGAGAAGAACCTGTCCCTCCCCGTCGTTTACCTTCAGAACCTTTGCCGTCATTGTCTCGCCCTCTTTTACAAGAGTTCTGAGATCCACATTCGGAGTGTTGGTGTACTCGCTGCGGGTAATGATGCCGTCTGCCTTGTAGCCGATGTTCAGGACAATCTCATCTTCCTTCACACCGATGATCACACCCTCGACAACCTCTCCATTGTGTATTGTCTTTAAAGACTCCTCCAATAATTGTTCGAAATTTTCTTCTGACATGCTCGTTTGAACCTCCTTGATAATATTGTATGGGGTGGATGCCCCTGCTGTAATACCTACGCTACGAAAAGATTTCATCTTACCGAAATCCAGGTCACCAAGTGTCTGTATATAGTAAGTATTCTCACATTCCTTTTTTGAAATTTCGAAAAGCTTCCGCGTATTTGAGCTTGACCTTCCTCCGATCACAATCATGGCATCCGACTGCCCGGCGAGTTCCTTTGCTTCCGCCTGACGTTCTTCCGTCGCGTTGCATATCGTATTTACAACGAGTATATCATACCTCTTTTTCTCGATAATTTCAACTAAATCTTCAAATTTCTTGTAATTAAATGTCGTCTGTGCCACAATGCATAGTTTTTTGCCCTCCGGAAGTACAATTCCTTCCGCTTCCTCTTCGCTTTCCGCCGTCCAGACCGGAGTTTCGCTCCAGTCGACAATCCCTTCGACCTCCGGATGCGTCCGGTCGCCGATCACAAGAATCTGATATCCCTCCGCGCTTTTCTCCCGCACAATCCGATGTATTTTTTTTACAAAGGGGCAGGTTGCATCAATAATTTTAAATTTCGGCCTTCCGTGCTCATCCCGACAGCTTTCAAGAAAGTGCTGCGCCGATTCCGGAATGCCGCACGACCGGATAATAATCGTCCCGCCGGAAAGCCCCCCGGCCTCCTTAAGACTTCCCAGCACCCGAACGCCGCGGCGGCACAGAGATTCGACAACTTCCTCATTGTGTATAATCGGCCCGAACGTGTACACACCGCCTCCCGGGTGCTGCTCTGCCTCCCGGGACACAATGTCCACCGCCCGCTCTACGCCAAAACAGTAACCTGCTGTCTTTGCAACCGTTACTTTCATCCTGCATATTCCTCCGCACTGAAATTTCTTCGGCCATTTTACGGGGACAGCACAAAGATGCGCCGCTGCTCCCCCTCCCCGCTCATGCCCGGCTCCGATACAGCCGCAGAATCTCGTCCTTTGTCTGTTCGACGGTGAGCTGAGAACCGTCCAGAAGCACGGCGTCGTCCGCCTTTTTCAGCGGGGCCACTGTCCGGCTCATATCCTGCCTGTCCCGCTCGGCAATCTCCCGCTCCAGCTCGTCCCGGTCGCAGGCTTCCCCCCGCTCGACAAGTTCGAGATACCTGCGCTGTGCGCGGATGGATACGTCCGCCGTCAGATAAATTTTCAGATCGGCATCCGGCAGCACCACCGTGCCGATATCCCGCCCGTCCATAATGACGTCCGTCTCCCCGGCCAGCTTCTGCTGAAGCTCACGCAGCTTTTCTCTCACCGCCGGGATCGGACTTGTGACGGAGGCCATTTTCCCGACCTCCTCGGTTCGAATCAGGCCGTTTACATTTTCCCCGTTCAGCAGAACGACCTGTTCGCCGTTTTCGTACCGCAGCGTCACCTCCGCCTCCGGGAGCGCCGCCCGGATGCCGGCGGCATCCCCTGGAGCTATGCCCCTTCTCAGAAAAAACAGCGCGAGCGCGCGGTACATCGCCCCGGTATCAACATACACAAAGCCGAGCTCCTTTGCCGCCAGCCTTGCAATCGTACTTTTCCCGGCTCCTGCCGGCCCGTCTATCGCAATATTGAATGTTTTCATTTTATAAGTCCTCCTGCGTCGGTCTTGAGCCGTCCGCGTTTATTTTTTTCTGCCGGATCGCCTTTTCAGCGAATCCCGCCTGCCGCCGCATGCGCGCTCGCCCAGGCAATCTGCAGATTAAAGCCCCCCGTCAGGGCGTCCACGTCAAGCACCTCGCCGGCAAAATAGAGGCCCGGAACAAGCTTGGATTCCATGGTCGACGGATTAACCTCCTTCACTGAGATCCCGCCCTTTGTAATCACAGCCTCGCAATAGTCTCCGAGCGAGGCGATCGGCAGGGAAAAATCCTTGAGCAGGGCCGCCAGCCCTCTGCGCTCCTCCCTGGAAATCGAATTCACCTGCCTGTCCGGCAAAATACCGCTGAGTTTTATTATAACCGGAATCAATTTCTGTGGCAAGAGATGTTCCAGCGCATTTTTATAACGTTTATTTTTTGTTTCGTCAAAATCCCGCAGGATACGCGCATCCAGCTGCTCTTCCGACAGAGCGGGCTTCAAATCGATATGGAGGGACAGGCTGTAATCCGCGAGTTTGTCCGCAATATAGCTGCTTGCACTCAGGATCACCGGCCCGCTCACGCCGCGCGCCGTGAAGACCAGCTCACCGAACTCCTCAAAAAGTACTGTGCCCGGCTCGATTTCCTTCCGCTTTTTCTCCCGCCTTGCCCTGTGCTGCGCAGCCCGCTGCTCCCTTTCCGTCTCCTTCCCGGAATCATTTGTCAGCGCCTGAGCCGCGCCCCCGCTTCCGCCGTCCTCTGCTGTACCCTCGCCCGGCAGCGTTTTGCTGTCCGCCCGCACCCGCACCCGGACATTTTTCAGAGACAGTCCCTCAAGCTCCCCGCATAGTCCGGAAGCCAGGCGTATGCCGACGAGGGACGGAAAAAGCTTTGTCACGGTGTGCCCGAGCTGTCCCGCCATGCGGTAGCCGTCTCCGGTCGCTCCGGTCGTCGGGTAGGAAAGCCCGCCCGTCGCCAGAATTCCCGCCTGCGCAGCTTTTTTTGTTCCGTCTTCCAGACGGACGCCGGAAAAATATCCGTCCTCCGACAGAAGTTCCGCAACCTTCGTATTGAGATATATTTTCACCCCGAGCCGCTTCAGCTCCCGCTCCAGGGCACGTATGACATCCGAGGAATGATCCGAGACAGGGAAAACCCTTTGACCGCGCTCAATCTTGAGCTTCAGACCAATAGACTCAAAATAAGAAATTGCATCCTGACTGTTGAAACTGTGAAAAGCGCTGTACAAAAATCTCGGATTGGACACAACACTGCAAAGCAGCTCATCCGTCCCGCAGGCATTCGTCAGATTGCATCTGCCCTTTCCCGTAATATACAGTTTTTTTCCCAGCTTCTCATTCTGCTCATACAGCGTGACGGAATGCCCGTTCTGCGCGCAGAATGCCGCCGCCATCATTCCGGCTGCTCCGCCGCCGATCACAACCACATTGCTCATAATAAATACAGATATCCTTTGCTTTAATTTCCGAGATACACATAATTCAGCTCAAAGCTTCTGTTTTCCGATTTGTAAGCGCCGCCCTCCAGTCGGTAAATCACGCTCGTGCATTCGGGAAAATTTTCCAGAATGCTCTGGGCGATTGCGTCGAGAATCTCTTCTTCCAGCTTTGCGCTGCTCCCGCACACCGGAGCCTTGCCGGCGGTAAAACTCACGATCACCTTTCCGTCCTCCAGCGTCACCGAGTCAATGCC
Organism: uncultured Lachnospiraceae bacterium; assembly: GCA_910587085.1. Taxonomy (GTDB): domain Bacteria; phylum Bacillota; class Clostridia; order Lachnospirales; family Lachnospiraceae; genus RGIG4057. Next base: position 30,477 of record CAJUMC010000017.1, on the reverse strand, counting down.
GACCTCCACCGCGACATCCTCCATCGTGCCCACAACGTAATTCACAAGGTATTCCGGCGTCAGCTCGACACTTTCGGAGAGCACCGCAGTGGTCTCCTCATTTTCAAGACTTTCCGACAGCGTATAATAGGTTATTCTCTTTGTCTGCAGAGGAGTGTAGGAAGCCTCCGGCTCCCTGTGCGTCCCCGCAGAAGGGCTGGCAGACGGGATCAGGGTAAGCTCCAAATCTTCATTTCTGTCCTTTTTTCCGCACGCAGTGACAGCACACAGCATACATACGGCTGTAAGCATTCGGAATATTTTTCCCGATCTTATCATTGATGCGCCACATCCTTTCTGAAAATAGCCCTGCTGAATATGTCACGGTGCAATCTCATCTCCGGGAACAGAATACTCTGAAACTTTGTCATTTTTATGGTAGAATCCGCAAACATTTAAGGCTGCCCTGCCGGTACACCACTACTTTGTGCCTTCCGTAATCACCCTGCGGTTGGCATAGATATAGTCCGCCAGCGAAATCACCGTCAGCAGCACTGCAGCGTACAGAAAAACCTGCTCCATTGCATTGAAAAATCCCCCGTCAAGATCCACAATGAAAAAGACGCACATAATCATCTGCACAACGGTTTTTATCTTGCCCCAGCTGTTTGCAGCGATTACAACATGATTTCCGGCCGCCACCAGGCGAAAGCCGCTGATGGTAAACTCCCGCGCGATAATCAGGATAACGGCCCAGGCCGGTACGCTCCCCTTCTCCACAAAGCAGATCAGAGCCGAGCACACAAGCAGCTTATCCGCAAGCGGATCCATAAACTTCCCGAAATCCGTCACAAGATTATTTTTCCGCGCAAGATAACCGTCCAGAAAGTCGGACGCAGAAGCGATGATAAAGACCCCCGCCGCGAAGTACTTTGCTCCCGGAATTCCCGGCACCAGCATAAACACAAGAAATACCGGAATCATACAAACTCGAAAAACTGTAATTTTGTTAGGCAGATTCATAGCTGCTCCCTCCTGCCCGCTCCGGCGGGCACCCAATCTTTCCTTAATTTATTATGTATGCGGATAATCCCGTCTGATTTTATCTGTCTGTAAATACCCCTTTATGCCCGGAAGAGCTTAAAACGCTCCGCTCCCGGCTTATTGCGGTTTATCCTCTGCTCTTCCGATCAGATCATATCCTCTGGCGTCCGTAATCTCTGCCCGGACGATTTCGCCGGAGATATATTCCCGGCTTGTGCTCAGAAACACATAGCCGTCGATTTTCGGCGCATCCATGCGGGAACGCCCGACATAGATATCCTCCTCCACAAGCCGCCCCTCGATCATAACCTCAATGCTTCTGCCGACCATGCGCTCCGCATTTTCAAACGCAATCTGCTGCTGGATCGCCATCAGCTCCTTTTGTCTTGCCGTTTTCACCCTCTTCGGAACCTGATCCTTCCGCCTGGCCGCCGGCGTCCCCTCCTCCTTCGAATAAGGAAATACGCCGAGCCGCTCAAACCGCATGCTCCGCACAAATTCCTTCAGAAGCTCATGATCCTCCGCCGTCTCCCCCGGAAAACCGGTGATCAGTGTTGTGCGCAGGGCAATATCCGGGATCTCGCGGCGCAGCTCGGCGATCAGTGCCTCCAGCTCCGCACGGCTGGTTCTCCGCCCCATCGCCTGAAGCACGCGGTCCGAGGCATGCTGTACAGGCATGTCAAGATAGCGGCAGAGCTTCGGCTCCTCTTTGATCGTGCGGATCAGCTCCGGTGTAATCTCCTCCGGATAGCAGTAGAGCAGACGAATCCAGCGGATGCCGTCAACGGCGCACAGCTTTTTCAGCAGCTCCGGAAGCTTCTTCTCGCCGTAAAGATCCGAGCCGTACAGCGTTGTCTCCTGTGCAACGAGAATCAGCTCCTGCGTGCCGCCCTCCGCCAGAAATTCCGCCTCCTCCACCAGACGCTCCATGGGCACGCTCCGGTAATCGCCGCGGATACCAGGAATCGCACAGTAGGTGCAGTGCTTGCTGCAGCCCTCTGCGATTTTCAGATAGGAAACATACGCGCCGGTCGTATTTACGCGCCTTGTATCCGGTAGCGGCAGGGCATTGATATCCCGGAACACATCGGGAAAAGCCGCATCCGGCTGCCGGATTTCCGGGCATTCCTTTTCCGCCTGCATCCTGTCTGCGGATAACGTCCCCGCCCCGCTTGCGGCCAGCACGCGATCCACGACATCCGCCACGGCGTCGATCGCCGTCGTGCCAATCAGCGCATCCACCTCCGGGATCTCCCTCCGGATCTCCTCGCGGTAGCGCTGCGCAAGGCATCCGGCCGCGATCAGCGCCTTCAGCCGGCCTGTCTTTTTATATTCCGCCATCTCCAGAATCGTTTCAATGCTCTCCTGCTTCGCATCGTGGATAAAACAGCAGGTATTGATTATAATTGCGTCCGCTTCCGCCTCGTCATCCGTAAGGGAATAGCCGCGATCCCGGAGCAGCCCCAGCATCACTTCGCTGTCCACCAGATTTTTATCGCAGCCCAGAGAGATAAAACAAATATTCATAGCCAGTCTCCATGCGTCTCAGCGGACGCCCTCCTCCCTCTGCGCAGATTTCAGGCAGTTTACCATAAGCATTGCGATCGTCATCGGTCCGACGCCCCCCGGCACCGGCGTGATCGCGGACGCCACAGGCTCGACCGAAGCAAAATCAACATCTCCGCACAGCTTGTTTTCGGCGTTCCGGTGAATACCTACATCAATGACAACAGCCCCTTTCTTCACATAATCCGCTGTAATAAATTTCGGCTTCCCGAGCGCTGCCACAAGAATATCCGCCCGTCTTGTCAGCTCTGCCAGATTTTTCGTGCGGGAATGGCAGACCGTCACCGTACCGTTCTCGGCCAGCAGCAGCGCCGCCATCGGCTTTCCTACAATATTGCTGCGCCCGACGACGACGCACTCCCTGCCTTCGATCAAGATCCCGGAACGCTTCAGCAGCTCAATAATCCCCGCCGGCGTACAGGAAACGAAGCCCGGAGCGCCGACGCTCAGCCGGCCGACATTCTGCACATGGAAACCGTCCACATCCTTATCCGGCGAAATTGCCTGAATCACCTTTGCCTCGCTGATTTTTTCCGGCAGCGGAAGCTGAACGAGAATGCCGTTCACATCCTTCCTGCCGTTGAGCTCGCTGATCAGCCGGAGCAGCTCCTCCTCCGAGGTTTCTTCCGGCAGCTCGTAAGAGAGAGACTGAAAGCCGACGTACTCGCATGCCTTTTTCTTGTTCCCCACATAAACGCTCGAGGCAGGATCGTTCCCAACCTGTACAACCGCCAGCGTTACCGTTCTGCCCTGTTCTGCCAAAAGGGCCGCCTCTTGTTTTACCTCCTCCTTAATCTCCGCCGATATTTTTTTTCCGTCGATGATAGCCGCCATTTGCTCACTCCATTTCCGCGCTATACGCTGCATTTTTATCATATAAAGCTTTTCCTATAAATAAGTATTCAAACATCTTTTTGTTTTCTCTAAAACAGAGGGGCAAACAGCTTCAGAAACGCCTGAAGAATTACCTTCTGAAGCACCGGCTTAAGCATGGCTCTCGTGACCGGAATGCTTCTCGCAATCGTTTCGATGGCATCCTGCTTCACGTCCATAACGGAGCCTGTCCGATAAAGAAAAACTCCGCACTCAAAATGCAGATAAAGGCTCCGGTAATCCAGATTGATCGTGCCGACTGTAGCCACAGTATCGTCGCTGACAAAGCATTTCGCATGAATAAAGCCCGGTTCAAATTCAAAGATTTTTACCCCGCCGTCCATCAGCTGCTCATAATAGCTCTGCGTCAGCATAAAGGCATATTTCTTGTCCGGAATGTGGGGCGTCACAATCCGGACGTCCACGCCGCGCTTAGCCGCCAGACAGAGCGAGGAAATTGTCTCGCTGTCGCTGATAAGATACGGCGTAAAAATATAGACATAATCCTTTGCAGAATTGATAATATTCAGGTATACATTTTCCCCGACATTCTCGAAATCCAGCGGGCTGTCGCCGTAGGGCTGCACATAGCCGTCCGTCCCGTACCCTGCTCCCCCGCAGGCCTGCGGGCGGAACCGGTCAAAATCCTTGTCCGTGGGGCTGAGCGCGTTCCAGATATGCAAAAACATCACCGTCAGATTCCAAACTGCTTCACCCTTCAGCATAATGCCGGCGTCCTTCCAGTAACCAAAGCGCTTCTTTTCGTTGATATATTCGTCCGCCAGGTTGATCCCGCCGGTAAAACCGGTTTCCCCGTCAATCACAAGAATCTTCCGGTGATCCCGGTTGTTCATCACGGCGGAGACAAACGGTACAAAAGGGTTGAATGCCTCGCATTTGATGCCGAAGCTCCGGATCGTCTCGTAATAGCCGAACGGCAGCAGCCGCAGACAGCCTACATCATCATAGAGCAGGCGCACATCCAGCCCGGCGGCCGCCTTCTCTTTCAGAATATCCAGGATTGTATTCCACATCCTTCCTTCCGCAATTATAAAATATTCCATAAAAATAAAGTTTTTTGCTTTTTTAAGTTCTTCAATAATATATGGAAAATTTTCTTCCCCGCTCTTAAAATATGTGGTCTGCGTATTCTGCCACATCGGCGCATCCGCAAATTTTTTCAGATACAGGGCCTGTCCGTAAACCGATGCATTTTCCTTCTTCAGTTTCTTAAGAACTTCCTCATTCTCCCCGATATACGGCTTCAGCATTGCCCAGGAATCGTTCAGTCTGCGGCGCAGCCTTTTTGTCGGCCTTCTCGTGCCGAAAATCACAAACATCAGCCCGCCGAACACGGGAAACATAAGGATCGGCACCACCCATGCCAGTTTATAGGACGGATTCTGCCGGCTGTTGATCACGACAAAGATCACAACGATGCTGAGCACCTTTAAAATCATGCTGACAACCGTGGACGTGCTGGACAGCGTCAGCACGGACGAAACAAGCCACCAGGCCTGCAGCACAATCAGAATGCCGACGATCAGAATCCGATAAATTGTCATCTTTTTACTTTGCATTCAATTTTTACCCTTTCCGCTTTTGTCCCATTGTATATTTCATTATAAACAATTTTTCCCCCCGGTTCAATATACCAATCATAAATTTTTAATAAAAAGAAAGGAGCCGTTTTCCTGCCGAAACGGCAGAAAAACGGCTTTTAATCAGCGGTAGTAATTGATGAGACAGCCTTTTAAAATAATCTCTCTTTCGTCGTCCGTCAGCTCGCCGAGCCTTAATACAAACTCCGTGAGGCCGCCGTGCACGACATACGCGCGAATCTCGGCAGACTTTTCCTTCACTGCTGTACGGATACCCGGAAGGAAGATAAAATCCCCGTTCTCAAACGGTAAATCGGCGGAAGCCGATTTTTCGGCGGAAGCCGATTTTTCGGCGGAAGCCGATTGCCCGGCATCTGCCCTGCCGCCTTCCAGCAGGAACGGCAGCATTCCCCAGTTAATCAGATTCGAGCGGTATCGCTTCGTCGCGTATTCCCCTGCGATATTGGCCAGTCCGCCGAGCACCTTCTGGCAGCTGGCGGCCTGCTCCCTCGCGGAGCCGTCGCCCGGTTTTACCGCATAAATTACGCTTCCAACCTGCGTGTGCGCGGCATCCACCGGGTGCAGAGTCCTGATTGCGGCCAGCACACCTGCGAGCTCCGGCACCGCCTTCACCATGCCTTCCTCGCCTTCTCCGGCCGTCCTCGCCTTCTCCGCCAGCTGCACCGCCTTGGCGCGCCCGACATACCGAGGATCCTTCCGGGAAAGCGTAAATTCCGCAAGACCGAGCGGATTGGAACGGAACGAGGAAGTTTCGCCGGAAGGGATCAGCTCGTCCGTCGTGGTCACCGGATCATGGATCACGGACACCACCTTTAAAAGCAAATCCTCCGTCAGCTCGCTCATTGCCGGCCAGTCCTTGATGCCGGGGCCGAATTTGATCTCCGCGCTTTTATCCGCCCTTCCGACGCCATTGTAGACGCGCTTTTCATAAATACTGCCGTCAAAGAAATACTTCGGTTTGGAAAAATCCGCATCAACATGCTCGGCGGAGGTCAAAAAACCGCGGTTCGCCGCAGTTGCCGCAATGGAGCGCGCATCCATCAGCGCCACCGAGGCAAGCTGTCCGTTTGTGATCTTCGAACCCTCGCGGTTCGGGAAATTTCTGGTGGAATGACGGATACTTAAGCCGCCGTTCGCCGGTACATCCCCCGCACCGAAGCACGGCCCGCAGAACGCCGTCCGCAGTGTGGCCCCGGCTGCCATCAGCTTTGCCGCAGTCCCGTTCTTCACCAGCTCCATAAAAATCGGCTGGCTTGCCGGATATACGCTCAGAGAAAATTCGTCCGAGCCGATATCATGCCCTGTCAGAATATCCGCCGCATCGCATATATTCTCAAAGCCGCCGCCCGCGCAGCCCGCAATCACACCCTGCTCCACATACAGTCTTCCGTTCCGGATCTTGTCGCGCAGCCGGTATTCAACCTTGTTGTTGTCAAGACTGACAAGTGCCTTCTTCTCCACCTCGGCCAGAATATCCTCCAGGTTCGCGTTCAGCTCGTCGATCGTATAAGTGTTGCTCGGGTGGAACGGCATGGCGATCATCGGGCGGATTTCCGAGAGATCGACGCAGATCATACCGTCGTAATATGCCGCTTCGCCCGGCGCGAGCTGCACATAATCTCCGCTTCTTCCGTGAATGTCGTAAAATTCCTTCACGGCTCCGTCCGTCTCCCAGATCGACGTCAGACAGGTGGTCTCGGTTGTCATAACATCAATTCCGATGCGGTAGTCCACACTCAGATTCGCCACACCGTCGCCGAAGAACTCCATCACCTTATTGTTCACATACCCGTTTGCGAATACCTCGCCGATAATGGCGAGCGCAATATCCTGCGGTCCGACAAACGGCGCCGGCTTTCCGGTCAAACAGACGCCGACCACCTTCGGCATATTGATATCGTAGGTCTTTTTCAGCAGCTGCTTTACAAGCTCCGGCCCGCCTTCCCCGACCGCCATCGTGCCGAGCGCACCGTATCTGGTATGGGAATCCGAGCCGAGAATCATTTTACCGCCGCCTGCAAGCATCTCCCGGGCAAACTGATGAATGACCGCCTGATGCGGCGGCACATAAATCCCGCCGTAATGCTTCGCGCAGGAAAGCCCGAATACATGATCGTCCTCGTTGATCGTTCCGCCGACTGCGCAGAGGCTGTTGTGGCAGTTCGTAAGCACGTAAGGCACCGGGAATTCCTCCAGGCCGCTGGCACGCGCCGTCTGAATAATGCCGACAAAGGTGATGTCATGGGAGGTCAGCCTGTCAAACCGCAGCTTGAGTTTTTCCATGCTGCCCGAGGTGTTGTGCGCTTTCAGAATGCCGTAGGCCATCGTCTGCTTTGCGGCCTCCTCCTTCGATACCATTCTTCCGAGCTTTGCTTCAAGCTGCGCCTGCGCCAAAGGCCCCTCCTCAATAATCTCTCTTCCGTTCAGCACGTAAGCGCCCTTCTCAAATAATTTCATTCTGTTCCTCCCCTTTTTTCTGCACTGCCGCGTAAAACAGCAGTTTCCCCGCCCCGCATTCAGCTGTTTTTCGTTTACATCTCCCCGAAGAATTCCAGCGTCTCGTCGCAGTCGGTAAACTTTGTTGACTGGAAAAGCCCGTCCCCTGCCTTGATCTTCATCAGCACGATGCCGTTCTCCCCGTCCGAAAATTCAATCCTGATTTTTCCGGTGAAGGTTCTTTTAAAATAGCCCGCATAGTTTTCCGCCACATCGCGGCCGGCAAACTTTACCCGGATCATCAGAAAGGAGCCGTACAGATTGAGCCCCGGCTGCGCCTCAAACTTTCCGCTGTACTTCCCGCCGGCGGCAACCGATACGTTTGCTTCCCTTGGGAGAATGTCGTAGGAATCCTCCTCCGTATTCTCAAAATACAGCTGTATCCATTCAATCTCCGTTGATGTATTGTTTTTAATAACAATCTTTTCGGTATTGACTGCTTCAATTGCCATAACCAGTATAATAACAGAAAGAACGGCCGCTGCTGCTGCAATCGGCTTCACCGGCAGCTTTTTTGCTTCTTTTCCGTTTTTTCCTGACGTCCCCTGTGCCGTTTTACTCATATTTCCCTCCTGTCCGTACCGCGCAGAATCCGCCGCGAGGTTACAGCTTCCTAAATAAAAACAGTGATATTGCTATTGTAAACGCTATTTCCCTATTTCGCAAGGAAATTTTGTACATTTGTGAATTTTCAGAAAATTGAACAAAGTCAAAATATTTATCTGTCATTTTTATCCAAGCAGCAGGTAAAGCATTGTGATAACAAGGCCGATCCCGGCCAGCATCAGCCCGTAAGAAACGCTCCGTGCAACCAGGCCGGCCGTTCTCCTTGTTCTCCGGCCGCCGACGGCAAAAATGTGCACAAACGATTTTTGGATCGGCCGTTTCCGCCTCACCGTCCGGTTCAGCAGAAGCACAAGATCATCCATCACCCTTCCGGCACAGTATGCAATTCTTCCCGCTCCGTGCAGATGCTCCCGCGGCTTCTTCTCGGAAAGCATCGTCCCCGATATCAGCCATACAATCCCCGCAACCAGCTTATCCGCAAGGCGGCAGACGGCGGCGAGCAGGGGGCCGGACAAAAACCAGGCAGTCTTTTCAACAACAGATTCCGCAAGACGGCATGCGCCGGCAAGCAGAAACGGAAGCAGCCGGAGGAACAGCGGGCGGTAAACGGATTCCTCCAGATCATACCAGGCCGGAAGCCGGTTGACATACACTGTCTCCTGCCCGTCCCGCTTGCGCAGCCACTGCCGGACCACCGTAAAATATACAAAAATGCCGATCCCTATGGAAATCCCGGCACCGGACAGATTTTCCATGCTGAACCAGTGCGGCGCTCCCGCCCCATGCACGGCGCCGGCCGCTCCGAAAAACGCAGAGGCCTGTTCCGCCGCCGGCAGCAGGATGCGGTCCGGCAGCAGGCCGGCCAGCAGAAGAAACCCGGCAGGCACTGCCAGCAGAAGCCGGACCGGCATGGAGAGATAGTTTCTGGTGCATTTTTTCACTCGCTCCGACGGCTCGTCGAGAAACAGCACGGTAAAGAGCTTGAGCATGTATGCGGCCGTCAGCCCGCCGGAAACGAGAAATACCCATTCCGTCACGGAGAGCAGTACTCCGGCGCTTCCTGCAAAAAGCTCCCCGCCCTCCACAATCGCTTCGTGGAGCAGGGTTTTGCTGATGTAGCCGGAAAACAGAGGCATGCCGGCCACGGCAAATGCCCCGCACAGAAAAACGGCAAGGAAGAAGGGCTTTTTTCTTCCGAATCCGCAGATCTGTGTTAAATCAAGCGAATGCAGCCTGCAGTATACAACACCGGCAAGAAGAAACAGCACAAGCTTGATAAGCGAATGGTTGACTGCGTGCAAAAATGCTCCGTTGACCGCCAGCGCATTGCCGCCGGTCAGGTTTACCATGCCGAGCCCGACCAGGATAAAGCCGATCTGGGAGACGGACGAGCAGGCCAGCGTTCTTTTGAGATCGACGGAAAACACGCCCAGTACCGCCCCGTGCAGCATGGTTGCCGCTCCGAGAAAGAGCACGAGCCACCCGAATTCCTTCTCCTGATGCATGATGTTTCCCGAAAGCAGGATCACCCCGAAAATGCCGGCCTTGGTCAGAACGCCGGAGAGCAGCGCGGAGGCGGGGGCGGGAGCGACCGGATGCGCCTTCGGAAGCCAGATATGAAGCGGGAACATGCCGGCCTTCGCTCCGAAGCCGAACAGCATCAGAATGCCCGCCGCAAGCAGCATGCCACGCTCCTGCACTGCTGCGCAGGCCTCCCTCAGCCCATCCAGCGCAAGCGTGCCTGTCAGGTGATACAGCAGGAACAGACCCATCAGCATGACCAGACCGCCGAGAACGGCTACTGCAAGATAGGTTTCGGCAGCGCGCAGCGCGCCCTTCGTTTCCTCCTGCGCAACCCAGACATAAGAGGTAAAGGACATAAGCTCAAAAAACAGAAAAGTGGTCAGCAGATCGGCGGAAAGAAACACGCCTGCCGTCGCGCCGAGCGTCAGGAAGGTAAAGCAGTAATAGCGCAGGACATGCCGGTGATGCTCCATGTATTCCTTCGAAAATACCACTGCAGTCAGCCACATAAAGCTCAGGATTATAAGCCAGACCGCACGGAAGCCGTCCAGCTCAAATGAGAGGCCGAAGCCGCACAATTCTTTTATGCGGCAGGTATAGCCTCCGCCGCAAAGCACCGGTACGGCGAAAAAAAGCGCAAGCGCAAATTCTGCCGCCGCGAGCAGATCCGCGGTGAGATACATCGCCCTTCCCCGTCCCTGTCCGCAAAACCCACACAAAATCAGCGCTCCCGCAAAAGGGAGCACAAGCAGCAGGGTCAGCCATAGATTCTCTGCCATTATCAGAACTCCTTTCCTTTAAATCTGCCCGTTTGCGACTCTTGTCAGGAATTCGGAAATGGGCTCTGCAAAAAAGCCGATCAGCAAAACCATCGCCGTGAGCACGGCCATCGGAAGCTTCATCCGCCAGGAGGGATCCGACGGCGCCGTCCTTCCGGAAGCATCCGGCAGCTTCCCATCCGCCGCAGGAAAGCAGGCCCGGATCAGAAAACCGAAAATATAAACGGCCGTCAGCAGTGCGGAAATCAGCACCGCGATCACCCCGAAAACGGCCGGTCCGCTTCCCTGCGCTATTCCGGCGGTTCCGATATTCCATTTGCTGATAAAACCGGACATCGGCGGAAGACCGATCAGTCCCAGGCCGGCTGCAAAAAAGCAGGCCGTGACAAACGGCATCTTTTTTCCCAGCCCGTCCATGTCGCGCACATACTCCAGCCCTGAACGATGCAGAATTGCGCCCGCACAGTAAAACAAAACAATCTTGACAAAAGCGTGCGCCGCAAGATGAAGCATTCCGCCCCTCATTCCGGCCGGCGTCATCAGCGCAGCCCCGAACACGATATAGGAAAGATTACTGATGGTTGAATATGCAAGCCTCCGCTTCAGATGCGGCTCTCTCACGGCGCGCACGGAGCCGTAAAGTATGGTCACGGCGGCAAGGCCCAGCACGATTTTCTGTGCAAAGCTTCCTTCCAGCAATCCTGTCCCGTAGCTGTAATATGTGATCCGGATAATGGCAAATGCCCCCGACTTGACAACGGCCACAGCATGCAGCAGTGCGGTCACCGGGGTCGGCGCAACGGCCGCCGAGGGCAGCCAGGCGTGGAACGGGAAAATTGCCGCCTTCACGCCGAAGCCAAGTACGGCCAGGACATAAACCGCGCGCAGCAGGTTCTCTTTCCCCGCCACGGCAGCGCTCCCGAAAACGCCTCCGAAGGTGAAATTCATCGTATCGCCGAGCCGGTAAACAAAAATAAAACCGATAAATGCAAATGCCGCACCGCCGATCGAATAGGTCATGTACTTTTTACCGGCGGCCACCGCCGTCTTGCCCATGCCGTGCATGACGAGCGGCAGCGTAACAAGTGTCAGCAGCTCATAGAACATATACATGGTCATAAGATTACCGGCATAGGCAATCCCGAGCGTGACGCCGAAAGTCATCGTATAGAAGGAGAAAAACGCATTGTCCTTCTCCTCGCGCTCCATATATTCAAATGCGTACAGCGCCGCGAAAGGCCAGAGTACGGAAATCAGAGCTCCGAATACCATGCCGAGCCCGTCGATATGCAGCATGACAGCCAGCTCGCCTGCCAGATTCAGCACGATAAAATCTTCGCTCGGCCGGTGAAAAATCATCCACACCGCTAATATCGAGGTGAGCGCAGTCACCAGTTCCACATAAATATTCCTGGCCTTCCGGCTCCGAAAACGGAACAGCGGTAGCAGCGCCCCCATCAGAATCGGAAAAACGATGGGCAGAAGTATAATATATTTTGACATGCCAGCCTCCCTAATTCAATACTGCGCGGCAGACAGCTTCCAGAAAACGGAGGAGCCCCCCCGGCAGAATGCCGAAACCGACCGCAAACGCCGCCAGTACGGCAGGCGGTACAAGCATGGAAAGCGGAGCTTCTCTTCTTAGCGCCCGTCCGCCGGCAGAACCCTTCTCCTGTGGATGCCCTGCATCCGCGCTTTTCCCGTCTTTTTCCTGCAGAGCGTCAGCCATACTTCCGCTCTCTGTCGCGGCAGCAGCCATACTGTCTTCCCCCTGCAGCACAGAAGCCATGTTCTCCTCCTCCGGTCTGCCGGGAAAAAATCCCTTTACGGTGACCGGCAGCAGATAAAATGCCGTAAAAACCGCACTTACAAGCAGGATCGCCGGCCCAAGCCAGGAAAACACAAAGGGAGCGCCTTCCAGGGATCCCTGCGCCAGATACCATTTACTTAAAAACGCCGAGGTCGGCGGAATTCCGACCAGCGTAAGCGATGCAAAGGTGAAAATCCATGTCGTTGCCGGAAGCCGTCTGCCGACTCCCTCCAGCTCATCGGCCCGCATCCTCCCCGTCTCATGGATATATGTGCCCGCACAAAGAAAGAGTGTGTTTTTGGCGAGGGAGTGGAACACGACATGAAGCAGCGCCCCGAGAAGCGCCGTTCTGTTCAGCACAAATACGCCGAAAAGCGCGTAGGACACCTGGCCGATTGTAGAGTAGGCCAGCCTGCGCTTCAGCAGCTGCTCCCTGGAGGCAATCACCGAACCGATCAGCACGGTGGAAAGAGCCAGTGCGCAGAGCGTGTACTGCACCCAGGTTCCGCGCAGAAATTCCGGCCCGACAATATAATAGATCACACGCAGGATAACGAGCAGACCCATCTTTGTCACGTTTCCGGAGAGGAGCGCCGAAGCCGGAGCCGGAGCAACCGGATGCGCCGACGGAAGCCAGCCGTGCAGCGGGAACAGACCCGCCTTGCTCCCGAAACCGACGGTGGCGCAGAAGCAACCGGCCAGAACCAGCTGTTTCTCCCGTGCGGACAGAGATACAATAAACCCCGCTTCTTTCCGTACTCCCTCTGCGCCGAGCCAGCCGCCCTCCCGGAAATCAAAGCTGATCCCGCAGCTGTAGAAGATAAAAAATCCCGCCAGCCCGAGAAAGGCTCCGCCGATGGAATAGAACAGAAACGAGAGTCCCGCCCGGATCGCTTCCTTTGATCGCTCGTGAATCACAAGAGGCAGCAGCGCGAGCGTCATCAGTTCATAGAACAGATATGCCGTAAGCAGGTTTCCGGAAAAGCACAGGCCGGCAATCAGACCGACCGAGACGAGGAAAAATATCTGGTAGAGACGGCTGCCCTTCTGCCCCCGCATATAACCGGCCGCGTAGACCGCCGATGCAAGCCACATCGCCGCACAGAGCACGCCGAACAATATGGAAAGCCGATCCGGCCGCAGGGTAAACGCCAGCCGATCCGACATGCGGAAAAGAACCAGCTCATAATCCCCCGCACCCGCCAGCCCAACAAAAACAAGCTCAAGCAGCGACACCGCCGCCACATAGACAGCCCGCTTCCTCTCCTGGCAGAGCAGCCGGCTGCCGGCGAGCAGAATTCCTGCGAAAACCGGAAAGAATACCGGCAGAAGCAATATCAGATTCGGATTCATAGTTAGCCTCCATGCTGCGACTGTTTTTGCGGAACAGCCCTTGGCTCAGGCTTTGGCGCAGCACAAAACCTGCAAGATTGAATTTTTCAGAAATGCTTTTCTTTCAAACTTGTCCCTCCTGTCAGCAAGGACCTGCGGAAAATAAGGCGGATAAACACTTACGGACACGGTTCCTTCCATCCCGCATCTACGAAAATGTGCTCAGTCCGATCCGGATCGCATCCTCGATTACATTCGACCAGGTTCCGAGAAAAACATTCAGCACGATAAAACAGACAAGTGCTGCCGCCATGGTTTTCGGCAAATGACAGTTCTCCGGCATGGAGGCCGCTTCCTCGTTCGGCGTGTAGATCGTTATCACCGCCCGGATAAAATAGACCGCGTTCAGAATCGTACTGATCGCAAGCGCCACCATGGCGATCCCCATCTTCCCCCGCGACGCGGACAGCGCCGCTTCAGCAAAATAAACCTTTGAGGTAAATCCGGCAAGCAGAGGGATGCCGACCATCGAGAATGCACCCACCGAAAAGGCGGCTCCGGCAAGCCGGCTGCGGCAGCCCGAACCTCTCAAATCTGAAAAATCCTTGCTGTCGCCGGACACGTCAGACAGCCCCTTTGCCGCAAGGAACAGCATGGATTTCGAAGCTGCGTGCGACATTATGTGGAAAACCGCCGCAATGGTTCCCATCGGGACGGAAAGACCGATGCCCATATAGATGTAACCGATCTGTGCCACGGAGGAAAACGCAATCATCCGGCGCATGTCCCGCTGGTAAATCGCCATTACGGAACCGGCAATCATTCCTGCCACGCCGAAAAAAAACAGCAGATTTGGTGTTTTGTGATCGACGATGAAGTCGAATCCGAACACGCGGTAAAACAGCTTGAACAGCAGAAAAATATAGCCTTTTGACACCAGGCTCGACAATATGGCGGCCGAGGACGGAACCGAGTAGCTGTAGGCATCCGGCAGCCAGGTGTGGAACGGGAACAGGGCGCTCTTGATCGCAAGCCCCGCACTCATCAGTCCCAGCGTTACGGTCAGCGGCAGCTGATACTCCCCGGAAGCAGCCAGAGCCGCGACCTGGCTGTGGATATTTACCATCAGAAGATGCCCCGTCACATCGTAAAGAATCGTAATGCCGATCAGCAGCAGTCCCGAGCCGATCAGGCTCATAATCATGTATTTTGCCGCGGCCACAAGCGTATGCCCGTTATTCCGTATCATAATCAGCGCGCCCGCCGCAATTGTATTGATCTCGACGAAAACGTAGGCTGTAAAAAGATCATTTGTATAAATCAGCGCAAGCAGGGACGTCAGCATCAGATTGATCATGGTAAAATAGAGGTTGCCCTTGCTCTCCTCGATATCGAGCGAGATATAGTGCTCCCCTCCCAGCACCGAGAGAAACATTATGCTGCAGAAAAACACCGCAAGCACGGCCTCCAGCAGTCCGACGCGGATCTCATTGCCCCACGGCGCGGGGAAATGCCCCATCATATAAGTATACTGCCCTTCCCGGGCAACCCAGGCCAGCACTGCGGCGTTCATCGCGCCTGCGGCCCCGGTCAGCACAAGGCTCAGTCCTTTCGCCTGCTTTGGCTTCAGCACGGACGAAAGCACGCCGCAAATCAGGCATATTACAATATTAAATAGCGGAAAGCTCTTAACTATCTCCATCTTATCTCATTCCCTGTCCGTTTCCCTGTATTTTTCCTGCTTTGCAAGTATCGTAATCCGGTCGATATCCAGCGTGTGATACCTCCGGTAAAGCCGGATCGTAAGAGCGAGCATCACCGCCGTCACGCTGACCGATACGACAATGCCGGTCAGCACAAGTCCCGAGGGAACCGGATTGATGTAGTCCGTCACCAGACGCGAGGCATCCGGCCCGTCCGGCACCGGCGCTCTGCGCCCGTCAATATAGCCCTTTGCGGCGAGAAAAAGGTAGACCGCAGTGTCCATAATATTCAGTCCGATAATCTTTTTAATCATGTTCCGGTGAAACAGAAGTGTTGTAAATCCGATGCCGAACAGAATGACCGCGACCGCCTCATAAAAATTATTGAACAGATTGTCCATCTCAGATTCCGCCCTTCCGAAAAATTGCGTAAAATGTATACATTGTACATGCCACAACACATCCCACACAGATATTGAGCGGCAGGATCAGCCCGCTGCTCAGGATACTACCCGGCGTTCCGAGTGGAATGCCGCTCTCCAGATGGTTGGCCCCGCAGTAAAAGGAATAGCATTTCGCCGCGGAATAAAAGAGCAGCGAGCAGAGCGTAACGGTCTGAAATACCCGGTATGTGAAAAAACGCTCCGTTTTCCGGAAGCCGAACGCATTTAAATGGAGTATCAGCCCCGCACCGATAATCGCACCGCCGGAAAAACCGCCGCCGGGCGAAATATGACCGTTCAGAATCACGTAAATACCGAAAATAATAATGCATGGAACGAGAAAAAATGCTGTTTTCTGAAGTATTCTGTCGTTTTTCGGCTCAAACTGCCGGTCATCCTCCTCCGCTTCCAGCTTCGCCTGTGTCGGCCTGCCGTCCGCTCCATGGTCGATGCGCAGCAGAATCAGCACGGTGCATGCCGCGATAAAGAGCACATGCGACTCTCCGAGCGTGTCAAATGCACGGTAATCGAGGATCATCCCGGTCACAATGTTGACTGCCCCGGTTTCCTCCTGGCCCTTCACGATGTAGCGCTCCGCTACCTCGTTGCCGTTTGCCGGCGTGCCGCCGGAACCGAAAGCCGGGAGCTCTGCAACCACGGCCAGCAGCACCGCGATCACCGATATGCAGATAATAATGGAAACGGCATGGTAAAATCGCCGAAACAGTTTGACACCCTTTGTGTCCGCCCAGTTTTCACGCTCTTTCAGAGCCCGCTCGAGCTCTCTGCGCTCCTGTTCCTTCCAGTATTTCCGGAAGCTCGCGCGCTCCTCCTTCTGCCGCAGAAAGAACGCCGCCTGCTCCTCTTCCCGCCGCGCGCTCTTCTCTCTTGCGGCATGAAGGAATTCCTGGCGCTTCCTTTCGTCCTCCGGCAGTTCCTCCCCGTTCACAAAACGCTGAAACCGGCGCCATTTTGTCATTTCATAATCCGGCCTGATCCTGCTCATCCCGCTCCTCTTCCTCCTCTTCCTCCGCGTTCTTCCTCTGATCCATCGCATGAATTTTTTTCAGGGTTACAAAAAACAGAACGCTCGTTACGCCGGCGCCCACCGCCGCTTCCGTAATCGCCAGATCCGGCGATTCAAGAAGAATCCATATAATGCACATTACCAGACTGTACGACATAAAAATCACAACCGAGGTCAGCAGATTTCTGCTGATGCTGGTTGCAAGTGCGCACAGAATCAGGATAAGCAGCAATATCGCCTTAAAGCCTGACATCTTCTGCCACCTCGCATTCCTTTTCCACCCGCTCCCGGTCCGTCACAACCTCAAGGCGCGCGACCAGATGCGCCGTCACCGGGCTCGCCATCCAGAAAAAGCATATAATGATAAATAATTTCAGAGAGGTGAAATTCCACCCGTTTATCACAATCAGACCAAGCAGCACAAACAGGATACCGAGCGTGTCGTTCATCGCTGCAGCATGCATTCTGTTCAATACATATTTAAACTTGAAGTTGCCGATAACGGAAATGCAGGCGACCGCAAGTCCGAACAGAATGCAGGCCCCTCCGGTTATAAAACGCAGCCATTCCATACTATTTTTCCTCCCTGTCCACCCTGTCGAAGATTGCGGCGGCCGGTGCAGAAGCGCCGGCTCCGTTTTCGGACGCCGGTTCCCCGGCATGTTCCTTTGCCTCGCGTTCCCTGTATACGCCAAGATATACCTTTACAAGCACAACAACGGCCAGAAAGCTGATCATCGCGTAGATAATCGCGACGTCGGCGAGAAAGCCCTCCTTCATTTTCACCGTAAGAATCGCGATAATCATCATCGTCATCGTACCGATCATATTGACTGCGACAATGCGGTCCGCAATCCTCGGCCCGATAATCGAGCGCACGACGCAGAGCAGGCAGAGGATTCCGAGCACAACGATAACCGCCGTCAGAAAAATATCGCAAGCCTGATTCATGTCCTTCCCCTCTCCCTTCTGCTTCCGCCGCGCTTCGGCTCGCTGTGTTTTCCGAGTTTTGTCTGCTCTGTCCCGGCAGCCGCTTTCTCCGCGGAAGCTCCCTGCTTTGATTTGTCGGTTCCGGTTTTCATCCGCTCCAGCTCCTCCAGCCTCTTTTCGAAGGAACAGCTCTCAATGCCCTCGCCGAGTTCCCTGTCCAGACAGTGCACAAGATATTCATCCTCTTCGAGCGTCACTGTAATGGTGCCCGGCGTCAGAGTAATGGAATTCGCCAGCACCACCCTCGCCGCCTCCTCCTTAAGTCCGGTGCGGAAACGCAGAAGCTTTGGTTCAATTATATATTTTGATGATAATATCAAATTCATTACATAAAAATTTGCTTTAAAAATTTCACAAATTAAAAGTACTATATATTTCAGCCCGAAAACCAAACCGCGGTATGCGCCGGCCTCCTTTTTCAGGCTGTAGTCCATAAATCTGCACAGGAACCAGAAAACAAGCGCCGATACCGCAAGTCCGAACAGAGCGATTTCTGCCGTAAATCTCCCGTTAAAAATAATCCATAAAGCAAACATTAGTACAAACATTATATTCTCCATTTCCGTATATCCGGCCGCCGGGCCACCTCGGCCCGTACCGTTTCCGTTTGCCGCCTTAAAATCTGAGCTTTTTCAAATCCATCTGCTAAAATGGCTAATCCATTATAATCCTGTCGTATTTTAATGTCAACTGCGGCTTCTGATAAGATTTACAGAAATTTAATAATTTCCCCTGTCGTTTTCGGTCTGCCCAATCCGCTCTTTTTCCGGGACGCCGCGAATAAAACCCTGACAAAATGAGCATTCTCTATTTTACCAGCTATTATTAACACTCCCATTCATTTCAAAACACGAGGTGAGTATCTATGGCAATGTACAAGGTTGAAATCTGCGGCGTAAACACTTCCAAGCTGCCGCTTATCAATAATGAAGAAAAGGAGGCGCTGTTTCAGCGCATCAAGGCGGGGGACCCACGCGCACGGGAACTGTATATCGAAGGCAATCTCCGCCTTGTGCTGAGCATTATCCAGCGCTTCTCCTCAAGCAACGAAAATGTGGACGATCTGTTTCAGATCGGATGCATCGGTCTGATGAAAGCGATCGACAATTTTGATACCTCCCAGGGGGTCCGTTTTTCAACCTACGCTGTTCCAATGATAATCGGGGAGATCCGACGCTATCTGAGGGACAACAATTCCATCCGCGTCTCACGCTCTCTGCGTGACAACGCCTACAAGGTCATCTATGCGCGCGAGGCATTTATCCGGGAAAACAACCGTGAACCCTCGATGGAGGAGCTTTCCTCCGCCTCCGGCCTCTCCCGCGAGGATATTGTCAGCTGCATGGACGCCATCCAGACGCCGGTTTCCCTGTACGAGCCCGTTTACTCCGAGGGCGGCGATGCTCTCTATATTATGGATCAGGTAAGCGATAAAAAAAACCGGGAGGAGAACTGGATTGAAGAAATTTCTTTAAGAGAGGCGATGAAACGGCTGCCCGAGCGGGAGAACAATATCATCCGCCTCCGCTATTTTCAGGGAAAAACCCAGATGGAGGTAGCGGAAGAAATTAATATTTCCCAGGCTCAGGTCAGCCGTCTTGAAAAAAACGCATTAAAAAATATGAAAAATTATCTCAGTTCTCGATAATAAAATTTGCAAAGGAACTGATTTTTAAGACAATAATCCGAAAGGATCTCGTTACCGATCCCACTTGTCGCACATCGCGTTGATCTGGTCGGCAAAGCGGGCAAGATCCTTGTTTGCTCCGTGTTCGTTGTGACGAATAACGGTGAGGAGGCGCTGACCGGCGGCCAGAAGCCGTGCAAATACACCGCCCGCCTGCTGCTTCGAAACCTTCTCCAACTTTTTCATGCAGCCTTCCGTCAGCAGCGCTCCGTCCTTCAGACTGTACACCGATCCGGTAAACGGCGCAACTGCGTTAAGGCTGTACTCGTTGCGAAGGCATGCCGCAAAGCTCTCCGTCACGGAATCCTCTCCGTGCACGACAAACACCTTATGCGGCCGCTTTTCAAACGCACGGATAAAACGGATCAGCCCGTTTTTGTCCGCATGGCCGCTGATCCCGACAAACTTGCGGATCTGCGCGCGTACCTCGATCGCCTCTCCGAAAAGCTTTACCTCCTTCGCACCCTCGTAAATTGCCCTGCCGAGCGTGCCGTTCGCCTGATAACCGACAAACAGGATCGTCGATTCCGGACGCCAGAGATTATGCTTTAAATGGTGCTTGATGCGGCCCGCCTCGCACATGCCGGACGCCGAAACAATCACCTTCGGCCTGGTATCAAAATTGATCGCCTTGGACTCCTCTGCGGATACCGCAATTTTCAGCCCAGGAAACTGGATCGGGTTGATGCCGCGGCGCACAAGCGCCATCGCCTCCTCATCGAAACATTCTTCGACGTTGCGATGGAAAATATTTGTGGCTTCCACCGCGAGCGGGCTGTCCACATACACCTCAAAATCCTCAAATTCCGGAAGCATTTGTTCCTGTTTGATCTGGCGGATAAAGTACAGAATTTCCTGCGTCCTTCCGACCGCGAAGGACGGGATCACAACATTTCCGCCCCGCTCAAAGGTTTCCCGAATAATCGCCGCCAGCGTTGCGACATTGTCCGCATTGCCCTCATGCATCCGGTCGCCGTACGTCGACTCCATAATAACGTAGTCCGCCTCCGTGATATAGGACGGGTCCTTGATGATCGGCTGGTTCAGGTTGCCGATATCTCCGGAAAACACAACCTTCGTCGTATGCTCCTCCTCGGTAAGCCAGATTTCAATGCTGGCCGAGCCGAGCAGATGCCCGACATCAATAAAACGGATTTTAATTCCCTCGCAGACGTCGATAATCCTGTTGTATGCGCACGGCACAAACTGGTACATTACGCCGACCGCGTCCTTCATCTCATACAGCGGCACATATTCCTCATGCCCCGCGCGCTTCCCCTTCCGGTTGCGCCATTCCGCCTCGAACATCTGAATGTGCGCGCTGTCGCGCAGCATGATCCCGCAGAGATCCGTCGTTGCCACCGTCGCGAAAACGCTCCCGCGGAACCCGTGGGCATACAGATACGGGATCAGGCCGGAATGGTCGATATGCGCGTGCGAAAGAAAAACATAGTCGATCTCCGACGGCGCAACCGGCAGCTCCGCGTTCTCATAGATATCCGCTCCCTGTTCCATGCCGCAGTCCAGAAGAATATTCTTACCGCATGCCGAAAGATGATGGCAGCTTCCCGTAACTTCGTGAGCCGCCCCGATAAAGGTCAGTTTCATTTTGCTTCCCCCTTTCTTATCCCCCGCCGCGGCGCACTGTCAGCGTGCGAACTGCCGCAGCCTTTTTTTGTTTGCTCCTTGCTCAGGTTATCTTTTATGAAAATTTTTCTGCAGACCATCTTCCGGCGGCAGGCGGCAGCATTTTTGCTGCTGCCGGTCATACCTCGGTGAGTCCAAGCTGCCCGCGGATTTCGGCGCTGTCCACAGTCACCTGATCCCGCCCGTGCTTCTTCGAATAATACATTGCCCAGTCCGCATGCTCCAGCAGTACGGAAGCCTTTTCACAGCACTGCGGATAGCCGGTAACGCCGACGCTGACATTGACGGAAACATATACGCCGTCATAATCAAGCTTCATGCTGTGTACATTGCTGCGCATCTCCTCCACAATCTCGCAGCAGGTTTCTACATCCTTGCCCGGAAATGCAAGAACGAACTCCTCACCGCCGTATCTCGCCGCAAATCCTTTGTACTTTTTTGCCATCTCATTGGCAAAACCGGCGATTGTTTTGATGACAAGATCACCGAACAGGTGCCCGTAGGTATCGTTGACCCGCTTGAAATGGTCGATATCAAACAGTGCGATGGAAAGCGGTGTTTTTTCCTCCTCCGCCGTCCGGATAAACTGATCCATCTTCAGATTCAGATGCCCTCGGTTGTAAATGCCGGTCAGACCGTCGCACACTGCCATGTGCTGCATTTTTGCATAGAGGCCCGCATTGTCCAGCGCAATTATAAACTGAGCCATAATTGTATCGAAAAACATGCGGTTTTCCGTAAAGAAATCATATCTTGTATGAATAGCAAGCAGGCCCCCTATAATCTGTTCCTCCTTCTCAATAGGAAGAATAAGCAGCGATCCGGCGCTGCGGTCATCCAGAAAACGGTAACTGTCCGCACGCACATGATTATCAACATATCCGCCCCGCTGCGCCAGGTAATCGTCCATCACATTTTCCTTAATCGCCGTGCAAAGCATTTCCTCGCCGTCCGCGGAAAAAATGGACTGTATGCTGCAGAGCGGCTCATCGTTCAGCACCGCATCCTTTTTCAGAAGGATCGCGCAGCAGTTCAGCTTCAGCTCATCCTTCAGCGACGCAGTCATAATGGACAGCAGCTTCTCCGCCTCGATTACAGAGGCCATCGCCTTCAGGATTCCGTTCTGAAGAATCATCTCGGTATTTGCGCTGTTGATGCGGTTGTAAGCCGTTTCCAGCTTGATTTTCTGGACTCCGAGCTCCGCATTCGCCCTCTTGACCTTCTCCTGATGCTGCTTTAGTTCCTCGTTGATCTCCTTCGTGTTGTCCACAAGCCTTCTCTGCTCAAACAGCTTCTGTTCGATTTTATTCATCTCGAGAACGGCCATGCTGCTCAAGACCGCGCACAATGCAGTCAGACAGGCAAGTATCCCCGTGCGCTCAAAAATTTCCCTCGTTTCCATCGTGGTCAGAAGCATGTTTATAATCAGCACAACGGCGGCGGGAAGGATACCCAGAATGGTTGTGATTACTCTTGTATAAATATCCCCGTAATCAAAAGAAAAGACGAGCTGGAACAGCAGCAGAAGCATGGCAAGACTGTTCAGGGCAAGCCCTGCATTGTATCTCTCCAGATTAAAGGCGACCGCGTACATCAGAAGCTCGAAGATGCGCAGTCCGATCCAGACATGGCGGCGGTTTGAAAACAGCGGCATGCCGAGCAGCAGGTCAAGCAGAAATGTAACACCGGAAAAAACGATCCAGAAAATAATCGCTCTTTCTCCCTGCTCAACAAAATAAAAGGTATTAAATACGAGCAGGGCCATACTGAAAAAAATATTGACCCGCGAACTCATTTTCTGCATATCCGTCATCTGTCTGTCCTTCATGCTTTTCTCAACCTTCCCAATACATTTCGACAAAATCGCCCTTCGTCACCGGCGTGGAAAATCCGGCGGTACCGCCGTTGACCTTTATCACCACCCTGCTTCCCCTCGCAGTCTTCACATCAAAATCATAGAAATCCAGAATATCTACAACAATATACCTGCTCTTTCCCGCTAATACAACCGGCTGTGAATTTACCGTGATCGGAACGGATACCGGCCCGGCCGCAGCCGCCGAATCCGCCGGGGTACCCGCAGGCTCAAAAAAATCGTTCTCTGCAGCCTCCTCCTGCCCGTCATCTCCGTTTTCCGGCTTTCCGTACCGCAGGCTGTTCAGAGCCGTATCTGCGCCGAAATCATAATCCACCCGGAATTTCTCGTAAACCCTCTCCTCTTCCCCCGCAGGCATCCGGTTAACAAGAATCCCGTCCTTGTATGTAACATCCATGAAATCGAGCAGCTGGCGGAGCGTGTAATAATCCAGAAGCTCCAGATCATCCCCCTCTTTGATATCATAGTATTCCGACACCAGCTCCCGGTTGGCGCGCACGAATTTCGGACAGACAATCCGCTTGCCGTTCACAGTAAACTCAATTGTGCTGCGGTATTCCGCAAGTCCCCCGACGGCAAGCTGAGCCGGCGCTCCCACAGTGGACGGCGTAATCTCAATCACATCGTTCGCCTCGATGGTGGAATTGATGCCGGCGCTCCTTCCGTTCAGTAGAATCCTGGCAGGCTCTCCTTCCTGACCGCGCACCAGCCGTTTTTTTCCATTCAGCCGGAATTCCAGCGGCTTTCCGCGCTTCGGAAACAGGCCGTCGTTCGGGAATCCGATCGCCAGGGCCGCATCGACAATCGTCAGATGGCTGTTGTCGTACAGCTTCACGCGCTCGCCGTTTACCTGGACAAACACAAAATTGTTTTTCTGCTCGTAGTAATTCAGGCAAATTCCGATCGGCGTGACAAGCAGCGGATCCTTTTTTGTTTCCGTCAAAAAGGTGACCGCCCCGAGCACCTCCTCGCCCCGCAGCGCCACGCGCTCTTTTTGCAGACCGAGATGCTCTGCCAGCAGCTCCGGAAAGGTCGGCAGCTTTCCGCCTCCCCCGACAATAAACACGGCGCTGACGGCTTTGCCTCCGTTGAGCTCCCGGATTTTCTCTGCGATCTTCTCCGTTATCTCATTTACCTTTTCTCTTGTCTCCTCCAGAACGTTTTCCGGCGTCGTTTTTTCCGCCAGCCCCATAATATCCTGGTAGGTAATAAATTTCTTTTTCGCAGAGGCTTCGATTTTGATTTCCTCGGCCGTGGCAAAATCCACAAGGTGCTTCTGCACGATAACCTCGGTAACGGCGTCTCCCGCCATGGATATCATGCCGTAGGCAACAATCGTTCCGTCCTTGGTTATGCAGATATCCGACGTGCCCGCGCCCACGTCCACCAGCGCAATGTTCAGCAGGCGGAACTTTTCCGGGATCGCCACGTTGATCGCGGCGATCGGCTCGAGCGTCAGGTTATCCACCTCAAGTCCGGCTTTGTTTACCGCGGCGTACAGGCCGTCAATTACCTCCTCCGGCAGGAAGGTTGCAAGAATCTCCGCCGCAATCCGGCTGCCCTTATGCCCGTCCAGATTCAAAATCATGGAATCGTTCAGGTAATAATGCACCACTGTATAGCCGACACAATAAAAATTTATACTTTCATCCCGGGTTTCCCTCCGGATAATCTCGTAGGCCTTCTGAACCGCGATCATCTCCAGCGAATGGATCGTCTCAGGCGTGATCAGCTCATCCGTAAAATCTTCCTCGCCGAGCTTCTGATCCACCCGCACCGTGACCGTTTTGAGAACCCGGCCTGCCGCCGCAATGCACACGCGCGTCAGTTTTCGGTCAAGCTGACGCTCCAGCTCTCTTCTCACCTGTGCAATCGTCTCGGATACCTTCTGGATATCGTGGATCTGCCCGTCCATCATCGCCCGCGTCTCGTGAAAGCGAACGCTCTGCGCGACAACGGTAAAACTGTCGATATTTTTTTTGTAGCCGACCGTCCCTACGACGCTTCTCGTGCCGATATCCAGGCCGAATACAAGCGGCTCCTGAATTTTCATGCCGGTATCCAGACCCGAAGCGAGCTGTTCCGACGTCTTCCTTCCCTCCATACCATACCTCCAAAACCGGCAATTCTCCCCTTCGCAGCCTGTTTTTCCACGAAACGCTGCATTTGTTTCAGTTTACCATAAAAAACAAATAAATTCTACTATTTTTCAAAAAAACCCGCAACAGACAGCAATTTACCTGTAAACTGCGGGCCTTTCGTCATTCTTTTTCCTATGCATGCACTAAAACTGTGTTATTTTGTTAAACTCTTACAGCTCTTCTGCTGCAGTATCATACAGTATGGCAATACAGATGCATCATCTTATGCATGGAACTCAGATGCTTCGGTTTATGCATGGAACTGCAGTCAAAAATTCTGCAGAATTTCTGGTTCATTCCATGAGAAATGCAGCAGAAAGCAAGTTATGTTCCTTGCGGAACATACTCTTCCCTGCATTATACCACAGCACACAATGTTAAACAAGTATCCTTCACCGAAGCTGTTTTTCCAATTTTCTACAGTGAAAAATTTTAATTTCATAAGACTTTTCTCTTTCAAATAAAAGACTTTCCTCTTTCAAATAAGCAGGATGCAATCGGCAGAAGCACGCCCTTTCTTTACAGCAAACCTGTAATGCCCGAATAAACCGGAATCTGTCCGTATCTTTTGCTTAGGAACTTGCTATAAGGCTGGTAAGTTCCTTAATTTTATATCCTACATCTTCTGGCAGCTCCGCTATTTTGATCCGCATACATATTGCTTTTTAAGAGTTCCCTGGCCAAACTCTCATAGCAGTCTGACAGCGAATAGGATGGTTTATGGCCAAATAATTTTATTGCATCCGGATGACCGATGCCGTCAAATATCCTGCTCTTTGCCAATGAAACAGAATCCTCAAAATATCTGCGGTATATTTTATCAACATCAACCCCCGTCCAATGCTCCGCTCTATGATCAAAAGCAAAATCATCAACAAAGTGAATGCTTCCCAATAAAAAATCAAAGCCTTTCCCTTTGGTAAGTCCGGAAATAAAGCTTTCAAACTCTTTGAAATAACATATCTCAAGTCCAAACTTGATCTCTACCGGAAACTGCTCATTTCTCACTCGGTCGATAAGTTCCAGATAGTCTGCGAGTTTATGCACCCCTGCATTTCTATGAAACCATGCATTCACATATTCACTATATGCACATACAGAATCATACATTGGAACAAACTCTTCAAATTTATAACAATGCTCAAGCAGACGTATTTCCTCAATCTCCATTTCAACTGCTTTACTTACAAATTGATTTATCCAATCAAGCGTGTACGCTCCACGTTCAATATGAATATGCCCATCTGTCATTTTTCGCTCCATTTCTGCGCTGCTTTTTGCGCATAACAAGCTTGCGGCAAGCAGCGCGCAGACACAAACTTGAGTATGCTTTATGATTAAGTCAAGCCGTTCTTCCGCCTGCTCATTCAGGTCGGCAGGGTTCGTCCATAATTTTCTGCCGGGTTAAGGGAATTGTACCATGCCGGATGTTCCGGTCTGAGATATTCCCGGTGCAGCCGCCTATAGTGTCCGATGGGGGCGGTTTTCCTCCGGCTGCTTTGCATATATAAGATTGCGGAAGAATGCTAAATTTCCACGCAAGTTATGCTAAAATATTTAATTTCTATCATATTCTATTTCCTGCGTTCTGAAAAAATCCTCTGCCTTTACGGTCTTGACTCCCAGCATGAAATAGAGGATATGGAACACCCATACGCAGGCTAGTACAATCCTTCCCACCGGAACCTGATCCATCATGATGAACCCCACCGACATTAAGAGCGTTACCGTCACCATAATCTTAACTTTCGTTTTCCTTGTCATGCACCTGCTTTTCACGTAGCTTTCCAGATTGTTCTTATACAGCTTTGTCCCGGTAAACCAAAGATTCAGCCTTTCCGAACTTCTGGCAAAACAGAACGCCGCAAGCAGGAGGAACGGGAATGCAGGCAGAAGCGGGAGAACCGCGCCTAAAGCACCCATCCCTGCACCAATGCATCCTAAAACCACATATAAAATCTTTTTAAGCTTCATTGTATTTCTTAAGCCTCCCTTTCTTTTTCTTTGTTTCCAGCACATGACGCACCACCGTCAACATCGTTTTTTCCCGTTCTCGTTTTGTCTGAATATTTTTTGCCATCTGCGTATCGTCTGCTTTAAGAAGATCTTCCTGTCCGGGACAGGCTTTCCACAGAGTATACGGCATCCGCAATCCGCATCGTGGACTGCCTGTGGGATACCAGCAGCACCGTTTTTCCATCCTGCCCTTCCCGCAGAGATTTCAGTATGACCGCCTCATTTAAGCTGTCAAGATTGCTGGTAGGCTCGTCAAGGAGCAGGAAAGGCGCGTCATGCAGGAATACCCTTGCCAGCCCAAGCCGCTGCCGTTCCCCGCCGGAAAGCGTATCCCCAAGTTCCCCCACAGGCGTATCATACCCCTGCGGCAGCCCCATGATAAAATCATGGATGGAGGCTTTCCGGCAGGCCGCTTCCATCTCAGCGTCCGTCGCATCCAGCTTCGCAATCCGCAGATTGCTCCTTATGCTGCCATAAAACAGATGGGTTTCCTGCGTCATAAAGCTTTCCATATTCCTCAAATCCACCGTGTTTATTCCCGCAATATCTCTGCCGGAAATCTCCACGTTTCCATTTCCCACAACCCAGAAACGCATGAACAGCTTTAACAGTGTGGATTTCCCGCTTCCGCTTTTCCCAACGATCCCAGTGATCTTTCCTTCTGGAATATCCAAAGACACACCGTCAAGGATTGTTTCCGCCCCATAGGAAAAGCTGATGTTTTTCGCGGCTGCGCTTTCAAACACCGTTTTTACCTTTCCCTCCACTTCCTGCACTGCGGGCGTTTCATCTAAAATGTCCAGCACACGGTTGCCCGCCGCGAAGGTATTCTGCAGCGTGCTTCCCAGATTCGCCAGCGCCACAGCGGGGCCAAAAGAGGAAAATAGGGCTATAACCGGAACAAGTATCCCGGCAAAATCCACTTCTGCCTTTTGGTACAGCATTGCGGATACGAACAGCATACACAGATCAGATATCAGGATTGCTGTATTCGTGACCGCCATATTCCTCCCTGCGGTACGCTTCATCCGTTTCTCGGTTTCCGAAAGGGCGTCCGTCATTTCATTCATCTGCATCAGACGTTCTCTGCCCCGGCCATACTGTATGGTTTCCGACAGCCCCCGCAGGCTGTCAAGGACAAACCCGCTTAAATCTCCGGAACCGGCACGGAACTCCGCAGCGGCAGATGCCGCTGTTCGTCCGCCGCTTACTTTTGAGGTGACGGCCGGTATTGCAATCCCCACTGCCAGATATGCCAGAAGAGCCAGAATCCCCAGTGCAGGGTGGAAGGAGCCGATAAACAGGCACATGACGACAGTATAAAAAAATGCGATTGCCGCCGGGGAAATGGTGTGCGCATAGAAAACCTCCAGCAGCTCGATATCCGAAGTAATGACGGAGATCAGATCCCCTTTATCCCTGCCTTCCAGCTTTGCCGGGGAGAGTTTCCGTAATGCAAGGAACACCTTATCCCGGATCAGCGCAAGCAGCTTAAACGCAATAAAATGGTTGCAGGACTGCTCCGCATACCGAAGAACTGCCCGCAGCACAGAAAACATAAGTACATAGGCAAATATGTAATTCCAGTTTAGCGGCGTATCAATGCCAAGCAGCCCAAGCACGGCGTATCCGCCGAAAACCGTGATAAACGATGCGCACAAATGGCCTGCAAGCCCCATAATCACTGCCAGAACCATAAATCCCGCAAGGGGTTTCACAAGGCATATCAGCCTTGCCATGACCGCAAATCCGCCCCTCCTTTTCATATATCCGCACCGTCCTTTCCGTAATTTTCAAGACTTTGCTGCGTATTCCACAGCTTTGCATAAATGCCGCCCCGTGCCAGCAGTTCCTCATGGCCGCCGCTTTCCGCCACATTTCCAGCATGCATCACATAAATATTGTCCGAAGCCGTCACGTTAGCAAGGCGGTGGGAAATGAGGATTACCGTTTTCCGCTCCGTCAGCGCATGGATTTCCCGCATAATGTCGTTCTCGCTCTCCATATCAATATTAGAGGTGGCTTCGTCAAAAATATACACGGGGCTGTCATGGAGCAGCGCCCTTGCCAGTGCAAGCCTCTGGCGCTGCCCTCCTGAAAGGTTCGAGGCTTTTTCCGTGAGGCGCGTGTCGAGCCTGCCTTCGGATCTCAAAAAGTCTGCCAGGTTCACCCGCTCCAAAACCTCCCACAGCTCCTGATCGGAGGCGTCCGGCTTCCCCATCCGAAGATTTTCCCTCACCGTGCCTTTGAACAGGTAACTCTGGTGGCTGACATATGTAATGTTTTTCATCCGTTCCGATTCCCTTATGTCTGCCAGCTCCCTGCCGCCGATTTTTACCGAGCCTCGGTAGCCCCGGTTCCTCCCCATGAGAACTGCCGCCACGGTGGACTTTCCGCAGCCGCTCTCCCCGACAATGGAAACAAATCTCCCTTTCGGGAACTCCATGTTAATTCCGTGCAGGATTTCCCTTCCGCCATCATAGGAATTTAATCCATCATAGGAATTCTCGTCATAAGAAAACCTCAGTCCGGTACAGACAATATCGCAGTCCGGCGGAAAAAATCCTGTTTTGTCTTCTGTTTCAGGCAGATCTAACAGGCGGAAAATCTTTTCGCTTGCCGCCATTCCATTCATCGCCACATGAAAGAAACTGCCAAGCTGCCGCATGGGAATAAAGAAATCCGCTGAAAGAAGGATAATCAAAAGACACCCCGAAAGCGTCACATTCCCTGCGCGGAACTGCGTTGCCGCCATAATCACCCCTAATGCCGCGCCCCCATAGGCAATCAAGTCCATGATTGTGATCGAATTAAGCTGCATCGTCAGAACCTTCATGGTTATTTTACGGAACTTTTCCGCCTCACGGTTCATCTCCCCATTCTTAAAACCGTCTGCCTGGTAGATTTTAAGAGTGGTAAGCCCCTGCAGGTTTTCCAGAAAGGTATCCCCCAAAGCCGTGTACTGCCCCCAGTATTTTGACAGCAGTTTTTTCGCCCATGTCTGCACCGCCGCTATTGAAACAGGAATCAGAGGCACACATACAAGCAGTGCAATAGCGGACGGCACATTGATAAAGCACAAACAGGCAAACAATGTTATCGGCGCAAGCATTGCATAGAAAAACTGCGGAAGATATGCCCCGAAGTAGGTTTCGAGCTGCTCCACGCCCTCCACCGCCACCTGCACCACTTCCGATGTTTTCACCTGCCCATTATAAGAAGCGCCCAGCCGCAGAAGCTTTTCATATATTTTTTCACGCAGTGTTTTTTTAACCGTTTTGGATGAGAGATATCCCATACGTAGGTAATTGCGAAACAAGTTCAAAATCTTGATTCCAATAGGGTAAAGGCCCGG
>CAJUMC010000016.1:54613-57666 GCA_910587085.1 uncultured Lachnospiraceae bacterium | reverse complement strand
AGGGAGATTTCCTTCTTCCCTTATTTTTTTGCCAACTATAATTTTACTCTAAGCGGCCTGTGTCCCGGCCGGCCAGCAAATCGCTCGAAGCTCAGCATACAAAAACAGGGTACGGCCGCCGCCGCTGCGGCGCTGCCGTACCCTGCACGCAATTAATTACCACACATCAATTCCTCCGAAAACCGCCGTGGCCTTGATATACACTGTCGGCCATTCCGGTACGGACGGGCGCTTCACATGATTATCCGTCCCTCCAAACAGCGATGTCGACGACATTTTAACATTGACATCATCCGGCAGAACGATATCGATCCCGCCGAAGACTGCGGTCGCGTTGATGGTTACGTCATCAACAATGACAGCGCTTTTCAGATTCAGATCGGAACCGCCGAAAATCGCGCTGACGTTCGTGCCCGAAAATTCATCCCATGAAGAATCCATGTCTGCGGCGTCCGCCCTGCTGCCGAACAGCTCTTCCGCATCTCTCTCCTCGACATAGCCGTCCGGGATTGTTCCGAACTCAGCCGTCTTGTTCCGTGAAGAACCGCCCAGCACAACCTTCAGCCCGTAAACAATCAGAGCAATCGGCAGAAGAAGTCGGATGCCGAGGCCGAAGCTGAACCAGTTCCACTGGGAGAGCAGCAGCAGGATACCCAGCACCAGTCCGAAGCCGGAACCGCTGCGGAAGCCGTCCCTGCGGATGTTGTGCGCGCATGGTATTATAATAAACAGCGTCCACCAGCCGCGGAAAAACAGGCTTACATCCCACCAGTTCATCACATTGCCCACCACAATCAGCCCGACCGCCACCAGTGCCAGCCCGATCAGATTATTTCCGGCGTTCCCGTACCTTCTTCCGTTCCTGCCGTTCCTCCCATTATTTCCATTCATCTCCATCATCCCTTCCGCATATACAATGCCTGTTCTGTTCCAGACCCGTATTTCCGGGCCGCCGTCCCTGTTGTTAAGCTGATTGTATCACAATGCGTTCCCGGACGCATTAGAGGAAAATTAGAAAATGGTTAGAACATCGAAGATATCCGGCAGCTTCTCCGGTGCTTAAACAAAAAATCCTCCGCGGGGCTTGTCCTCAAATCCCGCGAAGGCTCTTATCTTCTTTTCGTATCCGCCCGGAACTTCTTTTCTTCGGCCATCCTGCTTAAGCAAGCTTGGACTTCGCCGTCTCCACCAGCGAGGTGAAGCCTGCGGCATCGTTGATCGCCAGCTCGGACAGCATCTTGCGGTTGATCGTGACGTCAGCCAGCTTCAGACCATACATAAACTTGCTGTAAGAAATGCCGTTCAGCCTGCAGGCAGCATTGATGCGCACGATCCAGAGCTGTCTGAACTGTCTCTTTCTTTCCTTGCGCCCGGCGAACGAGGATGTCAGCGCTCTCATGACAGACTGCTTCGCAACGCGGTACTGCTTGCTTCTGGCGCCTCTGTAGCCCTTTGCCAGCTTTAAAACTTTATTGTGCTTCTTTTTAGCGTTTAATCCGCCTTTCACTCTTGCCATTGTCTTTCCCTCCTTACGCCAATCTTACAGATATGGTAAAATCTTCTTCATATTCTTAACGTTCGATGAATCTATTATGGTGGCCTTTCTGAGATTTCTCTTGGTCTTCCGCGATTTCTTCGTTAAGATATGCTGCTTGCCAGCCTTGAATCTTTTCAGCTTCCCCGTACCGGTTTTTGTAAAACGCTTTGCTGCTGCTTTGCTTGTCTTTAACTTCGGCATGATAATTCCTCCTTAATCTCTTGCGGGCTTGCCGCTCATTTATTTAACACATCCTGACTCAGTCAAAATGTCATTAACGGATCAGTGCTTCTGAGAAAGAAACATAATCATGCTTCTTCCCTCCACCTTTGCCGGCTTGTCAACGACAGCAATATCCGAGAGCTTTTCAAAGAAGGTGTCGAGAATCTGCCTGCTGGAATTGATGTGTGCCATCTCGCGCCCGCGGAACCGCAGGGAAATCTTCACTTTGTCTCCTTTGGAAATAAATTTTCTGGCCTGATTTGCCTTTGTGTTCAGGTCGTTGTCGTCGATGCTCGGGGAAAGGCGGATCTCCTTAATCTCGGTAATCCTCTGCTTTTTTCTCGCTTCCTTTTCCCTTCGGATCATGTCGTATTTATATTTTCCGTAATCAATGATTTTGCAGACCGGCGGCTTTGCAGTCGGTGCGATCTTCACCAAATCAAGCTCCGCATCCTGCGCGAGCTTATACGCTTCCCTGGCCGACATAATACCAAGCTGTTCTCCGTTTTCCCCGATCAGTCGAACCTCTCTGTCTCTGATCTGCTCGTTAATCATAAAATCGCTAATAGTCGTGCACCTCCATTGATTATGGTCAATAAAAACAGAATTTCCGTTCGCCTGGCTGAAAAGCTTCTCCTGCCTCTCTTAAACGGGAGTACAAAGCGCTTCGCATACCTCCCTGCGGTCCTCCCCCATGCGC
Organism: uncultured Lachnospiraceae bacterium; assembly: GCA_910587085.1. GTDB lineage: Bacteria > Bacillota > Clostridia > Lachnospirales > Lachnospiraceae > RGIG4057. The sequence continues at coordinate 55,207 of CAJUMC010000016.1, read as the reverse complement.
CCGTATGTATACAATGCGCACAAAAAGAGCGGACAGCATCGCCATCCGCTTTAAAACAGCAGGAAAACACCCTTTCCGGGCTGCCTGCCGCAATACACATCATAAACCCTTTCGCTTCTGCTGGGGGTGAGAGCGGATACTCTGCTTTCTTGTGATTATTCACAGCCATATCAGGATAGCACGATTTCACAGCAGTGTCAAGTGCTTTTGTCAATTTTTCCTTCCTGTGACCTTTTCCTTTTCCGAAGTTAGCATATCCTGCTTTTTTCTTAGCAATATCTCCTGTCGCAAACGCGTGTGCTTTACGCCTGCCGGGCAGCTCCGGTATAATAGCGGTACAGAAGGACCGGCGCATGAAACGGGAAAATACGCCGCAGAGCCTGCAAGATGGAGGTAATCTTATGAAACGCATTGCAAAATTTCTTTTCCTTACCATGTCAACCGCCCTGCTTGCCTCATGCGGCCAGGGTCAGACGCCGGCTGAGCCGGGACAGAGCACCGGGGTATCCGATCCGACGGGAACCGCTGCCCCTACCAACACTGCCGGCACCGATGATCCAGATAACGGCGCAGCCGGGACGCCGGAACCGACCG
>CAJUMC010000016.1:0-54513 GCA_910587085.1 uncultured Lachnospiraceae bacterium | reverse complement strand
ATGCCGCAGGCACGGCTGAGCCAGATAACGGCGCAGCCGGGACGCCCGAACCGACGGATGCCGCAGGCACGGCTGAGCCAGATAACGGCGCAGCCGGGACGCCCGAACCGACCGATGCCGCCGCTCCGACCGATGCCGCAGGCACAGCTGATCCAGATAACGACACGGCTGGTTCCGCTCTGCCGGAGGGATATTCCGTTCTCTGTCCGGAGGAGATCTCCCGGAAGCGTCCGGATGTCACTTACGGAACCGTGGTTCATAAAACTTATGCTTCCAAAACAACCGGCCTGGATCGCGGTGTGAACATTCTGCTGCCTCCGAATTATGATGAGACGAAGAAATATCCGGTGCTCTACCTGCTTCACGGCATTTTCGGAAACGAGTACAGCCTTATCCAGGACGCAAGCTGTAAAATACCGGAAATCTCCGGAAATCTTGCAGCGGACGGCCTCGCTGAGGAAATGCTGATCGTTTTTCCGGATATGTACGCCAAAACCGACCCGGCACAGGCACCGGGCTTTTCAGCCGAGGCAGTAGCCCCTTATGACAACTTTATCAACGACCTGGTAAACGACCTGATCCCGTATATCGAAGAAAATTTCTCCGTGCTGACCGACCGGGAAAACCGTGCTATTGCCGGATTTTCCATGGGAGGCAGAGAAACCTTGTTTATCGGCTTCTCCCGTCCCGATCTGTTCAGCAGCGTGGGTGCCATTGCACCGGCTCCCGGCCTGACTCCCGGCCGCGACTGGGCCATGAGCCATCCGGGGCAATTCCAGGAGGAAGAGCTTGTATTTGACGCCTCTGCAGAGGTGCCTGATCTGATGGTCTGCTGCGGAGACAGCGACAAGACCGTCGGCAAATTTCCGGAAAGCTATCACAAGATTATGACTGCGAACGGAGTCGAACATATCTGGTATGAAGTACCGGGCGCAGATCATGACTCCACCGCCATCCGCAGCGGACTGAACAATTTTCTTTCCTCCATTTTCCGCTGAGCCGTCTTCGGACCTTTCAAAAAAACCAGCTTCTAAATTCAGCGGCTCTTAACGAAAAACAGCGCCGGAAAAGTTTTACTCCTTGTTCCGGCGCTGCTTTCCGCAGCTCCCCTACTCTCTTTTTCCCTGATAAAGCTCTCTGTCATATTCATACAACAGCAAAGCCGCCGCTACGGCAATATTCAGTGAGGACTGCCCGTCCGCCATGGGAATTTTTACATAATCCGTACATCTGTCCAATATTTCTTTGCGCACACCGTTGCTTTCATTGCCCACAACCACCGCGGCATGATCGGAAGAAAGACAGATATCATAGAAATTGCCGGCCTGAAATCTTGCGCTGGTTCCCCATATTTTGAAATTGTGTTCCTTCAGCACCCTCATCAGTTCAAAGTCATCCGTACAAAAATAAATTGGAATTCTTCCAACCGCTCCACGGGCGCCTCTTATGGCGTTTTTATTAAAATGATGCGTCGACGGACTTAATAAAATAACCGCATCGACCCCGGAGGCATCCGCCGTTCTCAATACCATCCCCAAATTATCCGGATTGGAAATTCCATCCAGAATAAGAAAGAAATTTCTTTTTTCAGATATGATTAATTCCTCCTGGCTGCGTGCCTTTACCCTGACGCTGCATATTACTTCCGGCACGGGATTTGTTGTGGTCATCGCGGCGATTATCCCCTGCCCGGCTCTGTAATACGGAATGCCGTTCTTCTCGCACAAATTTACAATTTCCAGACGCTGTCCGCTGTCAATATTATCTGCATATACTACCTTTTCTACCGGAAGATTATCTTTCAGCGAACGGTTTACCATCAGGAAGCCTTCCATCACAATACGGCCGGTTTCTATTCTTGATTTTAAGGCAGCCAGCCTTTTAAATTCTGATACAATATCGTCTTTCTTCGATCCAACCACTCTTTCCGTATTTTTACGATTTCCCCAACGAACATCGGCCGGATCTGCCTTTCTCATTCCTTTAAAACAACAGGAAGGCTCTCCGGTGTCAGCACCATATAAATACTCTGTCACCACACTATAATAGATAGAATCAAAATAAAAGCTTAATTCTGTATCGTTCGGAATACATCTCATAAAATCCCGGACAGCTCTTTCCGAGAAAGCAACAATCAAACACCTGGAATTTCTGTAATCAATAATCTGAACACCCTGCACAGTATGAATGACACTGATATAGCATTCAAAATCCGAGTCCCCCTGCTGCAGCCGGGCAAGATAGTTCTTCCTCTGGTTCCTGTATTTTTCATTCTGCTCCCGGCGATTGTCAGTGTCTTGTGCGGAAACCAGAAAATTTTCAATTTCATTCAAATGTTCTGTTTTTTTTGCCATAATATCTATCCTCCTGCCTGAGCTGCTGTTTAATAAAAAATATTGTTTGCTGATTACATTAATATTGCAAGAAATCTCGTGGACTTTCTTTATCTTAAAGGCATATTCGTTTTTGTAATATTTTTACAATTTTTACTATTTCTCTCTGTCCGGAGGGGGAATGGAACCGCATCTTCGATACCGTCTCATAAAATATGCTCCTTCTTACGGCGACAGTTTGATAATGTTATCTGTCTGCTGTAAGGGGAGCATATTATTTCCGGCTTTTGCCGGCCCTCCGTTTTTCGCCCGGGATGCTGCGGCTTTCCTCCGCCCTTCGCATCCCGCCGCGGCGGTCTTTGTTCTTTTGCCGGTCTGCTACTCCGCGTATTTCATCAGGCCGGTGACGATCTCCTCAAATCTCCACTTCATCGCATTGCGGTCGATCAGACCGAAATTCTCTCCCGTGCCGATAAACGCATTGTTGTCCCACCAGCAGCAGGTAATTCCGCGCGCGCGCGCCGCCGCGATGTAGGCAACAGAGAAATCAATGCGGGCCTGCGTATTGCTCTTGGCCCGGGCGCCGAATTCACCGATCACTACCGGAATCCCTTCCTTGATGAACTTCTTGTAAAGATTGTCCATAAAACCGGTGATCCCGCGCACATCGGCCGCCTTCTCCGTATCAAACTCCGCTGTTCCTTTATCATTCAGTGCAAAATCATAAGGGGTGTACGCATGTACCGAAACGATCAGCCTGTCCTCCGCACTGTCCTGTGGCAGCGCAAAACCGGAATTCAGCGCCCCGTCCGGCGATGCACAGTAGCCCGGAACCATAATATAGCGTTGCGTATTATTTCCCTCCGACGCACGGATGGTATCCACAACCGCCTGATTCAGCTCATTGAGCACTGCAACCGCATCCTTGCAGGAGGCGTCGTTCCCGTTGAGCCACCATTCAAAATTTGTTCCGACCATTCTCGGCTCGTTCAGCGTTTCGAAAATCAGGTGCTCGTCATAATCCGCAAAGCGTGCAGCCACCTGTTCCCACACACAGGTCACATAATTCTTCGACTGCTCCAGATACTCGGAGGTCGGATACATAAAATCGGTGCTGTTGTCATGATGAATGTTGAGAATGACATAGAGTCCCTCGTCAATCGCCATATCGACAACCTCCTGAACTCTTGCCATCCACACCTCGCTGATGCGGTGATCCTCACCTGTCACATGATTATGCCAGGATACCGGCACGCGGATGGTCTGAAAGCCCGCCTTCTTGACCTCCTGAATCAGCTGAGGCGTCGTTTTGGCACCGCACCACGACCATTCATAGGCAAGCTCATCATCCACGTTGCAGTCTGATGCATCCAGCGCATTTCCGAGATTCCAGCCGATCTTCATATTCTTCACAAATTCGAGCGATTCCGTCTGCGGAATCTCAAAACTTTCCAGCTCCAGATCCGGAATATCGTATTTGCTTTCCGGAACAGGCGTCGGCGTTAAATCCGCAGTGGTCGGTTCCGCCTCCGGTGTGATATCCGGGGCGGCTGTCGTTTCCGCTTCCGGAGTTGCCGCAGCCGGCGTGGTTTCCGCGCCCTGTGTTGCCTCCGGAGCCTCAGTGCCCGCCGGCGGCTCCTTGCCGCCTTTGTCACCGCAGCCCGCCCATGCGCCTGCGGACAGCATTCCGGCTATCAGCAGCAGCGCCGTCATTCTCGCCGCCCTTCTGCCTCTGCTTCTCCTCTGTACGCGCGCCGCGCCGCAGATTCTTCCGTTTACCGAATCCTTTCTCATACTCAAATCCTCTTTCTTTCCGGCTTATTGTACCACCGTTCCCCTTATTTGCATTTCATAGTTCATGCTTTTCCGAAGAACAGAGCCCCGTCCTGCATGCCCGGCCGACTTTGTCCTTGCTTTTCCGGAGAGCAGAACCGCGGTCTTGCATACCCGGCCGACTTTTATGTCCGTGCTCTTGCGGAGAGCAGAACCTCCGTCCTATATGCTGCTCTCTGCCTCTCCGTGCAGCTGGAGTTCATACAGCTTTTTGTAAATTCCATTCTGAGCCAGCAGTTCCTGATGCGTGCCGCTCTCCCTCAGCTCTCCCTTATGCATGACGATAATCTTGTCGGCATGCTGAATGGTCGAGAGGCGATGGGCAACCATAATCGTCGTCCGTCCCCGCATCAGCCTTTCCAGCGCACCCTGGATCAGCTGCTCCGTCTCCGTGTCAATGTTTGCCGTGGCCTCGTCCATCACAAGAATGGATGGGTCAAAGGCCAGCGTGCGCGCAAACGACAGCAGCTGCCTCTGCCCCGCGGAGAGCGTGCTGCCTCGCTCGGTCACGGGCTCGCGGTAACCGCCCGGAAGCCTGCGGATAAACTCATCCGCATTGACATGCTTTGCAGCCAGCTCCACCTGTTCCTCCGTGATGGATTCGTTTCTCAGCCGGATATTGCTGCCGATATCCCCGGTAAAAATAAATACATCCTGCTGGACCTGACCGATGGCCGACCGCAGACACGCCTTGTCCAGCTCCCGGATATCAACACCGTCCACGGTGATCCGCCCGCGCTGAATATCGTAATAGCGCCCGATCAGATTGAGAATCGACGATTTCCCGGCGCCGGTTGCACCGACAAACGCCACCCGGGAACCCGGCTCGATCGTAAAGCTGACATCCTTTAAAATCCACTCCTCGCCCTGATATGCAAACCACACATGCTCGAATGCGATCCGCCCCCTGATTTTCTCCGGTGCCACCGGCCGCGCCGGCTCCGGAATCCCCGGCTGCTCGTCAAGCAGCGTAAAAATCTTCTCGGCCGACGCCATGGCAGACTGCAGCGTGCCGAACTGCTCCGCCAGCTCCTGGATCGGCTGGAAAAACGAGTTGATATACTCGATAAAGGTATACAGCATGCCGACCGAAATCACATTCTCCAGAACCGAGGCACTGCCCGTATAGATAATAATGACGAGCGCGATAATGGAGAGGAAATAAATGCACGGCCGGAAAACCGCAAACACCATCATTTCCCGGTAATTTGCCCGGAACAGATCCTGGTTCTTTCTTCCGAATTCCGCGTTCTTTTCCTTTTCGCGCGCAAATATCTGAATCACCCGCATGCCCGACAGATGCTCGGAAAGATAGGTGTTCAGCGCGGTGAGCTTTGTGCGCGTGATCCGGTAGGTCATCCTTGAAATCCGCTTGAACAGCACCGTGAGCGCCACAATAAAAGGCAGGAGCGCAAAGGAAAACAGGGCGATCCGCACATTGAGCGCCAGCATCATCACGGCGAGCCCGATAATCTTGACCGCGTTTTTAATCAGCCGGACAAGAATGTTGGCGTACATCTCATGCAGCGCTTCCACATCATTCGTAACGCGCGTCACAATCCTGCCGACCGGCGTGATATCAAAAAACCGGAGCGACAGTCGGGTGACATGCTCAAAAACCTCCGCGCGGATATTATAGATAATATTCTGCCCCGTCATCTGCAGGATCCAGGTCTGCAGAAAGTTGCAGGCAAAGCTCGCCAGCAGAACGGCCAGATAGACAAACGCCTGATCCCGGACGACCGAAAAAGGTGCGCGGTCCTTAAAAAGGTCAATCACCTTTCCGACGATAACCGGCCTGTAAAGTTCCAGGACTGTAATAAACAGTACCAGCACAAGAGAAAAAAGCATCCAGTGCATATAAGGTCGTGCATACCTGAGCAAACGCCGGAAAACGCCGCGCCCCGCCGATTTTTCGATATCAATTTCTTTTCTTTCCATACCCGGTAACCCTCATTTCCGTCAGTCGGCCGCCCGCTGCTACGCCGTCTCCAGCTGCTTTTCCAGCTGCTGCTTTTCATAGAGCTGCGCGTAGATCCCGCCCGCCCGCAGAAGCTCCTCATGCGTGCCGTACTCCGCCATTCGTCCCTGCTCCAGCACAAGGATATGGTCGGCATTCTGAATGGTTGAGATCCGGTGCGCAATAATGATGGTCGTCTTTCCCACGCGCTCCTCCTTCAGATTCCGCAGGATTTTCTCCTCGGTATCCGTATCGACGGCCGAAAGCGCATCGTCCAGAATCAGAATCGGTGCGTCCTTCATCAGTGCCCGTGCGATGGAACTCCGCTGCTTCTGTCCGCCGGAGATTGTCACGCCGCGTTCCCCGACCATGGTGGAATATTTTTTCGGAAAATCCATGATATTTTCGTGAATGCAGGCCTTCTTCGCCGCTTCGGTCACCTGCTCCAGATCATTGTACGCCTTGTCAAGACGGCTTTTCGACCGGAAGAAATCCTGTTCCAGATATTCCTCCAGCCGCTGCTTGTGCGACATGAAAATCCGCGCGGACGCCTCGCCCTCCCGGAACACTTCCTCGGACACATCCGACAGCCGCCGCACGCCGAAGGCAATATTGGACTGGAGTGTGTCTGAAAACAGGAAATTGTCCTGCGGCACATAAGCGACGGATTCCCGCAGTACCGATAACGGGATGGCCCGCAGACCGTACCCGTCAATCTGAAGCATCCCCTCGTCCACGTCATACATGCGGACAAGCAGGTTGGCAAACGTAGTCTTTCCGCTGCCGGTACGCCCGATTATAGCCAGCGTCTCCCCCTCTGCAATCTCCAGGCTGAGGCCTGTCAGTGCCGGGAGGGAGGCATCCTTTGCATCCCCCTCCTGCTCCTGGTAGGAGAAGGAGAGCCCGCGCACGGATATTCTGCCCCGCAGCTGCTCCGGGCCTCCGGCCGCTGCCGGCCCGTCCACAATTTCCGGCTCCTCGCGGAAGATGGCCTCGACGCGCTTCATGGATGCAAAGCCCTGAGAAAAGGAATTGATGCTGTCCCCCACGGCGAGCATCGGCCAGACAAGCATGTTGACATAGGAAGAAAACGCGACAAACTGGCCCGCGGTAATCTCTCCGCGCAGAACCAGGTTTCCGCCGTAAAACAGCGTGATCACGCTGGCAATCCCGATAATCACGTCCAGCATGGGCATCACGATCGCCTGCAGCTTGACCACGCGCAGATTTTTGTCGCGGTTGTTTTGATTCGACCGCGCAAACGCTTCCCGCTCCATTTTTTCCTGCACGAACGCCTTGATGACCCGAATGCCGGAAATGCTCTCCTGAACCTGATCCGTCATATCCGAAAAGGCCTTCTGCTTTTCGTCGTACCGCCGCTCCGCCGTTCTGCCGTAATAGATCCCGCCTGCAAGAATGAACAGCATCGGGATACACGCGAGAAGAGTAAGACTGAAACTGACGTGCAGGATCATTTTTGCAATAACCATAACTGTCATAACAATAGCATCAAAGGTAGAAATAACAGCCGGTCCCATGGACATCCGGATCGCACCGAGATCGTTCGTGAAATGCGCCATCAGATCCCCGGTTTTATGCTCGTTGTAATAGCGCATGGACAGGCCGCTCAGGTGCCGGAACATCTCCCCGCGCAGCTCGTACTCGATTTTTCTGGCCGCCCCGAAAATAAAATAACGCCATCCGAACCGGCCGAGCGCCATGCCGGCGCCCACAAGGAGAATCCTGCCGATCATGCGCAGAACCTCCTTCATGCCCATCCCCCCAAGCAGGCCGTCGGTCACCTCGCCCGTAAACTGCGGGATATACAGTCCGAGATAATCGACGGCCAGAAGGATCAGCATTCCGATCAGATAGCTGTATTTATACTTTCTTATGTAATTCCGGATCATAAACACACACCTCTCGAATCATTCTTATCCCGCTGCAGCATTCGGATTCTTCCTTCGATGCCGCAGTCATAAGACGTTTGAAACGCCGTTTCAAACTTATGCCATGGTGTTTATTATCCTACCTTTTGCACTGTTTTGCAATGTATTTTTTTATAATTTCAAACACCGGAGCTCATTTACACGCGGGAATCCACAAGCATTCCCAGCATATCGTCCTTGGTCAGTATGTTTTCTCTGCGGATTTTGTCCAGCTGGCTGTTCACCTTCTGCTGCTGCTCCGTCAGCTTTGACGACGATGTGTTCTGGCTCTGCGCAGTGCCGCTCTCTTTCGAGACGCCGGTCTCCGGCTTCATGGCCTCCTCGCGCTCGCGGCGTGCTTCCTCCGCCTTCTTCTCCTCGTCGGCCTGATCCTTCTTCTCCTGAGCGGCCTCAACAACCTCCTCGATCTTCTCGTCGATGTTGTTTACGCCCTCCTGCAGCATGGAGAAGGCGGCATCCCGGGCGGCAGCCTTCAGTGCCTTCTGCTCCTCTGTGACCGCGTCCACCATCGGATGCTCCTTGAGGCGCTCGAGCTTTGTCTCTTCCATGCTCCTCTGCCCGGCAGCCAATGCCCCGGCATTGCCGGCTAGCTCCTGATCCGCTGCCTCCACTGCCTCGTACAATGTAGCTGTAGCAGCTTCCTTCTCCTCCGCCGTCAGATTCTGATCGTTCTCGTACTCCGCAATCTGCTCCTGATAGCCCTTCCTGGTCTGGATCAGCTCCGCAGACTCCTTTTCCAGCGCCTGCATTCTCTCCTTTGTCTGCCCGATGCTGTCATCCACCGCCGATTCGCCCGCCCATGTGTCCGTTACAAGCTTGACTGCCTGCTTTACGGCTTCCTCGCGGCGGTGCTCTATCGCGTTATCCTCCTGCCGGTTTCCGAAAGGGCCCTGCTTTGAAAACAGATTCTGCGGCCGGTTCAGCTCCCCTGCAAATATGGTCTTTCCCTGACGTTTTGCGCTTTCCTGTGTAATATTCGGATTGATGTAATAATTATCCTCGCTGACTCTCATAGGCCTCTCCCTTCCCCGCTGCGGATTTGTGCGTTATTGGGGTTCCTGCCTTTCCGGAACCATCTTTTTTGTACTGCACAAAATTTCTTTCTCTTTTATATCGGCTGAAAATGGAAAAAAGTTTAGAGCTTCCGCAAAAAAACAGCCGGGCTGGTATCCGCCCCGCTCACTTACGGCATATTACATCCGGTGATAATCATACCGGACTTTGGCTTCATGAGAAAAGATAGAATTGCTGCAATACATTCCTGCGCAAATATGTACATATCCGACTTTTTGACCGCGTCAATAATTTATTGCTGATTGCCGCACTGTGTCTGCATTGGTTCATCCCTCCGGCCGGGTCATGTATCTTCTCGTAAACCGGGATATCGAGCTGTCGTGCGGCGAAGCAGTGAGCCGGCATTTCGGGAAAAATGCAGAGGCAGCATGACAACCGCGTTTGCCGCGGAGGCAGAACGCAGCAGACATCTCCGCGCTCTTGAAATCAGCGTGGAAAACAGACCGGGCGCTACAGCCTCGCCTCCAGCAGCTTCCTCGTATATTCATGCTGCGGGTTCTCAAATACCTCCTCCGTTCTGCCGCTCTCCACAATCTCCCCCTGATACATGACAAGCACCCGGTCGCAGAGCCGGTGGATCACGTTCATATCATGCGAGATAAACAGATAGGACAGCCCGAATTCCTTCTGCAGCCCGACAAGAAGAATAAGGATCTGCTCCTGCACCGTAACATCCAGCGCAGACACCGGCTCGTCAAGCAGGATCAGTTTCTGCCGGAGCATAAGCGCCATGGCGATGGCAACCCTCTGCCGCTGTCCGCCGGAGAGCGTATTCGGATAGCGGTCGTAATAGGAATCCTCCAGCCCTACCCGGCGCAGCATCTCGCAGGCTCTTCCCCGGCGTTCCTCCCGGGTGCCGATGCGGCCGAGCCGGAGCGGTTCCGTCAGCAGCCATCCGATTGTCTTGGACGGGTTCAGGCTCCCGTAAGGGTCCTGAAATACCATCTGCGGCCGGCTGCATGCGAGCTCAAGCTCCCCGGAAGTAAGCGGATTGAGCCCTGCCATCGCTTTGGCCAGGGTCGATTTGCCGCAGCCGGATTCCCCGACAATACCGACGATCTCCCCCTCATGCACCTCGAAGGAAACCCCCTTAACTACCGCTCTCTTTTCCCTTGCGGCAAACAATTTTTTTCCCCGCTCCTCATAAAAAACGGAATAATTCCGAACCGCCGCGGTATTCTTCCCGCCCGTCACGCCCTCCCGGCGCAGCACGCTTCCCTTGCCGAGCGCGGCTGCAAGCAGCCGCTTTGTATATTCCTCCTGAGGGTGCTCAAACAGCTCCTCCACCCGGCCCTGCTCAACCACTCTGCCCTCGCACATTACAACTGCACGGCTGCACACGCTGCGGATCACGCCGAGATCATGGGAAATCAGAATAATCGCCGTCCCGTACTCCTCCTGGAATTTTTTCAGCAGAGCCAGGATTTTCGCCTGGATCGTCACGTCAAGCGCGGTCGTCGGCTCGTCCGCAATCAGCAGGCGCGGACGCAGAAGCATCGCCATGGCAATCATCACGCGCTGGCGCATCCCGCCCGAAAGCTCGTGAGGATATTTCCCGTACAGATCCTCCGTACCGGAAAGCCCTGCCTCCCCGAGCATGGCGAGCACGCGCTCCCGCCGCGTTTCCTTCGGCCCGTCATCGTGCAGGACGAGCATTTCCTCCACCTGCGCGCCGATCGTCATCACCGGGTTCAGGGAGGTCATCGGTTCCTGGAAAATCATGGAAATTTCATCGCCGCGCACAGCGCAGAGCTCCTTTTCTGTCATGCTGCTCAGTTCCAGAATGCGTCCTTCCTCCGGCCGGAAGCGGATGCTCCCCTCGACCACACGGCCGCCGTTCCCAAGCAGCCCGAGCGACGCCAGCATGCTGACGCTCTTGCCTGAGCCGGACTCTCCGACAATGCCGAGCGCCTCGCCGCGTCCGACCCGGAAGGATACCCCCCGCGTTACAACGCTCATTCCGCGCCGCCGCATCGGAAAGCCGACCGACACCCCGTCCAGCTCCAGCAGCCATTCCGCTGTTTTGCCGCCGTTCTCCCCTGCGCTCATGCGATTTCCTCCCCTCCGGCGGAATCCCGCCTCATGAAATATACGGCCCGCACCGATTATTATCTCAGGTTCTCGCTGATAAGGCTGAAACCCAGCACGGTAAACACGATCATCAGCCCTGGCGCCAGCGCCGACCACGGAGCCGACATCAGATAAGTCTGCGCCTCTGACAGCATCCGCCCGAGGCTGGCATCCGGCGGCTGTACGCCAAGCGAAAGATAGCTCATTCCCGCCTCGGCCAGAATCGCATTGTTCAGGCCGATGGTTATTGTAGAAAGCAGGATCGGCTTTGTATTCGGCAGAATGTGCACAAACATAATGCGCAGATCCCCGGCCCCGAGCAGCTTTGCGTTCCGCACATAATCCAGTTCCTTCTGTACGATGTATTCGCTGCGCACCACCCTCGCGAAACTCGGTATGAAAATAACCCCGAGCGCAAGAATAATATTGTACTTGCCGGTGCCGATCACACTGACAAACACAAGGGCAAGCAGAATGCTCGGAAACGAGGTGAGCGTGTCGTTCAGACGCATCAGAAGCTCATCCACCGCCCCGCCGTAATAGCCGGTAAAGGCGCCGATTACCGTTCCCGCCGACAGTCCGATCGCCACGGTGATAAGACTGATCAGAAAGGTGGTGCTCGCTCCGTCCATCACGCGGCTTAAAATATCCCTTCCCAGATTATCCGTACCGAACGGATGCGACAGACTCGGCGGTTTGTTTTTCAGCGCGGCGCTGTACTGTGTCGGCTCGTACGGCGTCCAGAACAGCCCCACGACTACAAAGAGCAGCACTGCGGAAACCAGTACAATGCCCATCACAAGGCTCCAATTTGTTGTATTCCGTTGTGAACCGCGCCGCTTTTTCATCCTTAATACCCCGTGCATACCGCAGGCCAGCCTGCGATCCTGAATCACCATAGAGTTTCAAAGTACTTTTCTTCTAACCTTGCCTTGTGCAGTATCGCAGAACGATCCGCGGTGCTGCGTCCCGGAGAGCCGCGTCTTTCTTTCAAACTCTGCCTCACAGCTCCCGGAGGCTATTTTATCCTGACGCGCGGATCAACCCTCTGATAAAGGATATCCACGATAAAGTTCACTGTCAGCACAATCGCCGCAATATAGACGACAATCGCTTCCACAACCGGATAGTCCCTGTTTCCGATCGCTACAACCAGCAGTCTGCCGACACCCGGCAGATTAAATACCTGTTCAATCACAATACTTCCCGCGAGCACATCCGCAATCACCATTCCCATAAACGTAATCACCGGGATCAGCGCGTTTCTCAGCACATGCCTCCACAGCACAGCCCTCTCGGTATTGCCTTTGCTGCGCGCCGTCCGGACATAGTCCAGCTTCCGCTCCCGCAGCACGGAGGTTTTTAAAAATTTAACGGTCATTGCAATTTTCGGAATCGAGATTGCCGCCGCCGGGAAAATCATGTAATGCAGATATTTTCCAAAGCTCTCCCCCGGCGGGATGTAGCCGCCCGGCGAGAACCACTTCAATACAACACCGAACAGAAAGGTGATAATCATGCCAAGAAAAAATGCAGGTACGGCCATGAGCGTCTGTGTCAGCAGCGTAACAGCACGATCTGCAAATCCTCCCTCCCTCCGCGCACAGAGCAGGCCCAGCGGAACCGAGATTATGCAGATCATCAGAATGGAGACGGCAGCGAGCCCGACCGTCGCGGGAAGCCTTGCCGCCAGCAGCTCCGAAACCGGCCTGCTGTACTGATAAGACATTCCGAAATCCCCCCGGACTGCGCCGCCCAGAAAGCGGAAAAACCGCTCCGGCAGACTTTTATTCAGCCCCAGTGCCTCCCTAAGCGCCTCAATCTCCTCCGGTTCGGCATCCACGCCCAGCCGGGAGACGGCGCCGTCCCCGGGAATAACCTGAAAGGCGAGGAAGGTCAGCAACATGATCAGAAACAATACCATAATGAGAGAAACGATTTTTTTCACATAATACCGCACGGCCTTCCCCTCCCCTCGCACAATTTAATTTCCGGACCTCCGGCATTCCGCATCGTCCGCCCGGACTGCCGGCAAAGCCCCGCATTCCGCCTCTGCTGCCAGGGCTGTTATCAAACTCACGCTGTCAGATGCCGGACTTTTGTATAGAATATTTCTTTACAGACAGGCTCGTTATTTCTGCTTTACGTAATATACTTTCGACATGTCCTGTACATATACCGGATAAAAGGTATAGCCTGCAAGCTTCTTTCCGACTGCCACGTAGGAAGCCGGGTCCTGGATATACACCGATGCTGCGTCGTTCGTCAGAATTTCCTGCAGCTGCTTATAATAGGCAATCTTTGCCGCGTCATCCGACTCCGCAACGGCAAGCGCGAAGATCCGGTCAAACTCCTCGTTGCTGTAGCTCAGAAAATTGCTGCTCGCCGTCGTCTGATAGCGCTTGAGCACATCGCTCGGCGCAAGGTTGGCATCCAGCCCGACAACGGTCGTCTGAAACTGCCTTCCGCGGTACGCGTCGTTCACCCAGGAAGTCCACTCGATCAGCTTGATCTCTGCCCGGATTCCCACCTTCTTCAGCTGTTCCACAATTACCTGGGCGGTATCAACATGGAACTGATAATTGCTCGGCACGGTAATTGTCATATCAAAGCCGTCCGGATAGCCGGCATCGGCAAGAAGCTGCTTGGCCTTATCCGGATTGTATTCATAAGTATTGACCAGATCGCCGTTGAAATACTTTGCAAAGCCGGCGTACATATTCGAGCCGATCAGCGTGCCCTTTCCGTCCGCCACGATGTCAAGAATCTCCTGGCGGTCAACGGCATAGCAGAGTGCCTGACGCACGCGGATATCGTCGAACGGCTTCTCCGCATTGTTCAGAAACAGCCCCTGCACCAGATTCGTCGTCCCGACCGCAATATTATAATTTTCCGTCAGCTGGCTTGCCTGCTCGCTCGTCAGATACGGGAAAATATCAATTCCGCCGGCCAGAAGTTCCATAAAAGCAGCGTCTGTATCCGCCGAAATCTTGAAAGTGACCTTGTCCAGATATGCCGGCGTACCATAGTAATCCGGATTTTTTTCCACGACAAAGCTCTGCAGCGGCGAGTAGGACACAAACCGGAACGGGCCGGTGCCGACCGGAGCTTCCGTCTGCCTGTCGTAGTCTTTCGGGATAACTGCACCGGTCAGATACCCGAGCAGCTCCGTATTTGCTTCAGACAATGTTATCGTTACGATGGATTTGCCGGCCGCATCCGCCGACGCTTCGATTTCAGAAATACACGAAAGCGCTGATGTGACCTTCACCTCGGGATCTGAAGTCTCCAAAAGACCAGCACAGCGCTTCAGGGAATATACGACATCCTCCGCCGTCACAAGCTCGCCATTGTGGAATTTTACGCCCTCTCTCAGCGTGAAGGTGTAGCTCATTCCATCCTCCGCAATGACTACGTCGCTCGCCACAGCCGGAACAAGATTTCCGTCCTTGTCGGGCTTTACAACGCCCTCGAAAATGTTAAATAATACTTCCTCAGTTCCTGCCGACCGTGCTTTGTGTGGGTCAAGACTATCCAAATCCTGGGTAATTCCAACAACGATGGAACCGCCGAACTCGGGCTCTTTGGTCGTCGCGGTCACGCCGTCAGCGCCTCCCTTATTCGGGTCGTCTGAAGAATTTTCATCCGAGCAGCCTCCCAGTACCGCTAGGCCAAGTACCAGAAGCAGCGCCGGCAGAATCTTTCCATGCTTTTTCATAAAAGCTCCTTTCTTGTGCTGCGCACATTCGTGATTGATTCACCGTCCATGAAATATTCTCTCATCATTATGAAATTGTATGCTGTAAAACAGCGCCTATATAATATAACAGGAAAGGGGAAAATGCAAGAAAAATTTCCGCGCCTTTCATCTTTCGGTGTAATATTAACTAATAATAACACCATATAATTAATCAATTAATTTATTATCAGACAATTCTTCCGTCCCGTATCTCAATCACCCGCTGGCAGGCGGCGGCAACGGAGTTGTCGTGGGTAACGATTAAAATCGTAATCCCCTTTTCCTTCTGCCCTTTCAGAAGGGCGATGATCTCACCCGCCGTCGTAGCATCGAGCGCCCCGGTCGGTTCATCCGCAAGAATAATGCGCGGAGCATTGACGATGGCCCGCGCAATGGCAACCCGCTGCTTCTGCCCTCCGGAAAGCTGCCCTGCCTTTTTGTCGAGCTGGCCTTCCAAACCGACCTCGGCGGCGGCCGCTTTTACTGCACTTCTGATTTTTTTCATCCCTGTCCCCGCCAGATATAGCGGAACAGCGATGTTGTCAAAAACGGAAAGCTTTGATACCAGCGCGAAATCCTGCATGATAAATCCCATCGTCCGGCTGCGTATTCGGGAGAGCTGCCCGTCCCGCAGTCCTCCTATATCTGTTCCGTCCAGCAGATAGCTTCCGCCGTCAAAGGTATCCACACACCCGATAATGTGCAGCAGGGTGGATTTCCCGGCACCCGATCTGCCCTGAACGGCGACCATCTCCCCCTCCTCCACCGACAGATCAACCTCCCTCAGAGCCTGAAAGGAGACCGTTCCGTCCCGGTATATCTTGTCCACTTTTTTTAGTTGAATCAGCATTATTCAAACCTCCGCAATGCCGCCACAGGGCTTTTTCGAGAAAAACGGCAGCTTGCCGCCAGGGACAGGCCTGCCGCTGCCGCAAGAAATGCCAGGGAAAATATCAGATTCTGCGGGCCGAGCAGTGCACGCCGGAACAGCCGGTCATGAACGGAAGGCACATAATACAGCAGGACGGAAAACAGCAGCGAAATGCTGAGCATGGCCGTGTTCAATATTATATTCACAAGGGCGCAGCCCCTGCGGCTCATGCCGTACAGATAATAAACCGACAGGGTTTTCATGTTTTGATAAGTGCCGAGATACGTGATGCCCATCACGCCGAACAGGACGCCGGCAATCAACATTCCAACCGCCGGAAGCTGCCTTGCCAGCCGGTTCGCTGCTGCCTCCCGGCTGTATCCGTCCACCTCCCGAAAATCAAACGGCTGTCCGAATGCGGCCAGCTCCCTGCGCACCTGCTCCAGGTCGGCGCCGGGTTCGGCAAAGACAAGCAGCGACATAGCAGGATAGCGGATATCATTGCGGGATATCAGCATCTGGTCGTCCGTAAGAATAATGTTTTCACAGAGCTTAAACATATTTACGTAGTCCGGCCGGCTGGAGCTGAAATTAAGGTCGACGGCAAAGGCCGGCTCCCTCAGCTTTCCGATCAGCCGCGCCGTTACGGGAATATACTGCAAACGGCCCTGTCCGGTTTCAAGCTTATGCAGGGTGATGATTTCACCGACCTCGTAAAGGGATGCAATCTCACCGCCCAGAATCACCTGCGTTTCGGGCGAAGCCTGACTGCCGAACCACTCCCCCTGGCTTAACGGATATTTCACCCGCAGCATATCGCTGTTTAGAACAAATGCGCTGACAAGCAGTTCCTCATTTTCTCCCGACAGAAACGATTCGTTTGCATAGTAGCCCACACCTGCAACACCCGTGACCGAGCGGATCTCCTCCACCATCTGCTCGAACTGCTCCGGCTCGCTCCCTGCTGCATTGCGCGAAACCGCGCCGGAGAGAAAAAAGACAGTGTCGAGATCAAAATCCGCATACCTTTCGAGATATCCGCTGTAGAGCAGCGTGGAAATGCCGGAGTTGACAACCAGGAACACAAGCACGCATTCCGCAATAAAAAAAAGGTTCTGAACCAGATTCAGGCGGAACTGCAGCAGCAGTATTTTCAGTCGGCTCATTCAGGTCACCACACTTTCCTTCATCAGCTTTACCGGAGAATTCCGTATCAGCTTTGCCGCCGCAATACCGCCGAAAAGCAGGTTCAGCGCGGCGACAGTAAAAAAGGCAAAAACAAACTCCGTCCCGTGCTCCGCGGGAGACCCCGCTCTCCCTGCCAGGAACAGTCCGCCGGAATAAAGCAGCATTGCCGGCAGATACGAAATAACAAGCATAACGGACAGCTCCGCGCACAGCATGCATACAGTATAAAAATTACTCATTCCGCAAGCCTTGTATATCCCGTAGAGATATGTCCGTTTCGTAAGCAGAAACCGATACAGAAACATATAGTTCACGACCGCTGCTGAAAGAAGAAGCAGCGCTCCTCCCATATCGGACAGGAATTCCCCGTAGCCTGTGCGGACGGGCCCCGAAGGCGCCGCAACATGCACAGCCTGGAATTCAGCCCGCAATTCATCCGAAAATTCCTGCAGCTCAAGCAGCGAGGTTCCGCTGCGGAACCGGAAGCCGGCAGTGATTTTTTCCCGGATACGGGAGCGGAAATCTTCCAGATTAATTAAAATATCAAACGAATCGCCAGCACTCACGGACAGGATGCCCACAAGCGTCCAGTCGCCGTCCAGAATAGGAAACCTGTCCCCCGGTCTGAGTGCGGACAGCGCAGAACCGCTGTGCGCCCTGATATAGCTGTCGTTTACTGCAAATTCCATGGGACTGCCGCTCAAGCTGCTGCCCAGCCGGATTCCGGCGTTCAGGAGGCCGGAGGCAGGGCTGTAGGCCGCAATTTTCAGCGGCGCTCCGCTTTCGTCGAGCACGGTATGTTCAAAAAATGTTGAAGTGATGTAATCCCTGCTGCCAGTCCGTTCCAGAAACGCTTCAATATCCAGCGAGTCAAACTGAAAAACAACAACATTATTCCGGTACACTTGGTATTCCTCTGCCCTGGCGCTGGACCAGAAAGCATTGCCGAAAACAAAGAAAATTACATCGCTGATCATCATGCCGAGCAGAATCAGCAAGGTCAGATTTTTTTCCGTAAGAAAGGAATAAATAATGTTTTTCCAGATAAAATACAGCTTTGTCATATTGTTCTCCGTCCGGATATCCTCTCTGTGCCTACTCCCCGGCACATTCCGCCGCGATCCGCTCCGCCACCAGGGCCGCCGCTTTTCCGCTTTCCTTCAGCCCGACCGCCTCGTACAGCCTGCGAAGCTCCCCGCGGCGCCTCTCCGGATCATAGTCCCGGATCTGCCGGTAAAGCTCCTTTGCCGTTTCCGCTCCGTCAAACGGCAGCGTCCGGAAATCAAAATACAGGCCGCGCTCCTTCTCGTATTCGCGGACATCATCCGCGTACAGAAATACAGGTCTTCCGGTCATGGCGAATTCAAACATGGTATTGGAATAGTCTGTAATCAGGACATCAGCCCCGTACAGTATCTCATACAAATCCGGTGCTCCGCTGATATCTCTTACGCCGGGAATTTTCCGAAGATCGCGCCCCTCCGCCGCCAGCGGATGCAGCCGCACGAGAATTTCCCACTCGCCGCCGAACCGGTCGGCAAGCGCGGCTCTCAGCTGCGCGGCGTCAAAGCTGCAGAAGCTGTTCCTCCCGGTTCGGTAGGTCGGTGCGTAGACGGCACACCGCGGGAGAAGCTTTCCTTCTGCGGTCACACCCCTGCTGCAGTTAAGCTCTCCGTCCGCCGCTTGTTCCGCTGTCCGCCCGGCCTTGGTGCTGTTAATTCCTCCGGCTTCTGCATACGCTGCCGTCTGCCCGGCCCGGCTGTTGTTTTTCTCTCCGTCCGCCGCTTGTTCCGCCGCGGTATGCACAAACCGGTCATTCCGCGGGCTGCCGTACTCTGCAATCTCGCATTTTGCCCAGAACGCGCGCCGGTACATCCGTGTGCAGAAATCGCTGTTGGAAATGAACAGATCTGTCGCCGCTGAATCTCTCCTCGCACGGCGGATATATTCCTTCCCCAGCGCCTGCACGCAGTCCCCCTCTATTTTTTTCAGCGCCACTCCCCCGTGCCATAGCTGGATATAATATTGTCCGCGCCTCTTGCGGATGTACGCCTCCTTCCGGTTATTGTCCACCCAGACGCGCGCGCAGGCAAGTGCAAGGACAGCGCGCGGCGTGTTCGTTCTCCGCGCCGTCAGCTCCGGACAGGCCGGCACCTGCTCCGGATGGTTTGTGATAAAAACGATCTGCAGACTGCGCCACAGCTTCCGTTCCTGTGCGGACAAATCCGGCGTCCGGGACGATTTTGCATTTCCGGCCTCCCGGGCCGCCTTTTTACGCGCAATCAGCTCCTCGGCGACATATTTCGCATTATCCCCGTAGCCCCACACATTGCACAAAGCAACCAGATTTTTTCTGACCGGCAGCAGACGTGCAGCAAAAAAGAGCGCAGTAATCCCAAGATACCGTGCTCTCTGATAAATTCGTATCATACTTTTCGGTGCCAGACGCTTTAAACGCTCGCGCATTCCAACCTCCCATCCGTCCCCGCTTCCCGGCCTGCTGCGCCGGCTTTTCTACAGTTCTCTCACAATCTCCGCAAACTGCGCCGCGCTGTTCTCCCAGCTAAGATCTCTCATATATGCATGTGCGGTCTCCAGCTGGCGCTCCATCCGCTCCGGCTCCCGGATCAGCTCCAGCAGACGCGCTGCCAGCTCATCCGCCGAAATCCCGACCAGCGTCGCGCTGCCCTCCGGAAAAAACTCCCCGAAGGTACCGTCGGCAAATTCAATTACGGGAAGGCCCGCCGCCAGCATTTCATACGGCACCAGGGAAATATTGCTCATGGAAGCGACCATGCCGAAATCCGCGCGGTAATACAGGCTGCGCAGCTCCTCCCGGTTCAGCATCCCGAGATTTTCTCCGCCCGGCGCACGAAAGCTCCCCGCCTCCCCGAAATAACAGACCTTCAGCACAATCCCTTCCCGGCGCAGGCGTTCCGCCGCCCGCTCCAGCATATAAGGGATTACGCAGGGAAGGCGTTTGCCGTAAAACTTCAGATAAACCGCAACCGTAAATTCCCTGCGCCCGGCATACGCGGCAAAATCCTTCCGGCGGAATTCATACTCCTTTGCCTCGCAGGGGAAGGAAATCACATCAATCGGTGAAACCGGGCGGCATTCCCGCTCGATTATCTTTTTGTTCCACGCCCCGAGGCTCACCATGTGCAGCCCCTGCTCGTAGGTTTTTTTCGCCAGCAGAAACAGCTCTCCGAAGCTGTAAAAATACGGTTCATAATCCTGAACAAAATACATGCGGTAGCCAGGGAGGCGCTTTGCAAAAGAAACCGTATCCCAGGAGGAGGCCACAACAATATCGGCACTTTTCTTTTTCCCGCTCATCATCCGCTCCAGCTCCTCCGCTGTAAAAAGAAGCCCCCGGAAGCCGGGCAGATTGCTCCTTGCACAGACCTCCATCTCCTTCTTGCTCTGCGGCTTGTACACCGCATAGCCAACCTGGAAGCCAAGCCCCGCAAGCTGTGTTCCGAGCCGCAGGATGGAAGTCTGCCCGCCGTGGAAGCGCACCATTCTCGTGATCAGAAACAGGATTGATTTCTTTTTCTGAGGCGCCGTATTCTGTATCGCATCCATTGTGTAATGCTGCAGCACATCATTGACGCGTTTCTGCTCCACAAGCGCCTGTCCCTGATGGATCAGACTCAGCAGCCAGCGCTTGCCCTCCCGTTTCAAAGCCTCCATTTGCACCCTCCTTTTTACCCGGGCTGCTTCAGCCCTCCGACCTGATCGCTTCCTCGTACAGCGCACTGACCGTCTCCACATCGCCCTGGGCAATCAGCCTTCCCTTTTCCAGAATAATAGCGCGGTCGCAGAGGGAACGCACCTGCCCGATGGAATGCGATACAAAAAGCACCGTATTCCCGCGGCTGAACATGCTCTTGATCTTTTTTTCACTCTTCTTTCGGAATTTCGCATCGCCGACCGAAAGCACCTCGTCCAGAATCAGAATTTCCGGCTCAACAATGGTCGCAATGGAAAATCCGAGCCGCGCCTTCATGCCGGACGAATAATTTTTCAGCGGAACATGGATGAACTCGCCCAGCTCCGAAAACTCCACAATCTCATCATATTTTTCCTTCAGAAACGCCTTCGGGTAGCCGAGCATCGCGCCGTACAGAAAGATATTCTCTGCTCCGGTATACTGCTGATCAAAACCCGCCCCGAGCTCCAGCAGCGGCACAATTCTGCCGTTCCGCGTTACGGTGCCCTCCGTCGGCTTGAGCACGCCCGCGATAATTTTCAGCAGCGTGCTCTTTCCCGCCCCGTTCAGCCCGAGCACGCCGAGCCGCTCTCCCTTTTTTATCTGAAAAGTGATATCCTTCAGCGCCCAGAACTCATGATATCTCAGATCACGCTTCATCCGCTTTATCACATAATCCTTCAGGCTGTCCACGCGCTCGCTCGCCATCCGGAACTGAATTCCTATCCTGTCAACCTTTAACGCCGCATTTTTTTCCAAGATTTCCTCATTTCTGGCGGCGTTCCGCCGCCGTGCCGCCGTTCTTCCTCTGTTCCTGACTGTCCGGGCCGGCCGCCGCATACAGCTTCCTGTACCGGCGGCATAATCTCAGATATATAATACAAACCGATCCTGCTTTTTATAGAAAAAGGCCAGTCCGGCCACAAGTATCACAAGGCTCACCGCCACCGGGTATAACGTATAAAACAGCTCGGGCGGACGGCCGAATACGGCATTCCGGAAATTTGCAATCACCGCATAGAGCGGATTAAAGCGGATCAGAAAGCCGTACGGCGAATCAAGCAGCCGCTCCGGCTGGTAAAAAATAGCCGACATATACATGATCAGCATGGTTGCGACGTTCCACAGATATTCCAGATCGCGGAAAAATACATCCAGCGTGGCCAGCAGAAAGCCGATTGCCGCAACCATCACAAAAAGCGTGAGAAGCGGAGGAAACACGCCGAGCAGATAAACCGTCGGACGCAGCCCCTGTACCGCCGCCACCGCTACCAGAACGACGAGCGACAGAAGAAAGGTGATAAAGCTTGACATGGTCGCCGCAAGCGGATACATATATTTCGGTACATAAACCTTTCGTATCATGCCCGCATTGCGCCGGATCGACTTGAGCGCCAGCTTGGTGCCGCCTGAAAAGAAAGAGTACAGAAGACGGCCCGTAAGGATATAGACCGAAAAATGCGGCGTTTTATTGTTCATGATCGTCCCGAAAACAATGGTCAGAACAATCATCGTCAGCAGAGGTTCCAGCAGCGTCCAGACAAAGCCGAGGACGGAGCTGCGGTATTTCAGCTTTACGTCCTTCTTCGTCAGCTCCTCCAGCAGAAACCGGTACTTTTTAAAATTTGCAATAAATGTTTTCATTCTTATACCCGTCAGCGGCGCGGTCAGACCGGCGCCGCCCTGCTTATTCTTTGCCGTTCCTGCAGAACCCGCCGCATAAGACGGAGCATCCTGCAGCTCTTGCGCATGCTATTTCCTCCGCATCCTGCCTACAGCAGCCGGTTCAGAGCACTGAACATCGCCCGGAACGACGCCCTTGTAATGTTGGAGCTGACGCCCACGCCGAATGTCGTTTTTCCGGTTTTGCTGTCCATCAGATGAATGTAGGCGGCAGCCTGCGCCGTGGACCCCTCCTGAAGCGCATGCTCATTGTAGTCGAGCACACGAAGGTCAAGCCCCGTCTCCTGGGAAAGCCCGTG
Organism: uncultured Lachnospiraceae bacterium; assembly: GCA_910587085.1. Lineage (GTDB taxonomy): Bacteria > Bacillota > Clostridia > Lachnospirales > Lachnospiraceae > RGIG4057. The sequence continues at coordinate 31,799 of CAJUMC010000016.1, read as the reverse complement.
CTTTACGGCGTCAATCGGCCCGTTGCCTGTCGAGGAGAAGCTCCTCGCCTCACCCTCGTACGTATATTCCACTGTTACGCGGGTATTGTAGTCGCCCTCCGCGGCGGAAATTTCCTCCATGCGGCTTCTGCGGAAATGATACGGTTCCTTCCGGTTCAGATAGCAGCTCCGGAATTCGGACATAATCTGCTCCGGCCCGACCTCGCCCTGCTTCTCCGTAATTACCTGCACGACATCCGCAAATTCCTTGTGCATCCCCTTCGGCAGCCGGAATCCGAAATAAGTTTCCATAATAAATGCCACGCCGCCCTTGCCGGACTGGCTGTTGATGCGCACGATCGGCTCGTACATTCTCCCGATATCCGCCGGATCGATCGGCAGATACGGAACCTGCCAGATCTCGCTGCCCCGCTCCTTCATGGCCTTTACGCCCTTGTTGATGGCGTCCTGGTGGGAGCCGGAAAACGCCGTGAACACAAGCTTGCCCGCATACGGATGTCTCTCCGGGATCGGCAGCTTGCAGCAGCGTTCATACACCTCCGCAATCTCCCGGATATTCCCGATGGCAAGTCCCGGATCGATGCCCTGGGAAAACATATTGTAGGCGATCGTCAGGATATCGACGTTGCCGGTGCGCTCCCCGTTTCCGAACAGCGTGCCCTCAACGCGGTCAGCCCCTGCGAGCAGCGCCAGCTCGGATGCCGCCACGCCGCAGCCGCGGTCGTTGTGCGGATGCACCGAGAGAATTATGCTTTCCCTGTCCTTGAAATGTCTGGACATCCATTCAATCTGATCCGCATAGACATTCGGCGTATTCATCTCGACCGTAGACGGCAGATTGAAAATAATTTTGTTGTCCGGCGTCGGCTGCCAGATCTCCTGCACCGCGGTGCAGATCTCCAGCGCGAAATCCAGCTCAGTGCCGGTAAAGCTCTCCGGCGAATATTCCAGTATGATTTTGCCCGGAAATGCCTTCGCGTATTCCTTGACAAGCTTTGTTCCTTCTGCGGCAATCTGAATAATTTCCGGCCGGGACATGCCGAATACAACATCCCGCTGCAGCGTCGACGTGGAATTGTAGATATGTACCACTGCGCGCTTCACTCCCCGGATCGCCTCAAAGGTACGCTTGATCAGATGCTCGCGGCACTGGGTCAGCACCTGCACGGTCACGTCGTCCGGTATCATCTTCCTGTCAACCAGCTGGCGCAGAAAGTCATATTCAATCTGGGATGCCGACGGAAACCCGATCTCTATCTCCTTAAAACCGAGCTTCACCAGCATATTGAAAAATTCGATTTTTTCCTCCACGACCATCGGTTCGATCAGCGCCTGATTACCGTCACGCAGATCCACGCTGCACCAGGCCGGCGCCTTCTCGATTTCTTTATTCGGCCATTCTCTCTCCGGATAATCCACCACCGGATTTCTGCGGTAACGCTTATAATTCATTCTGTCCATCCTCTCTTTCCGGGCAAACTGCCGCTTTCCTTAATCCCCTTATCAGAATCAGGCCGAAACCGTCCGGGAGCGGGCCGCTCCTATTCCGGCATGGCGTTTCCGGCGTTGTCGCCGTCCCCGTCCTCCATCGCAGCATCGCCCGTACCAGGGTCGGCATCCCCGTCCCCGCTGCTCAGCCCGGTATCAATCACTTCAAACGTGTCCTTCGTCTCGATTATCTCAATGCCGATCGTTCCGGTGCGCACGGTTACATCCGCCTCCGTGTCGGAATACACTGACACGTAATGGCTGCCGGGCTCATAGTCCGTCACGTCAATATACAGCCTCAGCTGCTGCCTGGTAAGCGCGTCAAGCGCCTCCTGACTGCCGAGCACCTTGATGTTGATATCATTTTTTGTGGTAAAGGTCAGGCCGCAGCCCTCCGCCAGTCCCCGCACCTCAATATCGGCGCTGCTGACCTTAAAATCCGCTGCCGGCAGCTTTTCAATCTCCGCCTTGACCGTCACATATTTTTCGTCGTCCACAAGCACATACCGCCCTTCATACTGTTCGTTCAGGTATGTCTCGATATTTATGCTGGCCTCGACATCGTCGCTCTGCATACTGATATCGAACGGTATCGTCATGGAGTAAATCGAGCGCAGATCCTCCTCGGTGCCCGCTATGGTAATCTCCGTAGGGACATGCTGCGTCCCGGTGCATTCATAGCCGTAGCTCGGCTTACCCTCAATCGAAATCAGCAGCAGGATTTTCTTGACCGGCAGCACGGTTACTTCAACCGCAACCTCCGTCGCCTCGTATTCTAGCTTTACGTCGTCCACCACATAGCCGTTTCTGTCGTAAGCCTGAACCTGTGCCACCTGCTCAAAGCTTTTTCTCACCCCGGTCGTATCCACCTCGACGACAACCTTCTCAATCCGGTCGATCTGCTTCTTCGAGCCGGCAATCTGCAGCAGGTTCGGGCGCACCGTCATATTGGACACATAGAAGCCCTCCGCCGCCTGCCCTTTCGGCTGTATGTCCACACGGAAGGTTTCTCTCACGTAATCCTCCAGCGTGAGCATCATAACCTCCGGACTCTTTTCTTCAATTATAATATCCTCCCTGGCAAACGCGCTTTTCTCACTTACCCGCACCTGGATCGGCACCGCATAGACAAGGGACATCTGCCGGTAATCCGCTGTGACCTCAAAATCGGCTGCCGTCAGATTATCCGCAACCGACCGCGGTGCCCGGACCTTGACATCCGCCGTCCTGCCGCTCTCGATATCGCTGATCTTTCCCTGCTCCTGCAGGGCGCTCTCGTTCAGCACGGCAACCGGAATATTTTCGATTGTCACCGATATATAGGGATCCTGCATATTCATAATCGCCATCCAGACGCCAAAAGCGCTGATCAGAGAAACCAGCTTCCACCCGAAATTGTGCAGCAGTCTGTTTTTCAGCGATATCAGCAGCCTTCTTACATGTGCTTTTGCACCGCCGCTTTCCCCGCTTTCCTGTTTTCCCGTTTTCCTGTCCTTTTCGTTCATACTGTTTTGTTCCCCTCAAGCGGCCCGCCCTGCCGTCAGGCCTTTTCCTTTTTTCCGAGCAGGAACCAGCCCTTTTTCTTCTCCTCCGGCCGGCGCATTCCGAAAAGCTGCTCCTTCAGAAGATCTCCGCTGATTCCGCGGATAATCTCCCCCGATTTCGCGATGGATACCTTCCCTGTCTCCTCGGACACAATTATGGTGAAGCTGTCGCTCTCCTCGCTGATGCCGACCCCAGCGCGGTGCCTCGTCCCCATCTCCTTGCTCAGCTGCATATTCTGGGACAGAGGCAGATAGCAGGTCGCCGCTGCGATCTTCCTGCCCCGGATAATCACGGCCCCGTCGTGCAGCGGCTTGTTTTCCTCAAAAATGCTGATCAGCAGCCCCGAGGAAATATCCGCATCCAGCACAATGCCGGTGTCAATGTACTTCTGCACGTCAATCTGCTGCTCGATCACAATGAGCGCGCCGGTTTTTTCCTTTGCCATCGTGTACACCCCGCGCACCAGCTCTTCGATATCCCTGTCGCTCAGAACCGACTTCCCTTCCGAGCCGGATCCGAAGATGGACGGAACAATATCCCGCTGTCCGAGCTGCTCAAGCACCTTGCGCAGCTCCGGCTGAAACAGAATGATGATCGCGGTGATCCCGACCCCGACGGCGTTCACGAAAATCCACAGGATCGCGTGCAGTTTGAAGATGGACGCGATAAACCAGAAGAGCAGCAGAAACAGCAGCCCCTTCAGCACGGCCCAGGCATTCGTGGTCTTGATCCACCGAAGGAAATAGTAAATGATAACCGCTATAATCAGAATCTCAATGACATCCGTGACATTCAGCTTCGCGAGCCGTACAAAATATTCGTCAAAGAATGTTTTAATGACCTCCATTGTCCCCCTCCGGCTCATCGAGCTTTTCCATGGCCGCCTTCCGGCGTGCGAGCTCGTCCATGCGGAGCAGTTCCTCCTCCTTCAGAAGCACCGTCTCCCCGTTTTCTTCCCGTTCCGCCTCCGGCTCCGAAAAAGACTCCCCTGAGCGTTTCCCCGCGGCACTGTCCGGCTCCGCTTTGTCTGCTGCAGCTCCAGCCGACAGATTTCTGCTGCTTCCGGAAATTTTTTCCCGCTCCCTTCCGCGCTCCGATTCAGTTCGTTCCAGTTCCTCCCACTCCGGATCCGGCCAGTCGGAAGTGTTCCTCAACGGCCGGTTCCTGCCGGTTCCGGCACGGTCTGACCCCTCGCGCTCCGCTGCTCTTCCAGGCCTGCGCAGCGGCGGTATCTGCCGTCCGCCCTTCATCCGGCGCACCTGTGCACCCGCACCGCGGCCGTTTTTCGGACGGAAAAACACCTCTCCGGTCTCCTCGTCAAGAATCTCCTCGTAATCGTCCTCGTCTTCGTCCTCCGAGGCGGCTCTTTTTTCGTTGATGCGCTTGATCTCCCGCGTCTGCAGGCCGATCTCAATCTTCGGCACTGCCTTTACATAATAGAAATAGTCGTCATCCTCAAACTGCACATTCTCCACTGCCGTATAATCGAGTACGCGCTTGAAAAACAGAACGGCTACCGCCAGCAGCGCCGAAAGCACTGTGCCGAGAATCATTTTTCCGATCGTCCCCGCCGAGCCGAATTTCAGATCGCAGAGCAGGAAACCGAACACATTGACGACCGCCCCTGCCAGGATAGCAATCTCCGATGCATACTCCATCCGCAGCTTGCGCACAACGTATACCGCAATAATCACCAGAGCAAACACAAGCGCCGCAGCGAGGATCTCTGCCCGCCCGGTGATATCCTCAAACACCTCTGTGTACAGCGGCAGCACATCATCCGTTGTGTAATTGGCGTTTACTACCGTATGCTTCTTTATAATATCAAACATATAGTACACAATCACACCGCAAGCAGACGGAAGTATCGTGATCGGATTTGTCAGCAGTCCGAGCAGAATCGGCACAAGATACGGGATATTGAGCGTATACAGGATCGGTATCCCCACAACCGCGTAACCGTACTGCGGCGCAAATTTCAGGAAAAAGCAGTACAGTATGACAAACACGACAACCACGACGAGCGCCATCAGCGGAGATGCCGCCATCACATGCAGCACGGAAAACATAAGCGCAAAAAACACCAGAATCGACGGCGGCGTAAACGCACACAGCAGGGAAACCAGCAGAACAACAACCATCTTTTCCAGCCGGGCATCGTACCTCAGCGCAGAATTGATCAGCCGAAGCGTGATGAATGCCAACAGAAATTTCAAAACAGGATCAACAATCATTTGAAACTTCTGATAATAAGTTCTCAGCAGAGAACGGAGCTCCAACAGTTTAATCATGGTTCGCCTCCTCGTTTCCGGCCGCCTCGCCGCTCTCCTCATCGCGGTAGAAGCGGCGCATTACCTTGAGCATCCGAAAATACTTCGCCAGCTTTCCGCGGGACAGATCATATTTAATGGAATAGCCGATGATCGCGCCGACGGTATATACGGTGAGCAGCACAACATAGATCACCAGCACCGTCATGCCGATCGCGCGGTAATCCAGATTTACGGCCTGCGCAATCAGATATTCGGATTTGTAGAGTCCCACCAGCGTAAGTACCAGCAGATACCCGACCGTAACCGAGAGTATCGTCTTTAAAATCTGAAGACGCACATAATCGGATTTGTAATATTTGCTCAGCCTGATATCCTGTTTGCCCGGCCCCTGCTCATAGATGGCTAGCTTGGTCATCAGCCTTGTCTTTCTTATATTCAGCATGGCTTCCTTCCCTTCCGGCCTGTTCGCCTGATATAATTGTCAACACTTTTTCTCAGGCTATACCCGAAACCGGAAAAGAAGCTGGAAAAAAAGTGCACTTTACGCCAATGTATATTCGATTATAGCACTTTGCAAATTGGAAGTAAAGCGCATTTTCAGCGCCCCGCCCCGCCGGGCGGGACGCCGTGCCTTTCCGCCCCCTTATGCGGCTGTCTTTCCGCACCCGTCCTCTGTCCGCGGCAGGTTTCCGCCAGCTTTATGTTCTCCTGCCGCGGTTCATGTCCGGCCTTTCCTCTCTGCCGGCTTCTGCTCTTTGTTTACACCGTCCGTCCTGTCCGCTGCAAGCTTCCGCCCTTTGTTTACACCGTCCGTCCTGTCCGCCGCAAGCTTCTACCCTCTGTTTGCACCGTCCGTCCTGTTCTCTGCCGGCTTTTTTCCCGCGCAGCCTGCCGCTGGCTCCTCTCCTTCCGCTGCTGCCGGCTCCTGCGTTTCATCCTTCCCCGGCCAACCGTATTCGAGCCGCCATCCGAAATACGCGCCGACCATCGCAACCACCACCATAAGCCGATAAAAATATTCTCAAACATTCTGATTTCTCCTCCTGAAATATCCGGTTTCTTTTCTGGTTCCATCCCCTGAAAGCGCCTGTACTCCGCCGCGGCGCTTTTCCCGCCCCCTAAAGCAGACAGGCAAAATACGCTGCATAGCATACAAGCATTACAATCCCCCACGGGCGGGTCAGCTGCTTCTTTCTCAGCACCGCGGCCCAGAGCAGCACGCCGGACATGGCCGCAATTATGCCGTCCGTCAGAAAATCCGCCCGGTAAGGCACCGGCGTAATCAGCGCCGAAGTCCCAAGCACAAAAAGGATATTAAAGATATTGCTTCCCACAATATTTCCGATCGCAATATCGGCATTGCCCTTTCTGGCCGCCGCAACGGAAGTCACCAGCTCCGGTAGGGATGTTCCGAGCGCAACGATAGTCAGCCCGATAAAACGGTCGCTCACCCCGAGGGCTCTCGCGATCTGCGTCGCGCTGTCCACGGTTATATCGCTGCCTAACACAACCACGGCGCCGCCCGCCGCAAGGCAGACAAGCAGCCTTCCCAGGCTCTTTTCGTTCTTCTGCTTTTCCTCCCGCTGACGTTTTGCCAGCAGAAACAGGTAGACGAGATAAGCAAGAAACAGCCCCCACAGCAGCAGTCCTTCCGCAAACGAAAGGTTCCCTCCCGCCCTTCCGAGAAAAACAAAAATCAGCGTTATCCCAATCATATACGGTATTTCAATTTTCCAGGTGGATTTTCTGACCGCAAGCGGTGCAATCACAGATGTAATTCCAAGAATAATCAGTATGTTCAGAATATTGCTTCCCACAACATTTCCCACTGCGATATCCGCATTGTCCCGGAGCGCAGCAGTGATGCTGACCGCAGCCTCGGGTGCACTTGTTCCCATCGCTACGATTGTCAGCCCTACCACGATCTGCGGAATCCCGAGCCTTCCCGCAATGCCGGACGCGCCGTCAACAAACCAGTCGGCCCCCTTAATCAGCATTGCAAAGCCGACAGCCAGCAATACTATCTGCCAGAATATCATCAGTTTCTTCCTCCTTTCCGGATCACCAAATACGCCTGACACTTTGCCAGACGCTGAAATTCTGAAGATTCTGATGATATTTTATTTTTTTCCGTCCTTGTTGTGGATATAATGAAGAACTGCGGCCGGCTGCCGCAGCTTTGGAAACCGTTCCGCACGGACCGGCCCACGGGAGAAGAAAACAGGCGCGTCCGCTCCGCAAGCGGGCACGCGGCTCAGGAACAGCCCGGACGTCCGGCGGAAACCGCCGGGAAGAGCCGTGCGTCTGCCATAAGACATACCGGTATTCCGAATGCCAAGCATTTCAACCGTGCAGACATCCATCTCCTCCGGCCCGGCGTCCGGACGCGCAATCCAGGCTGCAGGCTCCGAATCCGCGCATACAAAAAAGGAATGTGCCTGCGCCTGCTCCGGGCACATTCCCGCAAAAAACATACACAGCGCCAGAAGGCAGCCGATCAGCTGTTTTTTCCCTGTCCGCACAAAATCAACTCCATCGTATCAGGTCTGTTGAGGCGGGAACCAGCCGAGCTCCACACGCACCTCTTTTCGCTCCAGATCCCGGTTGGTATAGCAGCAGGCGTCAAAGCCGATCAGCGTAAACCCTTCGTGCAGATAAAAGCCGATGGCATTGACATTGCACGACTGCGTTTCCAGGATAAGTGCGCGGCGGTTTTCCCGGCGCGTCTGCTCCCTAGCAAGCTCCATAAGCGCATGCCCGAGCCCCTGCCTGCGCAGCCCCTCATCCACCCAAAGCTCCGTGACGCGGAGACGGTTTGACCATTCTTCCGGCGCCGTCTCAATCGCCGCCATCAGCCTGCCGTCCTGCACAACCCCATGCGCGCATGCCTTTTCCCAGTACTTTTCATAAAGACGATCCGGGAAATCATACTCCTCCGGCGTGTGCGTGACGGGCTGAGCAAAGCGCCGCTTTTTCATTTTCATTGCAAAGCCGTCCTCCTCGCGTTCCACTGCAATATCATAATATTCCTCCGTCGTGTACGCGATCGGTACAGCCGTGCCCTCCCACTGCTCCTTCGGCAGATAAATCAGTGTATGCTCCATTTTACCTCTTTTCCATGCTGCCTTTGTGCATGCAGGCTCTGCTGCTGAGCAAGCAATATGTGCAGACAATATGTACGGATACTCTGCCGGCGGCTAGGCTTTTTTCTGTCCCGTCTTCGCCAGCATCACCATGGATACAATAAACATAAGAAACGCGCCGCCGATTGCAACGCTGCGCGCAATGCCCAGAGGCGAAGCGTTCCGCACGCCTTCCTCGTCGGCATACAGCTTCCCGTTGGCAAGATAAACCGTCACCTCGCTGCCCGGGCGGTAGGAATATGAATTATGTGCATTTTTCAGCTCATATTCCTTGCCTCCGTAGCTTAAAACAACATCATACACGGTCTGGTAGGAGGTAGAATACCTTGTCTTGATCCGCTTCTGCCTTGACTCTGAACTGACCACGCGCGCCTTTACCTTGGTGTAATCCAGCTTCGCGTTTTCCGCCGGCTTTTTCAGCACCACAGCAGCCACAATAAAAAGCACCATTACACCAAGACAGATAAGTACCTTTTTCATTACAAAACTCCCTTCTCCGATAAACAGATTTTAATTACAGCAAAATTATATCAGATCGGAGCCCAATTGACAAGCTTCGATTCCACCTCTGGTTTCTTTGCTCTCACGGCTTCCCCTTCGGCCTTCTCCAAGCCGTTTTGCCGGCCTTCGGTATTCAGTTCTTCCTTCAGTTCTCCCGCCCTTCATTTCTCCATTTCTTTCTTATTTCTCCCGCCCTTCATTTCTCCCGCCCTTCCGTTTTTTCTTCATTTCTAGCCCCGCCGTCGCGTCCTGCCCGCCCTGCCTCCTGATAATAGTTTTCCATACTCTGCGGCATATTATAATGAAGCACATAGCGTATACTGGATTTGTCAATTCCCATTCCGAAGGCGTTGGTGGCCGCCATTACCGGCTTTCGGTCGTAGGTGAAATCCTCCTGATTCTGCCTGCGCTCCTCCGGCATCAGCCCGGCATGATATCTGGCGGCCGGTATTCCGGCTTCCAGAAGCATCGCGTGGACACTCTCAACATTTTTTCTCGTGGCGCAGTAAATAATGCCGCTTTCATCCGGGTGCTCCTTCACATAGCCGGTTACATACGCATCCTTCTGCCGCTGCCCCCTCAAGGCTTCCACGGTAAAATACAGATTCTTCCGGTCAAAGCCCGTAACCAGCACCTCGGGCCTCTCAAGTCCCAGAACACAGGCGATATCCTCCTTCACCGTCTCAGTGGCTGTTGCGGTAAACGCACTGATGACAGGGCGCTTGGGCAGCCGCCGGATAAACTGTACGATTTTTAAGTAGCTCGGACGGAAATCCTGCCCCCACTGCGAAATGCAGTGTGCCTCGTCCACCGTCAGCATCGACAGCTCCGCCCGCTCGGCAAACTGCAGAAACCCTTCGGTTTCCAGCCGTTCCGGCGCCGCATAAATAATCCTTTACCGCCCCTCCGAAGCCAGCCGAAGCGCCTTGGCAATCTGCCCCTCCGACAGTGAACTGTTGATATAGGCCGCATGCACCCCGGCCTGATTTAATGCCTGCACCTGATCCGACATCAGAGAGATCAGCGGCGAAATCACGAGCGTGATTCCGGGAAGCAGAAGCGCAGGCACCTGATAGCATACCGATTTTCCGGCGCCCGTCGGCATGATCCCGAGCACATCCCGCCCCGCCAGAATTGCGTCAATCAAAAGCTCCTGCCCCTCACGGAAAGCATCGTAGCCGAAATAATTTTTTAAAACGGTAAACTTATTCTCCAAAGCTTTTCCTTTCCAAAACAGTTTTTTCATAGGGAAATATTTTTCTTTCCGGGAATGACAAAAATAAATAAGATAAGAACAAAATAAATCAGAAAACCTCGATCATAGATAATACAAACCAGGACAAAAGCTCCCTTATGCATAGTCGCGGAGTAACTTCATTTCGTCCTGAATCAATTGGATTTTTTCCTGAAATAACGGGATTTCGTCCTGAATTAACCGGATTTTTTCCTGAATTAACCGGAATTCGTCCTGAAACAACCTGATTTTTCCTGAATTAACCGGAGGATATCGCTTTTCACAGCATCCATGTCACCTTCTGATCTTTGTGCGTATAATTTTTCAGCTTCTGCCTATATGCAGAGAGCTTCTGGCGATACGCGGAAGCCTGCGCCCCGCTGATCTCTCCGGCCGTTTCCATAGCATCCAGGGTCTGCTCAAATTCCCGGAAATTTTCCTGCGCCGCATCCTTGTAATTGTTTGACATGTTCATTTCGAGCTCCTGAGCAATCTTCTCGAGCCGATTCACTTTTCCGACCTTTTTCAGGAATCCGAACATGACTGCCTCCTTTTGCTTCTTCAAAACTGCAAAAATATTAATAGTGCTTCTGGCCTTTTGTAACCCGATTTTTCTTTATCTTTCTGGTCTTAAATATTCTCTAATATATAACATTATCCCGGCACATTCGGATTCGTCTTATGATTCTGCTGCTTTGCACTTTGCCTTTATGTGCTTTGCTTTTCCATGTTGTTTTGCAAAACCCGGGAAAAGAGGCAATAAAAGAAGCTATATTCACAGAAGCAATGCGCCCTGAAACAATTCCTTTTTATGCGGATACCAAGCTGTCTTTCTTCTCATGAAAATGCCAACTTTATGTATCATCTTAATATTTTAATACAGGCACCATGACTCCGGTCTATTATATCGCAATTCCTGTTATATTTCAAGACTGTTTTGTACACCGGCTTGTTAAGACGGCTTATTAAAAATACTTTTTTACGGCTGCCTGCTTCCGGACAGCCAGGAACCTTTATTCCGTCCGGTCTTTCTTCCTGATGCATAATATCAAACCGATATGGCTGACAACTGCTGACATTAATATATCTGTAGATATCAGTAGTTATCAGCCTTGAGAGGAATTTCCGGTTCCTTCCCCAGGTATCGGAAACCATGGTTCCATTGCCGCGAGGTTCGCCGGCTGCAGCTGCATCCCCCTCTGAAATCCCCGGATACCCGCAGCCGGCTCGGCGTCGGACGAGTTCTCCCGCCAGGTGCTGGAAAGAAATCCCCGGATACCCGGAAACCGGCTCCCGGCCCTGCTGCGGCTGAACCGGAGCTGATGCGGGCGGTTCCTCCCGGGTGCCCTGCTGGCCAGGGCTTTGATGGACTGAACCGCAATTCCGAAAATAAGCTTTTAAGACTTTGCCCCGGAAAATAAGCCTTGGAAACGGTTTATTTTCTGAAATAATTTATCGCATTATTATAGCAGATATCCTGCACAATCCCGCCGACAAACGCCACTTCATCCGGGTACTCGCCCTCCTCCATCAGATTTCCCAGCATACTGCAGAGAATCCTCCGGAAATATTCGTGGCGCGTGTAAGAAAGAAAGCTGCGGCTGTCGGTCAGCATCCCGACAAATTTGCTGATCAGGCCGACCTGCGAGAGCGCCATAAGCTGCCGCTCCATACCGTCCTTCTGATCGTTGAACCACCACGCTGAACCGAACTGCATCTTTCCGACGGTTCCGCCCTGCTGGAAGCAGTTTATCAGCGTCGCCAGAACTTCGTTGTCCCTCGGATTTAAACAATAGAGTATGGTTTTCGGCAGCTCGTCGGTGGAATCGAGCGTATCGAGCAGCATGGAGAGCTTCTTTGCATAGTTCTGATCCTCAATCGCGTCAAAACCCGTATCCGGGCCGAGCTGCCCCATATTTCTCGAAGAATTGTTGCGCAGGGCGCCGATATGGTACTGCTGCACCCAGTGCAGACGCGCATACTGCCTGCCGAGATGCACAAGAATATAACCCTTGTACTGCTCAATTTCCTCGCGGGTCAGCGCTTCGCCCGCAAGCGCTTTCTTTACAATCCTGTCCACCTGTTCCGCAGTGGCCGGCAGGAACATCACCGTATCAAGCGCATGATCGGAGCACACGCAGCCGACGCTGTCAAAATATTCGATGCGTCTGGCAAGCGCTTCGCACAGACTTTCAACACCGTCAATCTTTATGCCGGCAGCATCCGAAAGCTTTGCTATGTAAGGCACATAAGCCGGCAGCTCAATATTGATCGCCTTGTCCGGCCGGAACGCCGGGCCGACTTCGACCTCAAAACTTTTGTCCTCCTTGAGCAGCTTATGGAAATGCAGATCGTCAATCGGATCGTCCGTCGTAAAAAGCTTCTTCACATTGCTCATGGTAATCAGCCTGCGCGCCGTCAGCGTCTGAAGCTTCTCGTTCGCGCGGCTGAAAATCGACTCCGCAGTTTTCGGCGATAGGATTTCTTCGATGCCGAAATAGCGGCGCAGCTCCAGATGCGTCCAGTGGAAAATCGGATTGCCGATCGCGTAAGGCATCACTTCGGCGTATTTTAAAAACTTCTCATAGTCGCTCTTATCGCCTGTGATATAGCTTTCATCCACGCCCATCTCGCGCATCAGCCGCCATTTGTAATGGTCGCCGCCGAGCCAGGCCTCGGTGATGGAGGAAAATTTCTTGTCATTGTAGATCTCCTCGACGTTTAAGTGGCAGTGGAAATCAAAGATCGGCATGTCCTTTGCATAATTGTTATAAAGGATCTGTGCTGTTTTGGTTTTGAGAACAAAGTCCTCACCCATAAAAGTTTTCATTTTCGTCCTCCTTGAAATTATAATTATTTTTTATTCTTTATCTTTTAGTCTTTTATAGTTATAAAACAATAACTTTCTTCGTGCATTATCAGCATTCTTTTCAGACATAAAATGTTCGCACCATACTATACCGCTGCAATAAGCTTTTCCTGGGCCATCTGTATTGCCTTCCTTGTACCATCTATATTGCTTTCCCTGTACCATCTGAATATTGTCCCGAAACCGTACAACACTCCTTAAAACGTAATTTTTCTTTTTCGGCCGTATAATCTTACTGCTGCATACTGTTCCTCTTTCATGCAATCAGGATAATCAATACCGGCATATATTCCCCTGTTATTTTTCACGGCAAAACCAGCCACCCCACCCCGTCCCCTTCTCCTTCCATAACAGGGACAACCGCATCTTCCACGTACCGCTTCTTTACATATAACGCCGTAAACCGGCAGAAATCGAATATGTCATGGTGCTGAAAGAATGGCTAACACATCCAGCGGCGTTTCAAGCTGCGGAAACGCTGTCTTTCTCTTTGAGGGCCAGTCTTTACCTTCTTTTAAATACCATACAGCCTGCCCTGCTGCCATACCTGCCATTTGTGCAGCTTCCAATTCATCACTCCCACCATCGCCAACATACAGGCAGTCTCCGGCTTGTACATTCAGCTTTTCCAGGCACTTTTTATATATGGCAAGGTCCGGCTTTTTAACCCTCTCATCGCAGGATAAACATACCGCATCAAAATAAGGATACAAAATACTCTTCTTAATTACTGTTGCTTCCTCTAAAAAGCAATTACTTATCAATCCGATCCGCAGCCCCTTTTCCTTTAACCCCCTTATCATCGGTATTATATCTTTATGTAAATGTCCAAACACCTCTTCACGGTTCCGGATACGCTTACTTACAATAAGGTCACGCTTGGCCTCCGAATAACAATTGTTTGTTTTAAGTATCTTATCCAAAACCTCTTCTAAAGTCATTTTCCCGATCGTCCTGTCGGTTTCTGCTGCGCGCCATATCTCCCGGAATTTCTCTTCCTCCACATCCGCATCCGATGCCATCTGTCTTACAAAATAAAAAGGACTTCCGAAAAGAGTTATAAGCGTTTCATACATATCAAATATTACTGCTTTCATCATGTCTATCCTCTCTGCAGGCAGCGATTTATCCGGATTTTTTCGCAAACTTTAATTCCTGTACGATAAATGCACAACAGAAAGTCAGCTCCTCCCATTACTCTTGCCGGTCACGACGGAAAAGCTTTTTCGGCATCATCCGCCAAATAATCCTCTCTTGTAACCATCACATGGGGAATTTCGTCCTCCACGCCCGGTTCCCTAAAACCTGCCTTACGGTGGGTTTCCCATGCAGGCACCTCGTTCCGGGCAGCCTCAAATTCATTGTGTGCCCGGGGTACATGACAGTCATAAAACGCATGGTCAAGCAACTGCTTTAGAGCGGGAACAGCATAGCCTTTCCCCGGAAAGGGGCAAAGATCACAATCCCCATATCCCGCCAATCCTTTCCGGCAGTGTAATGAAAATTTACCTCACCGATCCACGCACCGTCAGAGCTTCTTCCCCCTGTCTCTGCGATTCAAAACCCAAATTACTTATTGCATGTTTTTATACAAAATACATTAAGCTTTATTCCTAAAATGATAAATTCAGTATTATTATACCAATATTATACTCTCTGCTCAATCCCACACAATCTCAAAACATCGAAAACCGTCCGGTACAGGCGGTATGCAGGAAAATAAGGAATCCAGCTCCCGGGGATCCCATTCCTCCGCTCCGCCGGAACACAGCCATTCGCAGTCCGCCAGTTCTTCGAGTTCCGGCGCCGTCACGGATGTACACACTACGATTCCATCTCCGCAGAGGTTCAATACCTTCTTTCCGTCATATTCCATAATTTCCGTATCATCATGTAAAGTGACACGAACCCATGCCATATCCGGCATTTTCTCAATCCGTTTCATCATATCCCATATTTCAGCCAATGACGGACGGCCAAAATCGCATTGGTTCGGAGCAATGGAATCCTCCTCCTGATTTCCTTCGAAAAACTCATCAAGAGTCAGCAGAGGAAGACGCTGCCCGTTTTCATCCATAATCTTTTGAAAAGTGTTCCGTTCTATCATGATTTTCTTACCTTTGAATCCCTTTCCCTTTCAAATCTCTTTCCTTTCGGCTCTCCTTCCCTTCAAATCTCTTCTCTTCGAATCTTCTTTATCGAATCTCCTTCCTTTCGGCTCTCCCCCTTCAAATCTCCTTCCTTTCGGCTCTCCCCCTTCAAATCTCCTTCCTTTGGAATCTTTTCCCCCGCGAATCTCCTTCCCTTCGAACAGCTCTTTTTCATTCTGTTCAACTCCGCAGAAAACCGGGAGTTATTTTAAAGCAATTATCCACCGCCCACATCAGCTCATTTCCCCAAGTTCCATGCGCAAAGACTCGGAATAAATCAATGATTACCGGCGGAAAGCAATAAATGATCACATGCCGGCTTATGATTCTCTCGGCATGGTGCCCTGCAACTCTTCCTCATGCGCTATCGCCGTCAGGGTTATCTTCGCGATTGACTGCCGGAGCTGCCTCTCCGCCTCCGCACCTCTTTCCCGGACCGCAGGTTCCGCTTTCGATTCCTGCCCGGGAACTTTTTTCAGACATGCCCCCGGAAAATTTATCCTCTTGAAAATATGCTATCTTTCCATCGGTATGGAACACTCCGCCCAGTCCGGAATCCGTTCCGGATTTTTCAGCCACTCCAGCTGAAAGCCGGTGGAAGAATAACCGCGGCCGTTAAAGAAATACTCCTGCGGGAACACATCCTCACCAATCCAGCGCAGTTTCTCTCCCGGTATTTTATAATCGAAGCTCCAGTTTTGCCAGAAACCCAGCACGGAATCGCCGAACGGATTGTCGTAATCAAGCCTAGCCAGAAACGGACCTTCCGCAGCCCGTTCTTCCGGCGGAAGGGCGGCAAAAATCGGATTCTCCCCGCCCAGACCGGCACGATACCCCATCAGCCATACGGTCAGGTTCATCAGATCATAAAATCTCCCCGGCTCAGGCCAGCGCAGAAGAGTCCACTTTGCATCCTCCGGGAGGGCGGCAATTTGAAAGGAGAATGGGATTCTGTCCTCCGCGGCACATATACCTGGGTACTCCTCCAAAAGCTGAATTGCCTGCTCCACAGGACAGTTAATAATGGAGAAGCAGGTGTAGCCCGTCATGTCAAACGGGAAATCTGGTTGTTTGCCCATGGTATTTCACTCCTTATAAAAATTTTTTGATATTTATAATCTTTCCAGATATCACTTAAATCCATTTATTCCGGAATACTTACCCGGAAGTAAAATCATTGTCAAAAACATTATAGTTCCGGAATACTTACCCGGAAGTAAGATCATTGTAAAAACATTATAGTTCCAAAAAATTTTACCACACTCCCGGCCGGTATAAAATACCGTTTTCTACGAAGCGAGAAACGCCCGCAGCGCCGCCCGGCCTCCGTCCTCTGCAATACTTTTGATATACCCCGCAACCAGTGCCGTATTGTCATCCGCCGCAAGACTCTGCTCCCACAGCGTCTCATTTTCAAGCTCACGCCGCGCCATCGCCTTATAATCCCCGTCCGCCTCCCAGAGTTTTTTCCAGAATTCCAGATATTCCGGTGCATCACTAAGCGCAATGTCCTCCCCGCCGCGCTTTCCGCGGTAAAACACGATCAGCGACGCGAGCGAAAACAGGATATAAAACAGGATATGCTTCGGCGATTTCCCGAATTTTGCGCGGTAGTCGTTGTAGGTTGGAAGCAGACGGGTTCTGAATTTCGTCGTGGAATTTAACGCGATTGACATCAGTTCGTGGCGGATGAACGGGTTCATAAAACGCTCGATCACACATGACGCAAACGCATCCGTCTCGTCCTCCGGCAAGTCAATGGTCGGCCGGATCTCATCATTCAGCAGCTTTTGCACAAATTTCCCGACATCCGGATCGGCCACGCTCCCGCGCACCGTGTCAATCCCGCACAGATACGCCGCCGGAACCATTGCGGTGTGCAAGCCGTTTAAAATTTTGACTTTGCGCTGCTTGTACGGCGTGATATCGTCCGCAAATACAACATTTAAGCCCGGTCGGTCCGCCGGGAGCTTCTCCTGCACGAACGGCTCCTTCTGCAGCACCCAGAGATGGAAGATCCCGCCTTTGACAATGTTGTTGTCAGCAAAGCCCGTCTCCTCGCAGATCTCCTTTGCGGTATCGCGCGGATAGCCCGGAACAATGCGGTCAACAAGCGTATTGGTAAAATGATTCGCCGCCGTCAGCCAGTTCACGAACCCCTCATCCATACCGCGGATCTTCGCAAGTTCCAGAAGAACCCGTTTCAGTTCCTCCCCGTTATGGTCGATCAGCTCGCACGGGATAATGGCAAGCCCCTTTGTCATATCGCCCTGAAAGTGGTCATATCTCGCTTTTAAAAACGCCAGCAGCTTTCCCGGAAAACTTTTCGGACATACGGAAAAATCCGTGTCGGAAGCGTCGTGCACAATGCCCGCCTCGGTCGTGTTTGAGATAATGATTTCCAAATCCCCGCTCTTTGCGTAGGAAAGGAATTTTTCATACTGCTCAAAAGGGTCGATGAAATCGCGCAGCACGTCGATGATGCGGCGGCTCTGCACCCTCTCCCCCCTGTCAATGCCCTCAAGACAGAGCGTATACAGGCCATCCTGCACCGCAAGCTCCTTCACCCGTCCCGTTGCCCTCGGCTGCACTACTGCCACATCACAGCAGATTACCCCGGCATCGTTTAACTCCTGCAAAATCCAGTCTGCAAAGGCCCGCAGAAAATTCCCCTCGCCGAACTGGAGGACTTTGACGGGCCTTTCGCCCGTTATGAAATTACTTCTGTTCAGCTGCTTCATGCTCCCTCCCGTTCTGCAGTACCGCCCACTCCTCCTCAGCTGCGTTCGCCGTCATGGAAGGAATCCGGCTTCCGGCATTCTCCCGGATTCTGCCGCTTTTTCGTTCCTCTTGCCCTACATCCGCTCCCTGATATATGCAACCGCATCCGGAATATCCTCTCCCACCGTCTCCTCGAAGACAAGATTCGCGTCCGGGCATACCTTTTTGATCTCCGGCAGAATTCTCCCATAGTCGAAAATCCCTTTCCCGACACCGCACTGCTCCATCGAACCGTCGCTTTTTATCACACAGTCCTTGATATGGAAGATATGAATCCGGCCGCCGAAGGTCTGCAGCCCCTCGGCAAGGATATCATACCTTTTATCAATATTTGACTCGTCAAGATAATTGTACAAGTCAAAAATAATCCGGATATTGTCCCTTCCGATCTCCCGCACCGCACGCGCCAGACATTTCACGTCATAGCAGACATGGCCAAGCGCCCCTTCCATCCCGACATAAGCGTTATAATCCTGCGCATAGTCGCAGAGTCCGGAGAACGTGCGCACCACGGCTGCACGCGCCTCGTCCGTGCGGTTTTCCGGGTGGAAGAGCCACGGGTCGCCGTTGCACGAACCCGTCTCGGAACCAACCGTGTCACAGCCGAAATCTTGCGCGAGCCGCAGATAATCACGGAACACGGCAGCGCCGTTTTCTGCCTTTTCCCTATCCGGGTGGACGCAGTTAAAATACGCCCCGATCAGCGGTACGCTTTTGCCCGCCGCTGCAAATACCGCAGCGACCTTCCTTGCACGCGCGGCATCAACCGCCCCCGGCGCATAAGCGACATCCGGCAGCACCTTGTAAGCGACCAGCTGCACACCGTCAAGCCCCAGCTCACAGAGGCGGGCTGCAATCTTATCCTCCCCTGTGACCCCGAGGTCATGGGCACGGATAAACAGCCGCATTACTTTTTCTCCACAAGATGAACCGCAAAACCGCTGAATTCATCCTTCAGATACGCGAATGTCATTCTTCCGTCCGCATCGTATTTTGCCGTCTCCATATCAACCGCGACACCTTTATGCCCGAGCTGGTAAACCGCGCGGCGCACGCTGTTCGTCGCCACTGCGATATGCCCCTTCGCACCCTTGTACGGCGTTTTCATGCACTCGACATAGCTTCCCGCAAACACGCTGCTGTTCCCAACCTTCTGCTCCCAGCCGAACAATTTCGCGAAATCCGCGGTGGTTGCCTTCGCCTCGTCCTCGTTCCCGCAGTTTATGCCGATGTGCGCAACCGAGAAACCGAGCATTTTGTTGACTGCTGTGCGGCAGAGCGCCGTAATCTCCTCCCATTTGCCCGCCTTGACAAGCGCATCCGGAACAATCCAGCTGCCCCCGCAGCAGACAGTCTTCTTAAAGGAAAGATAAGTATTCAGGTTATTTTCATTGATGCCTCCCGTCGGCATGAACTTCATGGAGGAGTACGGAGCTGCAATCGCCTTGATGTAGGACAGACCGCCCGCCTGCTCCGCCGGGAAGAATTTTACGAAGTCAAGGCCGAGCTCCATTGCCTGCTCAATCTGGCTTCCGTTGGCAACACCAGGCGTAAACGGAATTCCTTTGTCCAGACAATGCTTTACCACTTTCGGGTTCAGCCCCGGTGCAACGCAGAATTTTGCTCCCGCCGCAATCGCCTTGTCGCACTGCTCGGTTGTGAGAACCGTGCCCGCCCCGACCAGCATATCCGGGTATGCCTGTACCATCTGCGAGATCACCTTGTCCGCACCTGCCGCGCGGAATGTAACCTCGGCGCAGTGAATGCCGCCGTCATACAGCGCCTTCGCCAGATTTACCGCGTCGTCGGTATTCTCCAGCTTAATCACCGGGACAATGCCCGTACATTCCATCTGCTCTAAAAATTTTTTGTTGTCCATTTTCCTCTCCTCCTGAAATTATGTTTACGCCTGCAATGGTTCCGTGTTCCGCTTTGCCCGGAAATCAGGAAACCCCTCCCGTTCCCTGCTTTTTGCCCGGTTGGTTGGCTGGTTGGCTGGTTGTCCGGTTGTCCTATCGGACGGTTGCCTGGTTGGTTAGGCGGTTGGCCTATTGCCTGGTTTGCTGGCCGGTTGTCTTATTGGACGGTTGGCTGATTGTCTGATTGCCCGGTTGTTCGATTGGCCGTTCCGGGCGGCAGCACGGCAGTTCCCCCGCCTTCGGACAGACCGGCAGAAAGCCGTCAGGCCGCAGCGGACAATTTCACTTATCCGGCGGCTCCCCGCGCCCGGGCGGTGCCGGGAGCCAATCCGTGCTGCAGTAATTATACCACATATTGATGACAATGGGTGTGAAAACTCCGAACATTTTCATATTTTTTACAGCACTCTGATTCCTGCTGCAAACAGCCGCCCTCCTGCCGGGGAATTCTTCACAGGCCTGCGTATTGGCGGCTATGCTTCTTCTTTTTGTTGTGAGCGGAAGCCGGAAGTGATACAATGAAATTTGCATGACAGACATCCGCATTTGCCCATACCGGGTATAGGCAGGTAAAGCTGCTTGTATTTACTTGGCTGGTGTTTCTCATAAAATAATCAAATCATGACCGGGATTGGAGGGACAGAGAAAAGGATGCTGATCAAAGTCGGGAAATTCGATTGTACGGAATGCTGGGATGGTGTGTTTTATAAAAACTTGTCAGACTATCCGAACATAACTGAATGGGAAATTCAAACAATTATAGACTTTATAAACTACGAAGCCCGATATAGAAGAACCTGTGATATTGAGGCGGAAGAAATCATACTGAATCGAATCAAAGAATATAGGATGACAGGCAGAAACAAAAAACGTGTATCCGTTCCGGAGAAAATAACAGAATGTACCGCCTGTCCCAAGTATAAAGGCTGTTTTACCGACTTTGTATGTCATACTTCCCCCATCGAAAATGCAATAAAAATATTGGATTGCGGCAGTCTGCTCTCACCTGTCTCAGCACGAGGAATCCCCGCAGAGAAACTGAAAGCGGAGAAAAGAAATGCGGCAAACGACCCCGAAGACTATTTCGACTATATTATGTTCGCATGGGGGAACTGCCAGGCAGGAGACCGCCTGGTAATGGAACGGAAGCTTGGAAGATTTCCTAAGGAAACCGACCTTGGCAGGGATTTTACGCCGGGAGTGCGTTTTTTCTTCCGGTATAATGAAATAATACAGCACCCGAATGCAGCATTTGAGGGAGTCCTGCCGCTCAAAATAAAAGATGAGGTCGTGTTAAAGGATTGGGTTTATGCGATTATTGTTCCAACGATGTATCAGGATACGATCATGCAGCATATTCCCGAAACGATAAAGGATAAAATTTATTTAGTCCGGAATGACTGCAGGGATATCTGGGAATGGTCGGAAAAAGTATATGAGTATGTAAAGAAAATATAATGCAGGAAACCGGAAAAAGTATCCTGCCTCTTCTTGGGTACGATTCGGGGGATTGCCCGCAGCTTCTGCAACAATCCCCCGAAGTTTTTCTTTCTGTCTCAGCCAAGTACTCTGTCAAGCGTCTGAATCAGCTTTTTCATGTCGATCGGCTTTGCAATATGGCCGTTCATTCCGTTCCGCAGCGCCTCCTGCTTATCCTCCTCAAACGCATTTGCCGTCATGGCCAGAATCGGGATGGACGCGCGCTCTCCGTCGTCCATGGCGCGGATTGTCCGTGCTGCCTCATACCCGTCCATCTCCGGCATCTGAACGTCCATCAGCACAAGCTGATAATAACCCGCCTCAGAATTTTTCAGCATATCCACCGCAATCCGCCCGTTGTCCGCAACCTCGACCTGAAAGCCCGCCTCGCTCAGAATCGCAACCGCAATCTCCTGGTTGAGTTCGTTATCTTCCGCCAGCAGAATACGCTCCGTATGGCTCCTGTTCCTGCGATCCGATTTTTTCTCCTCGGAAGTATTCTGGGTTACTATCGAGCTCAGGCAGCTCCGCAGCTCCGACATAAACAGCGGCTTGCTGCAGAAAGCAGAAACTCCCGCTTCCTCCGCCTCATCCTCGATATCCGACCAGTCGTACGCGGTCAGCACAATAACCGGCACATCGTCCCCCGTTTCCCGGCGGATTCTTCTCACCACTTCGATGCCGTTTACATCCGGCAGCAGCCAATCCACAATATAGACATCGTAGTTATCTTTGCGCATCAGGGCCTGCCGCGTGCGCAGCACCGCTTCCTTGCCCGACAGGGTCCATTCCGCCCGCATGCCGATCTGCTGAAGCATGTAGGACACACTGTCGCAGGTGTTGAAATCGTCGTCGACCACAAGCGCACGGCAATTTTTCAGCTCCGGAAGAAGCATCGGCACCTTGGCTTCGGCATTCAGCTGGAACATAAACGTAACCTTGCATTCCGTGCCTACATTCTGCTTGCTTTGCACCTCGATCGTGCCGTTCATCATATCCACAATATTTTTCGTGATCGCCATTCCGAGACCGGTTCCCTGAATCCCGCTGATGGTCGAATTCCTCTCACGCTCAAACGGCTCGAAAATATGGGCCACGAACTCATCGCTCATGCCGATGCCCGTATCTTTAATTAAGAATTCGAAAAGGGCATATCCCTCCGGCGCACCGGCCTTCTCCGTGATCCGGAAGGTGACCGTGCCGCCTGCCGCCGTATATTTGATGGCATTGCTCAGCAGATTCAGCAGCACCTGATTCAGACGCAGCTTGTCGCAGTAAATATCATCATCATAGACATCAACGGTATCAATATAGAGCTCAAGCTGCTTTGCATGGATATCCCCCTGAATCATGCTCCGCAGACCGTGCAGAATCTCCGGCAGGCTGCAGGCCTTCTCCTCCAGGCGCATTTTCCCGCTCTCGATGCGGCTCATGTCCAGAACGTCGTTGATCAGGCTGAGCAGATGATTTCCCGAGGTCTTGATTTTTTTCAGATATTCCTCAACCTGCTCCCGGTGGTCGATATGATTGATCGCAAGTGTTGTAAAACCCACAATGGCGTTCATCGGCGTGCGGATGTCATGGGACATATTGGAGAGGAAGATACTCTTGGCCCGGCTCGCCCGGTTTGCCTGGGAAAGCGCGTCCTCCAGCGCAATCTTCTTTTCCAGCTCGCGCCTTGTTTCGTCGTCCACGCTTCGGAAGCCAAGCACAACGCCCTGCTGCCTTTCCCAGTCTCCCGTGCGCACGGCCTTCAGCTGAAAATACCTCGTCTCCTCCCCGCAGTGCGTCCGGTAATTCACATAGACCATATTCTTTTCAGAGAGCTCTGCCCGCAGCCATTCCTTCGAGCAGGCTTCCCGCATCGCCTCCTGATCCTCCTCAAGAACGCAGGTGTTAATATATGTACCCAGGTTCTCTTCCAGTACGAAATCGTTTTCCGTCCCGAAAATCGGCTTCAGAATCTCCAGCTCGCAGTCGTTTACCCGCAGCGTATTTCCCCGGCCCGTTGCCAGATCAAAAAAGCAGACAAGGTTGTAGTCGATGCCGAGCGCGTGGATGAGCTCAATCTGGCGCAGCTCTTTTTCCCGCTCCTGCGCCTTCTGCGCCGTGCAGTCGAGCATAAAGCGCTGAAAGAAAAGCTCGCCGTTTTCCTGCAGCAGTTTTATATTTCCCATTACATGCAGAATTTCCCCGTTTTTATGCCTCACGCTGTACTCGACGCTGATGCTGTCTCCCTCGTTTTTCAGCGTCCGGATATTATCCCGCAGCTTTTCCTTGTCCTGATCCAGAACAGACTTCGCGACCATATCAAAGCCGGCGGCCTCCAGCTCCTCACAGGATTCATAGCCAAGAATTTTAAGCGCGGCACTGTTGACGTTGAGAATGCGGGTTCCGTCCAGCGAATGGCAAAGCACGCCGCATTCCATCGAAGTAAATATTTTTTCCAGGGAGCGGGTCTTCCTCACCACCTCTCGCTCAAAGGCACGCTCCTTCGTAATGTCGATGGCAACGCCGACCGTGCCCATTACACTGCCGTCAAAGTCGTAGAGCGGCGATTTGTAGGTGGTCAGCAGCTTTGTGTCGCTGCCCGACCGGACAGTCTCCTCCGAGATGCAGGTTCTGCGCGTAGTCATCACCTCGCGCTCGGACTCGATGCAGGCCGGATCGTCGTGCTCAACATCCCAGATATAGGCGTGTCCCCGGCCCTCTACCTGCTTTTTGGTTTTATTCACAATCCGGCAGAAGCTGTCGTTCACCTTCTCGTGAATGCCGTTTTTGTCCTTATACCATACCAGATTCGGCACACTGTTGATGGTCGCCTCCAGAAAATGTGCGGTCTCGCGGGCATCCCGGTCCGCTTTGCAGGCCTGCTGCCACCGCAGAAAACGGAACTGCAGCTCCTCTCCGGACATCGGAAGCAGCCACATATCCTTTACACCGTCCAGCAGGCGGATGATTTCCGGCGTCTGCTCTCTCTCTGCAAGCACAATAAGCTCCGCATCCGACCGTTTTGCCGACAAAAGCGACCGTACGGTACCTTCCGCATCCAGCCCGGGCAGCACGGCAAAAATAACGTCCGCCGCGGAGACCGCGCCGGACGGAACATCGCTCTCGCAGAATTCGTGCGTAAAATGTTCCAGCGGGGCCATTGCCTTCATTGTCTCAAACAGGCTGTTTGCCTTACCGATCAAATAAATATGTATACAGCAACGATACATAATTCCTCTCCTTCCGCCGCAAGAACGGCATTTGAATCAGAATGGAGCTGTCCGCCGCGCAGCGCCGGCAGGCGGAAAAGCCCTCTTTACTCTCCATTATAGCTTTAAAACAGCCAAAAAACAAGTACTAAAAGCCGCCGATCCTCCGAATCGTTTCCGCAGCCATCCTGCTGCCTTCCGCCATCGCCCTGCGGATATCACGATTTCTTCGAAACGTCACCATAAAGCCCGCCTGATAACTGTCCCCGGCGCCCGTCGTATCCGCCGGATTCTCCACAGGAACCGCCCCGCAGCGGTACTCCTTTCCCCCTTGCCAGGCTGCGCTCCCCCGCGCCGCAAGTGTCGCCGCAAACACGCCGTGATAACGCTCGGACCAGGCCGAAAGCCGGGGAAAAATATCCTCCGCACCGCTGATAAAAAACACATCCACTAGGCTAAGAAAATCCTCCCAGGCATCAAAATCCCGGTATTCATTGAAATCGACCGACAAAAGAAAATTTCGCTGCTGCCGGCACTCCAGAATCTGGCGCAGCACCGGCGAATCCACGGTGGTGTGCACAACATCGGCGGACAGCAGCAGACGTTTCTCCTCCGCCCCTAGGACAAAGGTATCGTGTACGCCGCCGCACCAGGAATCCTCCCGGAAATACCGGTCTCCGTCGTGTTTGTTCCATATCCTGTGATTCGCTGTAACTCCGCCCCTGATCACGCGCAGAAAATCGGGATAGATCGCCGTCTTGCGTACCCTTTCCCGGATAAGCCGCCCGTTGTCATCGTCTCCGACTGCCGCGATAATATAAGCCTGCACATCCGGATACCGGCACGCAGTTCCGCAGAAATTCAGCGCCTCCCCGCCCGGATGAAGCTCCTTTTTATCCACAAATACATCCACGCAGGCACAGCTTGCTGCCGCAACCTTCATCATTCAATTTCTCCTCCCGCTTTCTGCTGATCTTTGCCGCTAGGGCTGATACCGTTCCGCGTTTCGGCTTCCCTGAGCGCTGCCCGGCAGTTTGATTTTACCATAAATACTGCTTTTGTTCCACGCAAAGTATGTTTTATTGTTTCTTTCTTCTATATTTGTTTTTTCTTTACCTGTTTCTTTTGGTGCAGCTATTTTGCTTTTTCGCGTTACTTTTTTGTTTCCGGAATTATTTTATTTTTTATATTAACTTTTTTATTTACTTAAGCTTCTTTTTGTCTTTCAAGGCTGCTTTTTAAGTTTTTGTCTTTTCAAGATACTTTATTATTTTTTGAATTATTTTTATATTTTTTAGTTACTTTTTATCTGGTCTAATCAATTTTATATACTAAAAATTACTTTTTTATTTTTCCAAGTTACTTTTTTGTCTTTTGATTTACTTTATTTCTTTGAATTATTTTTATTTTTAGAGTTACTTTATCTTGGAATTATTTTTTATTTTTTGAGTCACTTTTTTCTTTGAATTATCTTTTTTCGAGTTACTTTTTTCTTTGAATTACCTTTTTATTTTTTCTTGTCACTTTTTTGTTCTTTGAATTACTTTTTATTTTTTAAGTCTCTTTTATATTTTCTCTGATTACTTTTTTGTTTTCCCAAGTTACTTTTTTGTTACTTTTCTTGTTTTTTATGTGCTGCTTTTTCTGTTTCCCATTCCTTTTTTCATCCGCTCTCCTGCGGGACTGTTCCTGCCGGCCGGCGCACATAAAATCACCGGCACTGCCGCAAATCACAGTTGTAATTGCCGCATCCCTGTGATAAAATTCCGTTCAGAAGACTGCCGCCATCCGGTGGTTTGGAACGGGAGGTGATACGATTATGAATCAAAAAAAGAAAACAGAGTTCTTTCTGCGCTGGCCCTGGAATGTGCTGGTCTGCATTCTTCTCGTTGTTGCCTTGGGAATTTTTTCTATTCCTGTCATTCTGCTTTTGATGAAGCTGCAGCGCAGCGGCAATCCGCACGGCGCCGCGGAGGGATATTGCCTCTCCCGCACCCGGAAGCAGCTGCCGGAGCTTCTCTGGGCGCTGCTTATGCTGCTGATCAGCGCGGCACTGGGTGTATACTTTTACAGCGAGCTGCAGCAGCGCAGCGAATACCGGGAATTATCCGACTACACGAACCTGATTGCCGCCGGTGTGGGCGCGGCCGCAATGCTGCTGCTCGGGCTTTATACCGCCTGGTGCTCTGTGCGCGATACCTTTTTTCCGGCCAGAAGCGCGCTTGCGAAGTCGATCCGCGGGCAGCTGCCTTATCCGGAGGAGGCACCTCCCGTGGAGGAGCTGTTCGCGATGGTGGACCGGGATCTGAAGGAACACGGCCAATGGTTTGACGCCGTCGGAATCGGGAGAGAATGGGTGCTCGGTGATGCCGCCAGCCGGATCGACCGCATCCGCGCAATCTTTACGGTGGATCGAATCCGTCATCACCACTCGCAGACCGGAATCCATACAAACCGCATTCTGGAGCTTGTTCTGATCGATGACCGCTGGCAGAAGGCCGTCACTTTTTTTAAAAGACCGGACGAACTGCAGGCCGCAGCGGATTACCTCTCGCTGCGTGTTCCGGAGGCCGTCCGCGGAAGAAATGACGGATACAGCAGGCTTCTCGCCATGGACGATGTGGAGCGGGACCGTTTTGAACGGGATTTCCGGCAGAGGCAGGCGCTGAGGGCCTCAAAGGAGGCCGGCCAAAATGCTTCGCACGGGCTTTTGCAGGATATGATTCTGCAGCAGCCGGACGGCTCCGTCACCTCCCGCGTAACCTCCTCCCTGGTGAGGGAGGCTCTGCAGCGCTGTCTTTCAGGGGAAGGCGGTTTTCTGCTGACTCCGACCCGTCCGATTGCAGGGAATGGGCAGAACTTTCTGTCGCTGCGCTGTGTCAGCGCGTCCGAAGGCAGAAGGGCTGCTTCGGGCAAGCAAAATTCTGCCGCAGAATCCGGGATTTCGCCGGAACACTGGCGCCGGAGGGCAGTGCTGACCGCGGAAACGGCATCGCCGGACGGCGGAGGGCACCGGTTCATGACCATGGAGACGGACCGGCAGCGCGCGGAGGAACTTCTGGAGGGCTGGCTGCGGCGGCAGACACCGGATTTCGACAACCCGTTTGACAACTGGCATCCGCAGACGGCAGACGCCGGGAATGCCGGGCAGAGCAGGAGGGGGCACTGAGAACAGCTCGTCCGGCAATGCAGACTTATCAGGCAAGAGGAGGAAAGATCATGGCAAATTCATTGAGTATCGAAGTCAGACAGGCTTTGCAGGATATTTACTACAACGAGCGGACAGGCAAAGGTAAGGAAGCCTTCGCTCTTCTCGAAAAGGCTTCTGCTGCCGGGGACGGCGACGCATCCTGCATACTGGCACGCTGCTACTGCGGCCGCCAGTATGTCTGGGTGGGACACGGCTTTCCCGAGAACGACGACGAGGCCACAAGGCTTATACATAAATCTGTGGAACAGGGCAGCCCCCTGGGCGTGCTGGTAGCCCTGCGCTGCGGGGAGCTGACACCGGCACTGGAACAGAAAATGCCGTTTGCCGATCTGCAGGCAGCTTTCGACGCGGCCGAAGAACTTGCGGAAACCGGGGATGCCTTCTGCCAGTACGTTGTGGCCAATTCCTATTTCTGGTGGGATTTTATCAGGATTCAGAACAGGGGCAAGGATTCTTTCCCGAATCAGGCCGCCTTCAAAGCATATATGACGGAGAATATTTCAAAATGCGAGGATCTGTTCTGGAAGGCTTTCCGCGGCGGCATGTATCTTGCCGCGAGCAACCTCAACCGCTACTATACACAGGGGGATGAGGATTTTATCGCGCCGCGGCCGGAAAAAGCAAAGGAACTGTGGAAAACCGGCGCAGAATACGGGCACCCGCTCCACCAGGCCATTTATGCGGAGGAGCTGGAGAAGGCCGGCCGAAAAGAGGAGGCGCTCCACTGGTTCCGGCTTGCTGCGGAGGGCGGACATCCGAGCGCATGGGCCGATGTCGGACGCTGCTATATGGAAGGCATCGGCACGGCAAAGGATGAGGCTTTTGCCGTCCAATGCTTCCAGAAAGATGCCGACCGGGGCAGCATCAACGGCTGCAACTATCTCGGCAAAGCCTATTTCAACGGAACCGGCATCCCGCAGGATTATGCGAAGGCTTTCGAGCTTCTCTCCTATTCTTACGGCCGCGGCAGCAAATGGGGCGTGTATATACTGGGCAAATGCTGCTTTGAGGGCCTGGGTACCCCGCAGAACTACGCAAAGGCAAAGACCTTCCTAGAGCAGGTAAACTGGGACAACAGCGATACTTATTATATGCTCGGCTGCATCTACGGCAGAGGGCTGGACACGGCAGAGGACATCCCGAAAGGTGTGGCATATCTGAAAAAGGCGGGAGACAACAAAAAAGCCCAGGAAGAGCTGCTGCATTATAAGAAGACGCTGTTCGGCAAGTGGGTGCGGAGATCGTAGGGACAGAAGTCTCTTAAGGAACAGAGAGAACCGGGACAGCAGCTATGCTGATCTGCCCCGGTTCTCATTTTGCCGGCTGAACCCGGCTGCGTGCGGGGGAATAGATTTTCAATACCCTCCTACTCCTTTTTCAGATACTTCGCCGGCACCTTCTTCGTCAGCCAGACGCCGTTCTTTGAAAGATAAAACCGGTATCCGTCGCGCCGCATCTCTCCCGACCGCACAATGTACAGCACGGGCTTTCCGTGGCGCTGTCCAACCTTGACAGCCGTCTCCCTGTCTTTGGAGAGATGCACATACAGCCTGCTTTTCGGAATCAATCCCTGCGCATCAATGGACGACTCATACTTTTCCCCGGTCCCGTGCCAGAGCTCCTCCGGAGGCTCCGCCTCCTCAAGCTCCACATCCACGGGAACCGAATGCCCCTGATTGGCTCGTATCCGTTTTTTGTCCTCGCTGAAGGAATATCTCTGCTTCTCATCCGTCCGGACGATCTCCTCCAGCATTTCCATATTGAATTTCCGGGTTTTCGCAATTCCCGCAATCAGCTCGTCCACTTTGGCCCATCCGTGCTCATCCAGCCGGATGCCGATCGCTTCCGGCTTGTGGCGCAGAATCAGGCTCATAAATTTGCTTGCTTCAGTTAAGCTCATAGATTACCTCCTGGTTCGCATTTCTGCTTTTTATCCGTATGAATCCCTTTTTCACCGCAGCGGAACCCCCGCTTCCCCCTCCTGTTTCGGGTCAGGAATAAAGACACGCTTCAGCGGAATCATCCTTCTGTATTTCTCACTCAGCTCCTCATAATACTTCATAACCAGCTCCACCAATTCTGTTCCGTTAATGCCGCGGATAATCGGCGTGCTTTTCCTTCCATTTTTCCTCCAGATAGCAGTTCAGCAGATACGCTTTATAATCCTCCGGGAAAAACACCCGCTCGGACTGCGGATTTCCGTAACGCTCTGCCAGCCGGCTGAGTTTTACCGACGCCGCTGTATTCAGGGCCCAGGTATCCTCCTCCGTGATTCTCCGCACTAGCTCCGCCGGATGATCCGTTTTCAGATTGCCGATCTTCCATTCCTCCGTCATATGCGTAAAATTGAAATATACGTCAAAAGTATTGGAGATATTAAGGACAATTGTATCCTCATTGTGATAGGTAAAGACGGAGGAATCCTCCCGGAGCTGCCCGCAGCATTCGCGCTCTGTCCGGAGCGAATTGTAATTAAGATAATACGGCTTCAGGTTCTCCGGAATATGCTCCCTAGTAATACGGATTTCATACTGCCTGCGGTTTTCACCGTCGCAGCTCCCGCTGTGCACAAAAAACGAGAACTCCTCCCCAGCGCTCCTTCAGCCCGAGTCTTTCCGCCAGCCCCGGCAGCTGCGCAACTTCCTCTTTATTTTCCTCATTGATAAACGCCTGCCACCGCGGCGCAATTCCGTTCTCCAGAAGAATCTCTGTCGCCCCCAGCAGCTCCCGGAACGCTCCCTTCCGCCCGATATAACGGTCGGTCAGCAGCTCCAGCCCGAAAAAAGTCAGCTGAACCTTTTTCACGTCCGTTTCTTTCAGAAAACGCACATAATCCGGATCCCGAACAAGCCGCCAGAAACTTGCCAGCTCAAACCGCTCCGGCTTCGCGCCGACGGAAATCCGGTTGTCCCTCAGCCAGCGCTCACGGTAGTGACCGCAGTAATCCGGCTCTCTCAGCCAGCTGTAAAACGTAATGCGCGGAAAAAACGGCCGGAAATAGTCCACAATCCGGATGTCCTCTTCCTCGTTCACCGGCCGGTTCGGCGCATGGCCGAGCCAGCAGTGGCGGCAGCGGTTCGGACACCCGTACAGGTCGACGGCAAGGATTAACGATTGGTTCGGCATAGCTCCTCCCATGTATCGCGGGTGCGGCACTGCCGAATAACCAGCACTTGCATATCATAGCCGGCCCCGCTTCATGCTGTGATTTATTATGCGCCGGCCGACGGCCGGCTTTCGCTGTATTGCCATTGCAACGCAGACTTTATCACTGCCATTTTAACACAGCCTTTTTCATTCGCCAACTGTTATTTTACTGTTTCCGTACGTATACTATTATGTTTCGATTTGTCATGTACCGAGATTCTCCAGCGATCGGCTGACTTCGCGCAGTCCGGCACATACGAGCATTCGGGCATTTTGACCATCTGGAAAAACGCCGATTGCTTTCGTTCGGCGTTTGAGCCTTCCCATTTAACCGTTCCATGGCATTATTGGTTTGTATCATGATCCAGTGTTGTGTGAAAAAATCCGTTTATCTTACTGACTTCCATTTTCTTACTGACCTGAATCTGTGAAACTCAGTTTAATAAATTGCGATGAATGTCACATGATACAGTACCTTCACTGATTTTATCAAAAACTTTTCATTCATCCAATGCATGAAACGTAATAACTTTTATCTTGAATCTCAGACACAATAATTATGCGAGATTAACTATTGCAAAAATAAACTCCATAAATTTATTGGTGATTATATACTTTTTAATACTTAATTTTTTATTAAATCAATAAGTAAATTATTACTTCTTATTAATTATCTAATTTATAGACTTAAAATTCAATATCACGTAAAGCAAACTCGCCAATTGCAGAGATCGAATTATATATAGCCCATATTGGATAGTTGAATTCCCCATTCCAGGACCAAAGTCCATCTCGTTCATTTTCCGTAACCGCCAAATAATGATGCGGTCAGATATAAAATTACCCCAGCCCTTTGCGA
>CAJUMC010000015.1 GCA_910587085.1 uncultured Lachnospiraceae bacterium | reverse complement strand
CTACCGGATACCAAATGGCAGAAATTAAATTTGCGAAAAAAACTTGACACTATCCGTAACGAACAGATAGAAAAGGTGCATCTTCATGAATATCATAAAGTAATGCATACCTCCGACAGCCCTGCGATACTTTGATTAGGAAATGGATTAATTATTGATACTTACAAGAAACATTCTAATTCATTTATACCGCCGATGCAACCAGCAGAGTGGTTGTATTTTGCTTACAAATTCTCCTAAAGTTTGAAACCACTCTGCTGGTTGCAATAAAGTTCAGCGCATGTTATAGATAAATTAACGGATAATTCGCAATAGTTTAATAATATTTACTATAGAGCGGTTTATCTGATTGCTGATTTTATAGGAGGAAAAGACTATGGGTTCATTTAATCACAGTGTAAAAAAAGCGTTCGGCATGCTTCTGGCAACCGTCACAGCATTCTCTATATTTTTTCAGCCGTTCAAGGGTCCGGCAGGAACCGACAGACCAGGGATCGTTTTGTGCGGTGAGGGCGAGGGTGAGAAGGAGGAGCAGCTGCCGTTACATCCTACCATTCCATTTACTCATTAACCTGTTAATATTTATCTTTTAACTCCCACAGCTTATTGTAAAAATTCTCAAGAACAGAATTCTTGCAGAAACGGCTTAGCATAAGGCAGCTATATAAATCCTCTTTCCAGTCGTAATTGGAAAACGGCATATTTTCCTTCAATGCATACGCTCTTGCGTTGCAAATCCAGTCATAAAGCAAAGAATCCAGCATATTTATTCTTTCTGCATTTAAGCAGAACCCAATAGCTCTTTTTATATAAAAGAGGGACAGATGGTATTTTTTATATCTGTACAACATAGTTGCCTTGTGTTCAGTATATAATTCATAAGTACGTATATGATTTTTTGCTCTCCCCTGCTTCTCAAATTCCTCTTCTACCCGGTATACCAGCCGCATGCGGTTGTAAGCCTTCTCTAAATCTTCTTCCGTATCCCGGAGCGCCAGATGATAAATGCACGCCATTTCTGAATTGGTCAAATAGCATTCCTCTTCATCCGGCAGCTCCAGGATGGAGAGCGGCAGTGTACATTCCAGGGATTGAACGAGCCATTTTCTGTATTCCTCCCTGTTCAGCTGTCCCAGGCAATATTTTGTAAATCCTTCCGTGTACAGCAGCCATTGCCGGTTAATCGGATGTTCAGTGTCAATCAGCTGTTTCAGCTCCTCCAGCCGGCTTAGAATTTCCTCATGAAGATAACTGTTTCCAAGGCGTCGGATCGTCTTTTCCAGTAGACGGGCCTGAGGATTTGCAGTTACCAGTTCCGTCTGCTCGCATTCCGGCGAAAGCCTGAGCCGTTCACATAATGCCCATAAAATTGCCGGCTGCGTAGTTTTCTTTTTACCCTCCAGGCGGCGAAGCGTATCTAACGAACAGATTTCCTCGCAGAGTTTTTCCTGTGTCATTTTCAGCATTTTCCGGCGAATACGGACGATATCGCCGATGCAGTAAACATCCTGTGTGCAGTAAAGATATCCATCTCTCCATTGGTTCCGAGGCATGCCGAAGCGTTCATATAGATCTTCGAAAAGCTGCCGGAGATTTTGTGTCTCCTCAAGCATGCCGGAAAGGGCACCTGCCCGTTTTGGCTCCTGCTGTCCGCGGTACAGCTCCTGAAGGCCCTCGATGACCTCTGCTTTGAGTGCCAGGAGCTCTGACAGATAATACAGTCTTTTCGTATCCCGGAGCAGCATGATGGCAGAATTGCACAGCTTAATCAGCTCAATAAAGTTCTGAATATTTCTTCCGTTTTGTTTTTGCAGTGCGCGGCACAGCAAAAGTACTGTTTTCGGGTAATTTACTACTCTGCTGTCATCTTCAGCCGGATAATTTTTCAGATAGATCAGCAATTCACGGAATTTGGCAACAGCGCGAGGCAGCGGAAGGCAATCGATATATTCCAGTATTAAGTCAATTTCCTGTGATGCGAGCACAAGTTGCCTTAATGGTTTTTCATCAAAGGCCGGTACGGTCAGCCGGACAGCATCGCCAAACAGCCGGGACAGTTCCTCCCGCGCAGCGCCCTGCCGTTTGAGACAGAGACCTTTCATCTGAAAATAGAACTGTTTTCTCAGCTGCTCTCCCATTTTTAAATATGCTTTTCTATTCTTCTTTAACGCTGCTGTACTGGTTGCCGCATTTTCACTTTCCATGCTGTATTTTTTCGAGTACAGCATCAGAAAATCGGTCATACCGCTGATATCATTTTGGTTCAGGGCTGTCAGGATTTTTTGCTGTAGCTCCCACTCGGCATATTCCTCGCAGCCAAGATGACTTTCGTAAGATTCGCCGGAGATTCCGACACGCAGAAAAAGCCGCTCTCTCAGAAGCCTTCCCGGATTCTTTTTCCCATTTTCAATAGCGCAGAGCATGCTCACAGTGCATAAGCCCTCGCTCAGCTGCTCCCGCGTAATGGCCCGGCGCCTGCGGTTTAAGCTCAGCCATTCGCCGTATCGTCTGCCTGCCTCTTCGCGATTGTATGCTGTTTTTCTGTTTTGTCTTTTTGGTTTCAAAGCAATATTTCCTTTCTGTGGGAAGGGCTGGATCACAGCCATAATGATTCAGAGCAGATGATTGATTGCCATAGAATTCCGCCATAAGATAGAATCCGCAACTTGTTCAGGAATAGCTGTTTTAAATAAGCTAATTATAGCACTGAACCTGGAAACAAGTCAATATAGTACAACAGAAAACATACAAAAGAAAAGGATTAAAATCAATTAATAGTAATTTATTCCTAAAAATTTAAGGTTTACGGAAGAATAAGACCTGCCTGCCTTGCATCAAATCTTTTTTGGTTACATAAAACCTGAATAAAAGCAAAAAACGCTGCTGCAAAAGGGAACGGGCCCGATATGAAACGCAGGCGGGGGAAATTCACGCCTGTCCCGCACGCAGCGCTTTTGCAGCAGCTTCTCCTGTTTATTTAGTTATCCTTACAGCTTTGCCTGTACAAACGGCATTCCTGCCCTAGCCGCCGCTTTGACAATCTCCATGCCCTCTTTAACGGCAAAATCATCCTCTGTCCGTACCAGCGTAACAATTTCCTGAGGATAGAGCTTCTCCAGTTTAAAATCCGGCATTCCGGTTTCCGCGCCGAGGCGCTTCGGTGAAATAAGAATTTTGGCCGGCGGAAGTTCTCCGGCATCGAGCTTGCGTTCGTATTCCTCCGCTTCGCGGATAAGCAGCGAAGCAAGACATTCCGGCGTACACCAGGTGCTGTCCAGAATGAGATTGTAATTATTGAAATTGAAATAGTCCAAGCCGTATATATCCCGATACCGGATAGTTTCCGTTTCGGCCCGCAGTTTCAGCTGAGCCTTTGCATCCTCGACGGAAGCATATTTTTCGACCTCTCCCCGGTTGTCGTTGTAAACGCGCTCTGCCGCGACGCTCAGACTGACGGACAAAAATACCTTAAAGGATTTTTCTACGAAATTCCATGCAAGCCGGGAGTCAAATACAATCGGCTTATTCGGGTTTTCCCTTGATATTTTTGCGGTGGTATCGTCGATCAGGTGATCGTATTTGTGATCAGAGCACATAAGCTGATTCATTTCCAGTACGCTGATCCCCATTTCTTCGGCAATGGAGCGCTGAACCTTTCCGGTCGAGTAGATTTCCCTGCCGAAATCCTTTTCAAGAATTCGGCATATTGTTGATTTGCCGCTTCCGAGATTACCTGTCAATGTAATATGCATATTTCCTCCCCTTCCGCCGCCCGACTGTTTCGGGGTTCTTTTTAATGGCATGTTTATTTTACAGTACTTCTGTTTTTACTTTTGATATGCAGGAATTCAAATGCCTATATGATAGCAGTTTTTTTACGGCCCGTCAAGCGGCGTTCAGCGCGTCTGAAGTGTCAGGTTTCGTTCCCAGCTTCGAATGCGCTCCTTCATTTTCTCAATATCCAGAATTCCGTAAGCAAAGCCTTTGCGGATCAGCTCTATCGGCAGAAATTCATCATACTTTTCAAACAGAGGCTCTTCCTTTGGATAAATCAGCTCCATGGGGTCAAGAGGCTGTTTTTCCTGTTCAAAAAGCACGCGGAAAAACTCTTCCTTGGTCGCTTTCATTTTAAACTGGATGAAATACGGCCGTGAGGAATCCAGGCCGTTCAGCTCAAGCTGAGGCGCGCAGCGGAGCATGAGAAAACGTTCCATCGCAAGGAAGGCGTAGCTGCCCAGCCACGGGAAAAGGCACCACATATTTCCGCCGAGACAGACGAGCGGATTGTTCGCCAGATCTGCATTAAACGCCGTGCGCCTTGCCTCCATCAGTCTTGCTGCGCCGTTTTTCATGAGATACGGATAACTCCGCTCTTCCTGCAGCACCTGATGCATGCGCTCGAGTATTTTCGTATGAACATCGCCGGGGCACTGACCGAAATAGGCCGGAACTTTGCCTTTTACCGGTTCGCAGTAAACCAGATGGCGTTTGTGATCCACTTCCTGCACGACCCAGACATGACCGGCCAGAGCAATTTTTTCTCCGATCGGCGGCGGTTTGACAATGGTTCCGAGTTCTTCAGAATGTGTTCTCACCGTATATTCTTCATTTTCCTGAAAAACCGCATAAAACCGGAAGGAATTTGTCACGCGTTCCCCGGCAAGCCCGACAATCAGTCCGCCGTCCTGCACCCGCTCAATATGCCCTGTTCCGATCAGATGATTCAGCATAAGCCGGTAATCTTCCTGCGTAATCCGATGAAAATAGCTGAGGGACAGAACGCGGGAGGCCAGTGCAGCAGGGGTCATTTCCCCGCAGGAGGCGAGTGTGCTCATGGTCTGATGATACAGCAGGCTGAATGGAAGGCGATCGAGTTTTGGCGGTTCGACCCAGCGATCCTCCATGTACAGCTGAATAAGTGCAATACCCTGGAGGAGCGGCCACGGGATTGTGGCGGGCAGCATCGCTCTTGCTTCGGGCTGTTCCTCCCGCATGACAAACCACATCTCCGGCGGAAGATCCCGCCGGCCCGTGCGCCCCATCCGCTGCAGAAAGGAGGAAACAGTAAACGGGGCATCAATCTGAAACGCGCGTTCCAGCCGCCCGATGTCGATGCCAAGCTCAAGAGTCGCTGTCGTGACGGTTGTCTGATACTGCTCTTCATCCCGCATAATATCCTCCGCAGTTTCGCGGTAGGAGGCGGATAAATTACCGTGATGGATCAGAAAGCGATCCGGTTCATGCTTGAGTTCACAATATTGGCGCAGCGTAGTTGTTACCGCTTCGCATTCCTCCCTGGAATTTACAAATACAAGGCATTTTTTACCGCGCGTATGCTCAAAAATATAGCCTATGCCGGGATCGGCATCTCTCGGTGCGGTGTCGGAGATTTCTGTCTGAGGCGGCAGAGAGGTTTCTGCGTATTCCTGGCTGGGGTCAGCGGACGATACAGGCAGGGTTGTCTGCGGGGGATTTCCGGATGTGCAGGCCGGTTCCGGAGGAAGTATCCTGCCGCCGCCGCTGCCGGCCAGCCATGCCGCTGTATGGGCAAAGCCGGAGGTTCGGAGCGAAGCCCTTGCTGCTCCCTCTGTGCTTTCTGCTGCAGATTTATCAGTTTTCTCCGTATCATAAGCTGCATTGGCTTGTGCGGTGTTTTCTGTCCCTGCTGTGCGCTCAGTATCCACTGCTCCCGGTACTTGTCCAGTGTCTTCTGTCCCGTCTGTCTGTTCAGCAGCTTCTGTTATCCCGCCCGCCTGCGGGCCGCTGATAAAGAAATGCTCCATGGACAGCCGCCATTTTGTCCCCTTCATTTCGATTTTCGGAATGACTGTGCCTCTGCCGGTGCCGGACGCCAGAAAACGGCCAGTGCTTTCCAGATCGCCGATGGTCGCGGAAAGTCCAATCCTGCGCGGATTGACACCGGCAAGTCTGGAAAGCCGTTCGATCAGGCAGAGTGTCTGTCCTCCGCGGTCTCCCCTCATCAGGGAATGCACCTCGTCAATGACAACAAATCGCAGGTCTCCGAACAGCTGGGAGATAGAAGCATGTTTGTGCAGAAGAAGCGCTTCCAGCGACTCCGGGGTTATCTGGAGAATACCGGACGGGTTTTTCAGCAGCCTGTTTTTGTGTGACTGTGACACATCCCCGTGCCAGTGCCAGACCGGGACTTCCGCTTCAATACACAGATCGTTCAGACGCATGAACTGATCGTTGATCAGAGCCTTCAGCGGCCCGATGTAGATGGCGCCGACAGATCGTGGCATATCTTCCCAAAACAGCGTCAGAATCGGGAAAAATGCCGCTTCCGTTTTACCGGACGCGGTCGAGGCGGACAGCAGTACATTTTCATCCGTGTTGAAAATGGCATCGCCCGCCGCCACCTGGATGGCTCTGAGATTTTCCCAGTTGTTTCGGTAAATAAAGTCCTGAACAAACGGCGCATAGCGCTCAAATATGCTCATCGGCGGAACCTCCTTCCGGCGCCGCCCGCCGGCAGCAGATTTCGTCCTTCTTCCGAATAAAACTAGGCTGAATAAATTTTTCCAAAGCCTTTTCCGGAGCCGGGAGCTTTTTTACGAAACCGGGAGGAAGAGACGCTCTCCTGCCGCACAGCAGACGGTATATGTTTACAATTCAGTATGTTTACAATTCAAATTCCGCAAATTCCTGTTCTGTCGCTTCTGCACTGCCCTGCGGTTCAGCCTTGGCAAAGCCAAAACCCTCCGACTGCAGCAGCTCCATTATGCTCAGCTGCGGGTTCTGGAAGATTATGTTGAGCAGTTCAATAAAATCGCGTATAACTTCACGCGGCGTGATATTGGTATCCGCGCCGATCCGTCCGAATTCAATTTTGATAAAGCCGATCAGCTCTTCTTCGGTAAAGCGCTTTTCGTACTCGAACAGCACGGCATGAATATCCGCAAGCTTTTCAATCAGCACAAGCATTTCCTCGTAAGTCAGCGGAGCAAGGCGGATAATCGGCGCGAGCATGTCCTTTGTGCCCTCCCGCCCGAAACGGCCCTCGGCAAGCCGGGAGCGAAGTGCTTCATAACTGTATACGCCCCGTCTGGTGTCCTCGATACACTGCGGCGTACCGCCCATGATAATACCGAGGTACTGCGCCTTGCCCTGCAGGGTATCATTGTACATAGTTAGAATTTTTTCATAGTTGTACTGGCGGGTAATGCTGTTTGGTATTTTGTAAATATTGACAAGCTCGTCAATCAGAATCAGCATGCCTCTGTAGCCCGCCTGCTTAAGGAAATACGCAAAAAGCTTGATATATTCGTACCAGTCATCGTCTGAAATCACAATATTAACGCCGAGTTCGGCTCTTGCCTCTGTTTTGTTGGCATACTCGCCGCGGAACCATTTAACGACCCTAGCCTTGTTTTCATCGTTGCCGTCCGCGTAAGAACGATAGTAGATGGTCAGAAGCCTGGCAAATTCGAAGCCGTGAACGAGTTCACTCATGGAATTTGCGACCTCGCGGATTTTCTGTTCTACGCGGCGGTCAAAATCCGAAGAGTCTGCAGAAGAGCAGGGAGTTCCTGCAGCGGACTGGGCTGAACCGGAGGAGAGTCCGGGAGTTCCTGCAGTGGACTGAACCGAACTGGAGGAGAGTCTAGGTGCTCCTGCAGCAGGCTGGGCCGATGCAGCGGCGGAAGCTGACTCGTCAGCCACGGCGTTTTGAATGCTGCTGATCCAGCGGTCAAGGATAAGTGTGAGAGCGCCTCCTTCCGGACGGGTTTTTGTGGACATGTTGCGGATCAGTTCCCGGTAGGTAGCCAGGCCCTGGCCTTTTGTGCCCTGCAGGCGGCGTTCGGGCGAAAGATCAGCGTCCACTACAACAAAATTGCGATCCATCACATAACTGCGGATGGTCTGCAGAAGAAAGCTTTTCCCGCTGCCGTATTTTCCGACAATAAACCGGAACGAAGCGCCGCCCTGAGAAATAATATCCACGTCATGCAGCAGCGCGTTGATTTCTGTTTCCCTGCCGACGGTAATGTACGGCAGTCCGACGCGCGGCACTACGCCGCCTTTCAGGGAGTTGATAACAATCTGGGCAATTCGTTTTGGTATTTTCATATTTCCTCGCATTCTGTCCGCAAAGGCGGACGATTCCGACAGCTGCGCTCCAACCGGTCAGAGCGGCAATTATTTATACTCCGGAACGGGAGATTCTGAAGGGACTATCAGTTCTGTAATCCGCACAGTGCGTTAAGCTCCTCCTCATAATCTTTGATCAGCGCCGGTGTTTCTCCGTCAAATTCGATAATGTTGTCAGCAAACTGCTCGTAGAGGGCTTCGTTGATCGCTTCCACTATCACGGACAGCATAACCCGGTTTTCGCGGAGCAGACTGCGGTAGTCCTCTCCGCGGAGCAGATGGTGAAGAAAATGATACTGTATGTCTGTGAGACCGTCGAGGGCGGCGTCCGGCGCGGCGGTATCCTGAGGGCCGATGTGCGGTCCGGCAGCAGCCGCTGCTGCGGAGAAGACCGCTGTCTGCGAGGCGCCGCCAGGTCGGATACCTAGATCAGCGGCAAATGCAGCTGTCTGAGAGGCGCTGCCAGATCGGATACTTGGATCAGCGGCAAATGCGGCTGTCTGCGAGGCGCTGCCAGGCCGATTATCCGAATCAGCGGCCGGGGTTTCTACGCGATTCACTGGTTCTGTAATATAAGCCGTTTCCGCTTTCTCTTCTCCTTTCCTCAGAGGTTCCTCCGATGCCTCCGATACATCCACCGCCAGCAGCCGTTCCCGTGTGAGCTCTGCAGACTCCCGGATTCCGGAGAGCTTGGAAAGGTCAATTTCTATTTTCGGTGCGGCATTTTTCCGGTTTTCGGCAAGCCTGCGGTCAATTGCTTTCTCAATAGTGTCCGCTGCCGTTTTTGTCAGCGGTTCTGCCTGGAGCGCTGACTTAAAACCGTATTTTTCGCGCATCCGGCTGTCCAGCAACCGCAGAATTGAGCCGAGCTCTTTGCTCTCGGAGCGATTCCCGTAAAATTTCCGGCAGTGCCATTTTCCGCCGCTGCACCGATAGCTGTGTATGTCATTAAAGCTGTAAACATAATTATCGTATCGTTTCTGATCGAAAAAAATTGCAGAATAAAACATCTCATATTCGCATTCGGCAATCACGCCGAACAGCTTTTCGCAGAGGCTTTTTTTTCTGTTTTTTTCATAATATGCGGACAGGGAATCGAAGACAGCGCAGACAACATTTTTCGTGTCCTCCGGGTAGGCGTGATAAAATGCGGAGCCCGGCAGATTGTAGCCGGAAAGCGCACAGATCGCATGGAAGAGCTCATCCTGCTGCTGTTCCCGGTGATCCAGAAGTACCTGAAGAGCGCTGTCAAACGCCGGCTCCATAAGCCCTTCAAGAAGCGAAGCATCCAGATTATAATAGACTGCATAGTCGCACAGCCAGGTTCTCATATAGCGGTCAAGCCGGGAATCCGACATCTGATATGCCGTCCAGAAGTTTTTCAGCATGAAAAGTCCCTGCTCCGGATTTTCGACACCGATCTGGTTCAGAAGTTCATAAGCGTACAGCAGTGCATAGGAAAGCTGCGGGTGCTCAAACTGCCCATGCCGCAGCTTTGTGCGCCATGTAAAATAACCCCGGAGCTGGGAAACGCTCATTGTCCGGTAGGACGGAAGATTCTGGTAAAATTCGCCGTAATACTGGTAATCATCTTCGTAATCCTGCATCAGCAG
The DNA here is from genome assembly GCA_910587085.1 of uncultured Lachnospiraceae bacterium. Classification (GTDB taxonomy): domain Bacteria; phylum Bacillota; class Clostridia; order Lachnospirales; family Lachnospiraceae; genus RGIG4057. Next base: position 48,930 of record CAJUMC010000015.1, on the reverse strand, counting down.
GGCCTGGCGGTAAAACAGTTCCGCTTCGGAATAATGCCATGTATTACTGTGATTAACCAGAAGCTTCATTTCGCGTATCTGTGCCGGGATATTATCAGTCATCGCCCCAGCCACCCTGTGCACCACTTTCGACGGCACCGGAATGGCTTCGTCGCGGTACACCTGCTCGTGAAAGGCAGCGTTCATTTTCTGCTTAATTTCGGATAATATCTGATTGACCAGTCTGTTTCCGTCCGTCACGATAATCTTCCTCCGTGCCATGAAAATGCCGAACATATTTTCTGCTATCTTATCATAAATACATGGGAGGGTCAACATAAATTAATTGCTGCACGGCAAACGCAGGAATGATAATTTTCCGTTGTTTTCATCTTTTTATTTCGTTCTGCTGCGGCATGTTGCGGCATCCTCTATTTCTTCAAGGATCATGATGCGTTAAGCCGGTCAGGAAGGTACAGCAGGCAATAAAGGACGGGAAGATTACCTGTTTTACTGCATAAACTAATGTTTCAGTACCCATATTTTCGCATCCAGCAGCTCAGCATCCACGGAGTCATGCGTAACAGCGATCAGAGTCCGCCCTTCCATGCGTTTTTTAACATACCGTGCCGCCTGTATCCGGCTCTGGCTGTCCAGGCCCCGGAACGGCTCGTCGAACAGCACAATGTCGGCATCTGAGCAGACGGCGCGTACGATAGCAACGCGCCTGCGCATACCGCCGCTGAAATCGGAAACCGGTTTTCCCTCATAATCTTTGAGGCCAATCTGTTCGAATTCCTCCCGTAGCCAATTATAAAGATTGCCGGATTGGCGGCCGTCTGCTGCTTTGTACTGTGCCGTGTATGGACTGGAGGTTCTGTATTTTCCAGGGAGATTCCCTGCGACGGCAGCGTTGAGAAATGCATCTTCGTCCTCCAGAAGCCGATCCTCCTGAAAGACCATGGAAAGTCTTCCGTGTTTCGCGTTGACAACCTCGCCGGAATCCTGTTTTACCAGTCCGGCGAGAATCAAAAGCAGCGTTGTTTTTCCGACGCCGGAGGCACCCATTATGCACAGCCGTTCACCCGGTTGGACAGTTAGGGAAACATCGGACAGTACAAGCTGGCCGCCGAACTGTTTATGCAGATTTTTTGCGGACAGAAAACCGGTTGGTGTCTTTTTGGCAGCGTCTTCCCAGGGGGTGCTGTGAGTTACAAAACCGTCAGGGAAATGTTTTCGGTCATTTTCCGGAAATGGGAGAACCGGAACGTTTGAACCGGCTTGCGGGCTGCTGTCCGGGGGTGAAAGCTGTTTGGAGGATGCAGCAGAGACGTTCTGTTCCGTGGTTCCTAGCCGCTTTCTAGTAAATTTTCTTCGGACGAAAAGCATGACCGCCTTTTCAAATAAAGAACTTAAAAACACTATCACAATTGTCCATGCAAAAAGTTCTGGCGTCATCAGGTAAAGCTTTGCCTCATACAGCTGCGTACCGATGGAATGGGCCGGCAGGCCGATAACTTCAGCTGCAATTCCGGATTTCCAGCAGAAACCGAGACCGACGGAGCATGCGGTCACAAATGCCGGCCAGACAGCCGGCAGATAGATATATCTGATTTTACAGAAAAGACTTAGATCAAATATCCATGCCATTTCCAGAAGTTTTTGATCGGTCTGCTGGATACCGCTGCTTATATTTGTGAAAATCACGGGGAGCACCATTAAAAATGAGATAACAATGGAGAGCTGAGCTGACCGCACCCAAAGAAGAACGAGAATGACAAAGGACGCTACAGGAATGGATTTGATCAGCTGCATTAGCAGCTGCAGGATTTCTCTCAGCTGTGCGTTCAGTTCGGCGAAAACCGCAAGCAGCGCACCAGAGGCAGCAGCGAGCAGAAAGCCGGCGGCAATCCGGAGAAAGGAGGTGCCGACCGAGAGATAAAAGTCTCTGGTGCGGGCCAGCTCTATCAGCGCGCACAGCGTATCCGGTACGGAGGGCAGGAAAATGACCCGATCCACCAGGCAGCTGAGCAGCTGCCAGGCGGCCAGCAATACGAGCACGGCTATGATTTTCCGCCGGTAAACTGCATGTTTTCTTTCCATAAATTCCTCCTGCAGCGCTTGGAAATCCCTCCCGCAGCGCTTGGGTTTGTTTGCGGGCGAATTCGTTGCAAGTTGCTGTTTTACAATCCTGTTTCCCGAAATACAACGTCCTCTGTTCCGCTGTAATCTTTCTTCTGCGGCCCGTGCTGCGGCCATGTTTTTCCGGTTCGCAGGCTATTAAATATTGCTGCTGCAGGACTTCATTTTAATTTTTTTTGTGTGATCTGTTTGACGGATGCAAATGCTTGCAGAGGGTTCTCCTGTGCGGCGGCTCCATCAGAATTGTCACAAGTGTCAAATAGCGATCCGTATTGTTTCGGATATCATCCTGAGTAACGCCGTAATAGCGGTAAATGGTGCGCTGGATTTTCTGCAGCTGAGTGAACGACCTCTTATCCGATGAGCTGAAGTTTACGGAAAGCAGACCCCGGATTCGTTCCATTTCGACATGCAGCGTTCCGCAAATTTTCTGATCCAGCGCGGCATCTGAGCTTTCTGCCAGCCCCGTCCCATCCGGACTCTGTGAAGTCCGGGCAGAAGACCGATGTTTCTGGGATTTTGGATTTGTTTTCTTCAAACGGATCTCGTAAGAATGAAAATCAAGCGGAATGAGAGCATCATCCAGTCCGGCCGCTGCTTTGTCGTATTCCTGCATATATTTATACCATTCTTCCACGGCTGCCCGGTCATTGAAATCGGGCGGACGCTTCTGATCAGGAGAAACATAACCGAGCTGTTCCATCTGCTTCCTGTGATCTTTCCACACAATCGAGATTTTTGTATTCCGGCAGGCCTCACGGACACGGAAGTTTTCCGAAGGAAGCTCTGCCGCATGATATTTTTGCTTGATAAATGCGGCCAGTTCATCCGGTGTGTGGGATCCTGGCCGGATGCTCTGCATCACTCGGGTGCGCCGCCTCTTATGCTGTTTTGCCCTGAACCAGTCCTGAAGGCGGCGGATGGGATTTTTCCGTTTTCCGCCTGCTTTTCCCGCAATAAATACACTGGTCGGCCCGTCGCTTCCGCCGATAATTGTCACTGCGGAGGCTGATTTTTTATTAAAAGGATTTTTCACTGGTTTTCCTTTCCTGAGCGGGCAGAAGGGGATGGTTTGCCCGATGTACTGTCCTACAATTTTTCATTCTTACCGGGCAAACAATTTGCCCGATGTACTGTCCTACAATTTTTCATTCTTACCGGGCAAATTGGCTGTTATACAGATTTGCGTAAAAGCCGCCCTGTGCGAGGAGCGTTTCGTGGTTGCCCTGTTCGATGATATTTCCATCCTTCATGACAAGGATGATATCTGCCGTCTGGATGGTCGAGAGGCGGTGCGCCACGATAAAGCTGGTGCGGCCCTCCATCATTTTCGCGAAGGCGTTCTGAATTTTAATCTCCGTGCGGGTGTCGATGGAGGAGGTCGCCTCGTCAAGTATCAGCATCGGCGGAAGACAGAGCATTACGCGCGCAATGCAGAGCAGCTGCTTCTGGCCCTGTGACAGACTGCCGCCGTCCTCACCGATCACCGTATCGTAGCCCTGCGGCAGACGCTTGATAAAGCTGTGCGCGTGCGCCGACTTTGCCGCCGCAATAATTTCCTCCTCCGATGCGTCCGGTTTGCCCATTGTCAGATTTTCGCGGATCGTGCCGGCCTTGAGCCAGGTTTCCTGCAGCACCATGCCGAAGCTGGTGCGCAGGCTTGCGCGTGTGGTCTGCCGGATGTCCGTGCCGCTTACACGAATGCTGCCGTCGCTGACGTCGTAAAAACGCATCAGCAGATTGATCACCGTCGTTTTGCCGCAGCCGGTCGGGCCGACAATGGCCACGCGCTGCCCAGGGCGGACAGAAAGGTTGAAATCGCGGATAAGCTTCTGTTCCGGCGTGTAGGAAAATGCAACATTCTGCAGAGAAACGGTTCCGTCTGCAGCTTCCAGAACCACGGCATCCGCAGCTTCCGGAAGCTGCGGTTCCTCCGCAATCAGCTCAAAAATGCGTGCCGCGCAGGCAAGAGCGTTCTGAAGCTCCGTCACGACGCCGGAAATCTCGTTGAACGGCTTTGTGTACTGGTTGGCATAACTCAGAAAGCAAGAGAGCTGCCCGACGGAAATGCCTCCGGAAATGGCCGAGAGCGCGCCGGTCAGACCAACGCCGGTATATACGAGGCTGTTGACAAAACGTGTCGCCGGGTTGGTCGTGGAGGAAAAGAAAATTGCCTTCAGCGAGCATTTTTCCAGGCGATCGTTGATTTCATCAAAACGTTCGAGCACCTCGTCTTCCTGCCCGAACGCCTGCACCACTTTCTGATTTCCGAGCATTTCGTCGATCAGCGCAGTCTGTTCGCCGCGGGTGGTTGACTGAAGCTGAAACATCGAGTAGGTCTTTTTGGCGATAAACGCAGCCACAAACAGCGAAACCGGCGTGACAAGAACAACCACAAGCGTAATTTTGCCGCTGATGGAAATCATAAACAGCAGCGTGCCGAAAATCGTGATTACGCCGGTAAACAGCTGTGTAAAGCCCATCAGAAGGCCGTCGGAGAACTGATCCACATCTGCGATAACGCGGCTCACAATGTCGCCGTAGGAATGGCCGTCAATGTATTTGAGCGGGAGGATCTCAATTTTGTGAAAGGCCTCCCGGCGGATGTCATGGATAACATGGTATGCGATCCGGTTGTTGCTGACATTCATCAGCCACTGGGTGAATGCCGTGCAGAGCACAACGATCACAATCCGCTTTACAATGGCCAGAACCGGCGTAAAAGCTACAAGCCCCTCGGCGATAATATAGTCGATGGCATCGCCGGTCAGGATCGGCACATAGAGCGTTAAAGCAACCGTCACTGCGGCGCAGAGGATGGAGAGCGCAACAAACGGCCAGTAAGGCCGGATATAGCGAAGTACCTGCCGCAAAGTATCTCTATTTTCGTTTTTCTGTCCCTGAGAATGATAACTGCGGGTGTGCTTCTGACCGGAGGTTTTCTGATTTTCCGTGCCGCGTCCAGAGGCGCCGTCTCCCTGATTCGACGGGGAGCCCGAAGGAGCGTTTTCCCTGGAAACTGCTGTCTTATTTGAAGTCTTCATGCTCTTGCCTCCCTTCCATCCTCTTTTTTAAACTGGGAATAATAAATTTCCTGGTAGACGCTGCAGCCTGCAAGCAGTTCCTCGTGTTTCCCGATGCCGGCTACCCGGCCGTCGTCCAGCACGACAATCTGGTCGGCGTGAAGGATGGATGCGGCCCGCTGCGATACGATAAATACGGTGAGGCGGTCGTCCATCTCGCGCAGGGCGCGGCGCAGCTTTGCGTCCGTCGCGTAATCCAGCGCGGAGGCGCTGTCGTCCAGAATAAGAATGTCCGGCCTGCGCACAAGCGCACGGGCAATCGTCAGGCGCTGCTTCTGCCCGCCCGAAAGATTTTTGCCGCCCTGCACAATTTTCGCGTCCAGGCCGCCTTCCTTTGTCTCGACAAACTCTCTGGCCTGTGCAGTGTCCAGCGCCGCGTACATTTCCTCGTCGGAGGCGTCGCCCCGGCCCCATTTCATATTATCGCGGATCGTTCCCGTAAACAGAACGGCTTTCTGCATAACCATGCCGATCCGGTCGCGCAGCGTTTCCATCGGGTAATCCTTAACATTTACGCCGTTCACAAGCACCTCGCCCTCAGTCGCGTCATAATAGCGGGGAATCAGGTTGATCACGGAACTCTTGCCGGAACCAGTGCCGCCGATAATCCCGACGGTCTCGCCCGGCTTTACCTTCAGATTCAGCCCGGACAGCGATTCTGCGCCGGCGCCGCGGTATGTCAGTCCGACGTTCCGGAATTCCACCGCGTATTCCGGTGTTCCGGCCGCAGCCCTTTTATCTGTATATGCCGCAGCATCGCCGTATACCATGCCCGGCTGGATCTCAAACACCTTTTCGATGCGCCCTGCGCACGCGAGGGCTTTGGTGATCGTTACAATCAGGTTGGCCAGCTTGACAAGCTCCACGAGAATCTGGGACATGTAATTGACGAGCGCTACAACAGCCCCCTGCGTAATAAGCCCGGCATCCACGCGCAATGCGCCGACCCAGATCAGCAGAGCAATGGCCAGATTTACGATAATGTAGGTGAGCGGATTCGTCAGGGCGGAAATCCGTCCAACGCGCATCTGGAGCCTGGTCAGCAGCGTATTGCTTTCCTCGAACTCCTCGATTTCCTGCGGCTCCTGAGCGAACGCACGGATTACACGAACGCCGGTCAGGTTTTCGCGCGTTTTGCCGAGCACCCGATCCAGCCCCTTCTGAACCTTTTTAAACAGGGGCATGGTGAGCATCATAATGCCGAATACGACAACGGAGAGCAGCGGGATGGTAACGACAAAGATCAGCGCCGCCTTCACGTCGATGGTAAATGCCATAATCATTGCGCCGAATACGATGAACGGAGAGCGCATAAACAGACGAAGGACCATGTTGACGCCGGACTGCACCTGGTTGATATCGCTTGTCATGCGGGTAATCAGCGTGGAGGTTCCGAGTTCGTCGATCTCGGACCAGGTCAGGCTCTGTATATGGGAAAACAGCGCGTGCCGCAGCTTGGTCGAGCATCCGACTGCCGCCTTCGCGGCGAAATACTGCGCGGTCAGGGAGCAGGTCAGCCCGATAATGCCAAGCGTTACCATGACAAGACACATTTTGACGATATACGGGCGATCTCCATTCGCTATGCCCACGTCGATAATTTTTTTCATGACGAGCGGCACAAAAAGCTCAAAGAGAGCTTCCAGCATTTTAAACAGGGGTGCCAGAATGCTCTCTTTTTTGTAGTTTTTCAGAAAGCCAAGCAAATGTTTCATCCTTCCTATCCTCCCTGACCGTTTTTGCGGACGATTTTTTGAGGGAAACCGTAAAAGGGTTTCCCGTGCCGGATCTGCATCACGGAGCAGCTGATTCACCGGGAAGCAAGAATCCTTTTGCCACATTATTCTATCCGATTTCGGCAAAGTTTGCAAGATAAATTCGAAGCGTGAACGGGCATATCGGCCTCTCCGCCCAGAATAATCCTCAGCGGTGATGCCGCGGAACGTCCGTTCTCAAAGGAATCCATATTGACGCCTTTCGGCAGAAGCGTACTTCCGCTGAAACCGAGAGGCTCCGTCCCGCTGTGCCTGTACAGGCCGCTGTAGACCTGCTCACCCTCGCGGCATACGGTCAGCAGAACATTAAGACTGTATTTACTTTCAAAAGCTGCGAGTACCAGGCGCGTTCCGTCAAATGCACATACGTTTTCCTGCAGAAAACGTTTATTTGAGTCCTGCGGGTTCTCCGGATTTACCGGAAAAACCCCGCTGCACCATTGCCGGTAACGGCCGTTTTCTTCCGCAGCAAAAGAAAAGCTGCCATCGTTCCAGATCATCAGAACACCGCCGTTCTCACGGGTTATGCGGCAGAACGGGGCCGCTGTCTGTTCTGCACCGGATGAGCCGCGTTCAATTGGGAGCTGCTGCAGAAGAACCGGAGTTTCTCCGGCCAGGGAATAGAGGCAAAGCTTATAATCCGTTCCTGACCGTCCAAGAAGATATAGGAGATTTTCCTCCTCGTTAAGCAGAAGCTGTTCGGCCGAAAGACCGTCCGGAAATCTGCACAGGCGCTGCACCTGTGTCAGATCAATATGAAGAAAATTGTCCTCCTGTGTAAAAGGAAAATAAAACAGCGCTTGATCCTGCCCGGAAGCCGCATGATCCCCGCCGTCTCCGCGCTCGGGACGGAAGCTGAAATACAGGCCGTTCTGTCCGAAGGCCGACTGATTTACTACAGAGATGGGTGCACTATTCGGGATAACCCGGATCTGCACGAAAACGATATGATCTGTCGGATTTTTTTCCAGAGTGATCTGCAGAAGAGCGTCTGCTGTCGGGATGCGGAAAAAATCGGTCAGATAATCGCAGGCTGTATTATAATCACCCTCGTAAACAATGGACGACATCCCTTCCAAATGAAAGGTCAGAGGCCAGAATTCATAGTAGTCTGCAAGCCGGACGGTTTCCGTGCGGGTTTCCCCCGCCTGTGTGCGGTCGGCCACGGCGCGCACCGCTTTTGGGAAAGCGCAGATTTCCGCGTTCAGGGAGTCTGTATAGGAAACAAATTTCTGTGCGACACCGCTGTAGGAGCCGGAAGCTGTCTGATCGCCGGATGCGACGGTGCCGTAATCGCTGCTGAATTCATGATTGATGTACGCACTTTTTTCCGCACTCCGTTCCTGGGAGACCGGCCGGCGGGAGAAGGTAAATTTGCTTTCCGCACCTGATCCGCTGCCAATGGTATATGCGGTATCCCACATCATATACCGGTCCAGATGGGATGCAACCTCCAGTGTGATGCCCTCGGCAGCAGCGGAGTCTCCGGAAAGACATTCCTCCGTAATGGTGAGCTGTTCCTTTCCCCGGTTTACCCCTGCAATGGCAAAGGGCAGAGGGAGCAGCACTGCCGCGGCAAAAAGGAATACTGTAATCAGAGTTTTTTTCATAGTTACCTCCGTGTATATTGCAGGCTGGCCTGCATGAATAATTTCTGCCGCATCCGGAACGATGCTTCCGCGGCGGAGGCCGGAAGCAGGTTATTCAGCCATTTCGTTTTTCATCCTCCAGAGCCGTCAGCGTGTGCGCTACCCGATTCGGCTGGTAGCCGCAGGTTTCCTTTACAAAATCCAGCAGGGAGCGATTCTGCTCCTCCAGCACAAGCGTGCTGATATCGCCGACAATCTGTCCCTTTTTCAGCAGTACAGCACGGCTGACAAAATGTTCGACTTCTCCGATCAGATGAGTGGAGAGAAGAATGGTTTCCTCCGGCTCCAGAATTCCGAGCAGAACCTTGTAGAAATCTTCCCGGTTAAATATATCATTCCCTGCAAAGGGTTCGTCCATCAGAATGTAATCGGCGCCCTGGCACAGTGCCATAATTACCTCAAACTGATTTTTTTGCCCGATGGAAAAACTTTTCAGCGGCTTATTCACAGGAAGTTCAAAAAAGTTCATCAGCGCCTCAAATCTCTTTTCCCGGAAGCTTCCGAACTGCATCCGGTAAAATTCCCTGTGTGATTCGGGTGTCAGATTAGCGAAAAAGGAATGCTCGCAGGTCGCGAAGGAGAGCCTGGAAATATTTTTCCGGGAAATCGGCTCCCCGTCCAGCAGGATGCTTCCCTTATAGCTCTGAAATCCAAGGATGCTGCTAAGAAGCGTTGATTTGCCTGCGCCGTTTTCTCCGAACAGTCCGACGATCTCCCCCGGCCCAATGCTCAGATCAACATTCTGCAGCGCCCGTGTTCCTCCTATGCTGCTTCGGTAAATTTTTTCCAGCGCCCGTATTTCAAGCATATTGTTCCTCCGTTCCTGGTTTCCGTCCGGTTTGTCTGATACCCTGTCCGTTTAACCGGAATATATCGGACAGATAAAATTTCTGCGGCCTGCACTTTTTCCTTCAGCGGTGCTCTTTCCGCAGTGCTGCAGGAAGATTCTGCGGCCCTGTGCAGTTCTGGGCATGGAAGCTTCGGCGGGCTTTTCGGGAAGATACCGCAGCTTTGGCCGGAACTGTGCGGCGGGTTTTTATGGCAGGCACTCAGCTGGAATAACCAGCCGGTAGAACCCGTAATACAGCAGATATAAAATGGTGAGAAGGGCTACAGACGTTCCTGCCAGCAGAACGGAACCTTGTGTGCAGCTTTTGAAAAGTATGCTGTGCCTGGGAAGACGACGCATTAGATAAATACTTTTTGTTGCATGATAGTAATAAAAATAACGCCATGGTATAGCAGTAAACAGAAGAAAGAGCAGGGGAATATAAAATACCCAGTGCCCCTGAACAAGCTGTGCAAAGGGGACGGCCTGAACGCCCGCTTTCAGTACGCGCCGGCCGAGAACCGTCTCGTATAATTTTTCTGCGGCAGCGAACAGATCCGTGAAAAACCGGAGGCTCAGTCCCGCGCCGATGCCCAGGAGCAGAAGCGCAGCGTTTTTTTCTTTTTCGTATTCGTAGCCCGGCGGGAAATACATCGCCATTGAAAAATGCTTTTTCAGCATCCGGAAAGTCACTCCTTTCTGATTCAGAGATTATCCGCAGTAAGCGCTCCTGCTTTCCGGATGCTGATGCCGATGCCGGCGGCGTACAGTGCACAGCAAGCCGTATCCGTGAGGGTCGCATTGATAGGGCTGTTAAAACAGAGTGTGGTTATCGACAGCAGAAGGGCAAAAAGTACATAGTTTTTTTGGCGTATGCCGAACGATGCTTCCGTGCCGAGGGCCATAAGCAGAAGAAAATTCCGCACCCATTTTAAAATATCCGCCATCGGCAGCAGGCAATGGAAAAACTCGGAGCAGCTGGCGGCCAGAAAGAGCTGCCACAATGAGGCGGATTCCGCGCTGGTTTTCTGGACAAAAACCTCTGTCATTGCAAACATCAGCCAGATCTGCAGCGCGAACAGCAATGCAAGGCAGAAAAAATTCCAGATCGTCTTCAGGAAAAAGAACTGTTTTTGCGAAAGCGGAATCCGCAGAAGTGTATTATGACTTTGATCCTCAAGGCGGCCTTCCGTCCAGGTTAGAATAAAATATACTGCACCGAGCGCTGCAAGAAAGATTGCCGGGATCTGCTTGCCGTCAATCAGAAACTGGAAAGTGCTGCGATCCGGATGATTTTGCAGTCCGAAGAAAAACAGTGTGCCTTCTGCCGCAGCCATGATGGCAGCCGCAGCAAGGATTTTGGAAAAGCTGTATTTTGCCAGCAGGCCAATTAGAGACAGCGCCGGCCTGTAATTCCCCGGCCCCACCTGCCTCGCCTCACGGCATTTTTCTTCTGTTCTTGGTTTTTCCGTTGCTGCCATAGCCTTTTTCCTTTCTGCTGCCGGTATATTTTGCACTATGATTGTTTCCTGAATTACTTCCTGTTTTCCCAGGCGTTTTCCGCCAGCCGAAATGCCTCTTCCTTTGATATGCCCAGCTGCTGCATTGCGCTCACCCAGATTTCTGCTGCCTCGGTAAGCAGCTCCTGCCGAATGCGCTGCACGGTTTCCTCTGCTGCACAGGCGCAGCTTTTAGCGCCGGAGCGGGAAACAATGACACCCTCCTCCTCCAGCATGCGGTAAGCCTTCTGTATGGTGTTGGGATTTACCCCGAGCAGTGCGGAAAGCGCTCTGCGGGAAGGGATTTCCTCCTGGTTCCGGATTGTGCCGGCAGCAATGCCCTGTTTGATATGCCGGATGATCTGCAAATAGATGGGATACCCGTCCGCCAGTGTAAAATTATCAAATGCCGCCATATAATATGCTTTCCTTTGTATCTGTTTTTCATAAGAGAACCGCTGTGAAAAACATAAAAGGCGGGTCTCAAACTGTATTAATAAAATAATACGGTTTCTAACTGTATTATATAACTAATACGGTGTTTTGTCAAGCGGGAAAACGGCGGGCTGCCGCTTTACGCCGGGAACAGGAGAACAGAACTTCTGTTATATACCGGGGATTCTGCAAAGGATAAGCAGCCGCAATATGGAACGATTGATTTTAGACATACAAATTTGAGCGATTGATTTTTAGTATACAAATTGTTATAATTGACATATCTTTAGAAAGAGGAAGTGAAAGGCATGCGTTTATCATTTAATCTGGAGTATTCCGGAAAATGCGGCAGTGTATTGAATTTCTACGCTTCTGCTTTCAGGCAGGCAGAGTTTTGTGCCAGAACCTTCCGGGAGCTGGAAACCGCGGAAGTGCTGGGGATAAACGGCTCCGGACTGGATATGATCTGGCAGTCCGAGCTGAAGCTTCCGTTCGGAAACAATGTTCTGTATCTGGAAATGGCGGATTCCATTCTGGCCGCCGTGCAGAATCGTCAGGATTTTGATCAGCCGTATTTTCATCCGGTCATCCGCATTTCGCATGACGATAAGGGCGAGGTACGCCGCCTGTTTGAACGGCTGTACGGAGAATCCGGCGGCTTTGATGGCCTGCAGAGCGGGGAGAGGGCGGATATGCACGGTATCCGGTGGCAATATCAGAAGGGCGCGCCCGGAATCGGTTACTGCCTGAGCTTTGACGGGTTCTGCAGAGATGTTGCTGCGTTTTATGAAAACGTTTTCGATATCCGGGCCGAAGAGATGATTAGGTACGGTGATTTGCCGCAGGGAAATAAGCTGCCTGCCGCAGGTGCAGATATGATTTTCAGCGCAGTACTGCCGTTTTCTTACGGAGGAGGCATAAGTGCGCTGAGATTAATGGACAGCGCGGAATCCGTAGCGGACGGAATCAACCGCTATGACCCGTCCGCCCTGCTGTTTTATCACGGACAGTACAATCCTCTGTTTACCGTGCGGGACAGCGACACAGCATTTTTAGCCGGAGCGTTTGAGCGGCTGAAAAACGGCGCGAAGCTGAACCGTCCGCTGCAGCCCGACGATGAGGGAGGTATGTTTGGAAGTCTGATTGACCGGTACGGTATCTGCTGGAATTTCCGTTCCGCTTCGGGGATGGAATAAGATTTCGGATAGATGAAGATTCGGATATAAATCGCGTACCGGAATATTCTGCCCTTTTGTGCAGAACGGGGTGCGCGTCCGTATATAAAAAGGGGGCGGCTGTATATCAGCCGTCCTCTGTCAATGCAGTTTCAAATTGCTCCAGAATAAGCTTTTGAATTTTTTCCCGCGTTTCAGCGTTGATCGGATGTGCAATATCGCGGTATTCTCCATCCGCGGTTTTTCTGCTCGGCATTGCGATGAAAAGTCCTTTCTCGCCCTCAATGATTTTAATGTCATGCACTGCAAATTCATCATCAATGGTAATAGAAACGATTGCTTTCATTTTTCCTTCCTTGCTCACCTTACGTACACGCACATCGGTAATCCGCATGATATCGTATCCCCCTTTTCATACGCCGGCCGATAAGGCCAGACCGCTGTTCAGCAATACAGGGCATGACCTGTAAATCGCCATGCCCTGTCTGCCTTAAAACCCGTATCTTTCATTCTTCTCAACTACGATTTTTATCTCGCCGTTCTCCCCGATATGGGTCGAATTGGCTCGGATCGTGTCACGGCTCTCTACAATACAATTTTCAATATAAGTATTATCGCCGATATGAACATCGTTCAGGATGATAGAATTCTTAATGGTGCAGTTGTTGCCCACGTATACCTTTTTAAACAGCAGCGAGTTTTCCACCACGCCGTTGATAATGCAGCCGCTTGAAATCAGGCTGTTTCTGACCGCCGAGCCCGGATTGTATTTCGCCGGAGGCAGGTCGTCAATTTTCGAGTATACGTCCGGATACTGCCGGAAGAAGAAGTCCCGGATATCCTTTTTCAGGAAGTCCATATTGGTTTTGAAATATGCTTCCACGCTCGAGATGTTGTTCCAGTAGGAATCCATCTCGTAGGAGAAAATGCGCTTGACCGACATATAACGGACGAGGATATCTCTCACGAAATCGAAGCGTTCCTCCTCCATCGACTTTTCGATCAGCTCGATCAGGTGCCTTCTGCGGATAACGTAGATGCCGGTGGAAACCAGCCGGGACGAAACAACGAAAGGCTTCTCCTGGAATTCGGTGATTCTTCCCTCCTCATCCGTCTGCACCAGGCCGAACCGCGTGCAGTCCTCCTCGTCCGCCATCCGTTTTGTCACAACGGTGATATCGGCCTTTTTGTCGATGTGATACTCGAGAACCTTATTGAAATCGAGCTTGTAAACGCCGTCGCCGGAAGCAATGACAACATAAGGCTCATGACTGTTTCTAAGGAAGGTAAGGTTCTGGGCAATCGCATCTGCAGTGCCGCGGTACCAGAAGCCGTTGTCCGCCGTGATGGTAGGGGTAAATACGAACAGGCCGCCCTGCTTTCTTCCGAAATCCCACCATTTCGACGAGCTCAGATGCTCGTTCAGGGATCGGGAATTGTACTGTGTGAGCACAGCCACCTTCTGCACATGCGAATTCGACATGTTGCTCAGCGCAAAGTCGATTCCGCGGAAACTTCCCGCAACAGGCATTGCCGCGATTGCCCGCTTGTTGGACAATTCACGCATACGGTTGCTGTTGCCGCCGGCTAAAATAATTCCTATTGCTCTCATCTCAAGTCACCTGCCTTAATAATACTTTCCCCGCTCTTCAGCTGGCCGCTCGGGTAGTCGTCCAGCGTTGTGCCGCCGGAAATTGCGGTATTCTTTCCGATCCGGACATTGTTCGGGATCACGGAGCCTTCCCCGATCGTCACAAGCCCGTCCGTATAAATTTTCGGGAATTTGACGTTTGTCGCTTCCTCGCCCACGCCGAGCTCGCTGTCAAAGCCGATCACGCAGTTTTCTGCGATAATCGCTTTGTTCACCTTGGTATTGTCGCCGATTTCCGTATTTTTCATAATGATGGAATCGTGGACTTCTGCGTTTTTGCCGATCGTTACGCCGGCTCCGATAACAGAATTGTAAACCCTGCCGTAAATTTCAGTACCTTCACCGATAATGCAGCGCTCTACCACTGCATCCGCAGCTATGTACTGCGGCGGGGTAACATCGTTTTTGGTGTAGATCTTCCAGAATTCCTCGTAAAGATTGAATTCCGGTACGATGTCAATCAGCTCCATATTGGATTCCCAGTACGACGTGAGCGTTCCGACATCCTTCCAGTAGCCGTTGAATTCGTATGCGAATACGCGGTCGCCCCTCTCGTGGCAGTATGGAATGATATGCTTGCCGAAATCGCAGCCCGGCTGCTCGGAAAGATCAATCAGCGCCTGGCGGAGCACCTTCCAGTTAAAAATATAAATACCCATCGAAGCCAGATTGCTTCTCGGCTTCGGCGGCTTTTCCTCAAATTCGAGAATACGGCGCTTGTCGTCCGTAATCACGACGCCGAAACGGCTGGCCTCCTCCATCGGGACCGGGATAGTGGCGAGTGTGATATCCGCATTGTTGGACTTGTGGAAATCGAGCATCACCTCATAATCCATTTTATAGATATGGTCGCCGCCGAGGATAAGCACATATTCCGGATTGTAATACTCCATATACTTCAGATTCTGGAAAATTGCATTTGCCGTGCCGGAATACCATTCTGCATTTGTGCTTTTTTCGTAAGGCGGGAGAATGGAAACACCGCCGATGTTGCGATCCAGATCCCACGGAATACCGATGCCGATATGTGTATTCAGCCGGAGCGGCTGGTACTGGGTGAGCACGCCTACCGTATCCACCCCGGAATTGATGCAGTTGCTGAGTGGAAAATCGATGATTCTGTACTTTCCGCCGAAGGATACGGCGGGTTTCGCTATGCTGGAGGTCAGCACGCCCAAACGGGAACCCTGCCCACCTGCCAGAAGCATTGCAATCATTTCTTTTTTAATCACACTATCACCTCTTGTTGTAGTTTATTAATCTTTAACATCCTCCCGCATTCTGCGTGCAGCTCATGCGTCCCGTGCTCGCCGGCGGCCATGCGGACAGCCGGCAAACGCATGCTGAAAGTGACATAATCCGACTAAATTTCGGACGGGCTGGATGCCTATCTCTATTATATCACATTTTTTCGAAAAAGGAAGTGAAATTGACTAAAAATTTTCAGATTTATCGACTTTTTTTGTAAATATTTCATCATTGATTACTAAGTCGAACAACAGTTCACTTCAGTGCTTTGTAAAATGAGATTGTTTTTTTACAAAAACCCGTTATAATAAAGATTAGAGAGTCTTTTTTACGCATATAATGATACTCTCCGACAGCCTGCGAACGGACGCGGCTGAAAGGAAGAGTTATAATATGACATGACAAAAACAAAATAAATAAGAATGGAGATTAGTGTTATGGATAATAGTGAATATCAGATTGATTTTACCAAGCCGGTTTCTGCTCATTTTGTCGGCATCGGAGGGAGCAGCATGAGCGGACTGGCCGAGCTGCTACATAAAAGAGGATTTCGGGTAAGCGGCTCCGAGAAAAATCCGGGCGACAGCTGCCGGAGGCTGGAAGAGCTGGGGATTGCGGTAAGGTGCGGCCATCACGCATCCAATATCACGGAGGATATCGGGTTTGTTGTCTATACTGCAGCCGTGAGCGGGGATAATCCGGAGCTTGCAGCTGCACGGGCGGCGGGGATTCCGACGCTCACCCGGGCCGAATTTCTCGGGCAGCTGATGGGGCAGTACAAGGATGCCATCAGTGTTGCAGGTACGCACGGGAAAACAACAACCGCCTCAATGCTGTCTGCAATTCTGCTGGAGGCCGGCATGGACCCGACCATATCGGTCGGTGCGGTGCTTGAGTCTGTTCACAGCAATTCCCGCACCGGGCATTCTGAACATTTTGTCGTAGAGTCCTGTGAGTATAGAAACAGTTTTCTGAGTTTTCGGCCCGCGCATGAAATAATATTAAATATAGAAGCGGAGCATCTGGATTTCTTCCGGGATATCGACGATATCCGACATTCATTCCGGCTTTTTATGGAAAAGCTCAAGGAGGGCAGCCATCTTGTAATTCAGGGTGATATCGCCGGTCTTGCCGTGCTGACGGAAGGGCTGAAAGCGGACATTGCGACCTACGGGATTGCGGCGCAGGGGAAGACATACGACTACAGTGCGGAAAATATTTCCTGGGACGGGCAGGGCTGCGGCAGCTATGATCTTATGCACGGCAAAACAGCGCTTGCTCATGTTTCGCTGGGTGTGGTCGGACGGCATAATGTCCTGAATTCGGTAGCCGCTGCCGCGATGGCGGATCTGCTCGGCGTGCCGCTTACGGATATTTCAAATGCGCTCCGCAGCTTTGGAGGCGCCAGCAAGCGTTTTGAGAAAAAGGGAGAATTCGCAGGAGTGACTGTGATTGACGATTATGCACATCATCCGACGGAGATACGCGCCACGCTGGACGCTGCAGCAAATTATCCTCACAAACAGATCTGGTGCGTTTTTCAGCCTCACACTTTTTCGCGCACCAAAAAGCTGCTCGACGATTTTGCAGAGGCGCTTACCATGGCGGATCATGTCGTGCTTGCGGATATCTATCCTTCCCGCGAGGAGGATCCGGGCGATATCTCCTCCCGTGATCTTTTGTCGAAACTGGAAAAATATGGTAAAGATGTTCACTATTTCCCGAGCTTTGGCGAAATTGAAAATTTTTTGTTATCAAATTGTGCCAACGGGGATCTGTTGATAACTATGGGCGCCGGAGATATAGTAAAAGTGGGAGAAGAGCTTTTAAAGAGATAGTTATCCACATTATCCACAACCTTATCAACGTTTTTACGAAGAATGGGGTTGTGGATTTTTTTTGCCTTTGATATTATTCTACAAAAGTAGATCAATATTTCTCAAAGGCGCAGTTTTCGCGGCTTTTCGACGATTTATGCTTACTATACTTATAGAATCCCGATGCTTTTCCACATTATCCACATTATCCACGATTTTGTGCACAACCGGAGCTGGACAAATCCGCCTATTTTCTTTCTGTAGAACCTGTGCTATACTCAAGGCGTAATTTTATGAAAGCGGATCTTTGGTCCGCTCCCCAAGCTGCAGAAAGAGGGAACCGAGGATGTCCAGACTGACGCTGAGCAGCGCCCCTAAAACAGAATATACCGCAATTTCCAATCTGTTTATCGACCGCTATATGCCGCGGGCAAACGGAACTTATGTCAAGGTTTATCTTTATCTGCTCCGCCTGCTGGGCTGCGCCCGCACCGGCAGTACCCTTGCCGCGGTGGCCGATTTTCTGGATGAAACCGAGAAGGATATCGAGCGCGCCCTGAAATACTGGGAGACGCAGAGGCTGATGCGGATTGACAGGGACGGCAGCGGCGCGGTCGCAGGCGTAGTTTTTCTGGAACCGCCGGCCCCGGAGGCGGATGCGGACGAAGGCTTCCGACGCTGGCCGTCAGGTTCTTCGGATTTCGGAGCAGGGCCGGCAGCCGCAGGCAGGCCGGAGGGTGACGGCCCGGAGTGCCGGCTGTCTGACGAACCGGGTGCGGAAGCAGGTCTGTCCGCCCGCGGGGCAGGGAACGGGAGCTCCGTCCGGCAGACGGGTTCTTCCGATACCGGGCCGGCGGCTGTTCCGGAAGATTCCCGCGAGCGCTCCTGCATTGCAGCGAAGCGCAGACTTCCGGAAAAACCCGATTATTCCGAGGCGCAGATCGAGGTGCTCACATCTCTGGATGAGGTGAAGAAAATGCTTACTCAGCTGCAGAGGGTGACGGCCCGCCTGCTCCGGGGAAGCGATCTCAACTTTGTATTATACCTGTACGAAACTGTCGGGTTTCCGGCCGATCTGATTGTTTATCTCTATGAATACTGCGCTTCCAGAAACAAGACCGGGATATCCTACATAGAATCTGTTGCGATCGCCTGGGCAGAAAACGGCATAGATACCGTGGAGAAGGCAAAGGCAGAATCGGCGGTTTACAGCAGCTGCTACAGTACAATCAACCGTGCCTTCGGCCTGAACCGGTCGCCCGGCGGCATTGAACTGCAGTATATTCATCGCTGGACAGGGGCTTATGGTTTTGATGCTTCCATCATTGAAGAGGCCTGCAACCGGACAATGCTTGCCGTGGCAAAACCGGATTTCAAGTATGCGGAACGGATTCTGGAGCGCTGGCATACCGCAGGGGTACATAAAAAAGAGGATATTGCCGTTCTGGATGCTGAATTTGCGAGACAGAATACCCGCAGGGAAGCAGAGCGGCAGGAGAATGACAGGGCCGGTACAGCTGCTGCGGGCAACCGCTTTAACGCGTTTCCTCAGCGGAAGTACAGTGCCTCCGATTATTCCGAGATGGAAAAGCAGCTTTTGGGCAGCAAGTAGCAAGTAAAAGGAGTGCGTTATGCCGCTGAAAAATTACCAGTATAATTCCATACTTCGCCGGTACGATGCGCGCCGTCTGGAGAGCCACCGCCGTCTGGAGGAACGCCGCCGGCTTCTCTATGAGCAGCTGCCGGAGCTGTCCGAGATTGACAGTGAGATTTCCCGCGGCTCCGTGGAATGTGCAAAGCGTTCCCTGCGGGGGGAGGCCGGGGCGCTTGAGGGCCTTCGGGCAAGAAACGAGGAGCTGTCGGCGAGGAAGGATGCCATTCTGCGCGAGCACGGTTATCCTGCCGATTATCTGGAGCCGGAGTATCACTGCCCTGACTGCCGGGACACCGGCTATATGGACGGCGGGAAATGCCATTGTTTCCGTCAGGCGGTTGTGGATGTGCTCTATGCCCAGTCCAATGTGCGCCGCGCCGTCGAGGAGGAAAATTTTAATACCTTTTCCTACCGGTTTTATTCGGACAGCTATACGGACGAGACAACACACCAGACGCCTCTTGCAAATATTCAGCGGGTGGTGGCATCCGCGAAGGAATTTGTGGCGAATTTTGACACTCTTCATGAGAATCTTCTTATTTATGGAAATACTGGTGTGGGGAAGACCTTTTTGTCGAACTGCATTGCCGGAGAGCTGCTCGCATCGGGGCATACGGTAATTTATCTGACGGCATTTCAGCTGTTTGATATTCTGGAGCATTACAAGTTTGACCGTTCGTCCTCAAACAGCGATCAGAGCTATGAGGAGACAGCGGATCGGTTTTCCTATATCCTAGACTGCGATCTGCTGATTATCGACGACCTCGGCACGGAGCTGACGAACGCATTTATTTCGTCGCAGCTCTATCTGTGCATCAATGAGCGGCTGCTGGGGCAGAAATCCACTATTATTTCCACCAACCTGTCGTTTGAGCAGCTGAAAAATACTTACAGTGAACGGATATTTTCCCGTATAACCAGCAGCTATACTTTTCTGAAAATTATAGGCGACGACATCCGCATCCAGAAAAAGCTTTCGCCGCCGGTTTCATAGCTGCGGAGGGTGCAACGGGCATCCGAAAAATAGAAATTTACCTCTTGACGGTTCTGCTCTTCGATAGTATGATAGCACCGTCAAAGGGATAAATGGAAGTACAGCTCACCCATCATTCATTCTGGAGGATAACAAAATGCCGCACGAAAAGTATTTGGAAACCATCCCCGTAGGTACGCTTGGCATCATCGCCCTGGAAAGCTCACGCGAGATCGGTCAGAAGGTCAACGATTACATTGTAAGATGGAGAAGGGAGCGTGAGCACACACACGCATCCACCATCGCCTTTTCCGGTTACGAGAGGGATAATTATCTGATAAAGACCGAGTGTCCGCGGTTCGGAACCGGCGAGGCGAAATGCTGCGTCAAGGAAACTGTGCGGGGCGACGATCTCTACCTTCTGGTGGATATCTGCAATTACAGCCTGACCTATACGGTATGCGGACAGACGAACCACATGTCCCCGGATGATCATTTTCAGGATCTGAAACGGGTGATTGCTGCGCTGAACGGCAAAGCCCGCCGAATCACCGTGATAATGCCGTTCCTGTATGAAAGCCGCCAGCACAAGAGAAGCGCCCGGGAATCGCTGGACTGCGCGATTGCCCTTCAGGAGCTGGTAAACATGGGGGTGGAGAGCATTATTACCTTCGATGCCCATGATCCGCGCGTGCAGAACGCGATTCCGCTCAAGAGCTTTGAGACAATCCAGCCGACCTATCAGTTTATTAAGGCGCTGCTGAACAGCGTGCCGGATCTGACGATTGATGCGGATCACATGATGGTAATCAGCCCGGATGAGGGCGCGATGGGCAGAGCCGTGTACTTTGCCACCGTACTGGGGCTGGATATGGGCATGTTTTATAAACGCAGAGATTATTCCCGCATTGAAAACGGGCGTAATCCGATTATTGCCCATGAGTTTCTCGGCAAGGATGTGGAAGGAAAGGATGTCATAATTCTTGATGATATGATTTCCTCCGGCGAGAGCATGATTGATGTGGCCACGGAGCTGAAGAGACGTAAGGCGAAGCGAATCTTTCTGTGTTCAACCTTCGGACTGTTCACCAACGGCCTTGAAAGGTTTGATGAAGCGAACAGAGAAGGCCTGATCGACCGCATTATCACGACAAACCTGATTTATCAGCCGGACGAGCTGCTGGCAAGGCCGTATTATGTCAGTGCGGATATGAGCAAATACATTGCTCTTCTGATTGACGCCCTGAATCATGATGCTTCCATCAGTGAATTTTTAAGCCCGACAAAGCGGGTTCAGAAATTTGTCGAAAGCTATAAGGAAAATCAGAAAAACCGGGGTCTGTAAGATAGGGATGCAAAAAGAGAAAGGCTGCTGTGAAATGGCCGTTGGTATATAAAACGGCATTCCAGTCAATGGATGCTGTATATGCATTAATAAAAGGGCACGGCACTTTGCAGCAGCCTTCTCCCTGATCTGTGCTTATGGCTGATTTTCATTTCTGTTTGAATGTCTGTTTAAATTTCTTTTCCTCTCAATTTTTTATTTAATTCCCGGTTTCCTCCGCATCCGCCTCGTCTTCCGGCTCTTCTGGCTCCTCTGCCTCCTTCGGCGGCCGCATATCCGTATACATCGGGAATTCTTTTGCGGGAAGCCCGTCATGCAGACGGTTCATAAAGCTCTGCCAGATTCGGCCCGGATAGCTGTTTCCCTTCAGATCCTCCATTGCCTCCGGCATATCACAGCCGACCCAGACAGCGGTTGTGTAATAGGCTGTATAGCCGGCAAACCAGCCGTCCTTCTGGTCATTCGTCGTACCGGTTTTTCCTGCGGCAATCTGTCCTTCCACCGGGAGCTTTCTTCCCGTTCCGGTTTTCATAACCTCCTGCAGGCAGAAGGTCATCATCCTGGCCGCGTTTGCGGAATAAATTTTTTTAGATTTGATTGTGCTGTCCACGAGTACCCTGCCTTCGGCATCCGTTATCTTTATAATGCAGGTTGGCTCTCTGTAAATTCCATTATTTTCCAGTACGGCATAGCCGGAGGCCAGCTCTACCGCGCTGACGCCGTAGGTCAGGCCGCCGAGAGCGGCTGCGGGTACGCAGTCGCGCGCTACAATTTTACGGAAATCCATATTCCGCAGATACGAAAGTCCGACCTCGGGAGTCAGCTCTTCAAAGAGCTTCCACGCCACTGTATTTTTCGATACCGAAATTGCGTATGTGACCGGGATTTCGCCGGAATAGACCTCGCCGGAGTTGCGGGGCCCGCCCTCAAACTTTTCGTCCGTTACCGTATCATCGGGGTACATGCCCCTCTCGAACATCGGCGTATAGACGATCAGCGGCTTTATGGCACTGCCCGGCTGACGAAAGCTCTGATATGCACGGTTCAGCGTATATCCTGACATATCCTGGCTGCGTCCCCCCACGATGGCTGTTATGCGCCCGCTTTCGTTGTCGATGCAGGCGGCGGAAGCCTGGAGCTTGAACACACCTTCTTCGCTGGTTTCGGCAAAGACGGACAGCTCGTCGTCAATCGCCTGCTGCAGCCATTCCTGCTTTTCTAGGTCGATTGAGGTATAGATCCGGTAGCCGCCGGTGAACAGCGTTTTCTGAAGACGGTAATATGCCTCATTGTAGATCGCATTATAATTTTCTCTGTCGGCTTCGTCGGAAAACTGATTTCGGAATACCATGCCTTCCTGCTCCATCAGCGCCCTTACGGCACAATGCCAGGTATAGCTTTCCACATAATTCTGACGTTCCATCCGGCTCAGATTGAGTGTGATTTCCTCCGCCGCAGCCGCCTCGTATTCGCCCTGCGTAATCGCGCCCTCGTCGCGCATCTGCAGCAGCACCTTGTCGCGCCGCATCAGCGTATATTCAAAGTTTGCAATCGGATCGTAATCGGTCGGATTGTTCGGGATGGCACATACAAACGCAATCTGCGAGAGGCTCAGTTCCTGGGCGCTTTTTCCGAAATAGCCGAAGCTGGCGGCCTGAAGCCCGTAATGACCGTTGGCAAAGTAGATATTGTTCAGATAAAATTCCATAATCTGATTTTTGCTGTATTTGCGCTCCAGCGCCATGGCCGTGAAGATTTCGGTGATCTTTCTTTCCCAGGTGACTTCATTGCTTAAGAATACGGTTCTGGCGAGCTGCTGTGTTATCGTACTGCCGCCCTGATGAATTTCTCCTTTATTTTTTATCAGAACAATCGCCGCCCGGATGTTGGCAAAAAGATCAAATCCGTCATGTGCAAAGAACCGCCGATCCTCGGTGCAGACCATGGCCTGAATTGCCTGGAGCGGGATATCCTCGAAAGAGAGGTAGTAAACATCCTTTTCTCCCTTAAGCTTGGAAATCAGCGTGCCGTCCGCCGCGTATACAAGACTTGTTTCGTTTGCGCGGAAGGTTTCCGCCGACGAGCTCTGTACCAGAGCGTTTGCTCTCGACTGAAAGGAGAGCAGAAGCCTTCCGTATTTTGAGTAGAACCATACGCCGCCCGAAATCAGCGCAATCAGAAGCAGAAGAAAGGAAATCTGCAGGGTGCGGCGGACGGCGCGGCCGAGCCCGCGGGCAACTCTGCCTGCCGTGCTGCGTTTTCCCGGTTTGGAACGATTTTGCCTGCTCAACGAAACGGCCTCCTCCCTGCTTTATGAAAGACAAGGGGCTATCCTTTGTGCGGATAGCCCCTTATTTTACGGCTGTCATGTATCAGGCAGCCTTTTGCGGCAGAATAAATTTAGTACGGCATCGCACCCTGAATCAAATCAGAGATAAACGGAAAATCCTGTATCAGTTTCTGAAGATCCTTTGACAGCTTATCCTGGTTCAGGCCTGCCGACCAGGTATTGAGATCAACAGAACCGGACGGTGTATCATAATCCTTGAAGGAACGGCCGCTCGTTTCCAGCGTAAGGGTGCCGATCTCCATACCTGCCATGGATACGGTTGCTGTAACCTTCATTTCGCGGTACCCGATTTCAAACGTTCCGGAAACCTTTGTTCCCAGGGAGGCAATGCTGAATTCGATCGTATAATCATCATTTTTCGCGTCGATTGAAGCGGTGATGGTAGCCCCCTCGATTTCAGCGGAAAGATCCACATGATCCTTCGAGTAATTGTCATAATTTAAAGTATAATTGCCGTCATCCGTGCAGAGAACGATCTGCCCTTTCTTTTCCGACTCCTTAACCGAGTAGAGAAGAACCTGCTCATTCTGATCCTCATCAATTACATAGAAACGGAAGCCTTTCTTCGCGGAGATAAGCACGATGGAACTGGTATCGTTCCCTGCCTTTGCATCCAGCTTCCATGCAAATTCGTCGCTGTCGTTCTGGAAATAGCTGACCGTCATTTCATCAAGATCGGCCATATCTATGTTGGTATCCGTAATTTCGAGCGCCGGGTATTTTTTGAGTTCCTCGACCAGCTGGGTCAGAACCTTCTGGATATCCTCGACCTTTGCTTTGGTAACATACTTGTCGGCTTTGATTTTATAATCGCCCTCTCCGATGTTGATTTTTTTCACAGTCTCCTGATACTCAAAGCAGTCGATGAAATCGTTCGAAAAATCGGTCCAGAGCTGAATCATATCATCCGTGGTCGGCATGCCTTCCGCAGCCTCGGACATCAGGCCCGACAGATCGCCGGAGGTCATCCCAAGGGCATCCTGAATCGAGATTCCTGCGTAATTCTTGGAATAATCCGGAAGATTGAAATAAGCATTCTGGCTGTCCGTAATCAGATCCATGCTGAGAACGTTCTTTTCGTTCATTTTCAGCTTGCCGGTCATGCGCATTTCCATGGAGTTCTTCATATCCATGTACAGAAGAAGGCCGATTTTATCCAGTCCTTCCAGATCGGCAGATTTCTGTATTTCCTTGCCCAGCTCTACGTTAAGCTCCATGTCCACGCCGGACTGCATTCCAGCGCCGGTATTATCCTTGGCTTTCCGGAGCGCATCTGTAATTTTGCCGGCAAAATCCTTAAACTGGGAAGCCACCATTGTCTCCGCTTTGGCGTTTGCGGAAGCGTTGGCTTCATCATTCGATTCCTTGTCTCCGCATCCTGCCATCGAGCTGCACACAAGCACAAGGCAGAGCAGAAGACTCCAAAGTCTTTTTTTCATAAATCCCTCCAATCTCAAACTAGGAAACCACAGCCCCTTACATCTGCTGTATATCCTATATTATACACCTTTCTCTTTTCTTGTCAATAAATCCTACTGTTGAGTTTCTGCTGTTTACGAAAACAGCCCCTGAGTTTTTGTCTGATTTTACCATAAGTGCTTTTTTTAATATCATTTTTTAGTAATATGATTTTTTCTCAATATGCGGTTTCTTTCCTCTGTCTTTTTTCCTCTGCCTTTTTTCCGTCGTCCTGTTTGCATTTGCCCTTATGTCTCTTTGTTTTTATCTGTCTTTTATCCTGCTTCCCGCCGCTCCGCCTTTCTCTTTGTCCTTTTTGCTTTTCTGGTTGCTCCCAACGTGGTTTTACGATTTAGTACGGCAGTCTTGATAATATACCTCCTTCAGAAACAGCGCTTCTCCTGGAAGAAGCATGCCCGCCTCGCTCCGCCGCGCATCCGTTCCGAAAAGCTCCGCAATGCTTACCACAGAGCGTTTTCCCGTGCCGACCTCGTACAGAGTTCCGGCAAGAATACGAACTGCGTGGTAAAGAAAGCCGTCTCCCGTTACTGTGATACAAAGCAGCGGCACACGGCACGGGCCGGCCGTTATCCGGTCAATGCTAAGCTCCGTAATTGTCCGGATCGTGCTTCGGCAGCCTTTCGCTGTTTCTGAAAGAGAGGTAAAAGCCCGGAAATCGTGAGTTCCGGTCATAAAAGCCGCCGCGCTGCGCATTGCATTGACATCCAGAGCGCCGCCCGCAGGAAAGGCGCAGGCTCTTGTGAAAACATGGGGGCGTTCCCGCTCGTCCATCAGATAAAGATAAGTTTTTCCGATAGCGTCAAAACGGCTGTGAAAGCGTTCCGGTACAATCCGCACGGCGCGGACTGCGGCAGCGTTTTTTTCGCTTTCGCTGAGCGCTGCCTGAAGCGCCCGGTTCAGTGCCCTGCACAGAGCCTGTTCCTGTGCCGCGGAATGAAACTGCACCGGTACCCTGCTCCGGCATTGTCCCTTTGCAGCCGGGTATGGCTGCTCTGAAGCATTTTGTATTTCCGGTACGGCTCCCTGCAGGGCAGGTTTCCCATTTTGTATATGAAAATTGAGCACCTGGCCGAGCGCGCTGACCCCGGCGTCCGTGCGCCCCGCGGCGGTTACCTTTACTGACTGTCCGAAGTAATCCGAAAGCACCAGTTCGAAAATATCCTGCAGAGCCCGTTTCCCGCCGGTATTTTTATTTTTCTGCCATCCCGCAAACCTGCTGCCGTCGTAGGCTGCTGTCATGCAAATATTCATACGCGTCTCCCTTATTTTATCCAGAATTTTCTTGCCAATACAGTATAGCATGCCTGACGGGAAATCGGAAAAGAAAAACGCTGCAATTTACTGACGGCAGCGGCATGACGGCAGGAAATCAGCTGAGGATTCGTCAAAATACAGCAGGAGCAAGCAGAAAAACCGCAGAAAACCGGACACAGTGTCCAAAGAGCTTATTGACGCTCGTGATGTTATCTGATATGGTATAAAGCATCGGACATGATACCGGCGCCCTTTTGCAGCCGGGCTTTTCCAGCCGTTGCGGTGAGAATGTTCCCGCCAAATGCGCGCCTGCTTTGACACGGAGGTTGTCATGAAGATAAAAAAACCGAACAAAAAAGCACTTCTGCATTTTCTGCAGAAGCCGGTGGCTGAAATTTTTCTGATCGCCGCGGTTCTGAACCTGATTGTTGACGGCTTTTCCAGGGAATCTGTTTTCCGTGCGCTGGGAGCCCTGTTTACTCATCCGGTTGTTTTTGCGTATAATGTACTGATTATTGCGGTTACGCTTGCACCGGCGCTCTTTTTTGCACGGAGATTTTTTGTATTGACTATTATTTCGCTGCTGTGGGTAATTGTCGGCGTTACCGACTTTATCCTGCTGCAGTTCCGCACGACGCCGTTTACCTTTGTGGATATCACGATGATCCAGTCCGCCATCAATATCTGGAACCACTATCTTTCCGCGTGGCAGCTGGCGATGATCGGTATTCTGCTCCTGCTCGCCGTAATCGGCTGCGCTGTCCTGTTCCGCAAAATGAAAAAGCAGATAAAGCTGCCGTTTATGAAGGCCGCCGCCTTTTTTGTTATTATTCTGGCCAGCGGCATTGTCGCCACGGAGGGACTTGTCCGGTTTTCGGTGATCTCCGAGAACTTCGGCAATCTGGCGGATGCCTATCACAATTACGGGCTGCCGTACTGCTTTGTGAGCAGCGTGCTCAATACCGGAATTCCGAAACCGAAAAAGTATTCGGATGAATATGTTTACCATATTATCGAGGCGATCGAAAACGGGACGCTTGTAAACGCGGCTGATCTGGAGAATAATCCGAAGCCGGGAACGGATAAGGAGGATATGCCGGGAAGCAGCGGAAGCACGCCCGGAATAACCGGTACGGGGCAGGATAATGTGTCCGGAACCGGCGGGGACAGCTCATCCGGAACGCCGGGAGAGGGCGACGGGCCGGGAACCGGCGGCAGCCATGCATCGGGGGCAGCCGGGGAGAATGACAGACCGGGAACCAGCGGGAGCAGCGCATCCGGAACAACTGGTACCGGGGACAGCAACAAGCCGGGAACCAGCGGGAGCACAGCAGGGACACCGGGAACCGACGGCCCAGCTGATCCGGATCAGGAGCTTCCCGGGACGCCGAATATTATTTTCCTTCAGCTGGAGTCGTTTTTTGATCCGACAACCATCCTCGGCAGCAGCTTCACCGAGGATCCGCTTCCAAATTTTCACAGGCTGATGGCGGAATTTACATCCGGCAGGCTGAGCGTTCCGAGCGTCGGCGCGGGTACGGCAAATACGGAGTTTGAGGTAATCACCGGAATGAACCTGGATTTCTTCGGACCCGGCGAATATCCCTACAAGACCATTCTCAAGGAAACCACCTGCGAAAGCGTGGGTTATGTACTGAAACCGCTCGGCTACAGCACCCACGCGATCCACAATAATGACGGAACCTTTTACGAGCGCCATAAGGTGTTTCCGAATCTCGGATTTGACACTTTTACGTCGATCGAATATATGAATCATGTGGAGCGTACCCCGCTCAACTGGGCAAAGGACAACGTGCTGGTCGGCGAGATAGCAAAGGCGCTGAAATCAACGGAAAATCCGGATTTAGTCTATGCCATTTCCGTACAGGGCCACGGAAGCTATCCGACCGGTCCTGTGTTATCCGAGCCGGCTATTGATCTGACTCTGCCGGAGGGATATTCGGAGGAAACCTATTATCAGCTGCTTTATTATACCAGTCAGATTCATGAGATGGATGTTTTTGTGGCGGATCTGATTGCAAGGCTGGAGAGCATCGGAGAGGACACGATTCTTGTTATGTACGGCGATCATCTTCCGGGTCTGAAGCTTGCCCCGGAACAGCTCCTGGATGGAAATCTTTTCCAGACACCGTATGTTGTTTGGAGCAATTTTGAGCTTGAGCCGGAGCGCCGGGATCTGGAGGCATATCAGCTGTATTCCTACGTTCTTGATCGGTTAGGCATCCGCGGCGGT
This sequence comes from uncultured Lachnospiraceae bacterium, assembly GCA_910587085.1. Classification (GTDB taxonomy): domain Bacteria; phylum Bacillota; class Clostridia; order Lachnospirales; family Lachnospiraceae; genus RGIG4057. Next base: position 20,339 of record CAJUMC010000015.1, on the reverse strand, counting down.
GTGATTAACGGGTTTCATCAGACGCAGATGACTTCCGATCTTTATCTGGAGGAACTGGAAATTCTGGAGTACGATATGCTCTACGGCGATCAGAATGCTTATCACGGCGAGAATCCGTACCTGCCGGCAGAGATGCGGATGGGAATTGATCCGATTGTTCTACGGTCGATTCGGGCGTTTGCCGACAGCAACGCCCCGAAGGGAAATGAAAAAACTTACACGGTATTTCTGACCGGTGAGGGCTTTACGCCGTACAGCGTCGTCCGGGCGGACGGGGAGGAGATGCCAACCATGTACGTCAGCGACACCATCCTCTCCGCTATTATGCCGCTGCCGGCGATCGACGCCAATATTGCCGTGGCTCAGCAGGGGACGGACGATCAGGTTCTGAGCAGCACCGAGCCGCTTGTGATCACCGAGAAAATCCTTTCGGAGATTTTCCCTAAGGACAATCCGGAGCTGGATGGTGAGGACTGACGCCGCTGCCCCCTGCGGGCGGGCAGCTTGGCGGCATCTTCAGCTGTGTGCGGGAATGGATGCCGTCATCCTTCCTAGCCGAGAGCTACATCGAGAACCATCATTGCAAGGAAGCCGACCAGCGCGCCGATGGTGCCGATTTTTACGCCGGCTTCCACATGGGCTTCCGGGATCAGCTCTTCGACGACAACATAGATCATCGCTCCCGCCGCGAACGAGAGCATCCACGGCAGCATCGACTGGATGGAGCCTGCTGCGAGCACGGTCAGGATACCGGCGATCGGTTCCACGATTCCGGACAGCGCTCCGTAAAAAAACGCTTTCCGGCGGCTCAGATTTTCCTGGCGGAGCGGCAGCGCGATCGCAGCTCCCTCCGGGAAGTTCTGGATGCCGATTCCCACGGCCAGCGCGATTGCGGATACCAGCGTGACACCTGCCGCTCCGCTGGTCTGTGCAGCCATCGCAAATGCCATGCCGACCGCCATGCCCTCCGGGATATTGTGGAGCGTGACGGCAAGAAAAAGCATTGTCATTTTTTTCGACAGTCTGTGCCGTCCGGCGCTTTCTGCTTTGAGTTCCGCGGCACGCATTTTCTGAGCATGAAGCTTTTGAAGTACATAATCGACCAGAAGGAAAAACAGGCTGCCGAGCAGGAAACCGCCACCGGCCGGGATAACACCGGATTTTCCCTGTCTCCCTGCCTCTTCAATCGCCGGGAGCAGCAGCGACCAGACCGAGGCTGCGATCATAACGCCGCCCGCGAAGCCCATAAAGGCCTTCAGCAGCTGCTGTTTCATCTGTTTTCCCAGCAGAAAAACCATCGCAGCGCCCGCCATCGTCATAAAAAAGGTAAAGCCGGTGCCGGCAAAAACCGGAATCAAGTCTGCAAACTTCATAGAATTTCCATAGACCTCCTATATCCTCACAGGAAAGGGACTGCGCAGTTTTCTCGCACAGTCCCCTTTGCATTTTACTATCTATGAAATTATATGCAGTGGGCGGGCGTTCGGTTCGTGTCCGCGCATAAGGGCATCCGGGATCAGTCGCAGTCAATCCACAGCAGGTTCTTTCCGCAATGCAGACACCGGAACAAATATCCCTGGACACTGCCGCCGTTCACCAGATTCTTCAGCATTTCCTCCGGTTCCGCCATCCATTGATTCCAGACCGAATCGTCCAGAAGCTCTTCCGCAATCCCCATCTGCTTTAGTTCCCGGTATCCCACGTATCCTGTGAAGGCACAGTAATCCCCGCAGTGCGCCCGCCAGTATTCCTGCTGCCAGCCTTGATAGCCGGGGGTGCGGTGAATCAGCTCGTCCCGTTTTTCCTCGTCATCCACACCGGCTTCCAGGGAAGCTTCATCCTGGAATTCCCCGTCAAATTTTTCCGCTGCCTTTCCGCTGGAAATACATTCCGGGCACAGACCGTTAATATTCTCAACGGAATAAAACGGCCCGTTGTAATAAATATTTACTTTCTTTCCGCAGCAGCTGCAGTTTACAGGCGAATCCGTCCGTATAAAAGCGCCTGTCGCCAGCGGATTCGGGTGGTAGCGAAACGACGGCAGCTCCGCCGGATATGCCGGTTGCTCTCCGCCCTCCGGCCGGGGCAGGGCAAATTGGTCGCCCTGCTCCTGCAGGCTTTGCAGTTTTCCAAGCCGCTTCAGCGCCTGTCTGTCCCCGCGCGATACCAGAGGGCGCAGGGTATCGAACGCGGTTTTATAAAGTCCCAGCATCCCGCAGACATCTGCCAGCACCCATTTTGCTTCCTGAGAGATCTCTTTCTCCAGAAAATCCTTGTATTCATAAAGCAATTGCACCGAGGCAGCAGCGCCGTCCGAGCGTTCATATTCTTTTTTCAATTCGATGTATTTCTGCTGATAACCGTTCATTGCCGTGTTCTCCTTATTCTGCTTGAATCCGGAATCTTATGCTTTGCCGGTGAATTAGGAAAAATCTCCCTGTTTAATACGCTTTAGAATAAGTCTCTGAGCGCCTCCGGCCGGTCAGACGGGAACCGCCGGTTCCGCGCAGTCTGCGCATCGAACTGGCTGTATTCCTGCCTTATTATTTTATGGACTTCGGAGGTAAAGCTTTGTTTACATCACTATAATGACTTTGTTTTCGTCCTTCATATCCGCAGCCGCCACATAAGGTTTGTCAAGCTTCACCCCGTTCAGATAAAATTCCTTGAACCCGCCTTCCGCACCGCTCTCGTTTTTCACCGTGATATTGAGCTTCTTGCCGCGGAAGGTCTTTGTCATCGTCATACCCTGCCATGTGCTCGGGATTGCCGGGCATACCCACAGGCCGTCAAGGTCAGGGCGCATGCCGCAGATACCTTCCACGCAGCCCACCATACAGGTGGATGCTGTCCCGGTCAGCCAGTGTACATGGGAGCGGCCCTCAAACGGCGACTCGGAACTCTCGGTAAACTGTCCGTGTACATACGGCTCAAGCTTTCTTGTATCGGCATCGTCGTTCTGGGATGCCGGGGAGCTCTCGGTGAAATACTCGAACGCGCGGTTTCCGTGACCCATCAGCGCTTCCGCCAGAATGATCCAGCCCTGCGGCTGCGAGAAAATACCGCCGTTCTCCTTGGTGGACGGGTTGAACAGAAGAGCCAGAGCGCCGTCAAACGCATGATCCACATAGGACGGAGCCATCACGCGAACACCGTATTTTGTGTTCAGCTCGCGGTGTACGGACTCCAATGCCGCCTCCGCCTGCTCCTTCGTTGCCAGACCGCTGATGACCGCCCAGGACTGCGGGTTCAGCCACATATTTGCTTCCGGATCGTGCTTTGAGCCGATGACCTGTCCATCCTCCTTGATGCCGCGGACATAGCGGTCGTCCTCCCAGCATTCTTTCTGGATGATATCGCCCAGCTCCTTTTGCGTCGTTTCGAGATATGCAATATATTCTGTATCGTTCAGGTCTTTCGCAAAGCCTTTCAGCACGGTCATCGCGTAATATAGCTGCATCGCCACGAATGTGGACTCGCCCTTCTTGCCGAGGCGCAGGCAGTCGTTCCAGTCCGCGTGCAGGCCGGCAGGCATCTTGTGGTCGCCGAGACGCTCCATCGAGAACCGGATCGCGCGCTTTAAGTGGTCGTAAACCGTGCCCTCCTCCTTGTTTGCGTAAGGGATCACCTCATTGATGAAATCCTTGTTGCCGGATTCCGCCACATATTTCCAGACCGTCGGGAACAGCCACAGCGCGTCGTCGGCGCGGTAAGCCGGATGACCGGTCGCGCGCACGTAGGAATCGTCGTCCGGCGTGTCCTCATGCCCGGCGTTGTGGTCGTATTTTACGAGAGGAAGCCCGCCGCCGTTGTTGACCTGCGCGGAGAGCATGAAGCGGATCTGCTTTTCCGCCATCGCCGGGTCAAGATGGATGATGCCCTGGATATCCTGCACGGTATCGCGGTAGCCGTAGCCGTTGCGCTGCCCGCAGTATGTGAAGGAAGCCGCCCGCGACCAGGTAAAGGTGATAAAGCACTGGTAAGCGTTCCATGTATTCACCATGCTGTTGAATGCCGCATCCGGCGTATTGATCTGGAAATTCGCGAGCTTTGCATGCCAGTAGTCGATGAGCTCCTGCTTTTCCTTCTCGACAACCGCGGGATCGGAGTAGCCGTCCACGATTTTCTTTGCTGCGGACGGGGTGGTCTGTCCGAGGAGGAACGCGATTTCCTTTGTCTCTCCCGGCTGTAAAGTCAGGGCAGTGTGCAGCGCACCGCAGCCGTTGGAGTTGTAATTGAGCACATTGTCGCATGTGCCGTTCTCGACGGCCGCCGGGTTGCCGTAGGTGTGGTAATTGCCGATGAATGCCGCCTTATCGCCGTTGTACGAGGTTACCGGTGCGCCTGCCAGAGCGAAGAAGCGCTCCCTCCAGTTGCTGCCTTCCTCATTTTTGCCGCAGTTCTCATTGATCGTCTGCACGATCATATTGTCATTTTTAAAATACGTCCTTGTGATGAACAGCGTGTACTGCAGGTTTACCTGATCCTGCTCGTAATTGCTGTCGTTCGTAAATTCCGCGTAGCCGAACGCGGAAATTTTGCGGACTTTGTCCGTCGTATTCGTGATCTTTGCGCGCCAAACCTCGTAGGTCTTGTCAAGCGGCACGTAATAGAGCACCTCGGAATGGATACCCGCGTAATCCGCTGCTATGTTCGTGTAAGCGGTTCCGTGGCGGCACTCGCTCTTGTATGTATCCAGCGGTTTTGCCACCGGCTGCCAGGAAGCCGACCAGAAATCCTTCGACTCGTCGTCCCTCAAATAAACATAGCGTCCCGGCGTATCGTCGCTGTTGAAATGATAGCGGATGATGCGCCCGTTCGCGCCGCTCTTTACAAAGCTGTATCCCCCTGCGTTGTTCGAGATGATCGCGCCGTAAGCCGGGGAACCGAGATAGTTCGCCCAAGGTGCCGGAGTGTTCGGCTTCGTGATCACATACTCCTTGTTCACCTCATCAAAGTAACCGTAATTCATACCTTTGTCTCCTTTTCGATAACGTTTTCGCTGACTGCTGCCGCGGAATCCTCCGCCTGCTATTATTTTATATGGTTTTTCCGAAACTTGCAATGGGTTATCTTATTTTAGAGAAAATATTTTCGTGATTCAGCGAAATGTTTCGCTGCTTTTGCTTGGATGCATTTTCTGCTGCTGGCCTTCTGCTGAAATTGCTTTCATGTAAACCAGATTATGGCTGGTTTAAGGTAATCGAAAAGAGGAAGGGAAAGCACAATCCAGAGGGAGCCAGCAATCCCGTCACAGAATACTGGTGTTGGCAAGAAGCCGTATGCACGCAGGGGCAGGGTATTATGGCGAAAGATGAAGCAAGTACAGATGCAGAGAAATAAGAGCTGTCATTGAGAGAACGAAATTTTTGTAAAGCCTGCTCTGTTCTGGAAATCATCCATGGTTTGTCGTGTCTCCGGAATCTCAAGACTTGTAGAGAGCGGGGGGATCTGGTATAATGTATGCAGAAAAAGAGGTTGTTTTGCGAAAGCGGAAATGAAAGCGTTGCTTTCTTATGAGGCCGGTATGAAAAAGAAATCCGTCAGAAGAATAAAGAGACTGCTGATTGCACTGTTCACGGCTGTGCTGCTGAACGTGCTTCTTTTATTGTATTTTCCGAGGGAGTCCGTTCCGGATGTTTCCGGGAGCGGCACGGCAGCAGGCTCCTTCGGAGAAACGATGGATTCTGCAATTTCTGCAGGACCGGCGGCCCCGCAGGAATTGCAGACGGGCGGAGGTTTCGGACTGCCGGCAGATTCCGCACTGCCGCAGAAGCCGCAGGAAAGCGACGGCGCAGAGGTACCGCCGGCAGATTCTGCGTCGTCGCAGAAGGCGGAACCAGGCGGAGCTTCCGCAGGATCGCACCAGCCTTCGCCGCCCGGCCAGATCCTGCCGACGGAATCGGAGGACGGCGCTTCACAGCTGCCGGAGGATACGGTGACGCTGTGCCTGGCAGGAGATCTGATGTGTCTTGCGGGGCAGCAGTATACCGCCGAACGCGCGGACGGAAGCCACGATTATACCGACAGCTTTTCTCTGATCAGCGGCATTTTGGAGAGTTGTGATTTTACAGTTGCAAACCTGGAGACCATTCTTTCCGAAAGCAATCCGTATTCAACTGCGGAGAGGCTTGTGAACGAGCAGCCAAACTGCAACGCTCCTGCAGATTATCTCGGCTCGCTGAAACAGGCGGGGTTTACGCATCTGGTGACGGCGAACAATCACAGCCTGGACGGCGGCGCTGTCGGTGTCCGGGAAACCATAAAATGCATGGAGGAATACGGATTCCCTCATATAGGCACCTACCGGCCGGAGGATACCGGGAAACGTTTTCTGATGCTGAAGAAAAACGGGCTTTGCATTGCCCTGATAGCCTTTACGGAGCTGGTGAATCAGCGCGAAAGCGTCACGGCACAGCAGCTTTCCCGGCTGATTGACTGCTACGGCAGGCAGGCGGCGGCAGACCGGATTGCGGCGGCCCGCGCGGACGGAGCGGATTTTGTAATTGTGTACATGCACTGGGGCAGTGAAAATACGCATGAAGTCAGGGCTTATCAGCGGCAGCATGCGCAGGAACTTGCCGATGCGGGGGCGGATCTGATTATCGGCTCCCACCCGCACTGTCTGCAGGAGCAGGAGGAGCTTCTTGCTTCCGACGGACGGAGCGTTCCCTGCTTTTATTCACTCGGCAATGCAGTATCAAGCATGACAAGGGATATCAATCATGATACCGTGCTTGTTCTGCTGACGCTGCAGCGCAGCGGCTCCGGGCAGACGACAGCAGAGGACGCCGGGCAGATTCCGGAAAATACCGCGCAGGATCCGGGAAACGCCGGTACATCTTTGCCTGCCCCGGCATCCATCCGGAAGCTTGAGCTGGTTCCCTGCCACGTTCTTAGTGCCCTGAACGGCAAATATCGGGTTATTACGCCGACCTCTTCTCTGGTGGAGGACAAAAAGGCGGCGTCAGAGCTGGCTGCCGCCGAGGAACGGATTTTCATGATTTTTCCGGAGTACCGGCAGAAGGATGTGCCTTAGCGGACCTTCGGGATTGTTACGATAAAGCTGGTTCCTTTTGTGTACTGTGTGCGTATTTTTATGCGCCCTGTGTGCGCCAGAATAATAAGCTTCGCGATCGAGAGGCCCAGACCATGCCCCTCGATTTTGCGGTCGCGCACGTCGTCCGCGCGGTAAAACCGGTTGAATATATTGTCCAGATCCTTTTTCTTCATGCCGACGCCGGTATCCTCCACCGTGATCACGCAGTCTCCCTGCCTGTTCTCGCAGGAAATGCGGATCGAATCGCCGTCCTCTGTGTATTTCTGCGCATTGTCAATAAACACGCGGATGGCCTGCTTGATGGCCTGCTTATCGCCGAATACCTGCACCGGTTCAAGAGCTGCCGCCTCGATTACACGGTTGTGCGCGACAAGTTTTGTCTCCTTCACCATCTCCTCGACCACTGGCTTGATATTAAAATACGCCTTGTTCAGCTTCAGTGTTTTTTTATCGTGGCGGGACAGAAAGAGCAGCTTTTCCACCAGATCCTGCATCTGTGCGGCCTCGTTGGAAATTGCCTCCACGGACTCCGCCAGTACGGCTTCATCCCGGCTGCCCCAGCGCTTAAGCATATTGGCATAACCCTGCACGACGGCAATCGGCGTGCGCAGCTCATGCGAGGCGTCCGAGACGAACTGCTTCTGACTTTCGTAGGAAAGCTCGAGGCGATCCAGCGATTGATTAAAGGTCTCCGCCAGATCCTTCAGCTCGTCTTTCATTCCCCGGATGTTCAGCCGTTCGCTGTGAAGATTGTTCACGGTGATGCGGTTCACCGTATCCGACATTTCCTGGATCGGAGCGAGCATCCGTACATTCTGTCCGCGCGCTTCCCGGAGAATGAAATACACGATAACGGCGTAAAGGAAAATCATATTCAGCACAAGGCGCCACATACGATTATAATCCTTTGTCATATTATAGCTGAAAATGGCCTCATATTTTACTCCGCGTACGTCGAATTCCCTTGTTTCGTTGATCACAACCTTATGACGGTGATCCGAGGGCTCAAAGTGGATATTTCGGAAAAACAAAAGGCCCTTTACCGTAAAATCCGTGTCATCGTACACCGCTTTCTGAGAGACTTTCTCGCGCACGATAACATGAAGACCGCGGTCGGTGTAGGGATTCAGCAGCGGGAATTCTGGCAGTGCAGCGCCTGCCGTCCCGGCGGAGACGGCATCCCGGGGCGCATGGCTGTCCGACGTCTCTGTTCCGGCAGGGGCTGTATCCTGACTGGTACCGCCGGATTCCGCTGCCGCCCGCGCTTCGATCCCGGCGACAACCTGCTCCGCCAGTTCCCGGTATTCCTCCGTCTGAGCGTTCAGGTACAGCACAAGAAAGACCGCCATAAAAATAATGCCGTTGACGATCATAAGCTTGAGGTAATTCAGCGATATCCGGAAGGACATCGACAGGCGCAGCCGGCCGATGAGAGCGTCCCTCTTTTCCCGCAGCGGTATCCATGTTTTTTTCAGAACACGCCGAAGCCAGCCGGCAAATTTATCTTTCATCCTTGATTATATACCCCACTCCGCGCACGGTGCTGATGATGCGGACGCTGAACCTGTCGTCGATCTTCTGTCTCAGATACCGGATGTACACGTCCACCACGTTTGTGTCGCCGAAATATTCGTAGCCCCAGACATTGTTCAGCAGCTGCTCCCTGGTCACGGCAATATTCTTGTTTTTCAGCAGATATTCCAGAAGTTCATATTCCTTTTTGGTGAGGGCAAGCTCCTCCTCGCCGTAGTATGCGCTGTGGCTCGCGACGTTGAGAGAGAGCGAGCCGAACACCAGTTCGTCTTTTTTGTGCCCTGCGGCTGTCCCGCCTTTTTTGGCATGGCGGTTCAGAGCCACGCGGATGCGGGCAAGCAGCTCCTCGATGGCAAACGGCTTGGTCATATAATCGTCCGCGCCCATGTCAAGTCCCGCAACTTTGTCCGTGACGTCGTCCTTTGCCGTCAGCATGATAATCGGTATTTCCGATTCGGTGCGGATGCGGCGGCACACCTCGATTCCGGACAGCCCCGGCAGCATAATATCCAGCAGCACGAGATCCGCCCCGCTGTGCAGCGCCAGGTCAAGCCCTGTTCTGCCGTCGTTGGCGATTTCCACCTCGTAGCCTTCGTATTTCAGCTCCAATTCTACAAAACGCGCAATTTTTGCCTCATCCTCAACAATCAGTATTTTCGCCATTGCAACCTGCCTTTCGCGGCTCAGCCGCCGCCTGCGCAGCCGGCAAAAGTATCTTCCCGGCGCGCTTTGTTTCTCCTGTTCGGGAGGAGATAAAGCTTCCTTTGTTTTTACTATTTTAGCCTCTGCGGGCTGAATATGCAAGCGGCTGTAAATTAGGATTTGATTAGATTTCGGGCGTTCTGCGCGAAACCGGCGGCCGCATGATGCAGGAAGTATTTTTTCACAGTACTGCGCGGCTTTGATCATCCGGGGCAGCAAAGCTTTCCGCTACAGCAGCAGGCTGACAGCAGGTATCGTCAGAATGCTCAGCAGCGTTCCGAGCAGTACGACATTGGCAGCAGTCTCCTGGCCTTCGCCGAGCATTTCCGCGAAATTCAGCACAACGCTCGCAACCGGCGTCGCCGCAAGAATAAACATCGTCTGTTTCGTAACCGTGTCGAGCGGCAGCACCAGAGTTACAAGAAATACCAGCAGGGGCATGGCGAGCTGTTTGATGCCGATTACAAAATAGGAGAGGCCGCTTGTGAAAATCGGGAGAAGCCTGACGGTACCGAGCCTCATGCCGAGCACCAGCATGCAGAGCGGCGTCGTCATTTTGCCCAGCAGCGTAACCGTGCTGTCAAGCTGTGCAGGAAGCTGGAATCCTGCCGCCCAGATCGGGATGGTGAACAGCATGGACAGCATGGCCGGGTTAAGAAACAGTTTCCGGATGCTGATATATTTTCTGTTCTGCGTAATGATATACGAGGCCGCGGTCCAGCTGAGCACGCTCATCGCAAGAAAATAGGCCAGTGAAAACACTATGGTTTCCGGGTGTTCCGGGAACAGTGCCTCCAGCAGCGGCACACCCATAAAGGTGCAGTTCCCGAGCGTCGTCGCGATCGTACCGATCCGGTATTTGATATCTGAAAATTTCCGGCGGAAAATAAGATAGAAGGCGCCGAGCATCACGCTCTGCAGCACGAGCGCCGTCAGGAAAAACAGCAGCAGTTCGCCTGCAAGCTGTGCGGAAAATTCCGCTTTCTGAAACGAATAAACCGTCAGGCAGGGCTGGCAGACATACATTAAAACCGTGGCGAAGGCCGGAATCGCCTCCTGACGAACCAGCCGGCTCCGGATAAGCAGAAAGCCCGGAACTGAATAAAGCAGCATGACGGCGACTGCCGTCAGAGTGATCGTAAAAAACATGTTTTGCCTCTTTCCAGAATGCGCGGATCGTATGAGATTTTCCGCCGGCTGTACCGGGAAAAGCATGCGCCGTGCACCGCTGAATACATAAATTATCGGATACAGTTTCGGAAAGAAGAATAGCACATCGGGAAATCAATGTCAACAAAAATGTACACCTCCAGGACACCCAAAATGTACACCTCCAGGATACTCCTTGAATTTCTGTTCTGTTTATGATAATTTAATAATTGTCAGCTGATGCGGAGAGCTTCGCCGTATCCGGCGGAAGCGGCCTCTGAAAAAACGGGCTGACAGAAAGAGGTAGCTGTATATGGAAAAGTATTTTCATGTAAGGGAAAAAGGCTCCACGGTAAAGATTGAAATTATGGCCGGCCTGACGACGTTCATGGCGATGGCCTACATCCTCATGGTCAATGCCGGAATGTTTTCCGAGCTTGCGCCGACCATGGGCGTGACGGAGGACAGGCTGTACAACGCAGTTTACATCGCCACGGCAATCTCGGCAGTTGCAGGAACTCTGCTGATCGGACTGCTCGCGAATCTGCCGCTGGCACAGGCGTCCGGCATGGGCCTGAATGCATTCTTTGTCTACACGGTATGCTTCGGCTTCGGCCTGACATACGCCAATGCACTGCTGCTCGTGCTGTTTGACGGTGTGCTCTTCGTTGTGCTGACCGTAACCGGCCTGCGCGAAAAGATTTTCAGCGCGATTCCGGACTGTGTGCGTATGGCGATCCCGGCGGGCATCGGTCTTTTTATCGCATTTCTCGGCCTGCAGAACGCGGGAATTGTGGCGAAAAGCACGTCCACGGGCGTTACGCTGGCGTCTTTCAACCTGCTGAACGGCAATGCAACATGGGCTTCCGTTATGCCGATGCTCGTAACGATTTTTGCACTGATTGCCATTGCGGCGCTCAGCGCAAGGAAGGTGAAAGGCGCGGTTTTCTGGGGAATGCTCGGGGGAACAGCGGCCTATTATATTCTCGGTTTTACGGTGAAGGATTTCTATACCGGCTTCGGCGATAAATTCAATTTCAGCCCGTTCGGGGCATTTAAGGATTTCGGTGAGCTGTCCTTCGGAAAGGTGTTCACGCAGGGCTTTGATTTTTCCGCATACCTTGACGCGGAAGGGCATTCGGCCGGCTCTCTGATTATCCTGCTTGTTACGACGGCGCTCGCCTTCTGCCTTGTCGATATGTTTGATACGCTCGGAACGCTCTTCGGCGCCTGCTCGCGCGGCAATATGCTGACAGAGAAGGGAGAGGTTCCGAATTTTCAGAAGGCGATGCTTTCCGATGCGATCGCCACGGTCTGCGGCTCTGTCTGCGGTACTTCCACAGTGACGACTTTTGTGGAGGCGTCCTCGGGTATCGCGGAGGGCGGGCGAACCGGCCTTTCTGCGGTTGTAACAGCGGGCATGTTTTTTATAACCATGTTCCTGAGCCCGATTGCCTCTCTGATTCCGGGCTGTGCTACCGCCGCGGTGCTGATCTTTGTCGGCGTGCTCATGATGGGCGCGGTGCTGAAGATTGACTGGAACAATACCGCCGTCGCGCTGCCGGCGTTCCTGACCATTTCTTTTATGCCGTTTGCCTACAATATCAGCTACGGCATTGCGTTCGGCCTGATTTCGTACATATTCCTGTGCCTGTTTACCGGGAAGGCAAAAGAGATCAAGGCGGGAACCTGGGTTATCGGCGTGCTGTTTGCGGTGATGTTCTTTGTGACGCACTGATTGCCGGCGGGAAACCGCTGCCGGCTTACCGTTTTTTCCCCATCACTTTGCAGTATGCCACGGCAACCAGCGTGCTGAAGAGCGTCGCGGCCAGCCCCGGTCCGATAATGGCAGTCGGATTGACGCTGCCGTACTGGCTCCGGTAAGCGATGACGTTGACCGGGATCAGCTGCAGGGATGAGATGTTGAGCACAAGAAAAATACACATTTCATTGCTTGCACGGCGCTGTCCTCCGGCCAGATATTCGGGATTTTTTCGTTCCTTTTCCAGTTCGGACAGCTGTTCCATGGCCTTAAGTCCGGCTGGGGTCGCCGCCCAGCCAAGTCCGAGCAGATTGGCGATCAGATTGATGCCGATCGCTTCCAGGCACGGGTGATTGGCCGGAATGTTCGGAAAAAGGAAATGCAGCACCGGCCGCAGCCGGCGGGTGAGCCGCTCCATAATGCCGGAAGCTTTTGCGATTTCCATAAGCCCCAGCCAAAGTCCTATCACGCCGAGCATGGTAATGCACAAGCTTACGGCATCTCTTGCCGAGGTCAGAGCTGCTTCCCCGACTTCCGGCATGGTGCCGTGAAATGCTGCATACAAAATTCCGATTAGAATCATTCCGCCCCAAATAAAATTCAGCATGGCTTCCTCCGTTTTGCTGCCGCTGCTCTCTTGTACAGACTTATTTACCGGTATGGTATTTTATTCGTTGTATCCTTAAAATCTGCGATTGATTATCAGTTTTTTATACAATTTATGCCATGAAATGCAAAAAAATTTCAATTTTCGTTGACGAATTCCAAATTTTGTGTTATTCTACTTTGGTAAAAGCAATTAAATTTTTACACGAACTGGTAATTCCATTTGCCGTTGCGTATGTAGCCAATTTTTTGAATACTTAATCTGAGGGGAAAGGACTGATATTTATTATGAAGAGTACAGGTATTGTCAGAAGGCTCGATGAGCTGGGACGTATTACACTTCCGATTGAGCTCCGTAGAACGCTTGGGGTCGGAGAAAGAGATCCGCTGGAAATTTATGTTGAGGAGAACCGCATTATTCTCGAGAAGTATGAGCCGGTTGATATCTTCAACGGCACGAAGACCGACCTGATCGAATACTGCGGGAAGAATGTTTCCAGAGCATCCATTATTGAGATGGCTAAGCTCGCAAAGATTATAGAGTAATTATTAGTGATTTCTATATATCCTTCCGAGGCTTCTGGAATAACCGGACTGCTGCGTAAGCAGGGAGCATGCAGGAGCGGGCGCTTTTATAACAGGGCGCTTTTCCGCACGGGTTTTCCTTGCGCAGCAGTCTTTAATTTTATTTGTTTCAGCCGTATTGCAGAATCATATCGCGGGAGCAGCCGCCCTGCAGGGCGCAGAATAGGAGCGGTAACAGACCGAGCGGCGGGATTGTCCATGACTGCCCCGCCGCCCCTTTGTTTTGAGCTGCATGATAAACAGGATGTTAGCGGTTTTTCATATAATCCAAATAATTAGTACCAACATAAACCACACTATTATTGTTTATGTAAAAGCCAATATCTTCGCCCCAATCCCCTTCGCCTTCAACAGCATAGGCTATTTCGTCGTCTTTGCTTCCCATATCTACATACAATACCGTAAACCAGCAATAATTTAAGATATCAAGAGGGCTATCAAGTACAGGTAATTCAAATTTTTTATTAAGACTCACGCTTTTTTTGGCGCAGTCTGCGATTTTTGTGCAAATCTCATTTATTATAGGTTCGGAAAGGTTATTGAATGCCCCAATACATTTTTCGGCACACTCCACAAAATCAGAGATGCCGCTATTCGCGTAAACAGATAGGTCATCCCCATCTTCATCGCGGAAAAATTTGCTTTTAAATTCTCCCTCTCCCTCTTGCTCCAGCCAGCAAATCATATAATTGTTCCCCAAAATAAAAATTTTTCATTCTAATAAAACATAATTTGTCGCTCAATATGCAAAAATTATACCATGACAAAGAGAAAAGAACAAGGGGCGTTTTCCCTTGTTCTGCTTCGTCCGCTTTATACAAATGCTTCCGGATGCAGATTCTTTTCTTCATTTTGTTTCGTTCTCCGTCGTCTGAGCCGGCACAAGAAATTCGGTGGAAAATGCACCGTCCTCGCTGTTGTATTTGCACCAGCCTCCGTGCTCCTCGATTATGTTTTCCGCGCGGCGCAGTCCGAAACCGTGCAGACCGCCCTTGTGCGTAGCGAAAAGATTTCCTGTTTTTTGCTGTTTTGGACCTGCGGAATTCAGCATGGAAAAATAGAGCATGGACCCCTTCATCGTGATGTAAAGCCGCAGGAAGCGCTCGCCAGGCGGCACGTCCCTGCATGCCTCCACCGCGTTGTCCAGCAGGTTGCCGAGAATGATACTCAGCTCCACATCCGTAAGGGAAAGGCTGTCGGGAATGCCCGCCTTTACCGTAACATCCACACCGGCCGCCCTTGCCTGCGGCAGTTTTGCCGAGAGAATGGCGTCCGCAGAGACATTGCCGGTTTTCAGGAGCGTGTCGAGATTGATAATGTCGGAATCCAGTTCATCAATATAATGCAGCGCCCGCTCATATTCTCCTGCCTCCAGCTGCCCGCGAAGCGTCTGCAGATGGTGGTGGAAATCGTGCTTGTAGCCCCTCATTTCCCGGTGGATGCTGCGCACCTCGTCCAGGTGTTTTTCTGCCAGCTCCGTCTGCATATCGAGAATTTTCAAAAAAGTTTTTTTCCGCATTCTGCCGCCTCGATCTGTGGATGGCCGGAAACAGCTTTTCTGCTGCCGTTCCGGTTTTTTTGGATTGTAATACATATTTGTAATTGCCGGTGTCTGTGCTCCCATGTTCTGTTCAAAGGAAACGCCGGTGCAGGCTGACTGCGCCCGGTAATGTAATGGTAAATCCCGGGCAGAGCTGACTTCGTTTGGACAGATGCACGGGACATTCGCAGCAGAGCTAATTCCGCTCGATAAACGCGCGGTTGATTTCATCGTACCTTCCGCGTGCAAGGGGCAGCTTTGCGCCGCTGTCCATCCATACCTGCGTGCGGGAAATCCGTGTCACATGCTTCAGAGAGAGGAGATAGCTGCGGTGCGGCCGGAAAAAGTCGTCCGAAAGCCTTTTTTCCACGGCGGACAGATTTTCCCGGACGCGGTACTCGCGGTTTGCCGTGTAAATTGCGATATAATGCAGGAATGCTTCGATATACAGAATTTCCTGTTCGGGCAGCTTGACCGTCTCGCCCTCGCAGGAGATTACGATAGATGGTGCTTCGACGGACAGCCTCTGCGCCGCCCGGTCAAGCACGGTGTGCAGCCGTTCCCCGGAAACCGGCTTAATCAGATAATGCAGCGCGTCCACTTCGTACCCTTCGCCGCACAGCTCGAAATGGGAAGTGATAAAAATAATTTCCGCGCGGAGGCCGTCCCGCCGCAGCTGCCTAGCCAGTTCAAGCCCGCTCATCCCCTCCATTTCGACATCAAGCAGCAGAATGTCGAACGCACGGTTTTCCGCATAAGCAAAAAGAAATCGTTCTGCGGAGGAGAATGCAGCCAGATCAATGCTGTGCTGCCGCTGCGCCGCCCATGCAGAAACTGCGTTCTTCAGCTGCAGGAGCGCGGTTTCCTCGTCGTCGCAGACTGCAATTTGTAATTTCATGGCCCGTGCCCTTTCCCTGTTTTTTGGCTGTCTCTTTACTGCTCCGTATCCTTTTCTGCAAGCCACTGCGCATAAATATCCCGTTTTGATACGCCGCGATCTGCCGCTGCCGCTTTCATCGCATCCTTCTGGGTCATACCCTGTGCCATATAATGCTCCAGATGTTCGGCCAGCGGCATCCGGCTCCAGCGTTCCTGCTCCTGTGCTTTCTGTGCTCCGGCATCCGTACCCTCGAGAACGATCACGCATTCCCCGCGCGGCGCCTGCTCCTGATAATATTCCGCGGCGGCGGAGAGCGTGGTGCGGAAAACGGTTTCATGTTTTTTGGTAAGCTCCCGCAGCACGGTCAGTCTGCGGCTGCCGCCGAGCGTCTGTTCCAGCTCATGCAGCGTTTTGACAAGCCGGTGCGGAGCTTCATAGAGAATGATGGTGCGGGTTTCTCTGCACAGCTCCTCGAGCACGCGCGCCCGCTCTTTCCGATCCGTCGGGAGAAATGCCTCGAAGCAGAAGCGCCGGGTCGGCAGGCCGGACAGCGTCAGCGCCGTTACCGCAGCGCATGCACCCGGGAGGGAGGTCACGGTTATGCCGGCCGCCTGTGCAAGCCGAACCAGTTCCTCGCCGGGATCGGAAATGCCGGGCGTGCCGGCGTCCGTAATCAGTGCAATATTTTTTCCGGCGAGCAGCAGTTCCACAAGTTCGCGGCCCTTGTCGTACCGGTTGAATTCGTGGTAGCTCGTCATTGGTGTATGGATGTCAAAATGATTCAGCAGCTTTATGCTGTTGCGCGTGTCCTCCGCCGCGATCAAATCCGCTTCCCGGAGCGTGCGGATCACGCGGAAAGTCATGTCTTCCAGATTTCCGATCGGCGTCGCGCACAAATATAGAATTCCGGCCATCTGTTTTCTCCTCCCCGCAGGCATTGCGCCCGTGCAACAGCGGTCTGCGGCTGCTGTTCCGCCCTTTGGAGCCTGTCGTGCCCGCCTGCCCGGGTGTGAAGGCGGCTCTGCAGCAAAAGCGCTGTCCTGCTCAGTATCCGTAAAGCTCTGTAATTTCCGGCGTATACTTACCGGGCTCCGTATAAATAATCAGCGGAGCCTCCACCCGAACCCGGGGTTTTCCGCCCCGGACGCATTCAAACAGTACCATATTCGGCTCGCGATCCGCAAAGGGGTGGACAAATTTTATCCTTTTCGGCTCCAGACGGTATTTGGTCAATGTCTGAATAATTTCCGCCAGCCGGAACGGGCGGTGCACCATGTAAAACCGGCCGCCGGGCTTCAGCAGCTTCGCGCCTTCCCGCACAACATCCTCCAGCGTACATCGGATTTCGTGCCGGGCAATCGCCTTGGGCAGATCAGGATTGACTATCCCGTGACAGTCGGTCATATATGGGGGATTTGTCGTTACCACATCGAAGACGGAGGCCCCGAATATGGCGGAAGCCTCCCGGATATCGCCCTCCGCAATGCGGATACGCTGTTCCAGCCCGTTGTATTCCACACTCCGGCGGGCCATATCGGCGCTTTCGGGCTGCAGCTCCAGACCGGTAAAATGCCGTCCTGCCGTTTTGGCGCTCAGCAGAATCGGGATGATTCCGGTGCCGGTGCCGAGATCAACCGCAGTTTCACCCTCCCGGACACGGGCAAAGCCGGACAGCAGGACGGCATCCATGCCGAAGCAGAATTTTTCAGGGTTTTGAATGATTTTGAGATGATTCCTCTCCAGATCATCCAGCCGTTCGCCCGGGAAGAGAAGGGCAGAGCACGTCTGCGCCGGTTTCCTCTGTTCCTCCTGTTCTGGTTTTTCCTGCCGGGCTTTCTCCATGACCTGTCTCCTCCCGCGATTTACTCAAGATGGTTTCCCTCGCGCTTTTCCAGTGCCTCCAGCGCTTTGAGTTCCGCATCCACCGGCAGTTTTTCCCGGCGCTTTTTCGGGCGGAACCGGAGATCGTCCACCTTGTATTCGCGAATTTCCTTTTCTTCGTTTTCCAGTGTTACAATTACCTTGACCAGCTGCTTCAGTACGCTGACGCTGTTGACCTCGCCGCGCAGGCCGTCGTTTGTCGTCACGTAATCTCCGACATTCGGAAGCTTGCTGTTCAGATATTCGTAGGCCTCCTCCTCGTTTTTCAGGCAGCACATCAGTCTTCCGCAGACACCGGATATTTTCGTAGGGTTGAGGGAGAGATTCTGTTCCTTCGCCATCTTAATGGATACCGGTGCAAAGTCGGAAAGATAGGTATGGCAGCACATCGGCCGGCCGCAGATACCTATACCGCCCACAATTTTCGTCTCGTCGCGCACACCGATCTGGCGAAGCTCGATTCTTGTTTTGAACACCGAAGCCAGATCTTTAACCAGCTCGCGGAAATCAATGCGCCCGTCCGCGGTAAAGTAAAACAGCACCTTGTTGTTGTCGAAGGTGTATTCGCAGTCGATCAGCTTCATTTCCAGGCCGTGCTTCGCAATTTTCTCCAGGCAGATGCGGAACGCGTCTTTTTCCTTCGATTTGTTGCGCTGCTGAACGGCATCGTCCTCCGGCGTGGCTAGGCGGATCACCTCCTTGAGCGGCTGCACCACCTTCTCATCCTCGATCTCGCGGCAGTCCAGCACAACATAGCCGTACTCCACGCCGCGCGCCGTCTCCACGATAACATGCTGCCCCTGTTTTATATCATGGCCGGCGGGATCGAAATAATATACCTTGCCCGCCTGCCGGAATCTCACTCCGATGATTTTTGTCATTTTTCCCTCGTTTCTGCGCGGACCCGCGCTATTTCTCCTGCAGTGCCAGCAGCAAAAGCTCTACGGAGGCCTCGAAATTTACATTGGCGTTCAGCCGCGTGCGCACTGTGCCGAACGATTGAATAATATGGCCGAGTGCTTCAAAGCTCCTTTCTGCCGCCTGCTTCTGAATTGTAAAAAGTTCTTCTCTATATATAATCTGTTCCGTGTCCCTTGTGGCCTTAAACAGCAGTACATCCCGATACCAGAGCAGCATGAGATCGAGGCAGTCCTGGATTGCCGGCTTGTCTTCCGCCAGGTGCTTCAGATATTCCATAATTTCGCTGATCTGCATTTCCCCGATGTATTTGACAAGATGCAGCACATCCTCCCTGCGGTGTGCAAAGTCCTCCGAGGAGGCGTAGCGGATCGCCTTTCCGAGATTTCCGCCGGAGAAAGCCGCGGCAACCTCCGCCTGATAATCCGGTATCCGGCAGGTTTCCATCAGATAAGTCCGTATACTTTCCCGGCTGACGGTTTTCAGATTAAGCATCACGCAGCGGGAGAGAATGGTCGGCAGAAATGCGCTGGTATTGTTTGTCAGCAGCAGGATTACCGCGTATTCCGGCGGCTCCTCAATGGTTTTCAGCAGCGCATTCTGCGCCGCCTCCGTCATTTTCTCCGCCTCGTCGACAATATAAATTTTGAAGCGGCCGCTGTACGGTTTGATCGCAATATCGTTGTTCAGCTGTGCGCGTATGTCGTCTACGCCGATTGCCGCCTTTTCGTGCAGAACACGGATAATGTCCGGATGGTTGCCGCTTTCGGCCTGCCGGCAGGCCTTGCAGCGGCAGCAGGGTTCGCCGTTGTATTCGCTGCACTGAAGAGCCGCCGCAAAGATATCCGCAACAAAATTTTTTCCGATGCCGTCCTCCCCGCAGAAAATATAGGCGTGGGAGACCCTGTTCAGGCGGATCGCATTCTTCAGATGCTCTGTGATATTTTTTCTTCCGATAACATCCCTAAAGGTGTTCAATAAGCCACCGCCTTTCGTAACACTGCACGGCTGCAATTCGAAGCGCTGGTGATGCCCGGTGCAGCAGCAACGTTTCCGCGTGCACTATGCGAAAATATCCAGCAAAAGTCCCTGTATCTCGTCAATTTTGCTCAGAATTTCGATGCCGTCCTTTTCATCCGCCAGCAGAGCCGCCGCCAGTTCATCCAGATTTTTATCCACCAGCTTGATCATTCCGTATACCCGGTGGCGTCCCCTGCGGTCAAGAAAATTTTCTCTGGAAAATTTGTGGGAACGGTTTACAATTTCGTTCATAAAGTTTTTAATCAGTTCACGGTAATGCTTCATGTCACGGATGTCCATATGCTTTGACAGCTTTTTCCCCTGCATGGTGATTTCTTCCATCATCAGGTTCAGCCTCTGTCCCAGCTCGTGCTCCTCAATGTTGCTGAGCAGGGTGAACTTGAAGGAACCGTCGGACTCCTTCACAGGAGCCTTCTGTTCCGCGGCGCTGATCTGTCCCGTCTGGTTTACCTTGATTTCCATAATTTCGAACCCTCCCGGCATGATACAATATAAAATAATTACAGGGCGGAGTACGGATGGGATCTCCCGGATGTTTACTGCAGATACGGATTGTGCTGCCGCCGCAATTATTTTAACATAATGTATTGAAAATTACAAGATGCCGTGCCGGGGAGAAGCCCGGCAGGTTACTGTCAAGTAATCGTTGGCATTTTTTTCCGTACAGATTTTCTTATGTTAT
>CAJUMC010000014.1 GCA_910587085.1 uncultured Lachnospiraceae bacterium | reverse complement strand
AATATATCAGATTTTTTCTTTGGCGGATAGACATAAAATCGTGCGTTTACCGTGAAATATTTTAGCAGAAATATCGACAAATATGAACCGATGAATTATGATTATAAGAAAGGTTTTATTTTCGTGCCTTTGTGGGATGCCGGGTTCCTGAAGCATCGTGATTCCGGATGGATTCTTGATTTTCGCTATTTACAGACGATTACGGTTTATAATGATTTTGTCAGCTTGTGCAGGGAGCAGGAATCGTTTGAACCGGAAGGAAATCGTGATTCGACGGAAGCTGCAGATGCGGGATTGCGCCATAAATGCAGAGAACTATCGCACATCCGGAGCAAAAGCATTTACCGAAGGAAAGGGGAATATGCGGATATGGCTGAAAATTTTACGGTTCGCCGGCTGACGATACCGGAGCTTCCGGTCTTGGCGGAGCTGTTTCATTACAAGAATGTTGATGAGATGGTGCAAAATACAGAAAAATTTATCCGGAATGGCTGGTGCGATATTTTTGTATTGTTCCGGGAGGTATCTTCCCCAAAGGAAGGTTGCCCGGAACAGGAATTTTCTTCAGGGCAGGAATTGCTCGGCGAGGTGCATGTCGGCTATTGCAGCACCGATGAGGCGGAGGCTTTGCCCGGAAAGCGGGCGTACCTGTTTGCCTACCGGATAAAGAAGGGACATCATAATAAGGGTCTTGGGACATTTTTGCTGCGCCGGGTGCTCTGTGAGCTGGAAGCGCAGGGCTACGAGGAATTTACGATCGGTGTGGAGGACGACAACGAAAGTGCAAAGCATATTTATCATAAACTTGGCTTTCGTGAGGTGATTAGCAGAAGGGTCGGACAGGATGATGAGGAGAGTGCTCCCTATGAATATAATCTGCTTTTAAGAAGAAAGCCCTCATGCCACGATTTTATTTTTGTAGTCGGGGCGAGTGGTATCGGAAAAACTACGCTTTGCCGTAATTTGTACGGACATTACCGGACGGCTTACATGGAGCAGAGCCAGGCGCCGGAGTTCGAAACTCTTACGGGGAGGAAAAAGTCACGGGAATCACGGAGGAGGAAGCCTGCTGGCAGTGGCTTGTCTCGTCGCTAAAATGTTATCACAATCTGGGGTTTCGCAATGTGGTCTGCAGCGATCTGGACGATCTGCGGGTGCGGGATATCCCGGAAGCCTTTCTGGGGTTTGATTTTGTGATCCTGCGGCTTATTTGCAGTGATTATCGTCAGAATTATGAGCGGATGAAAAACCGGGGGGACGGGCTGATTGATTTTGAGCTGCTGGAGAAAATGTCGCAGAAAATTACAAACCGTCCCCGGATGGTAAACGAGTATGTGATCGACGTGGCGGGAAAAACACCGGAGCAGGTGTTTTCCGAGGCGGTCGGACTGCTTGACGCCGTGGAAGCGCTCCGGGAATATGAGTATGAAAAGCAGCCGCGGGAAATGTTTTACTCCTGGGTGTTTGCGAATGAATTGCGTTAATAAGGATATTGTGAATATTACATAAATAAGACGACAAAAAGATTTATCAATCGCGATTTTGTTCATGTCAAAAGGGCGGCTCGGAATTTCGGTATTTATTTGGGGCGGGATACACCGTATTGCTGTAAGCGGAAAGGGGGACTTCGCATTGGGCTGCAAATTACTTTTATTTGATCTGGACGGGACACTGCTGCGCAGCGACAAGACTATTTCTGAGAGGACGCTTGCGGCGCTTTTTCAGTGCAGGAAACAGGGAATCCGGATTGGCGTTTCCACTTCGAGAGGACGACAGAATGTGTTGTCTTTTCTGGGTGCATTGAAGCCGGATGTGCTGATTACAAGCGGCGGGGCTTTGGCGGAGTTTGGCAGCCGATACATATTTCAGGCCGGATTTTCGAGGGAGGAAACGAAGCAGGTGATCGCGGCAATCCGGGAGGTCTGCGGCGCAGGCTGCGAGATCACGGCGGATACGGCGGATTCCCATTACTGGAATTATAAAACAGATCCGAAGAAGCAGAATCCGAGCTGGGGGGACAGCATCTATACGGATTTCCTGGATTTTGGGCAGGAGTCGCTGAAGCTGTGTGCGGAAATCTTTGATGAAGCTCAGGCAAAACGGCTTCAGGCACTGCTGCCGGATTGTGACTGTATCCGTTTTTCCGATGGATACTGGTACAAGTTTACAAAAAAAGGAATCACCAAGGAACGGGCGATCATGGAGGTATGTGCCGCGTGCGGAATTGGACCGGAGGATATTTTCGCATTTGGCGATGATTATGCGGATATCGGGATGCTGAGGCTTTGCGGGAAGGGCATAGCGATGGGAAACGCGATCGACGAGGTGAAGAGGGAAGCCGATCTGGTGATTGGCAGCAGCGACGAGGATGGAATTGCGGAGTATCTGGAGCAGTATGCACCGTGGAAAGAATAAGCGTTTCTTTGCGGCGGATGAGGATGGACAGAAGGGAGGCACGGTAATGGAAGAGAATACAAACTGGGGACAGTCGGTAACGGGAATCGTGATCCGGCAGGGCAGGGTATTGCTGGCGCGGCATACCTACGGTGCCGGGAAAGGGATGCTGATTGTTCCGGGCGGCTATGTGAAGACAGGGGAATCGCCGCAGGACGCGCTGAAGCGGGAGTTTCTTGAAGAAACTGGGATTGTGGTTGAGCCGCGGGAAATTATTGCGCTGCGGTTTAATTCGCATGACTGGTATATCGCGTTTTCTGCGGATTTTGTTTCCGGGGAGGCGGTTTCCGATCAGGATGAGAACGACGAAGTTTTGTGGCTGGAAACAGAGGAGGCGCTTTTGCGGGAGGATGTTCCGGATCTGACCAAGAAGCTGATCCGGTGTGCGCTGTCGGGGAGCGAGGGGCTTGTGCCGCTGCCGTATCAGGGGAACCCGAAACATGGAAAGGGGTATCTGTACGGGGTTAAGGGATTGGAAAGCAAGGCGGATTGAGCAGTTCGGTATGTGCAGTACGACCGGATGGGAATTGCGGCCATAGAGGGGTTGAGAACAGGGGGGTTCGGCGATGGAGGATTTACGGGTAAAGGGAATTCTTTCGCGGGTGGAGCAGGACTGCACCCGGGTTTTCGGCAGCAATCTGGTTGGGGTATATGTGCATGGATCGGTTGCATTCGGCTGTTTTTGCTGGGAAAACAGTGATATTGACCTGCTTGTGGTGACAAAAGAGGAACCGGGGCTTTCGGAGAAGGAAGCGTTCCTCTGTGCTCTTTTACAGCTGGATGCACAGTGTCCGGAAAAAGGGCTGGAATTCAGTGTGGTATTGGAAAAATATTGCCGCGATTTTGTTTATCCGACCCCGTTTGAGCTGCATTTTTCGAATGCGCATAAGGCGGGGCTGCTCGCGGGAGTTAAGGATGGTGCGGAAGTCCGGAGTGCGCCGTATTTGAAGGCGGCGGGCGGGGAGCGTCGGATCTGTGCGGATGCGGTCAGGGAGTATTGCCGTGGCATGCGCGGAACGGATAAGGATCTGGCGGCGCATTTTACGGTGCTGCGTTCGGCCGGGGTGGTGCTCTGCGGAAAAGAGATCGCGGAGGTGTTCGGTGAAGTGCCGCGGGAGGCTTATCTGGACAGTATCTGGGAGGATGTTGCAGGAGCCGGGGACGAGATTGCGGAAAATCCGGTTTATGTCGTGCTGAATCTCTGCCGCGTGCTGGCGTTTTTGAAGGAAGGGCTGGTGTGCTCGAAGGCGCAGGGCGGGGAGTGGGCGCTGGAAAATCTGCCGGGGAATTTTTCCGGGCGCAGGGTAGTGGAACGGGCAGCAGAGTGTTACCGGACCGGGGAGAAGTTTTTTGCAGGAAACCGACTGGTGGCTGGCAGGACAAACTGCCGGCCACCGGCGGAGCAGCTTTCTGCGGAAACAGAAATTGCGGAAACGGAAATAAGCACTGACGAATTAAGGGTCTTTGCCGAAGCTATGCTGACACAGATCTGCCGGGCGCGGGAATGCGGGAAGCAGGTTGTTTGTCAGGATGCATAACCGCCGGGTGCCGCACTGCATAAAAAATTAGGCTGTATGGTTTTTTGTGAGGAGAAGACGGAAGGGTTTCCATCGCAGCAATATGCTGTGTATGCCGGATGCCGCAGAACAGGAGGTAAAATGGTAGTACAGGTTTTTGACAGCGAAGAAAAAAGGCGGATTGCGGAAGCGGTATTACGGCAGCTTCCGGACTGGTTCGGCCTGCCGGAAAGTACAAAACGCTATATCGAAGAGAGTGCGGGGATGCCGTTTTGGGCATGGCGCGGAGGCGGAGAAAATCTGCCGGATACGGGCGCGGCCCAGGAAGGTATCAAAACTTCCGGCGGGGAAACGCAAGGCAGCGGGAATGGTAAGGCTTCCGGTTTTCTATCCCTCAAGGAAACAAGCCCACACACGGCGGAAATTTTCGTAATGGGTGTTTTGCCGGGCGAGCACCGGCGCGGCATCGGCTTACCGTGCAATGGGATTTCAGGAGCTGGAGTGCCTGCCGGTGCTGTGGGATGCAGCAAATCCGTGCCAGATTTATGTAAAATATATCGGTAGGAGGGAACCATAAGAAAAGCTGTCCGCGAACCGGCGGATAGACGTGCCGGGGGAAAATGTTTTTTTAAGTAAAGGGGGATTCTATGTTTGAAATCTGTCCGAAATGTGGAAATTGCGAGTGGAATAAGCTGGTGTCTGTGGATAAATGGTCGGCGAGCTGCCCGAAATGCGGCGCTTCATGGGAGAACCGCGCATTTCCGCTTCTGATACTGACCGGCTGCAGCGGCATCGGAAAAACGACCACTGCAAGAAGGCTGATGGAGCGGCAGAAAGATTTTGTTGTGCTTGACGGCGATCTTCTGTTCACTGACAACGAGGGGGAGTACATGGACTGGGTCGAGCGCATTGAGGGGCTGACGCGCGATATTATGCAGTGCGGAAAGCCGGTGCTCTGGACGATGGCGGGGAATCTGGACAAGCTGAAAAAGGCATGGAACCAGAGATTTTTCCCTGAAATTTACTGCCTTGCGCTTGTGTGCGGGGAGGAAGAACTGCGCCGAAGGATGACGGAGGGCAGGGGGATTTCGGATGCGGGGTGGATCAGCAGTTCGGTTCAATACAACCGCTACTTTCTGGAGCATGACAGGCTGAACGATATAGTGTTTGAACGCCTGGATATCACCGTACTTGACCCGGGACAAGCAGCGGAGCGGGTGGAGCTCTGGATCCGGTCAAAGCTTGCCCTGTGGAGGAAAACTGGCAGAGAGGCGGCGAAGCCGGCGGGAAATATGTCCGGAGCGAAGCCGGAAGGCATCATCGGAATGGCAGGAGGCATGCTTGGGGCCGGCGCAGGGCGGCAGCACGAAAAACGTGCCGGAGAAAGGAGCGGCGCGCTGTGGCTCTCGGAAAAGAGCGGACGAAAAGAAGCGGGCTTTCAGCCGGAGAAAATGCCGGGAGCCGGGATAGCCCCGTGGGACGATACGGCTGCGGCCGGAGCAGGGCAGCGGACGGGGAAACGGGAGGTGTTCGGTAACAGCGCTGCATGGCTTGCAGAAAAAAACGCACCGGCCGGAAGCGCTGCGCCGTGGCCGACGGAGAAAAAAGCAGAAGCTCTCCGCCGGCCGGAAAAAGCGACCGCGGCCAAAGCGGCATGGATGGCCGGACAGTCTGCTGCGCCCGGCACCGAGCAGAAGCCGTTTCGGACATCGGCAGAGGCAGGCGGAACGATGCGGATGTCAAATCTGGCTTTTCCGGAAACCATGACGATGACGAAGACAACGTCAGGCACTGCGGAGGTACAAAAAAACGATACCGCGGCTGCGGCTGTGTCGGAGCCGGAGAAGAGTGCCGAATGGATCTGGTATTACGGCGATTTCGAGCTGTATCACAGTTTAAAGCTCCACGCGAGACGCGACGAATTCGGCCATAATTTCCCGCCGTTCTGGCGGCTTTCTGACTGCCGGCACAATGTGAGATTCCGGCGGGAGGTGGAGCTGAAAGCACCGGAGAAGATCACGGTCTATGCCCGCGGAGCAGGGAACGTGGAGATTGACGGAAAGCGCCGTGCATTCGGGACACCAATTGATCTGACCGGCGGAAAGCATACGATCCTGATTTCTGTTCTGAACCCGGAAGGCCTTCCGTGCGTGTATGTCGAGGGCGAAACCGTTGTGAGCGGCGGGGACTGGCTGGTAAACGATTACGGCAGGGAATGGGTCCGGGCGGGCAGCAGCGCTGCCTATGCAGGGAAGCTTGATGACCCGCAGGTGTTCAAATTCTGCTATGAGAAGCTTGCTCCGTCCGGGGAAAGGAAAGTGGACGGCGGGGTTCTCTACGATTTCGGAAAGGAGACCTTTGCCAGGCTGCGCATTTATATGAGCGCGGGAGAGGCTGACATATTTTATGGTGAGACGGAGGAGGAAGCGCTGGATACGGAACATTCCTATCTGCGCGCGCATGTCCGGGCGCAGACAGCTCCGTCCGGATTGCAGAAGTTTCCGGCTCACCCGCAGGAAATCCCGGCGAGGGCGTTCCGCTATCTGTACATCCGTGCGGCATCGGAGGAGGCATACCGGCTGGAGGTGTATTATGAATATCTGCCGCTTGCCGTGCGGGGCAGTTTTCACTGTTCGGACGAACTGTTCGGGCGGATCTGGGATACTGCGGCGTACACCTTCCATCTGAACAGCCGGGAGTTTTTCCTCGACGGCATTAAACGGGATCGCTGGGTCTGGTCAGGCGACGCGTACCAGAGCTATCTGGTAAACCGTTATCTCTTTTTTGACCGGGATATCTGCAAACGGACAATTCTGGCTCTGCGGGGGCTGGATCCGGTTGAAAAACATATCAACACGATTATGGATTATTCCTTCTTCTGGCTGATCAGTGTTTATGACTATTACGAGATGTCGGGGGACAGGGAATTTGTGCAGCGTATTTTCCCGAAAATAAGATCGCTCATGGATTTCTGTCTGTCCAGGCTGGATGCGGACGGGTTTGCCGCGCAGGTGGAGGATGACTGGATCTTTATTGACTGGGCGGATATGGATAAGACCGGGGCGGTCTGTGCCGAACAGCTGCTGCTGGCCAGAAGTCTGGAGGCGGCTGCGGAGTGCGGGCGGGTGATCGGCGAGGAATGCGCTGTCTGGCAGAATGCCTTTGAAGGCCTTCGGGAGCGGATCAACCGCTTTTTCTGGGATGAGGAAAAAGGGGCGTTTATCGACAGCTTTTCATCCGGGAAGCGAAATGTCACGCGGCATGCCAATATATTTGCGCTGCTGTTCGGCTACGCGGACGGGCTTCAGCGGCAGAAGATCATCGACAATGTGCTGTTGAACGACGCGGTTCTGCAGATCCGGACGCCGTATTTCAAGCTTTACGAGCTGGAGGCTCTGTGCCGGGCCGGCAGGCTTGAGACCGTGACGGAGAAAATCCGGACATACTGGGGGGCGATGCTTGAGGCCGGGGCGACAAGCTTCTGGGAGGAGTATACGCCGGATCTGCCGAGGGATGAACAGCTCGGAATGTACGGCGATAAGTACGGAAAGAGCCTGTGTCATGCATGGGGCGCAAGTCCGGTTTATCTGGCGGGAAGATATTACCTTGGCGTGCGCCCGACAGCGCCGGGCTACCGGACCTTTGAAGTGGCTCCGAATCCCGGCGGGCTGGACTGGTTTGAGGGAACGGTTCCGGTCGGGGAGGGAAACGTATCCGTCCGTCTGAAAGACGGTTTCCTGGAGGTCTGTGCCGATGCGGACGGCGGGGTTCTGCTATGGAAAAACGTGAGGTACCGTCTTGAGAGAGGTACGGTGAAGCGGCTGCCAGCCTGACCGTAATCCGGCCCGCGTCCTTCGCTTTACAAGGCCGGGAGAAATGTGGTAAAATTCTGATAGAGTTTCGGAACAAAAACACTGCGGACACAGAGTTATGCGGATGTCGAAATTCAACGAAGACTGGAACACGGAAAAGGAGGGGATTACGATGGTAAATAAGGTATTGATGGATTTCCTGTGCAGGGAAACGGAATGGGAGGAGCTGGGAAACGAAAAGCTTCTTCACCAGCTCCCGGAATTCGGCCAGGAGGTCGGCGCGGCCATTAACGAGGGCAGGCTGATTGAATTCACCGGAGAACTGAGCAGCCTGCTGGAAAAGATGGATCTGTATAAGGCAAGTCTGCTGTCCACTTTTATCGGCTTTGCCTGTGAAAAGGAGGAGGATACCTCTGCGGGGGAGGGAATCGTCAAATTGTTTTCCCGTTCCTGTAAACAGGTCTATGAGATGTTTCAAAGTCTTGGGGAGGACGGGGAATGCGGACTGCCGGAGGATATGAGCGAAATATACAGAATAAACGGGGACTGGGCGAGGGCATATTTCGGTTTTAATATTCTATGTGTTTCGGTTATGGCATTTCTAACAAGAGATGTTTCGTTGAGGAAAATTATGGAAGAACCGGAAATAGCGGAGCAGGTAGAATATCTGACCGAGGAGACCCCGGAGAGTCCGTATCTTAAATCTGTGTACTATGTGGATTTGATGCGGAATACCTGCGGAAAACGAAAGCTGCTGGTGCTGTATCCGGCGAAAAAATCAGGTTTTCTGGCCGAGGCAAACGACATGAACAATTGCTTCCACCTGCTTTTTCTGCTGGAGGAACAGATTCATCAGAAGCTTGGTGAGAAATACGGCATGCATGAATTCCGTGCGGCAAAGTCCCTGATTCGTCTGGCATACGGAGAGTTTCCGGACGACTGCTGGAACAATTCCTACAGCATGCAATTTATGGAATGCAATTACGGCGCTGCCGGTCATAATACCTTGGAGCAGGATGATGCGATGCGGCTGATCTGGGGCGAGATGCCGCCGGAGGCCATCCCGGAGATTGACGGCCGCGGGGTGATCATACTTTTCGAGACTGGAATCAACCGCAGCTTTTCTGCGAATTTCCTTGCCGTTCCTCATCCGGCGCTGAAACCGTCAGTAGAGATCGAGCGGGAACTTACGGAGGCGGAATATGACGCCTGGGTTCGAAAAATAGAGGAAAATCTGCCGCAGGCAGAATGAAAATTCAGGAGGTGTATTTTATGGGTAAGAAGAAAAAAGAACATGCTGCATTTGATCTGATGGCATCAAAGAAAAACGGTATCCCGTCTGGAAAAATGAACGCCAAATATTCCGCGCAGGCGGCACCGAAAAAGATGGTGCAGCAGCGCAGGATGGGCGCGAAGTAAGGAAGCGGGCTGCGCGCGGGCGGGACGGAACAGAGACAATGTACAGCCGGTGAATGACCGGGAGGGAGAAAGGCATGAAAGAACCGAAAATGCTCCTTTTTGATTATGGACAGACCTTGGTGGCTGAAGAGAAGTTTGACGGCGTGCGGGGTACACGGGCGGTGATGGAATATGCCGTTGAGAATAAATACGGACGGACAGCGGAAGAAATCCAGGCAGCGGCCGATGAGATGAACCGGGAGCTCGGGCGTTTTGATCCGGCCAGAAGACATCTGTTTCAGGTGGAAATACCGAATCATATGTTCAGCGGCTATCTGTATGAATCACAGGGGATAAAACTTTCCATTTCCGGTGCAGAATTTGACCGGGTATTCTGGAATGCCGCTTCTCCGGGAAAACCGACCGCGGGAATTGAGGCCTTTCTTCGATTTTTGAAAGAGAGGGGCATCCGAACCGGGGTGATCAGCAATATTACCTATAGCGGCGAGGCGGTGAGCGAGCGGATTCATCGCCTGCTTCCGGAGAATGAATTTGAGTTTATTATCGCGACCAGCGAGTTTCTTTACCGCAAGCCGAACCGGAGGATTTTTGAGCTGGCGCTGGAGAAGGCAGAGCTTTCACCGGAGGAGGTCTGGTATACCGGAGATCAGTATGATTGTGATATTGTCGGAGCGGGGGGAGCAGGTCTTACGCCGCTGTGGTATATCGGCGCGATTGATCTTCCGTATGAGGAGCGGGATGATGTGCTTACGGTGAAATGCTGGGAGGAGGCACAAAAGCTGCTTGAAACGGTTTGAAGATGCTTAAGAAGCGGGGGAGGACGGTTTGGACAGCCTTTTTCTCTAAAGAGATATACTCTGAGCCTCCCGGTTGTGCCGCCGGGAAAATGCCCTGAGACTGCGGTTTGATTTAAAGAGGGTCAATATGAACGTATATATGAAACTATATATGAAACCCTCGAGAATAATGCAAATTTGGAAAGAGGAATAAACATGAAAGTTAAACGAAGTGAATATTTAAAGCAGATGAGGCCGGTGCTTGAGAAATTGCGGGATCGGCTGCTGACGGAATTTCCGTATGCGTCTCTGCTGGCGCAGGATTCCGCCGCGAAAAATTACAGCGTGTCGAAGACGAGCAAAGGAATCTATATGGACGGCATGCTGTCCGGCCGGGGATTTGTGGCAAAGGTTTATGACGGAACAAGATACGCAGAGTACTCGTTCAATGAGCTGTCGGAAGATAAAATTGAGGAGATTGCGGCGGAAATTAAGAGCAAGCTCATGCCGATGTCCGATCAGCTGCCGGAGGGTGTGAAAAAAAGCTGCTATGCAATGCTGGCGGATGATCCGCTTGTGTTTGCGGACAGCACGGAGTATGAGCTTGATCCGGAGGAGTACGGTGACGAAAAAATCATTGCGCAGCTGACACAGGTCAGCGAGGCCGGGCTCGCCTTCAGCGATAAGGTGCTTGACTGCCGTGCGTTTGCAAGCTACCAGAAATGCAGCAAGCTGTTTTTGTCGAAAAACCGCGATATGGAGCAGAATGTGCTCTGGACATGCGGCGGCGTGGTTGTGATGGCCTCGCGCGGCGAGGAGGTCAAGGACAACTACCGCGGGTTTTCCGTGCTGGGTGGGGCGGAACTGCTGGACGAGATCGGAAAAAATGTCGGGAGCGTGGCGCAGAATGCGCTTGATCTGCTTGCCAGCGAACCGATCCCGCCGGGAGAATATGAGTGCGTGTGCAGGCCGGACGTTACCGGCATGATTGTGCATGAGGCATTCGGACACGGCGTGGAGATGGATATGTTTGTGAAGAATCGCGCGCTGGCTAAGCAGTATGTCGGAAAACAGGTTGCCTCGGAGCTTGTGAACATGCACGACGGAGCGGCCGCAGCGAAGGAAGTGGCATCCTATTTCTTCGACGATGAGGGCGTTCCGGCGCAGGATACGCTGATCATCGACCGCGGGATTCTGAAGGAGGGCATCAGCGACGCACAGTCCGCCATGCATCTTGGAACGAAACCGACCGGAAACGGGCGGCGGGAGAATTATGCAAGGAAGGCATACACCCGGATGACAAATACATATTTCGAAGCAGGCAGCGACAAGGTGGAGGATATGATTGCGTCCATTTCCTACGGCTTTTTGCTCGAGGGTGCGGCGAGCGGCATGGAAGATCCGAAAAACTGGGGGATTCAGTGCATGGTTGATATCGCGCGGGAAATCAGGGACGGGAAGCTGACGGGGAAGGTTTATTCGCCGATCGTGCTGACCGGCTATGTACCGGATCTGTTAAAATCCATCAGTATGATTTCGGATACTTCCGTACTCTGCGGCAGCGGCTTCTGCGGCAAGGGATACAAGGAGTGGGTGAAGGTTTCGGACGGCGGCCCGCATATTAAGGCAAGGATCAGACTTGGATAACGGCAGCGGGACTCAATACAGGAAAGGAAGAATTGTTTCATGACAGACCGGATTTTGTCCGCGCTGAAAAAGTGCGGAATTGAAGATTTTCAGATAACTTTGACAGAGGAGGAATCTGCGGAGCTGTTTTTTATCAAAAAGGAGCTTGACATGCAGCGCAGCAAAAAGGTGCGGACGGCCAATGTCTCGGTTTACCGCGTGTTTGAGGAGGACGGAGAGCGCTTCCGCGGGGTGGCATCCGTGCGCGTGCAGGACAGCCGGACGCCGCAGGAACTGGAGAAGCTTTTTGCGGATGCGTATTATGCGGCAGGATTCTTGAAAAACAAATATTATGATCTGTATGCCGGCGCAAAAGAAGAGCTGGTGGAGGTGAAAAGCACCCTTGCGGGGAAGACGCTTTCCGAGATGGTACAGGGCTTTGCACAGGCGCTGTTTGCCGAGGATGTGCATGAGGAAGTGTTCCTGAATTCGGCAGAAATTTTTGCAAACTGCAGCACCACCCATATTATAAATTCGTGCGGTGTGGATGTCGCGTATCGGAAAAACAGTGTGTGGGGCGAATTTGTTGTGCAGTGCGTGGACGGGCAGGATGTGGAGACCTATCAGGATTTTGCATATAATGACTGGAGCACGGATGCCCTCCGGGAGAAGGTGCGCAATACCATGGAGCTGACCCGCGCGCGGGCAAGAGCAGAAAGCGCTCCGGCAGCGGGTGAGTACCGCATCATTTTAACAGGAAGTTATGTAAAGGAGCTTATGCGGTACTATGTCAGCCGGGCAGAATCTTCCAATATTTACCAGAAATATTCGTCGTTTTCCGTCGGCTGCGATGTACAGGGCGAAGAGGTTTTAAAAGATCGTGTCAACATGACCATGAAAGCCGTCGTTCCGTTTTCCGGTGAGGGGATTCCGATGAAGGATCGCGAGATGATAAAGGATGGACGGCTGCTGATGATCCACGGCGGCAACCGCTTTGCCCAGTATCTCGGGATTGAGCCGACCGGCGATTTCGGCGGCTTCCGGGTTCCGGCAGGACAGGTTTCCCTTGCCGAGATGAAGGCGCAGCCTTATCTGGAGATCGTCAATTTCTCGGATTTTCAGATGAATGATTATACCGGGCATTTTGGAGGCGAGATCCGCTTAGCCTTCTTCTATGACGGCGAGAAGGTTGTGCCGGTGACGGGCGGTTCCGTAAACGGAAATATTTTTGAAGCGCAGAAAACGCTGGTATTCTCCAGAGAGATGCAGGTAGAAAAGAATTTCGAGGGCCCGAAGGCCGTGTGCATGGACAAGGTAAGCGTGGCAGGGAAGTAAAAAGAAGTATGCAGTGACAGAGGAATACGAAGGAATATGCTGCAGCATCCTCGGCCGCCGGCGCCCTGTGTGCCGCCGGCGCTGGCGGATGCCTGTTCGTTCCGGCAGATGCGCACGATTCACAGAAGATTCACAAAAGAAACTTTCCGCCGGTCAGGCGCGGAGCGGGGTTGGCATAACATCCGCGGTATACCATGAAAGGCACAGATTTTCCATGCAGTATCGGAATGAGCGCGGACTGTAAGCTTTTAGTGCGCAGATGCCGATATAAAAACAGGAGCATCGGAACCCCGCTGCCCGGAACAAAATACAGCTAAGGACGGCGCTGTGATTTCCAGGATGGAGGATTGGAAATTGCGGCGTTTTTTGCGTGCTGACCGGGGGAGGATTCCGCGGCTTCCAGGAACAGAGAGACTTGATAATTACCGCTTGGACCTTTTGAGGGAAGCGGTGCGGCCCCGAACGACAGAAGGGCTGCAGAAGGGAGAAACAATGACACTAACGGAAGTAAGAGCCGGATACCATGCATGTCCGTATCCGGAGAAAACAAAGGCGGCCGCGGAGGACGGTGCGGAAAAAGAAAATTATGCGGAATTCCTGCACAGCAAGATCGAGGAGCTTTCCGAACGGTTTCGAAAGGGAGAAACAAAACCTTCCTACCGGATTGGAGCGCAGTCCTTTACGGAGAAAGAATGGGATCAGATGCTGGAAAAATTTGATGCGCTGCAGGAAACAATCCGAACGCAGATGAGGGAGGAGCATGAAAAGCGCGAGCTGATGCAGGCAAAACAGGCAGAACAGACAGAGAAATATGCCGCGAAAAAAGCAGCCGAGCGGGAGACGGCCCGCCTTCTGACCGGCGCGTTTACCTCCTGTACTTACCCGCCGGCAGACGGCACCGAGGAGGAGATCCATTATATTACCTGCTATACCTCCGAGGGGATATTCTGCCGGCGGGAGGGACAGTCAAAGGAATACGAATGGTCCATCCGCTTTGACAGCCAAGAGCAGTATCAGAAGGTGATGCATCTTATCGAACAGCTGCCGCCGGACGGGAATCTCCGCTTTACCTCCAGCAGGGCTTTCTGGGAGGATTTTCTGAACGATTCGATTGACAGGAACGGATTAATGAAACTTCTGTCCGGGACAGATCAGTGCCGGATTTTAGAATAACGAAAAGAGCTTCCGCATTGATCGGCCAGAATAAATTCAGCGGGCGAAATACATGAACCGGGCTATCGGAACATGCTATACGGCACAGGAGCCGGAGGAGCTTTGGCCGGGTATATCCTGAGGAGATACCTCCTGGCCGATATACCGGAGAAGCGGCTCCAGATATTTTTCGTCCGTCCAGTCGGCCTTCTGCCCGGCCGCACACAGCAGCGCTTCCATCCAGGGCTCTCTTGTATCCGGCTCTGATTTGGCGACGGCCTTCTGCAGCAGCCGGCATAACGTGCGATCCTTAAGGCTCATCGACTGCTCGTCCCATGCGCCCCTCCCGTAAAACACCGGGATATCCTTCAAATCGGTTTTCAGATTACGGACTTTCAGTTCCTCAAAAGCTTTCTGGTCGTACGGGGAGGCGCCGACGCAGAAGACAGCGAGTTTTTTGCCGCTCAGCTTCCGGATGTTTCTGCGCAGAAAGGAAAGCCCGGCAATGCCGGAGGCGTAAATGCCGCCGCACAGCACGACGGTGCGGTAAGGCGCAAGCGCCTCCGGTTTTGCTTTTGCTGTCTCGATGCAGTCAAAGCCTGTCTTTTCGGCGAGCCAGCCGGCATATTTTCTGGATGAGCCATATTTGGAACGGTAGATAACAATTCCGCTTTTCATAAAATAATCCTCCATTACAAGCCGCTGGTGTTCAGTGCGGCGGGTTGACAATCATCATCATAAGCTGCAGCAGGAAACGGCTATCCGGAGAAATCGCTCCGGTTCTATTTTTTTCCATCGGAAGCAATCGAGAAAAATGCCTCGAAAGCCGTTTCCTGCTGTGCGAAAATTTCCTCTGCGGGGATACCCGGCTCCGTTACGGAGAAAACAGTGCCCAGCCCGATCGTATATATCAGCATATTCAGATGTAGCTGCCGGGCCTGTACAGCATCCATATTCAGCTGGGCGGCGATAAAATCCGCAACGCGCGGATCGGTTTCCTGCAAATACAGATCCTTAAGGGAAGATATTCCTCTTCTGCGGTGCAGGATAAATATCTTAAAAAGCTCCGGCTCCTCCTTCGCAAGCTGAAGATATGCCTGCCCCATGCTGCGGAACAGATCCTGCGGCCGGATATGCGCCGCGGCGTATTCCCGGATAAACTGCCCGGTCCGTTCTGCTGCGGCCTGCCGCAGGCCGTCCATGCTTTCGCAGTAGCTGTAGATCGGCTGCACCGAACAGCCGAGCCGCTGTGCAACGCTCCCAACCGTAACCTGTTCCATACCGCCGGCCCGGGCGATCTCAAACGCGGCCTCTACCACCATCTCTTTTGTAATCCTCTGCTTTGGCATGTGTTCCCCTTCCTTTCTTAAAGTGTTGTTTTGACGCGGGGTGCTCCGTGATTCTTCTGGAGAATATTCCGGCAGCCGCATTGTGTGATCTGTTTCGTCATCTTATTATATAATGCTATTATGTAAGTGTGTTATATAATGTGTTTATATAACGTGATTATATATTGAAATACGCAGTTTGTCAAGCCGGCAAACCTTCAAAGAATGATATCTTGTACCGGGCGGCATACCTGTGATAGAATCGGGGTAAAACCGGAACCGGGCAGAATTCTGACAAAACAGTGCAAGCCGGAACAGGATTTTTTCGCGGCGGGCAGCTATAATAACATGTACAGGGAGGAAGGAATAACGTGTCGATTCAGCTTATTCAGCAGGCGATCTTCTACATGGAGAAGCATATCCTTGAGGATATAACTTATACGGAGGTTGCGAAAAGCGTGTATATGTCCAGCTATAATTTTCACCGGATTTTCAGCTTTATTACAGGGATGACAGCCGGCGAGTATCTCAGAAAACGGCGTCTTACTCTGGCAGCTCAGGAATTACAGAAAACAGATATTTCTATAATTGAAGCGGCATATAAGTATGGTTATGAAACTCCGGAAAGCTTTTCGAAGGCCTTTGCTAGGTTTCACGGCTCTACGCCGAAGCAGGCAAGACAAAAGGGTGCGAAGCTTCACTTATTCAGTCCACTTGTAATAAAAATTATAATGGAAGGCGGCAGGATTATGGATTACAGAATGGAACGCAGGGAGAGTCAGCGTTTTCTCACACTGGTGCGGGCTTTTCCGAATGAAATCATCAATGATGATGCGGATTACAGTATTTCGGACTTCTGGGAGGAATGCTTCGGCAAAAATCTGATTGAGCCGATGAAGCAGCTTCGCATCCCTGGAAAAAGGGATTTATACGGGCTGTGCAGTCCGGTAAAAGACAGCGAAAGCCATTTTAATTACGGGATCGGAATTGTGCTGGACGAGGATACTGATACGGCAAAGGCAGAGCAGTTTATGGAAAACGGTTATTCGATCTGGGAAACGGAGCCGGCAGACTACGCCGTATTTAAATGCTTCGGCCCGGACGGCGGCTGCCTGAGCGAAACCTGGAGCAGATTTTTCAGGGAGTTTTCTCCGCAGACAGGCTACGAGCAGGCAGAAGCTTCCGATTATGAGGTATACTATGAAAACGGCGAAAGCGGGCTGTTCTGCGAGCTGTGGATCCCTGTAAAGTGCAATTGAGGCCGGACTGCAGGCAACTGCACGCAGAACATGGGAACGGGCTGTTACTTTCTGTTGCCGACATAATTTTGAAGCCGTTCCAGCAGCATGTTCTTCATCATATCCGAGTTGCACTTCTCAATAAGATTTCGGAAGTCCTCTATTGCTTCAGGCGTAAAAACACTTTCTATACAATGCAGAAATGTCCATTCAACCCCTGACATATGTTCTGTAGGGCAGCAGCGGATAAGGATTTCAGCTTCCTCCCAAGTTACGGGTCTTTTTATGGAATCAACCGCTTCAACCCACTCATCCCATATTTGAAGGGTGTCCTCATCCGGAAATTCCTCATCGCCGGGAAATGCATCACCTTCAAAGCCCTCCGGCGGAACCCCTAATTTCTGTACTTTCAATACAGCCTCCTGCATACCGGTTTCCTCCTAAACTGATTTTTCTATGGTTTTATTGTAGCACAGCAGTTTTTTAAAGTCCATGAAAATATATTTATACTTGGACAATTATGGGGAAGAAAATCCTCCTGTTTCAAGGAGCCGTAAATGCAGAACGAACCGGCTGCAGAGGTTATCCATTCCTGCATGGGTATTTTGCTTCATCTCCGTATTGAGATGGGAGAAGGGCTACCTGTTGCTATCCAGTAATCCGCGGATATGGTTATATGCCCGTTCATCGTGAGCCTTCATCCGCTCAATCTGTCCGGCGAACAGGCGGCGGTTCTCTGCCCTGGCCAGCTGGCGCATCTGAACTTCGCCCCGCTCCCAGCCGCCCAGGACGGGAATCATTTCATTCCATATAATTTCCGGTATCCCTTCCAGTTCCCCGGCGGCGGCATTCAGGCCGGAGGCCATTGCAGGGTGCTGCTCTGCCAGTCTGCGCAGGTACTTTGCCCCGTGGCTGCGCCCGTCGGAGAGGCAGTCCATGGCATCGCCGTGACACATCATGCGTTCCACCAGCAGGGGAAGGACGGCATCAGCCGGAAAGTCCCGGTCGCACAACAGGGCGTTCTTCCAGGCATCATAGGCCAGGATGCCTTTGGCATAGGTTCCGCACATGCGGCCTTCCAGGGCCTCCGCAGCATTCCGGAGCGCTTCTATGGAAGTGAGAGGGGGAACGCTTTCCGTACCGGTGGCGATCAGGGCGGTTGTGTCGGGATTCTCCCACCAGTCCCCGGTGAGAAAATAGCCGTTTTCCTCGAACCGGGTACTTGCCTGGTATTCCGGATATTCCTGGAACACATTCCAGCCCATCAGCATTTTGCCGCCGTCCCGGTAGCCGGTTATCACG
The DNA here is from genome assembly GCA_910587085.1 of uncultured Lachnospiraceae bacterium. GTDB lineage: Bacteria > Bacillota > Clostridia > Lachnospirales > Lachnospiraceae > RGIG4057. The sequence continues at coordinate 47,809 of CAJUMC010000014.1, read as the reverse complement.
CAGGCTTCCGGCGGGCCTATGATGCCAAGGGCGATGACCGGGTATCCCGCTTCGATCTCCCCGCAGATAAAGTCCATGAAATCCTCTTTTTTCGTCTCCGGCGTGCGGCGAAAGAGCTTGAACTCCCGCTCCATGGCACGCATACCGCAGCGGAATGTCTTTTCCGGATCGTCAAAAGTGAAGACAGCATCCACATTGCCGCCGTCCCAGCAGGCGGTGTTCCAGGCAAGCCGGAAAGCTGCGCCGCTCTCGGCAATGGCCCGGGTGTAGTCAACGCGCAGCCCCAGATACTTTGCGCAGGAGTGGATGCACATGGGAAAGGGGGTACATCCGTCCTGACCATATGCTACTTTTGGTACACCGTATAAAATTGCATTGTTTTGTTTTTCCACCTGATTTCCTCAACTTTCTTTTTTCGGTTTATTTGTTTATGCAGTGCAGCTGTCACTTCCATCCTCCCATCTCCTCGGAAGCGCTGTACCGTATACCCCTGCGCAGAGCCGAACCCGGGCAAGCACTGGGGCCTCGGCGCGGAACTGGGAGGGTGTATAGTCGGTATACCGTCGGAAAGCCCGGGAGAATACGGTTCTGCCGGAGAATCCGTATTGTACGGCAATGTCAAGAATTGTTCTGTCTGTGTCCAGAAGCTCCCGGGCAGCATTGGCAATCCTGCGCTCCTGCACATACCGGGACAGCGGCTTTCCGGTATACTTTCGAAATACATCTCTGATATGCGCCAGAGAAAACCCGGTCTGACGCACAAGCTCTTCCATGGGAATTTCCTCCCGCACATGGCTTTCCACAAAGGTACACACAGACCAGATCAGAATATAGTAATTCATAATGGTTTGCCGTTCACCTCCTGTCAGTATTGCTTCGAAGCAGCTTCAGTATAACACAGCCCCGGATTTTCTGCGCGACGATTTTGAGGAATTCATTCATCCATTCATAGTACCGGAAACATGTCCGGTTCCTTCCGCCGTCTGCTGTCAGGAGCCGTTTCACGATCTGTGCGTCGTTTCTTGCAGAATGACCGAAGGAAAATTTGAAAATCGGCGGATGAATTCAGCCGGATTATGCGGCGGCAATGTAAATTGTATGCAGTGCAGCGGGGTATGGAACAGAAGGTGGTGCTCCGTCTGATTTTTTGCTTATTGCCGTAAACTGCTTATTTTCATGTTTCCGGATTTGTGATAGAATGAGGGGAGCAGAAGGCGCGGAAGCTTGAAAAGAGGGCGGCGGAAGGCAGTAAGTTGATGCTGATCTGCCAGGCTGCCGTTCCGGAAGAAAGCACGGCTGCGGCCTTAGGGAATAGAAGACGTATAAAAAAGAGGAGACTATGGATCTATGCTGGAAAAACATCTGATTGCGGCAGCCGCACCGGTTGCGGACAAGCACAATATGGTGATATGCGGGAAGCGCCGGATTACGGTACTGGCGCCGGAGCTGTTCCGCATCGAGGAGGATGAAACGGGTACATTCTGCGACGATGCGACGCAGGCGGTGTGGTTCCGGAATGCAGAGCCGGTAGATTATACAGTTGAGGAAGCGGGTAACGAATCCGGCAGAAAGAGAAGCTGCAAGGCCGAAAGTTTTGTCCCGGAAATTCCGCATTCCGGGATTTCCGCCATGGACAGTCCGCTGACTATAACCACCGCAAAGGTTAAGCTGGTCTTAAAACAGGATCTGGAAAAAAGCGAGATACACTTTCCAAACGGCGCGAAGATGCCGGTTTTCAACGGGGGAAATCTGGGAGGAACTTACCGCACGCTGGACTGCTGCGATGGGGACCAGTGGATCTCCTGGCAGCCGGAAAAGGAGAAAAGCCATCCGATCCGGCTCGGCGACGGCGTGGTTTCGGAAAGCGGCGTGGCAGTGTACGATGACAGCGCCTCCCTTTTGCTGAACGAGCAGGGGATGGTGGAGCCGCGGAGGCATGCGGAGAGGGATATCTATGTGTTTGCCTTTGGCCATGATTACCGCAGCGCGGTGAAAGCGCTGTATTCGCTCTGCGGCGCTCCGGCGCGTGTGCCGCGCTGGGCGCTCGGGAACTGGTGGAGCCGCTACCACGCATATTCGCAGGAGGAATATCTGGAGCTGATGGAGGCGTTTGAGGAGGACGGGCTTCCGTTTACCGTGGCGACCGTGGACATGGACTGGCATCCGAGCGAGAACCTTCCGGAAGGGGTGGACGGCTGGACGGGTTACAGCTGGAACCGGGAGCTTTTCCCGGATTATAAAGAATTTCTGAAAAACCTGCACGGGAAGAATCTTCATGTGACGTTAAATCTCCATCCGGCCTCCGGCGTGCAGTATACCGAGGAGCAGTATGCCGCGATGGCAGAGCGCATGGGGGTTGACCCGGCAGCGAAGAAAGCAGTAGAGTTTGATTTTACGGACAGCGGGTTTATCAACGCGTATTTTGAGCTGCTCCACAAACCTTACGAGCGGGACGGCGTGGATTTCTGGTGGATCGACTGGCAGCAGGGCACGGGCAGCAGGCTTCCCGGCTACGACCCGCTCTGGGGGCTGAACCATTTCCATTTCCTCGACATTTCAAAGGATCGCGAGGGGATGATCCTCTCCCGCTATTCCGGCGTGGGCGCACACCGCTATCCGGTCGGTTTTTCCGGGGATACGATCGTGACCTGGAAGACATTGAGGTTTCTGCCGTATTTTACGGCGACCGCGAGCAATGCAGGCTATACCTGGTGGAGCCACGATATCGGCGGGCACATGGGCGGGGAGAAGGACAATGAGCTCTATGTGCGGTTTTTGCAGTTCGGGGTATTTTCCCCGATCAACCGCCTGCACAGCAGCAAAAGCAATATATTCTCGAAGATGCCTGCCGTGTACAAGAACGGTGCGGGCGAGATCGCGAAGAAATTTCTGCGGCTTCGCCATGCCATGCTCCCGTTTTTGTATTCCGCTGCGTGTGAGACGGCGGAGCGCGGGCTTGCGCTGATCGAGCCGATGTACTATGAATATCCGGAGGAGAAAGAAGCTTATGAATGCCCGGGCGAGTATTTGTTCGGAAGGCAGCTGATCGTCGCGCCTGTCACGGAAAAAGGCGATGCGCACGGGATGACGGTCACAAAGGTCTGGCTGCCGGAGGGGCATTACACGGACATTTTTACGGGCGATGTGTACGCGGGCGGCGGACAGTATGAGATGGTGCGCTTTCTGGACTCCATGCCGGTGCTGGCGGGCGGGGGTGCATTCTTTGTGCTGGACGGTGCGCCGCGGGGCAATCGTACCGGGCTTCCCGAGAAACTTAGGGTTCTCGCGTTTTCCGGGACGGGAGAATATTGCCTGACGGAGGATGCGGGTGGAGAGCGTGCCGTGACGCACTTCTGGTCAGAGACCGGGCAGGACGGGGAATGGGTGCTGCGTTTTTTGGCGAAGGATGAGGAGGCTATTCTGCCGCCGCGCAGCTATATTTTTGAACTGCGGGGAATTGTGAGGGGCGCGGTTGCCGTAACCGAGGACGGAAAGAACAAGGGCTTCCGTCTGGATCACCGGGACGGCTGTACGCGCGTCCACCTGGGGCAGGTGAAACCGGGTGCAGTCTGCGAGCTGCGGGTGCGCGAGACTCTGGCGGGCGAGGAGCGGCTGCGTGCGCGGCTTGCAGAAAAGCTGTCGATTCTGGAAGGCAGCAACGGGAAGAAGTCGGAGGTGTTTGACGCGCTCTGCAAATGCAGGGATGAGAAGGAGCACCGGAAAGCTTTAAAGGAGAGCGGGCTGTCTGCGCGGTATCAGCAATTTTTGTGCGAAGGACTTGGGATGGATTGACTGTGTTTTGGATCACCGGACGTTTGGCAGAATAAAAAGGTTTGAGCGCGGAACTCCGTGCGATGCCGGAAATGCTGATCCGGACGGTTCCAGCCATGCTTTACGGAATGCCGTGCCATATTTCAATATCTTTGGAGGAACAACATGGATTATACAATCGCCGTTGTGGATGACAGTGCGCAGGACCGCGTATATGTTTCCGCCCTGGTGCGGCAGTGGGCGGGGGAAAAGGGGCATGTCGCCATCGTGAAGGAATTTCCTTCCGCAGAGGCATTTCTTTTTGCGCGCGAGGACGGGCCGGAAGCGGACATGCTGCTCCTGGATATTGAGATGGGGGCGATGAACGGCGTGGATCTGGCGAAGGAGCTCCGGCGCGGGCAGGCGAACCGTGCGGTGCAGCTTATCTTTATCACCGGATTTCCGGATTTCATTGCCGAAGGATATGAGGTTGACGCACTGCACTATCTGATGAAGCCGGTTGCCGGAGAAAAGCTGTCTGCGGTGCTTGATAAGGCGGTAGCCAATCTCGTGAAGTCGGAAAAGCGTCTGTGTGTGACCTATGACCGGAGAACAGATTATATTCCGGTTTCACAGATTTTCTATATCGAGGCGCAGAAGCAGTATGTTTCGATTCATGCGGCGGGCGGGGACTACCGGATGAAAACCTCGCTCGCAGAGACGAAGGGGATGCTGGACGAGTATTTTTTCCAGTGCCAGCGCTCTTTTCTTGTGAATCTGCGGTATGTGGTGCAGATGAAAAGTGATTGCGTGGTGCTGAAGGGCGGCGCGGAGGTGCCGATCAGCCGGGGGATGGCGGAGAAGATCGGCAGGGAGATCATCCGCCTGTTTTAAGGACAGCGGAAGGAAATCCAGGGGGAGCGGCAGAACCGGGAAACAGAAGGGCAGGCCGGGAAGCAAAAGAAAAATTTCTAAAAGAGAGGCGCTTCAGGATAACCATGGAATCCGTTTCAGCCGGGGAAAGGAAGGAAGCAGTATGTTGCAGAAGTGGATCGACCGCCGGATCGAGGCGTATCAGAGCGAACTGATCCGGAAATACTGTGACGAGGTGGAAGCAGTTTACACAAAGATGCGCGGCTGGCGGCATGATTATCACAACCATATTCAGGCGCTCCAGGCGAGCATGGCGCTCGGAAAGTATGACGAGGTGAACGCTTACCTGCACCAGCTCAATGACGATCTGACGAGCGTGGATGCCGTGATCAAGACCGGCAGGGTGATGGTGGATGCGATTTTAAACGGGAAGCTGAATATCGCGGCGCAGAACGAAATTCCGGTCAATGCAAAGGCGAGGATTCCGGACGGTACGCCGGTAACGGATGTGGAGCTGTGTGCCGTGATCGGGAATCTGCTTGACAATGCCATAGAGGAGAACAAAAAGATTTCTAGGGAAAGTCGTTTTATCCGTGTCTATATCGGGCAGAAGAACACGCAGTTTTATCTGATCTGTACCAATGCTGCAGGAAAGAAGCAGAAGAGAAAGGAAAGTATGTTTAAATCAGAAAAGGGCGAGTCCCATGGCTTCGGTCTCGGGCGCGTAAAAAATATAGTGAATAAATATACCGGACAGTTTTTTGCGGACAGCGAGGAAGGAGGATTTACGGCGGAGATTCTCATTCCGCTGAAAGAGGAACGGACGGGCACGGAATGATTATCCTTCCGGAGCCTTTTGGGAGGGGGCAGGCGGCTTTGATATTTCCCGATATTTTGTGTATAACAGCCTGTTCTGCCGCGGCTTTTGGTGTGTAAAGCAAAAGAGGCATTATATAATTTTCGCGGCGGAGAGCTTATAAATTCTGCATTTCGTTCACCCAAAACAGCGTTTGGGACACGAAATGCTCTTTTTTTGCAGGTAAATGGTATATTGTGAGATACCGCCGGTGAAGAGCCGAAAAAAGCGGCACATTGCTGCTAGGCAGACGCAGGCAGTCCGGGACAGGAAACACCGCGCCAAACGGAAAAGAGAAGAGGGGGATTATGGCGAAAAAAGAACCAAGAAAAGAAAAAAGAGACAAGAAGTCAGAAAATGCCGATACAGCGAAGCGAAAGCCGAAATACGGCCTGTTTTCCTGCGTCGCCTATATCTACCGCCTTTTATGGCAGACGGAGCGGGGGCTGGCGTTTACCGGGTTTTTAACCGTGCCGCTGACCGTGATTCTGTCAGCGCTTGCGCTGTATATGCCGCCTGCCGTGTTGCGGGCCCTGGGGGCGCAGAAGAGCTTTTCGTATGTAGCGCTGGTAATACTGGGATTTTTGCTGACAAAGCTGTGCTTTGACCTCGCCAATCTGGTTATTACAACAAAAATTGGGAGCTCGGAGCATTTTGTCCTGATGCGGATGATTTATATGTACAATGAGTACCAGCGCACAAGGGACAATTATCTTAACTATGATTCCGAGGTGGCAAAACTGGATCAGCGGGGAGAAGCAGCGATCAGCAACAATCATACGGCGGGAGTTCATTTTCCGATGGATTTTGCCAATCTTGCCGGAACCGTGCTGAATTTTGTTCTGTTCGGCTCGGTGATCTCCATGCTGCATCCGGTGATCCTTCTGCTGCTTGCAGCGGGCAGCGCAGTCAGCTATGCAGCCGGGGCATGGGAGCGGAAGAAAAACTGGGAGTCACAGGATATCCGGAATCGAATCGACAAAAAAATAAAGTATGCAACCCTCGGAACCTCCTGGGATTTTCGATTTGCGAAGGATATCCGTCTGTATCAGATGCAGGACAGCCTTCACGAGCGCTTTATGCGTCTGCTCGGGCAGGCGAGAAGAGAAAAATGGAAATGTGAGCGGCGCAGCATAATGGCAGCAGCAGCGGGTTTTCTGGTCGTTCTGATCCGGGACGGGGCCGCTTATGCGTTTCTGATTACCAAGGCTGCTGCAGGAGAACTGGATGCTGCTTCATTCGTGCTCTATTTTTCGGCGATCACCTCGATGGCAGGGCTGATGAGCAGCATACTGTGGACTGTGAACCGCGTTTTAGACGGCGCCCTGCAGGTATCGGATTATCGTGAGGGGCTGGAGGCAACCGGAAAGCTGAATCACGGGGAGGGGATACCGGTTCCGGCAAAACCGTTTTCCATTGAATTCAAGCATGTGTCCTTCCGCTATCCGAAGGGGGAGAAAAAGGTTCTGGATGATATATCGTTTAAAATTGAGGCGGGGGAGAAGGTAGCGCTCGTCGGCGTAAACGGCGCGGGAAAAACGACGCTCATCCGTCTGATGTGCGGGCTGCTTCTTCCGGACGAGGGGGAAATTCTGCTGGACGGGCATACGCTTTACGAATACAACCGCGATGAAATGTATACGCTGTTTGGTCTGGTACCGCAGGTCTTTTCATTTCTTCCGGTCTCCATCGCGAGGAATATCGCGTGTGCGGGCGAGAAGGATGAAATTGACCGCGGAAAACTGGAGCGGAGCATTGAGCTGTCGGGATTGTCGGAAAAAATTGCGTCCCTTCCGCTGGGGGCAGAAACACCGCTCGGCCGGGAGCTGAGCCGGGAGGGCACAGAGCTTTCGGGAGGGGAGACGCAAAAGCTCCTTCTGGCCCGCCTTCTCTATAAAAATCCGCGCTGTATCCTTCTTGACGAGCCGACGGCGGCGCTCGATCCGATTGCGGAGGACCGGATTTACCATAAATACAGGGAGATCGCTGAGGACGCAACTTCGGTTTTTATCTCTCACCGGCTTGCTTCAACCCGGTTCTGCGACCGGATCTTCCTGCTGGAAGGTGCCCGTTTTGCGGAGGTGGGAACGCATGATGAGCTGATGGCAGCGGACGGAATATACCGGGGCTTGTTTGATGTACAAAGCAGGTATTACAGGGAAAACGTGCAGCCGGGGCAGACCGGAGAGCTGCAGGAACAGTTGTGAAACGAAAGGGGCTCAGAATGAAAAAGAAGGAGAGGGAATCGAAAAAAAATATACCTGCAAAGCGTTCGCTCCGCGAGGAATGGGAACTGATTGCCAGGGCGCTGAAAATCTGGAATGAGCTGCTGCCCGGATATTTTCTCTGTCAGTTTCTCCGCATTGTATTCGAGGTGTTCGCACCTTATTTCGGGCTTTTCATGTCCGCGGAGCTGATTAACGGGCTGGCAGAAGGAAGAGGACTGCGGCAGCTGCTGTTTCTGGCCGCAGTGACGGCCGCGGGTACATTTGTTATATCGCTGGTCAGCCGCTTTCTGCAGGGAAAGTGCACCGTAATGGAAGCCTTTACGATGGAGCAGCATGAGGAATATGTAGCGGCAAAGCAGAATGAGCATTCTTTTGAACATACGGAAAATCCGGATGTCGTTCTGCTTCGCTCAAAGATACGAAATGATTTTGTTTCTTTCGGCGGCGGGCTGTACTCTCTGCGATGGACATTTTTCGGGCTGGTGCGGGAGCTTTTCAATGTGGTTTTTTCCGTCTCTCTGACGGTATCCATGTTTGCAGTGGCGGCCAAAGGGAATTTCAGCGGATTTCTCGGTTTTATCAATTCCCCGTTCTCAGCCGCTGCCATTATTCTTTTGATTGCCGGGAACACATGGCTTTCTGTCCGCATATCGGCGGTAAGTACGGAAAAAAATCAAAAGGAGCTCAGCGGGCTTTCCGCGAGCAATGCGCGCTTCAGTGTCTACAGCCAGCTCTGGTCAAGGGATATGATACTGTTTAACCTTCACCGCATTGTGCTGGAAGACATAAAGAAATTTCAGGTTCATCCGGAGTGGGTCACAAAAATAGAACAGATTCAGATCCGATACGGGATACTTTCGGTTCTTCTGGATGCGGTGCTGAATATCGCCATCTTCATTTTTGTTGCGGCAAAAGCATTTACCGGCGTGTTCGGCATCGGAAGCTTTGTTCTGTACCAGGGGACGGTCGGACGCTTTATTCATGCGGTATCGAATATCGGGGCCGTGATCGGAAGGCTGCGTTATAATAATAATTTTCTTGTAGAATTTTACCGTTATCTCGATCTGCCTAGAAATATGTATCAGGGTTCGCTGGCGGTAGAGAAGCGGGATGATATTGAGTATGAGATTGAATTTCAGGATGTGGGCTTTCAGTATCCGAGAACGGAGAACTGGGCGCTGCGCCATGTTGATATGAAATTCAGAATCGGTGACAAGCTGGCGATCGTCGGGGAGAACGGCTCGGGCAAGACGACCTTTATCAAGCTTCTCTGCCGTTTGTATGACCCGACGGAGGGCAGAATCCTGTTAAACGGGATTGATATCACGAAGTACCGGTACCAGGAATATATGGAGCTGTTTTCTGTGGTGTTTCAGGATTATTCGCTGTTTGAGTTTCCGCTCGGGGAGAATGTTGCTGCCGGGCTGGATTTTGATGCGGCGCGGGTGCGCAACTGTCTTGAGCGGGTCGGGTTGGGAGAGAAGCTCGCGGAGCTTGATGCGGCGGCAGAGGCAGAGGCTGCCGGCAGCGGACAAACGGAGGAAAAGGCGGCAGCCGGAGGAAGCAACAAGAATACCGGAGGAAGGCGCGGCGGCAGTGCTGCCGCGGAATGCAGACCTGGTGTGCTGGAACGGGCGATCGGGCGCGGCTACGATTCGGAAGGGATTGATTTTTCCGGCGGGGAGGAGCAGAAAATTGCTCTGGCGCGGGCGCTGTACAAGGATGCACCGTTCGTTATACTTGATGAGCCGACAGCGGCGCTTGATCCTCTGGCGGAGGCAGCGGTCTATGAGACTTTTGACGGCATTGTAAAGGACAAAACTTCGGTGTTTATCAGTCATCGTCTTTCCTCCTGTCGGTTCTGCGATACGATTGCGGTGTTCGATCACGGGCAGATTGTGCAGAGAGGCTCTCATGATGAGCTGGCAGCACAAAAGGAAGGAAAATATTTCCAGCTCTGGACGGCGCAGGCCAAGTATTACACGGAGCAGGAGGGCTGAAGACACGGTTTTGATGCCTGCGCAATTCAGTATTCCTGCGCCAGCCTTTTAAACAGCTCCAGCGCCTGTTCGATGCGGCTGGTCGGGACGCAGTAGGAAATACGGACATGTCCCGGACAGCCGAAATCGTCGCCAGGAACGAGGAGCAGATCATATTTCCGGGCGCGGAGGCAGAAGGCGGAGGCATCCGGCTCCAGGGAGCGTGGAAAAATGTAGAACGCACCTTCCGGCTTTACGCAGGAAAAGCCGAGGCTGACCAGGCCTTCGTACAGGAGATCCCGGTTTTTCTCATAGACGGCAAGATCAGCGGTCTGCCCGGCGCAGGCCGCTGCAACCCGCTGAAACAGGCTGGGCGCGTTGACATAGCCGAGGGAGCGGCCCGCACCGCAGATTGCTGCGTAGGCAGTTTTGGCATCCTCCAGCTCGTCCGGCACAAGCACATAGCCGATGCGTTCGCCCGGCAGGGAAAGCGATTTGCTGTAGGAGTAGCAGACCAGCGTATTCTTATAATATTTTGTTATAAACGGCACACGGACCCCGCCGTAGACCAGCTCGCGGTAAGGCTCATCCGAAATCAGAAAAATCGGCCGGCCGAACGCCGCGCTTTTTTCAGTCAGTAGCGCGGCCAGCGTCTGGATTGTCTTCACAGAATAAACGGCGCCGGACGGATTGTTCGGCGAGTTTATAATAACGGCTTTTGTGTGCGGCGTGATCGCTGCTTCAAGACGTTCAAAATTAATCTGAAAGGCGGCGGTGTCCGCTTCTGCGACAACAAGCCGGGCGCCGGCTCCCTTCTCGACAAAGCACTGATATTCCGGGAAAAACGGCGCGATGGCGATGAATTCGTCCCCCGGTTCGGAGAGCGCCTTAAAGCAGCAGGAAAGCGCAGCTGCCGCGCCCACGGTCATATAGAAATTATCAGCGTGGAAATGCGTGCCGAAGCGGCTGTTCAGATCTTCCGCCATTGCGGCGCGTACCCCGTAATCGCCCTGCGCGCTGGTGTAGCTGTGTGCGGACACCGGTCCCTCGGTATCAAGAACACTGATTACAGCCCGGCGGACGCAGTCCGGCGCGGGTACGCTCGGATTGCCGATACTGAAATCGTAAACATTTTCTGCGCCTATTTCTGCGGCGCGCTTTTTCCCATATTCAAAAATTTCCCGAATGGTAGAACGTTTCTGGCCGAGCTCGACCATATTCTTTGCAAACATAACATACCCCCGTTAAGCATACTTTTTGGCTCCGGACAGGCGATACGCCGGCCGGCTTTGATTTCTGCGGTTATCATAGCACAGCAGGAACCGTCAGTCAACCGCCGCGGAGGGACACAAGCGACAGAAGAATGCTTTTTGGCATGCTGCCCCGGTCCCGTCAAAAATTGCGCTGCGGCACCAGCAGAGCGGATTTTTTAGAAATTTCGCATGGATTCCGGCGGACAATATACGTTAACGATTTAGATGGAGATTTTAAATAAATTCACAGTAAAAATATGTTATTAATTTAAAAATAGATTATAAAAAGATGCCATTTGCGGCCATTTATTAACCGATGGCGGTCAGACTATTGCAAAAAAAATAATAGGTTTATAATAAATATACCAGTCATAAAGTTATTTCTTAATCACAGCTATTTTAAAACTACAGGAAAATACATGGTATGGATAGAACGTCCCATGCCGCAAAAAATATTTTTATGCCAATAGCGGAACAGGTCGGTACGGCTGCCTGTGACACTGGTTCGAAGCGGTACAGAATGGACTGGAATCTTGCATAACGGAATCACATTCACTGGCAGACGATCCGGATCACAAATGAAAAGTTCGTTTTAAGTGATAAGAGTTTTCAATGATATATTGGGGATCGGAACTTTATAGGGGGTAATCAGAGGATAGTTGTGAAATATATTGTAATGAAAAACAAGAAAATAAAAAGCTGCTTAATGGCTGCGGGGTTATGCCTGCTTTTCTCTGGATTTTCTGCCTGCGGGAAGAAGCAGGCAGAGCCAGGCATTCCGCTTCAGGAACTGATCGTAGAATACCCGCTGTATAATCCGCTTGCCTATGCGGCAGCAGAGGATGGGACTGTGTACATCGTAAACTTTGATCAGACAGAAGAGGGGGAGCCAGAATACCAGCTGCATTGTTTTGATAAACAGGGGACACATGAGGGCTGGGTCGGTCTGGGGGAAGAATACTCCATGATTGAGGCGCTTGCGGTATCGGAGGATGGGAAACAGGTGTATTTTACCGCACAGAATGCAGAGTATGGAATGGATCTGTATTTATTTTCTTATTCTGCGGAAGACAAAGAGATTGATATGTTGTGCGGGCTTTCCTATTTTGACCATGTCAGACAGCTTGCGGTAGTGGGAGATGCGGTATATCTGCTTGGACAGTCGCCGAACTGGCAGATAGAAAAGGCTCCGGATTCGGGGTATTCGTTTTCGGGGGAGCGTCTGGTCGGATACCTGCCTGCTGCAGAAGAACTGGTGCAGCTTGGATTTGACTTTCCCGTCAGTATGTCGGCGAGCGGAACAGGAACGCTGATTGTTCTTGGTTATCTGACCGGGGATGGTTACTGCATGATGGAATATGACCCGGCAAAGGACTCCATGCAGGTGATCAGCAGGCTGGAGAACTATAAATTTGACCGTTTTGCTGCCTGCAATGGAGGGAAGGATGTAATCTATGATTATAACCTGAACTCCCGGGGGCTTGTGCTCTCGGATATCCGGCAGCTTTCGGTGGAGGCGGAACTGTATCCGGACAGTATGACAATCCTGATGGCGCCCGGTTATACCGGAGGACGTGTTTACTGTCACAGCCGTCAGACAGGCAGCCTGATTTCGTTCCCGCTTGCTGCGGTACAGCGAAACAACGAGGAACTGACTTTTATATCAAAAGAAAACGGAGCGCTGAATGCGCCTTACGGCTGCGGCTATTCTATGAACAGGGTGGAACTGTCCGACGATAAGCTTACCTTGAAAATTCTGGCAAGAGATAAGGATTTCGACCTGTGCATGGGAAGTACACTGTTTGGCAGCGGCGGAAACCTGCGGGAGAACGGCGTATTTTATCCACTGAATGATGTGCCGGAAATTGAGGAATACCTGAACCGGTGTTTTCCTTTTGTGCGGGAGGCGGCGACGAAGGAAGACGGGACGATCTGGATGCTTCCGGTCGATGTCAATATATTCGGGATGGTTATAAGACAGAAGGCTGCAGAGGAAGCCGGACTTTCTTTGTATGACGGGATTACCTGGAAGGAATTTGCGCAGGAAATTCGCGGTACAACAGAAGAAACCAGGAAATGGATCGAAGCACGTCCAAGCTTTTTGACTTCTGTATTTGGGCATCAGTATTTTACGCGTTATCACACACTGGAAGGGGAAGCGTTTCAGGATGCGTATACTGCGCTGTTTGAAATATGGAATACACCTTGCGGCGGGGAAGCTTCAGAGGATAATTTTATTTTAAAATCGGTGGGTGGTCCTATATGGCTTGGTTTCGGCAGTGATTATACGAGACAGCAATATGGTGAGGATGCCGCCTTTATTTCGATGCCGAAACTGGGTGCTGAGGACAGAAATATTGCCAACTGTGTTTATCTGGCGGTAAATCCGGATTCGTCGCGGAGGGATGAAGCACGGGCTTACCTTGCAGCTTTGGCGGCATATCTGTCACGGAGTGAGGAACTCCCGTTTTTTAAGGACTGGCAGGGAGAAGGTGTGCTGGATAAGACCATGCACAAGACTTATGAGAACGGGGAGATTGGTTTTGCTGTAGATTATGATATCTATGGGGAGGGATTTGATGAGCTGTTTTCCGGAACCATGACGCTTTCGGAGTACATAAAAAGGACAGAGCAGAAACTAGAGATGTATTGGGGAGAATAGTTTTAGAAGGAAATTAGGAACGGTTTTGTAAATTGATGGAATGAAACGTATCTGCTTCTAACGAAATGCTGATAGGAGGACGGATTGGTGTCGTTGTCTGTCCTGCTGGTTCAAAACGGTACAGAATGGAGATAATTGAATATGAAAAAAAGATTGGTAACTATGGTTTTAGCCCTGGCTATTTGTTTTGGTTTTACCGTTCAGAATGTTAATGCAGCATCTTGCCCGCCGCATACAAATACCAAAACATTTTCTGAGCCGCTTTCTCATTGGACGACAACTCATAAAGTATACAGGAATCTGTATGTTGATGGAAAACAGGTTTACAGCGTGTGCACGGTGAGTTACAATGCAGTACGTTATAGTATTTACTGTATGGACTGCAATGAGAAATTGCATGTGGATGAAAAAACGATTGAAAAGCATTCCCTGGCAAGTGACCCGGATCACAAATGATAAGCATATATAATGAACTTCAGATGCAGATACGTTTTATACAATAGTGCAAAAATATTAAAAATTTAAGAGAGAATGCAGAAAACAAACGAAATGCATTTTGCAATTGTTTAAGGAGGTTTTTTATGAGAAGAAAACGAATAGCTACTGTGGTATTGGCGGCAACTATGTGCCTTGCTTTTTCAGGTCAGAAAATCAGGGCGACGGATTGTCCTCCTCATACGCCAGAAAACAGGGTGGAATATACGGATTGGACCAATCAGCATAAGGTTTACCGTAACATTTATTTGGATGGCAAACAGCTTTATAGTATATGCAACGTAGAAGGCACTTATAAGTGGTATGTCATGCGCTGCGCGAAATGTAATGAAGAGCTGCACAGAAATTTAGGCGGAACGACGGAATCCCATTCTTTGGCAAACGATCCGGATCATAAATAACGATATAAGGCAAAAAATTAAGGTTAAAGATCAGGGGGAGACATGAAAACATTCCGCATATTTAAAAACTTACTGTTCCTGTTCGGTTGTTGTTTGTTTCTGGCAGCGTGTGGTAAAAAGACAGACAAGAATATGGAGACAGGTGGTTCACCCGGTTCAATAGAGAAAACTGACGACGGCTTCAGTCAGAAGATGGGGGAAGGCGGACAGATGGGGGATGCTCTCCCCCTTGTCGGGAAGGCATTCGGTGAGCTGCCGGTGGTCGGGGAGGAGGATGCCGTCTACTGCAACTTGCCGGAAAACATACGCGGCTGGGATGATATCATACCGCTTTGTGCTGATCCGCTGTATGGAATCTTGTATTATGTGGATTACGGCGGGGATTATATGATCCATGCTGTTTATAACGGGGAATCACAAATTGTGCTGGAATTGCCGGGAAAGAGGTTGTTCTGCCGGGAAGGAAAGCTGTATTTCCTGCTGGAATCCTATAACCGGTTTCAGTTTGAAGGTGCGCAGAGTGGGAATGTTGCAGAGTATGATCCGGTGACTGGTAGAGTTAAAATTCTGACAGAAGAAGTTTTTAATTCTATTGTTGTTTATCAGGATATGATTTATTGCCGGCGGCAGGGTATAAGTTTAGATTACGGAAACGATTTTGCGGACGAAGTGGATTATTGGTTCTACTTCTTTAATGAAAATAAGCTTGCGGCGGCAGGGAGAACAGGAAACGAATATGTCCTTGATCTGCGGCGCTGCGGGGATTATTTCCTTGCTGCAACATTGCAGGAGCTTGAAGAAGCTCCGGGCTTGTGCATTCAGACCGGAACAGAACTGCGCAAATGGAATGGAGAGCGCGGTACTGCCATGTGGGATGGAATGATTTTAATGCTATCGGATCAGCATTATGTTAAGGATGGAAAATTTTATTGGCTTGATCCGGAAGGGTTCCACATACGGGAAGCTGTTTCCGGGCAGGATCAGATTTATCCTTGGGAAACGGAGCATTTGGAGCGTTATATTCTGGTGGATAATCTGTTATTCAGTACAAGTTTTCGGCTGATGGATCTGGAAAAGAGCAGCATGGAATTATGGAGCATTACAGATGATTCTCTTAAACAGCTTCATGAACTTTATACGGACGGCAGCCAGATCTATGCGATTGCCGGTAATTATGCCAGTGAAGTGAATAAAAATTCCGTCCTCCGCCGGGTGCAGGTGACGCAGGGGGAACATGGCTATGAGGTATCGTTTGAAACAATGCAGCGGTAAACTTAATTATTAAAATATGGTAATTGGTATTGGCAGCATGGTATTCTGTTATTGATGTTTTTATTGCTCCGGAACCGGCTTTATCCCTGTTGTCCCGCCGGAAGTATAGCTGCGGAAAAAGCGGCGAACTATGTCGAAAGGATAAAAGATTTCTTAAACTTTACTTAAACCGAACGGCAGTTCAACAAATGTTCATAATTCTGTGGTAAAATGCAGGAGAAAGAACTGGTGGGGAAAAGTGCTGCTTTCGCTGTGCGGGCAGACGCTTTGAGGGAAAGTCAGGGTGAAATTTTTATGGAGCTACCAATGTCATTTAACGAGGAACAGCTTTGGAACCGTACGCTGATGCTGTATGATGCGGCGCTGCGTGAAATCAACACAAAGCTGGAGATACTGAACAGCGAGTTCAAGCAGGCACATCAGTATAATCCGATCGAGCATATCACCTCGCGGCTCAAGTCGCCGCAGAGTATTGCAAAAAAGATGCGTCACCATCAGAGAGAGCTTACTATTGAGAATGTTGTTAAATATATCAATGATATTGCCGGGATACGTATTATATGCTCCTTTACGAGCGACATCTACCGGATTGCCGAACTGATTGCGAAGCAGAGCGATATCACGGTGCTGAAGGTGAAGGACTATATTGTCAATCCAAAGCCGAACGGCTACACTTCCTATCACATGGTGGTGTCCGTGCCGATTTTTTTGTCGGAAGAGGTTATTGACACAAAAGTGGAAATCCAGATCCGCACGATTGCGATGGATTTCTGGGCAAGCCTAGAGCATAAAATTTATTATAAGTTTGAGGGCAATGCGCCGGATCATATTACGCGCGAGCTGAAGGAATGCGCCGATCTTGTATCCTTTCTGGACCGGAAAATGCTGGCGATCAACGAGGAGGTTCAGAGCTTCCGTGAGCCGGAGGAAAGCTATTCCAAATACATTGCGAACCTTCTGCGGGATCGCATGAAGGAGGCTTACGGCACAGTGCTCGAGGAGGATGGAGTGATCGATTCCGTAGCGACCGTGCCTGAGACACCGGACAGCGGGGAGCCGATACCGGCTGCAGACAGCGCTTCCGATGCACTTCTTCTGACGGGGGACGGTAGGAAGGAATTCCCGTCAGTTTCCTCCGGCACACAAATGCAGGGGCTGATTCAGCTGACCGATGAGGAAGTGCCGGGCGAGATGCTGCGCGAGATTGCGAAGCAGATACTTCGGGAGAACGATAAGGTTCCGTTTGACGAAAACGGGATGAAATATGCGTTTTAGGTAAAACGTAATGTCTTTACTGCAAAGGGGCCTGTATAAGGGTTCCTCCGCAGAATTTTTTGTTTTTTGTTGTCAAAAGTTCTGCGGCATGGTAAGATAGGAAGCGGACAGCTAAAGCTGTTTATTCTGTCCGTTTGTGACAATCCGGCAGAACAGCTGCGGCTTCCGATTATGCAAAAAAGGGGAAAAAGTATGAGAAGCATGAAGAAAAGGTACCTGGCAGCATTGCTGCTGATCGTATGTCTCCTGCCTCTGGCAGGCTGCGGAAAGTTTGAGTGCGACGGGTGCGGCAAGGAGACGTCCGGCAAAAAGAATAAGGTGACGATACTCGGCGAAACCGCGACCGTCTGTGATGACTGTTATGACAGTATGAAAGCACTTGAGGATTTGTTTAAGTAAGCCGGGATATCCCAAAAGAGCCTGAAAAATAAGGTCAATGGGCAGGGAAAAACTTTGCGCCGCTGTTTTTAACAGCGGCGCAAAGTTTTTCCCTGTTTAATTCAGTTTAATGTTTTTCAGCAGCGCGCCGAGACCGGTCACTGCTTCCCCGCCGGAGGAATACTCTCTCGGGCCGGCGTCAACGTCTTTGGACCTCTCCTCTTTTTCATCGGAAATTCTCATGGTCAGACTGATCTTGCCATCCTTCACGTCGCGAACCCGGACGGTAACTTCATCGCCGACTTTTACCACCTCGTTCGGCGTTTTAATACGCTTTGTACTCATCTGCGAAATATGAACCAGACCGGACAGGCCGTCTCCGATCGCGACGAACGCGCCGAACGGCATAATCTTTTCAACCTTGCCGGTAGTAACTGTGCCGACCGGAAGGCTTGCGGCGCGGCTGTTCTTTTCCGCACGCTCCTTTTCCATGGCGAGATCCTTGCCGGAGAGCACAAGCTTTTTGTTTTCTTCATCCGCAGTGATAACCTGAACCTGAATTTCCTGGCCGACGAAGCTCGAGAGATCCTCCACATAGCCGGCGGTCAGCTTGGAAGCCGGGATAAACGCACGGATGCCGTGGAGATAGGTAACAACGCCGCCTTTGACCTCCTGGGCAACCTTGACGGTAACCGGGGTGCGGTCGGTGAGAAGCTGCTTTAAGGTTTCCCATGCAAGAACATCGTCCGCCTGCTTGCGGGAGAGCAGGATATTTCCCTCCTTGTCCTCGCGCAGCACGGTCGCGGTAATTTCTTCGCCGACGGTTACGTCCGCCTTTATGGAAAAGCGCGGATCGTTGCTGAGTTCCTCAAGCTTGATGATGCCCTCGGCATAGCAACCGAGATCGAGCGTAACTTCCGTTTCGGAAATGCCGATCACTGTGCCCTTTACAATATCGCCCTGCTTCAGCTTGCGGAAGGAGCGCGTGATCTCATCCTTAAAATCATCCATGGAAGGAACCGGTTCTGCCGGCGCAGGATTTTCCGCCGGTGCGGCTGCCGCTGCTTCTGTTGGTACTGCTGCGGTCTCCGCGGTTATATTTTTGCTGTTTTCTTCACTCATGTTCTGTAACTGCCGCAGCCTTCGAAAGGGAAGGCTTCAGCTTGCTCCTTTTTTAATTTTTCTTCATTATAGATGATTTTCGGTAAGGTTGCAAGGAAAACCCGCAAAATTGTTAAGGAAACGCCGATAAAAGCATTTCCGGCAGCGTATTTGCGGCGCGGCATATTCATATTCCTTCAGTTTTCTTTTTCCCTGCGGAAGGAAAGCCCGCGCATGCGGCTGGCGCAGCAGAATACATCGAGCGGCCGGATTTCCTCGTACCAGCGCCAGAGGGTATCAGGAAGCAGAGAGGTTGTTTGAAATTGACCGCTGCCGAACAATTTGTCTATCGCTTCTCCGGCCTTCCGGCTCAGTTCCGAATCGTCGGCGGCTTTATCCGTAAGAAGCTGCTCCATAACGCAGGCAAGAGTATTTATCTGATTTGCGGATTGGACAGCCGTAAGCAGGGTGATGTCCGCACTGTATTCGTCAAGAATAATTTTGTTCTCATTTTTCGTCATCACCGATCGGAGGAACAGAAATGGCTGCATGGTCTTCCGGGGCGTCATTCTGCGGCTGCGCGTCCATCGGGCTGGCGCGGTCTCGGGAGTGTTCCGGGGCAGATGAAGTGCTGAAATCTCCCCGGTGATGTCCTCTGCCTTGTAATCGTCCATCCGAATTACGCAGTCGGCACAGGATAAATACTCACCGGAGCCGCCGATTACGAGAATGGTAGAAACATTCTCTGCGGAACTCAGCTCGCGCACACGGTCAGTAAACGGGATAATCGGTTCGTTTTTAACGATCCGGCGCATAGTCTGATCTCTTATCATAAAGTTGGTTGCGCTTTTATCCTCGTCAATCAGCAGCAGTCCGCAGCCTCCGCACAGGGCTTCAATAATATTGGCCGCCTGAGATACGCTTCCGCTGGCGTCGAGCGTGGAAAAGTCGCTGACCTCCACGCCATGCGGCAGATAACGGAAGAACGGTGAGAGATCAAGGCTGTGTACCGGTCTGCCGTCCTCCGCATAGATTTTAAGCGCGCTGTCATCGGTTATAACATATTCGCGTCCGTCGCCGGGGATATGGTTGTAGATTCCGGCTTCAAGTGCGTCGAGAAGCGTGGACTTTCCGGAATAACCTCCGCCGGTGATAACGGTTACGCCGCACCGGATTCCCATGCCGGTGATTGTTTCCCCATTCTCCAGAGGAATTGTCACCTCAAGCTGCTTCGGCGAGAGGAACGGAACGGCATGCCGCATCGGTTCGGACGTGCCGTTTTCCCGCGGCAGGATGCTGCCGTTGGCTACAAAGGCACACAGCCCGTTTTGCTTCAGATAAGTCCGGATAAGCTGCTGGCAACGGCGGCAGGAAAGATACCCGGATAAATCCTCCGGGCGGAGAAGGCGCATTGTGCTCTCCACATGCACCAGGATGTCCCGCACGGCACGAACAGCGGCCTTTGCATTTATGGACAAAGCATTGACGAGCGGCACGCAGAAATGAATGGTCAAAATGACAGAGCCTTTGTCGCGGCAGCAGTAGATTCCGTTTCTCCGCAGCATGATTTCCCTGGCTGGCTGCACTTCAAATTGTGACTTTTCCCTGACATTTTTATCTGTATTTGCATAGCTTTGACTGAGGGTATTGATCGTGGGAGCAAGGATGCTGAGCAAAAAGCTTTCCGCCGCAATCAAATCCCCTTCGGACAGTTCCGAGACGGCAGGAAACGGGATCTCTACAGAGAGGAGCAGCCTTTCGCTGTTGCGGTGACTTGTTCCGGAAAACCAGAAGCAGAGGGAATTGTATGTGAATATTTTTTCTTCCTCATCGGAGCGGAGAGCGGCGTTCCACTTGGTATTGTATAACCAGTGAAGTCCGTTTTTGCTTTTTCCCTGCATGGGAAGTATGATGGATTTAAATCTCTGCATTAAAAAAATCGTCCTTTCTTCAAAAGCAGGCAGTATTACGCAATTTGAAGCTGACGATCATATATGAAAAAAGCATCCGTACCGGATGCGCAATAAATATTATCCTGCCCGACAATATCAGCAATGGACTGCGGCGGAAAATATGACACCGGATACTTCATATATGATCCTCTTTTTATCTGAATTTGTCATAAAAACCACCTTCCTTTCTATTGCTGTGTAACTGACCTGCCAGGCATGAAAAACATGGTAAAAATTGTTCATAAAACGCATTCAGTATATCATGAGGGGCAGAATTTGTCAATAATGGATGCATTATATTTCTGTACTGTTACGAAATATTTTGTAAAGCGGTTTTGTTGAACAGCGGCCAGAAGTATGATAAAATCATAGTACCTGCCTGCTTTTATGAAATGCGGAGAGATAATGCGGGAGTTTTAAGAGAAGATGCAAAGGCAGGAGCATGGAATATGCAGAAGGATGCGGGAAACCGCAAAAGAAAGATGCCCGGAAAAAGATGAGGAGTCCTTGTGAAACGGCTGGGGTAATGGACGATGAAAAAAGGCGGAGAAAAGAAGCGGACAAAAGAAGCAAACAAAAGAAGCAAAGAGGAGCGATTGACAAAGGGTCGTGCCGGAATGAGGATTTCCGGAGTTTTTAGAAAACGGGCGGCATGGAGGCGGAAATGTACGATGTGATTGTAGCGGGTGCCGGGCCCTGCGGATGCACGGCAGCAAAGATACTGGCGGAAAAGGGCATGAGAGTGCTGCTTGCGGAGCAGCGCAGTCTGCCGAGATATAAATCCTGTTCCGGCGTCCTGATTCGCAAGTCGCTTAATCTGGTGCAGAAGCTTTTTGGGGAGGCTGTACCGGATACGGCGTTTTGCGCTCCTGCGCAGAACAGGGGTATGGTGTTTACCGATGACCGGGGAAGAAGCTTTGTCTTTGAGCAGGAGGGGCGGAATGTCTGGCGCAGCGCCTTTGACGGCTGGCTGGCAGAAAAGGCGCGGGCGCAGGGGGTGCAGCTGGCGGACGGAACCCTTGTGGCCGGGTGTGAAGAGAACGGGAAATTTGTCTCGGTCGAGCTGCGCGGAAAAAAGAACGGTACGGAAAATGCGAAATACGTTCTGGACTGCGGAGGCTGCGTCAGCGTGCTGAAGAACCGGCTGACCGGAGGAGCGGGGGATTATATTACCACCTATCAGACGTTCAGCGACGGAAAAATTGATCTGGATCCGCATTATTTTTACGCGTACCTGCAGCCGGAGCTGTCGGAGTACGATGCGTGGTTCAATGTGAAGGACAACCGGCTTGTGCTCGGGGTTGCCGTAAAGAATACGGAGAAAACCGGAGCTTATTATGAGCGCTTTCTCGCTTATATGAGAAGGAATCACGGGCTGAGCATCGAAAAGCAGCTGCGGGAGGAGCGGTGGCGGATGCCGCGTATTCTTCCCGGCTGTGCCGTTGACTTCGGCAGCGGCCGGGTGCTGTATGCGGGGGAGGCGGCCGGTTTTCTGAATCCGATGGGCGAGGGAATTTCTTCGGGAATGGAGAGCGGATATCTTGCTGCCTGTGCCGTTGCGGGACATCCGGAGGAGCCGCAGACCGTCCTTGCGGAATACCAAAAGTCCGCGGAGCCGCTGCGAAGCTATATGGTGCGGCAGTGGAGCCTTGTGGCAGGAATGGCAGATACTTTTCCGGAGATGAGATAGATAAGGCGGCCCCACCGCTGAACGTAGCAGAGCATGCGTAGCCGGAGCACTGCCCGCAGTCTGTGCGGTAGCCTTCACTTGCCGCGGGCTTCGGAAGCGCGCTCGTAAACATAAAGATTCCCCTGCTTCCCGACGCGGCAAACAACGCCGAGGGAGTTCATGACATGGAGCGCGACGCCCGCGAGAGGCTGGGAAACGCGGGCGGCTTTCTTGAAATCCTTTGTGGTGAAGGAGGCGGGCAGGTTCTCCGGCAGCAGCACGGCATAATCCCCGGGGCTGTTCAGCACGATTTCCTGAAAAAAGGCCAGCGGAAAGGAATCGTCTTTGGTCGCACCCTTACGGCGGTTTTCGCTCCAGCCGTCAAGAAAACGGTATTCTTCCACGTCCAGCAGAGCCACGCGAATGTGGACATGCTCATGGGAAAGATAGCTCTTAATGCGGTAAAGCTCCTGGAATACGGCGTAGGGCGTGCCGGTTTTCGGAGATTTGCGCGGCGCGGTCACGGCGCCGGTTGCCCGGTCGATATAGCGCAGGTATTTGGTGTGTGCGACCGGATAAACGATATTGACGTCGCAGAGAGGCAGAAACGCGTCCAGCTTGCGGCGGAGCGTATTAAAATTTCTTGTCTGTATCTCGTAGATTTCCCGGCCGGTGTAGGCGTCTGCAACAAAGCCGGCGAGCTTCTGCTCGTGGCAGTTTGTGTCCGGAACATAATAATTTTTCAGCACGGCATGGATGGTTTTTTCTGAGAGGGTGCCGATGCCGTTTGCCTCCTGCTTCTGATTGAGAATGTAATCGCAGGCCTGTTCAAAGCGCGCTGAATCCATGGCGGAAAACCTCGCTTTCGGGAGTTTGCAGGCGGAAACCTCCTGTCCTCAGGAGCCGACCTGCCGTTTGAAGATCCGCTGCAATATAAATGCAGAAACACAAAATGTCTAATAAAGGTATAATATGAAAAAACGAACGGTACTGCCGCATCCTTAAGTGCGGAAGTCCCCATGCAGGACGGCTGTCCCGGAGGAATTGCCGCAGTCCGTCGGCCGGCTGCCGTGACATGCCGATGCAGGTGCGCGCCAAATCCCCCGGCGGTGCGGAAATTACGGACCGGCATCCGTAGCAGGAAGATATTTTTTCAGGATTTCCGCCGTGCTGTCCGGTACGTATTGCTGCAGCGCTTCGAATTTTCCGGCGCGCAGAAGTCCGCGAACTTTTGTGGCGCTGATATATTCGCCGTCAAGCCGGCAGCGCTCGATACAGCGGAATTCTATTCCGTACTGCGCCAGTTCTCCCGCCATCTGCCGGTTATACTGAGCGGTCACCGCATCGAACGGTTCCGAGCCTGCAAAGCGGACGGTGATTCCGAGAACCGGGGCTATGATGTTGCCAAATATTTCCAGATCTGCTGCCGCATTGATGCGGACTTCCGGGTTCTCTTCCTTCTGAAAATATTCCGGGAAGGTAAGAGCGGAGAGGATGAACTTCCCGCTTGGGACAACGATGACATTCCGGAGTCCGGCGGTTCCGCGCCGCACCATTTCAAAGCGATCTTCGTAGCGGAAAAAAGAGCGATCTTCCTCCACAACAAAAACATATAATAGCCCGACCTCCCGGCTTGCCGTTTCAATCAGATATTTATGGCCGAGCGTAAAGGGATTGCAGTTCATGACAATCGCTCCCGCGCTGTCCGGCAAAACAGCAGGTTTTGCGGATTCCAGCCGGGAAAGATATTGCTGAAGTTCTGCTTCCAGCTCCGGGGAGAGCTTGGCGTGCGGGCGGGAACCACGTCCGGCTGTTTGGGAGCGCGGGGTCTCATCCGCCGTGAGCAGCGGAGCAAGCTTTTTAAAGAGCTCCTCCGCGATTACCCGGTTGCCGATCTGGTTCAGATGAACAGCCGAGTTTAAAAACCACCAGCCCGGCGCCGCGCCGTCCGAAAAGAGCGGACTGCATTCAAGATAGAGCTGCTTTTGACGGCGCCGGATCAGGGGTTCCAGAAAGGTATGGTACGAAAGAAAAACAACAATATCACCCGGGGCAAAGAAGGTATCCAGCATGTATTTAAGGTCGTTTACGACACCCGGATAACCGGTGGCCCCGCCCGTGCCCCGGTTGATTACCGCGGTATCCGCGGGCGCCTGCCCGTTCAGCTGTTCCTGGAGAATATTGGAAATAGTATATTCGTCGGAAACCCCGTAGCCGCGTGCGATGCATGAGCCGAACAAATAGATGCGGCGGCGTGCATCCGTCCTTGCTGCAGGGGTATAGCGTATGCCGTTCGCAACATTATAATATTCTCCGGAGAAATCGGCGGGTATGGTGTAACGGCCGTTGGAATACAGGCGCGTGCCGCGGAAGCGGGTTTTTGCAAAGGCGAGGCAGCGGGAGCAGCCGCAGTATGCCTTTTCCAGATACCCGGCATCATCCAGAAGCTGCGAAGTGGTCATTTTTCTGTCCAGAATTGCACGCTGTTCTGCAGAAAGCCCGCGCAGCTTCGATAATTCGGGAGCCTCGGCAAAGTAAAGCAGCGCTCCGGACTTTTTTATGTGCCGGCGTACCGCCAGATAATATTTATAGGTTTCCGCACATTGCAGGAAATGCTGGAGCGCAGCCGGGCGCTGCAGTTTTTGTTTCAGAAAGCTGACGGCCGGAAGGGGGAGGAGCGTAGCGGCGGAAACGGCAATCCGGCCGAGGAAGCGCAGCAACGGGTGTTTATGTACCGGGCCGGGTTCCGGCCTGACTGCGGTTGTATGATGCAAGTGAGGAACCTGCCTTTCTTTTCGGGTGAAGGGTTGCGGGTTGTGTCAATATTATCTCGTATGCTCCGGCCGGGAAGCACCCGGCAGATACACAGTCCGCAGGGGAAGCCGCCGGCAGTAATATGCTGCTCCGCAACACGGCCGGCCGCGCTGCGGTTTCAGTTATTCTTTACCAGCCGGCTCATGACCTTGAACATTTTCCGGATGTCCACCGGCTTTGCCAAATGATCGTTCATTCCGGCATCCTTTGCCATTGCGACGTCCTCTTCAAATGCGTTGGCCGACAGTGCTATGATAGGTACGGCCTGCGCATCGGAGCGGTTCAGGCTGCGAATTACACGGGTCGCCTCATATCCGCTCATAACCGGCATCATCAAATCCATCAGTACGCAGTCGAACGTTCCGGGTTCGGATGCGGCGAACGCGTCCACGGCCGCCCTTCCGTCGTATGCGGTCATAATTTCAGCGCCGGCCTCCGCAAGCATAAATTCCACGATTTCGCGGTTGATCTCATTGTCTTCCACCAGCAGGACGCGCATTCCTTTAATATCGCTCCGTGCATTCTGCTCCTCATCCGCAGGCTGTGCGCTGTATGCCATGTCGATTTGGATGGGCAGGGTAATCTGAAACCTGCTTCCCCTGCCGATCTGGCTGTCCACCTCGATGGTTCCCTTCATCTGGTCTACCAGTTCCTTCACGATGGACATACCAAGCCCGACGCCGTTGTAGTTGGTTCTTGCGCCCTGATGTTCTTGGGTAAACGGCTCAAAAATATGTTCTTTGAAGTCCTCCCCGATACCGATTCCGGTATCTTCGATTACAAAACGGCAGTTTACGGTTCCGCCCAGGCAGGCGGTCTCCCGGACCCGTACAAATACGGAACCGTGCGGCCGGTTGTATTTGAGGGCGTTGTCGATGATGTTCATCAGAATCTGTCTTAAGTGAAGCGGATTTCCGATCAGCCTGCTGTGCTGCAGAGCCACTTCCTCCAGCACCAGCCGGATTTCCTTTTCCTCCGCCTGGGCGGACAGGATTGCAATGCAATTTTCCAGTGTTTCATGAAGGTCAAACGGTTCTTCCACCACGGCCGGTCTTCCGCTCTCCAGTTTGCTGACCTGAAGGACATCGTTGACAAGGGACAGCAGATGTTCCGTCGACACGCGGATTTTCTTCCGGCATTCTTTCTGCCGTTCCGGATCATCCTGGCTTTTCTCCATGATGGACAGCATTCCCAGTATGCCGTTGATGGGCGTACGAAGATCGTGAGACATATGGGAAAGAAACTCGCTCTTTGCCGAATTGGCCTGTCTGACCCTTTCCAGCAGCTCCATGATGGCCTGCTCCTGTTTCTTCCTTGTCAGCGTGATTTCCGTAATGTCCTGATGGTATCCGTTCAGGCAGGATCCGGGTTTTTTAAACGTTTTGTCCGGTACGCCGCCGCAGCGGACATAAATTTTTCCCAGCTCCGGATGATTCCAGGGGTAAATAACCTCGGATCGCCCGGACTCCATTATTTCCCGCACCGATTCATGCACCATCTGCACATAGTCCGGCTCAATATTTTCATACCAGTGCCGATAGCATTCCTCCGGTTCGATTTCCTCCGAAACGCCCAGGAGAAGCCGCATGGTCCGGTCCGTGTACATCCTTGGCGGCCGGCCTTCCTCCAGTTCAATCGTCCAGATGCCGGTTCTGGCCCCCTCCAGGATATTCTCCAGGCTCTGCCTTGCCTCCAGCTTGTACTTCTCTTCCTGCTCTACCACGGCATTGACATCCCGCTGGGCAAAAATCGCGCAGTTCTCTTCCTCCGTTTTTTCCGTAGCGGAAAAATGAATCTCCAGGTGTTTCAGACCGCAGGAGCTGTCCTTCACCTGATACCGGACATAAAACTTCTTTTTTTCTTTCAATTGAGCAAGCACATAGTCCTTTTTTGTTACGGCACGGAGCCGCTCCTGATCCCGGGCAACCACATACCGGGAAATATACCGCTCCATAGCCGCGGCGTAGCCATCCTTGAAATTGACGGCCCAGTCCATGCCGATCTGTTCGCTGTCCCGGTATATCTCGCATTCTCCGGTATCGAAGTTTACCTGATAAATACCCAGATAATCCACGCTGAGAGCGTGGAGGACATTATAGCTCCGCTTCTGAAGCTGACGAAACAGGTTGCGCCGCTTCAGGGAAGATACAATAAAGTATGCTGCAGTTTGAAGCATATTTGATGCGTATTCAATCGACTTCGCGGGTGGATTGTCCACGCCGTAAAAGCCGATAAGCCTTTTGCCGTCATAAAGAGGAACCACCACAAGAGAATGGATGCTCTGCCGCTTGAGATTTTCATATTGAAGAGGGTCTGTTTCCCGGATCTCTTCCAGACTCTCAATAACGATATGCTTTCCGATGCTGAAATTCCGATACCAGCTTGCGCATACCTCCGGCGGAACATTTTGAAGATTCTCCTTTTCCGGCTGCACCCCTTCCGCCGCCCACTCATAGGTGTTGTCGTCGCCGCCGGATTCATTCTGTTCAAATATATAGGTTCGATCCCCGTTCAGCGCTTTTCCAAGATGCTCCAGCAGCACTTCAAGCGACTGATCCGGGGTTTCCTCCAGCAGGGCGACGCGAAGGCCCTCATTGATGACGGTCTCCAGATTCTGAACGCTCCGCATACCGCTGTGCTGCTCACGGCTCCCGACGGCCGGCTCACCCTTGCCGGCCCGTTCAAAAAGCTCCCTTGAATAATCCATAACGCCTGCCCTCCATATAGACCGCTTTCCGGTCATAGTCACTGCAGCCGCAGATTATGACGCAAAGAGACGCCTTTCCGGAACGCTCTGTTTCGGAAGATCAGGAAAGTTCCGCTTTGTTCCCATGAAATCACGAAAGTCCCGCCATAAAAAGCTGCTGCTTCTGTGTCATAATACCACGCGTCCCCCGTAACGTCAATACAGGGGCTGCAGCGGTGTTTATCCGCCAGGGCAGTTCCGTCCCGTTACCCTCAGGAAAATGTCCTGAAGAAGAAGGGCATATTAATAAGGAATACTTGTCTGCAAAAAAACGGCATGGGCATAAGAATGTGTTTTCCTCTTTTTTGTAAATGGGGATTGACAAATCATGCTTTGCCGCAATATACTTAGAAAAGACAGAAGACAGCATTAGATCTGTTTTTTTTTATTGCCTTTTGCGGCAGATTTTATTTTCATGGGCGTATTGTATCTGTGGCTTTTTCGTAGGCGTAACCTGCCCTTTTGCTTTGCGCCCGGAACAATGCACAAAGAGTGGAGATGGAAAAAATTATGAAAAGCATGGCTTTGCCGCGTTCCTTAAAAATCAGCACAGCAGTGATCGTCTGCCTGAATATTCTCGTTTTTTTGTTTTTGGGAATATCCATTAACAAAATGAGTGAGGACACAATTGAAGATTTGGGCACTACATATATGGCTGGTATGAACGAGCAGGTATCTTTGCATTTTGAAACAATTATTGCGCTGCGGCTGACCATGGCGGAATCCATCGCGCGCATTGCGGCAGATGAAAAAGATTCCGGCTACGGCTCAAAGGAGGAAATAGAATACGGCGCAAGGGCAAGACAGTTTTTATGTGCCGCCTTATATTCGTCCGACGGCAGAATTGAAATGATTTACGGCGATTCCGTAAAGCCCAACAACCCACAAGAATTTTTAAACAGTTTGAAAAACGGAGAGCGCAAAGCGGCATCCGCCGTGGACAGCAGCGGGAATAATGTAATTTTGTTTGGTGTTCCCTGCCGATATCCCATGTCCGACGGGGGCAGCAGCCTTGCTGTAATTGTAGGGCTTTCCTCCCGCTATATGGGTGAGGTTCTGTTCCTTGATTCCGACAGTTCGCTGAGTTATTCTTATGTCATACGCAGGGACGGCAGTTATGTTATTCGGGATCAGGGCGGTGTAAATGAAAATTACTTTGACAGGCTTTACAGTATTTTTGATGGTCAGAGTGAGGAGGCCGATTACTATATCGGGCAGCTGACGGCTGCGATGCACGCCGGCGAAGATTATTCGGTTATCTTGAAAAGCGGTGAATCCCGCCGCCATCTGTACTGTACCAATCTTCCATATTGCGAATGGTATCTGGTGACCGTTCTTCCTTTTGACGGGCTGGACAATGCAATTTCGGGGATGGGCAGTCATTGGCTTATTATTGTTTATGCGGCTTCTTTTGCTGTGATTTCCATGCTGCTGTATATCTTCTTCCGGTACTTGGGGGTATTTAAAAAGCAGGTACTGGAGCTGAAGTGCATGAATACGGAAATGGATGCCGCGCGCAAGGCGGCTGAAAATGCCCGGAAGGAAGCCGAACATGCGAATGCGGCGAAACAGGAATTTCTGTCCAGCATGAGCCACGACATACGCACGCCCATGAATGCCATTATCGGAATGACTTCCATAGCCATGTCCAATGCCCGCAATCAGGAACAGGTTCAGGAATGCCTGCGCAAAATATCATTGTCCAGCAAGCATCTGCTGGGTCTTATCAATGATGTGCTGGATATGTCCAAGATTGAGAGCGGCAAAATGACGCTGAATATCGGGCCGGTATCATTGCGGGAGATCATGGACGGCATAGTGAATATTATACAGCCGCAGATCCGGTCGAGGAATCAGCAGTTCAGCGCCGTTGTCTACGAAGTTCTGGCGGAAGAAGTGTGCTGCGACAGCGTGCGGGTGAATCAGGTATTGATTAATCTGCTGGGAAATGCCGTTAAATTTACACCGGACAACGGCTGTGTTCAAATATCTTTGTATCAGGAGGCATTGCCGGAGGATACTTCCCTCGTCCGTACACATTTTACGGTGAGAGATACGGGCATCGGCATGTCGGAGGAATACCAGAAGAAAATATTTGATTCCTTCAGCAGGGAGGAAAATGCCCGGGTGCAGAAAACAGAGGGATCCGGGTTGGGAATGGCCATTACCAAGTATATTGTGGACGCTATGGGCGGTAAGATTTCTGTCCGGAGCGAGCAGGGAAAGGGCAGCGAATTTCATGTTGTTCTTGACCTGGCAAAGGCAGAAGAGAAAGAGATTTATACAGCGCTTCCTGACTGGAATATGCTTGTGGTTAATGATGATGAGCGGCTGTGCAGAAATGCGGTAAATACCTTAAAATCCATAGGCATCCATTCCGATTGGTGTCTGAGCGCCGAACGTGCAATGGAAATGATAGAGGAGCGCCGCTGCCGGAAGGAGGATTACCAGCTGATTCTTCTGGTTCGGAATTTGCCGGGCATGGACGGGATTGAGGCGGCGCGCAAAATCCGCATGAATTGCGGGGAGGGCGGTCCGGCTCTGCTGCTTTCGGCCTTTGATCGGTGCGAGATAGAGGAGGAAGCCCGGGAAGCAGGGATTTCCGGGTTTGTTCCCAAGCCTCTGTTCAAATCTGCTTTGTTCAGTGCTCTGAAAGCCTTTGCCGATATTCCGGGAGAAGAAACAGCGGAGGCTGAAGAACAGGTGGGTATGGAGCTGAAAGGGAAGCATATTCTTCTGGCAGAAGATAACGAGCTGAACTGGGAGGTTGCAAGGGAGTTGCTTTCTGTACTGGAAATGGAACTGGACTGGGCTGAAAACGGGCAGATTTGCGTTGAAAAATTTGAGAAATCTCCTGCGGGATATTACGACGCAATTCTGATGGATGTACGGATGCCAGTGATGGACGGCTACGAAGCTACCAGGGTTATCCGGGCGCTGGAACGTGAGGATGCAGATGTCCCGGTGATTGCCATGACTGCCGATGCGTTTTCAGAGGATATTCAAAAGTGTTTGGATTGCGGTATGAACGACCATTTGGCAAAACCAATTGACATTCAGGTTGTTGCACAAAAATTAAAAAAATATATGAAATAATCATTATTCTGCCTAAAATGTTAATGCTGGGCGCAAAAAGCGGCGGGCGGTGCAGGTCATTGCGGCACGCATTTAAGGAGGTATGCCGTTTATGGAAATAAAAAAGATACGGCTCGGGAATCTTATTCTGCCGTCCAATGTGCTGATGGCCCCTCTTGCGGGCTATACCTGCTGTCCGTTTCGGGTGCTTGCTTACGAGCTGGGGGCGGGGCTGTGCTTTACCGAGATGGTAAGTGCCAATGCGCTGCGGTATCAGGATCGGGCAACGAAGCGTCTGCTTGTCACCGCAGAGACGGAAATAATCCGTGCGGTGCAGCTTCTGGGCGGCAACCCGGCAATGATGGAGCATATTGCGAAAAGTGAGATGCTGAAGGATTTTGATATTATTGACATAAACATGGGCTGTCCGGTGCCAAATGTATTTAAAAGCGGCGAGGGCAGCGCGCTGATGCTGGATCAGAAAAGAGCGGCCGCGATTATCCGGGGCTGCAAGAGGAGCGGGAAGATCGTGACGGTGAAATGCCGGACGGGTATCCGGGAGGATGATATGTTTGCGGCGGAATTCGCCAGGATGTGTGAGGATGCCGGCGCGGATATGATTACCGTTCACGGCAGAAGCCGCAGCATGATGTATGACGGAAGGCCGTACGAGAAGGAAATTGCGGCGGCGAAGGCGGCCGTATCCGTGCCGGTAATCGCCAACGGCGGGATCTGCTCCGCCGGGGATGCGGAGCAGATGATGGAGCGAACCGGAGCGGACGGGGTGATGCTGGCGCGGTACGGCTTGGAAAATCCGTTTATTTTCAGCCGGCTGACCGGAAAGCCCTGCGGCAAGACGGCCTGTCAGGCTGTGCTGGAGCAGATCGGGCTGGCAATGCGGTACTATGACGAAACCTATACGCTGCTGTATATGAAAAAGCTTGCCTCGAACATGATGAAAAAACGGAAGGGGACAAAGAAGTACAAGGAGCGGCTGTACCGGAGCGGGAGCCTGGAGGAGCTGAGGGAAGTGCTGACACTGATTTTCTGCGAGGGGGAAGAGCAGGTAAATAGCGGGGCGTGATATCTGCCGAAGCGCCGGCCAGAGAAGAAATTGCGGAAACAGGGTATGGCATTGGCTGTAACACCGGAAGCCATTTTTTAACGGGAGGAGCGGGCATATATGGAGGATTTTCGTATCCGGGACGGTGTTCTGGAAGCTTATACGGGCAGGGAGGAATTTCTGGACGTTCCGGACGGAATACACACGATCGGAGAGGGAGCGTTTAAAGGCTGCGTATCCGTGAAGCGGATAGTTCTTCCCGGAGGGCTTCGCAGGATTGAGGAGGGCGCCTTCAAGGGCTGCCGCAGACTGGAGGAGGTCGAAATACCGCAGGGTGTGACCGGACTCGGGGCTTATGCCTTCCACCGCTGTCATGAGCTGAAACGGGTTGTGCTGCCCGGGTCGGCAGAGGAACTCGGGGCCTGCGCCTTTCTGTACTGCGACAGCTTGAAAGAAATCCGGATGCCCGGAGTAAAAAAGCTTGGAAATCAGGCGTTTCTGAATGACATGCAGCTGGAGCGGCTTCAGATTTCCAGGGAGCTGGACGAAGATTGTATCTGTGAAGTCTTCACCGGCTGCGGAAGGGTCAGGGAGATTTCTTTTGCGGACGGGGAGTGCTGGACGATGTCCAATGTGGTGGAGGCGGCGGAACAAAAGGAGCTGCCCCCCCTCGTGCGCCGGATTGTACTGGATATATTAAAGACGATGGATCTGGACGGCAGATGCATGAACCGGTATCTGCTGAATATCAAGCATGTTGAGGTGCCCGAGGGGATTGAGCATCTGGGACGGAGCTGCTTTTTTGACATGCGGGGAATTCTGTCCGTAAAGCTGCCGGCATCTCTGAAGGAGATCGGCAGCAGGGCGTTTCGAAACTGCATCGGTCTGGAAAGAGTGAGCTTTGAAAACACGGATGTTGCAATTCATGAGGATGCTTTCCGGAACTGTACGGCCCTTAAGAAGATCCGGGTTCCGGGCGGAACGGAATATACCCTGGCGGGGCTGAAGGGACTTTCGGACGGGGAAGCGGATTCCGGTAAAGAACTGGATTCTGGTAAAGAAGAGGGTTCCGGCAAAGAAGAGGTTCCGGAGCTTGTCCGCAGGATTCAGCGGCAGCTTCTGGGGAATTTCCGGATCAGCGGTACGCTTCTGCTGAAGTATCTGGGAGAGGAATCCCGCGTAGTAGTTCCGGAGGGAATCACCCGGATTGCGGAGGAGGCATTTGCAGGCAACGAGGCGATAAACCGCGTGATTTTGCCGGACAGCGTGCAGGAGATCGGGGAGGAGGCATTTCGGGACTGCCTGCTGCTTCAGACGATTGTGCTCCCCGACGGGCTGAGACGGCTTGGTGCAGGGGCTTTTGAAAACTGTGTGAAGCTGCTCCGCATACAGCTTCCTCCGGGAATTGCTGATATCGAGGACAGAACCTTCCGGCGCTGCCGTGCTCTGCAGGAAATTGAGTTCCCTGCGGGGCTGCGCACAATGGGGGAAAGCTCGTTTTACGGGTGCCGGTCACTGAAAAAAGCTGAGCTTCCGGACAGCCTCACCCACGTCGGAAAAATGGCGTTTTACCGCTGCGGCAGCCTGAAGGAGATCCGGCTGCCGGCGGGCGCTCAAACCGTGGGCAGTCTCGCCTTTGCCGAGAGCGGCCTGAAGAAAGCCGCAATGTCCGCCTGTGGCGGACATTGCGGGACGGATATTTTCGCAGGCTGCGAAAAGCTGAAAACGCTGGTGCTGGAGGAGGGCGTGCGGCATATTCCGGATAAGCTTGCTTTCGGATGTGCGGCGCTGGAGCGGGTGAGCCTGCCCGGAACGCTGGAGTCGGCAGGGCGGCATCCGTGGGAGGGAACCGCTTTTTTGCGGGACTGGCTGGAGCGGTACGCAGGGGAAAATTATTTTCAGGCGGAAGCCGTGGCGGAGGGAGCCCCGGAGACAGGAAAGCATTCGGAATATCAAAATGAGCCGGGGGAGGACTTTCCGGAACCTCTAAGCAGGGCGGAGGAGAAGTCCGAAAAAGCTTCTGCAAATGAGATTTTCTGGGACGGAAGGAACTGCTCCGGAGCGGTGCGGATTTCCGGACAGGTACGAATCATAGCCGGAGGCGCGTTTTACGGCAATGCCGGCGTTACTGAAATTTATCTGCCGGAAAGTGTAAGCTTTATCGGTTCGGCGGCCTTTAAGGGCTGCAGCAATTTACGTAAAGTAATATGGCCCTCCGGAGTAAGGAATTTGCAGGCGGAAACCTTTTCCCGGTGCGCGAAGCTGGAGGAAGTCCGCCTGGCCGGGACGGGAAAGAAGACTCCGGCCGCCGGGCTGCCGTCAGCACAGCTTCCGGGGAAAGAGATTCCGGCCGCCGGGATTTCATCAGCCGCGCCTTTCGTACGAAGCGCGCTTCCCTCCTGGCTGACGGCAGGAGAAAGATGCTTTTACCGTTGCGGCAGCCTTCGGCAGATTTGCCTGAAGGACGCGGAGGAAATCGGCAGAGAAGCGTTTGCGGGCTGTACCGCTCTGGAAAAAGGCAGGGTCAGAGCAGGTGTCAGGATCGGCGACCGAGCGTTTGAAGACACAGATTTTCCGGACAGAATAGTTTCGGAGAACGGGGAGGCGGAATTCCTGGTTGCCGGAGATGTTCTTGTCTCTGGAAAAAACTGCAGGGGAGAGCTCTGTCTTCCGGAGGGAATTGCGGGAATTGCTCCCTTTGCATTTTCCGGGAATGCAGGAATTACCGGTGTAAAGCTGCCGGGGAGCCTGCGCTGGACAGGGGAGGGAGCTTTCTTCGGCTGTGCTGGACTTGTGCATATCCGGTTTCCGGAGGGACTGCGCAGGCTCGGCGCCCGCACCTTTGAAAAATGCAGTTTGCTGTCGGAAGCGGAATTCCCGGAAAACACAAAAACGCTGCAGATTGGTGCGCGGGCTTTTGCCGGATGTGTATCGCTGAAAAGGGCGGTTCTTCCGGGAGTGTCCATTCTTGGAGAACGTCTTTTTGCCGGCTGCACCGGGCTGGAGGAATGCGTCTGTGAAACGGCCAGGGCGGTACAGCCATACTGCTTCAGCGGTTGTGAGAAACTGGAAAAAATTTACTTTCGCAATCTGTTTGTGGTGAGAGCCCATGCTTTCGAGGGCTGCGACAGCCTGAAGCAGGCGGAATTCCGCGACGGGCTCTGTCTCGGGGAACATGCGCTGGAGGACTGCGGAAGGCTGGAAACCGTGATTCTGTCCGGGGAGCGGGGAGAAATCCGGCTTTTGGAATATGCACTTTCCGGATGCACTTCTCTGCGCTGTGTGGTGTATCGGGGAACGGAATGGCGGATGAACTGTTACCGGGATCTTTTCTCGGATCGTATGCCGGAAGCGGTTAAGCTTCTGTTTCACAGCGCGTTCAGCTGCTTTGAGGTGGAGCAGGAGGAGACGCTTTGCAGCTACCGGGGGTGCGGCCGGATTGTGAAAATTCCGTCCGGCATCCGGCGGATCAAAGCAGAGGTGTTCCGGAACCTGCCTCAGCTTCGGGAGGTGGAGCTTCCGGAGAGTGTGGAGCATATCGGCGCGCGCGCTTTTCACGGGACGGCATGGCTGGAGGGCCTGTGCACGAACTCGCCCATGGCGGCAGTGAACGGCATGCTTCTGGACGGTTCCCGCTGCCGGGGGGAGGTAACGGTTCCGCCCGAGATCCGGCTGGTCTGCGGATGGGCCTTTGCCAATGGACTCGATATAGAAAAGATACGCTTTGCATCCGAGCGGGTGAAGGTGGAGGAATATGCCTTTCGAAACTGCATTTCCCTGAAAGAGATTGCGCTGCCCGGCGGATGCTGCGTGAGATTTTCAGGGATCGGGGATCGGGAAAAGGAATTGCCGGCTCTGGCAAAACAGGCGGTAATGGAAAGCCTGAATTGTTTTAAAACGGACGAGAACGGTGTGCTGAGAGCATGTACGGGAAATATTCCTGTGCTGCGGCTGGCGCACGGCATTACGGCCGTGGGAGACGGAGCATTTCAGGAGGGAAATCTGCTGACGGAAATCTGGTTTCCGGATACGGTGAGGCGCATCGGAAAAAGTGCGTTTATGGGCTGCAAATGGCTGCGGGAGGTACGGCAGGCACAGAATGTAGAAGACATCGGAGCGCTGGCATTTTCCGGCTGCGGTTCTCTCGAACGGGTGGAGCTGTCAGAACGGCTACACCAGATCGGAGGCAGGGCGTTTGAAAACTGCACGTCTCTGAAGGAGATCCGGATTCCGGAGGGAGTGGAGGAAATTCCGGAACGTGCGTTTTTCCGATGCTTCAGCCTGAAGGTACTGGTGCTTCCGTCCACGGTCAGAAAAATTGGCAGAGAGGCTTTTGGATTTTGCCGTGGGCTGGAGGAGATCCGGATTCCGGAGGGAGCGATCCTGGAGGAGCGGGCCTTTGCCGGCGTAGAGACGAAGGCCGTTCCGGGCAGATAGAAGCAAACCCGGCCCGGAGATAGTATACCATTCAGAAAGGAAGATCCGGATGCGTTATCGAACACTGGGAAATACGGGACTTGCGGTGTCGGAAATCGGCTTCGGCACGATCCCGATCCTGCAGGGAAGCGTTCCGGTTCTGCCGGAATACTTTAATCTGGACGAGGAGGAGGCGCTTGCGGTGATGGGGCATGCGTTTTCCCTTGGCTGCAACCTCTATGATACGGCCATTGTTCCGGAGTACGGGGACGCAGAACCGAAGCTCGGTAAATTTGCCGAGAGGGTCGGGCGGAATCGGATTGTTATTTCAGACAAAGCGCGGTTTTATGACGGCGGCGAAATGTACCGGGCTGTGCAGACCTCCTGCGAAAATCTGAATACCTGCCCGGATCTGTATTTTGTTCATCAGGTGGATGACGATCACGAGGATGAGGTATTTCGAAAGGGAGGTGCGCTGGATGCGCTTGCGGAGCTGAAGGCGGAGGGAAAGATTCGTTTTGCCGGAATTGCTTCCCATTATTATGATACGCTGCTGCGCGGGGCGAAGGACCCCAGGGTAGATGTGCTTCAGGGCAGCGGCAATCTGCTGGAGCGGGGCATGCTGGAGCGGGTCGCGGAGGAAGAGATTTTCCGGCCCAAGGGCTTTCTGGTGAACAAGGTGTATGCAGCAGGACTTCTGCCGGCTTTCTTCCCGGCCGGCACACTGATTGGAGCCGTACTGGCCTATCCCGTTTCCTGCGCGCTGATCGGCCTTGGAACCGCGGAGCAGGTGGATGAGGCGATGGGGGAAGAGCCGGTGCTGGGAGAACCGCCGGTTCTGGAGGAGGTGCTGTCCGTTCTGGAAAAGAAATATGAGCCGATCCCCTGCAGCCGATGCCAGCGCTGCAGCTGTCCTTTCGGGACGGAAATACATACTATTTTTCGCCAGTATCAGTACTTTTTTATGGGAAAAGATTACTGGGCACTGAAAAAACTGGGACTAGGCATCCAGGAGAGTGCTGCGCACTGCCGCAGCTGCACAAAGATGCCGTGCCTGGCTGAGTGTCCTGCCGGAATACGGATCCCGGATCAGATTGAGAAGATTGAACGGCTGTTTCTGGAGTTCGGGCCGGGCCGGACGGGCCGCAGATGATTATGGAACGATGCAGAGACTGTGCGGGAGGGATTGATATGACACGACCGGCATAATATTTGGTACACCTTCCCGGCAGATCAGCTGCATGGCAATTCGGAGGCAATGCAGAGATGCCTGTTCGGAAGTTTCTTGCGACAGAGTATTGCATTTTCCGGGCGAATGTGCTAAAATCTCATGCTGTATCAGAGGAATTTATAGAAATTTTATAAATGAAATGGAGGCAGGTTCATTATTATGGAAGCGTACAGTGTGTTCCGAAGCCTTGCTATTATTATTGCCATGGCGAAGCTGTTCGGCATTATAGCAAGAAAGTGCAAAGCACCACAGGTGGTCGGGGAAATTATTGCGGGCCTGGTGATCGGGCCGAGTCTGCTGGGCTGGGTGGATCAGTCGGATTTTCTGGTGCAGGCGGCGGAAATCGGCGTTATACTTTTGATGTTTTCGGCCGGTCTGGAAACAAATATCAAGGAGCTGCTGCGGACGGGGCCGATCGCCCTGCTGATCGCGTGCGCGGGCGTATTTATTCCGCTTATCTGCGGAACCTTTCTGTATATGGGCTTTTACGGGGCGGCGCCCTGGGGCAGCGATGAATTTTACAAGGCGGTTTTCATCGGAACGATCCTGACGGCAACCTCGGTCAGCATTACGGTTCAATCGCTTCGTGAGATGGGGCGGCTCAAGGGCAAGGTCGGAACGACCATTCTGAGCGCCGCAATTATCGACGATGTAATCGGCATTATTGTGCTTACGGTCGTGGTCGGCTTTAAGAGTCCGGATTCCAACCCGGGCAAGGTGGTGCTCAATACGGTGCTGTTCTTTGTGACGGCGGTCGTGGCAGGTTTTCTCTTTTACTTTCTGTTCCGGAAGGTTGATTCGAAATACCCACATACACGGCGCATTCCGATTCTCGGCCTGGCGTTCTGTTTTGCGCTGTCCTACATAGCGGAGCGTTATTTCGGCATTGCCGATATCACCGGGGCTTATGTCGCCGGCATTATCCTGTGCAGTATCCGAGATTCGGAATATATTGCCGAGAAGATGGATGTCAACTCCTATATGCTGTTCGGTCCTGTATTTTTTGCGAGTATCGGTCTGAAGACGAATGTCGATAATATGGACGGCGCCATTCTTTTGTTTGCGGTATGCTTCGTGCTTGTCGGGCTTGCGTCGAAAATTGTCGGCTGCGGCCTGATGGCCAGACTCTGCCGGTTTAAGGGCAAGGATTCGCTGAAAATCGGCGTCGGCATGATGACGCGCGGCGAGGTCGCACTGATTGTATCCCAGAAGGGGCTTTCGGTGGGGCTGATGACGCCGGTCTTTTTTACGGCGGTAATTCTGCTGATTATTGTTTCGTCCGTCGCAACGCCGATCATTCTTAAGCTGCTCTACGCAAAGGAGCCGCCGGAAGCGGCGGTACAGGCGGCGAAATAGCGCGGCAGAACAGGCGCTGTCCCGGCATCCGCACACAATTTTGAAAAATAATAAATGAAGAATACGGAATATAATGCAGACGCGGCGTTTCTTCTTTCCTGCAGGGGAAAACAGGAACGCCGCTTTTCCATGCTTCTCTTGGGCCAATACAGATAATTAAAAAATTTCCTCTTCCCGGTAAACTCTTGTTTACCGGGAAGTTGTTTTATGGTATAATCTCGGCAGGGATTATACATTATTTTGAAAGGAAACAGAGATGGACAGCATTCGGAAATCCTTTATGGAGTATATGAAAAAGACAGTATCGCCCTACCACGCGGTTGAGGCCGGGGCAGCTATGCTCGAAGCCGCCGGTTTCCGGGAACTTTCGATGACCGGGCCGTTTTCGCTGGAGGGGGGAGGAAAGTATTATGCAAAGCTGCACGGTTCCTCGATGTTCGCATTTACCGTCGGGAGCGGTTCACCGGAGCGGCAGGCATTTCATATTGCGGCAGCGCACACAGATTTTCCGTGCCTGCACTTGAAACCGGCAGCGGAGCTGGCGGGAAAGGGCTATCTCAGTTTGAATGCGGAGGTATACGGCGGAGCGATTCGAAATACTTGGCTGGATCGTCCCCTGTCGCTGGCCGGGCGCGTTGTGCTGCGCGGAACGGATCCGTACCAGCCGGAAACGGTATACTACGATGCGGCAAGACCGCTGCTGACGATACCGAACCTCGCAGTGCATATCAACCGCAAGGTGAACGAGGGCGTTGAGCTGAAGGGGCAGACGGATATGCTGCCGTTATTTGGTCTGGCATCCGGCAAATGGAAGGATCCGCAGTATTTCCTCGATTTTCTGGCGGACGAGCTGCACCGGGAAAAATCGGATATTCTCGATTTCGACCTGTATGTCTATAATGCCGAGGAGGGGATGCTGCTCGGAGCGGAGGAGGAATTTTTCTCCTGTCCGCGGCTGGACAATCAGACTTCCTGCTTCGCCCTGCTCCATGCTCTGATTCACGGAAAATGCAGCAGCGGCATCAATGTTATTGCTCTCTACGACAACGAGGAGATCGGCAGCCGCTCCAAGCAGGGGGCCGATTCGGCGCTGCTGACCATGCTGCTGGAGAAAATATACGCGGCGCTCGGGCTGGATCGCACCGCGCTCAGCGAAGCTGTTCTCCGAAGCTTTCTGTTTTCGGTTGACGTGGCGCATGCACTTCACCCGAATCATCCGGAAAAATATGATCCAGTCAACTATTCTCTGATGAACGACGGCGTTGTTTTTAAAATCAGTATCAGTCAGCGCTATACCTACGACGCGGAAGCGGTTGCGACGGCGCAGCTGCTGTGTGAAAAGGCGGGTGCGAAATTTAAGAAATTTGTCAACCACTCGGATATGCCGGGCGGCGGGACGATCGGGCCGGTTATCTCCTCATGGCTGCCGATGAAGGCCGTCGATATCGGGGTGCCGCTGCTTGCGATGCACTCTGCCAGGGAACTGATGGGGATTGAGGATGAGGAGCACCTGATCCGGCTGCTGACGGAGTTTTTCTCGTAGGCTGTTTTAACACGGGAAGCTCTCGCAGGCCGTTTTTACACGGAGGCTTTCACAGGCTGTTTTGACACGGAAGCTCTCGCAGACCGTTATAACAGGGGAAGCGGCTGACGGAGCGCGTATTTGTAAATTCAATACAGCCTGTGAGCTTTGAAAAATTTTGATGCGGCTCCGGACAGGAAAACACCATTTTGCGGAAGCATCGTTGTTAAAAGAGGATTGACAAAAGAGGATTGACAAAAGAGGATTGTCGAAAGAAGTCTGCGAAAGAGATTTGTGAAATATATTGGAAACGGAAAGGAAGAGTATTGTATGTCGGATTGGAAGAATAGCTGCCCATGGTATGAGCGGGCAGTGTTTTATCATATTTATCCGCTTGGAATGTGCGGAGTGCCGAAGCGCAGGGAGGATTTTCAGCCGAAGGAAGCCCCGGAACGGCATTTTGAGGAGATGGAGGAACTGCTTCCTCATCTGAAGAGGCTCGGCATAACAGCGCTGTACATCGGGCCGCTGTTCGAGTCCGAGGGGCATGGCTACGAGACGGCGGATTATTACAAGGTGGACGCAAGACTGGGCGATAACCGGGGATTCCGGCATTTTGTTGACCGGTGCCATGAAGCGGGAATCCGCGTGGTGGTGGACGGCGTATTCAATCATTCGGGGCGGAGCTTTTTCGCGTTTCAGGATTTGAAGCAGAAGCGGGAGGGCAGCGCATACCGCGACTGGTACTGCAATGTGAATTTCGGCGGCAACAACGAATTCAACGACGGCTTCAGCTATGAGGCATGGCACGGCTACAATATTCTTCCGCGGCTGAATCTGTGGAATCCGGCGGTCCGCGGATATCTTCTGGATGCAGTGCGGTTCTGGTGCCGCGAATTCGATATTGACGGCATCCGGCTTGACTGTGCGGATGTGCTGCATTTTGATTTTATGAAGGAACTGCGTGCGCTGGCGAACGGCATCAAGCCGGATTTCTGGCTGATGGGGGAGGTGATCCACGGCGATTATTCGCGCTGGGTCAACCGCGATACGCTGCATTCGGTGACGAATTACGAGCTGCACAAAGGGCTGTATTCGGGGCACAACGATCACAACTATTTCGAGATCGCTCACACGATCCGCAGGCTGTTCGGGCAGGGCGGCGGCATTGTGCGCGAGGGGCGGCTCTATACCTTTGTGGAAAATCATGATGTAAACCGCCTGATTGACAAGGTCAGCCTGCCGGAGCACATGAAAAACATTTATCTGCTTTCGTACACGCTGCCGGGCATTCCGTCCGTTTACTACGGCGGGGAATTCCGGCTGCACGGCGTGCAGGCGCATGGCTCGGACGATGCAATCCGGCCTGCAATATCGCCGGAGCAGTACCGGGAGCTGACGGAAAAGGAAAGTTCCTTTGTGGATTATCTTGCGATGCTCGGACGGGCAAAGGCGCTGCTTCCGGCGCTCAGCACGGGAAGCTATGAGGAGCGTCTGCTGACAAACCGGCAGTATGCCTTTGCGCGTTGCTGCCCAGAGCAGGCGGTTCTTATTGCGGCAAACAATGACGAGGCGGAAGCACGGGTCAGCATCCGTGCGGAGGCCGGGGAGTATGTTGATTTTGAGACCGGGGAGCGGTACAGCTGCGAAAACGGCTCGCTGGCGGCTGTACTCCCGCCGCATTCCGGAAAGCTGTTTGTGCGGGGCGGCTTTGAGAGCAGTCAGGCATGGAATGCGGCAGGAGACGCAGCGGCGGCTGAGGAGAGCAAAGCGGGGCGTCATGCTTACGGTGCGGAAAACGGTGAGGAAGCAGAAGCGGCAGAGCAGAATGCGGGCGGGCCGGAAAGCACCGTTTCGCAGCTTTTGGCCGCTGCCGCCCGGCACGAGGCAGAAACGAGGGCGCAGCGCCTTGCTTCCGGCCAGAAATTCGAGGGGGTTCTGATCAAGGAAAGCATCGAAGACGAGTCCATCCTGGATAAAATGACTGTTCACAGGGCGGAGCTGTGGAAAACAGAGAGAAAACCGCGCTACTGGACGGCGCTGCATTTTTCCTCGGAGGCCGCGGATTTTCCGGAGGCCGCAGCAAGGGCGATGATGGAGGATCCTGCGCGGGGCGGAAGCTGGTTTGTTGATTTCCGGTGCGGAAATATCAAGTATATCGTATTCCGCGGCTGCGTGCTGAGTTATACGATCGGTAGCGAAACCGAAAAGCAGGCGGTGAGAGAAAGCTGCCTGGCACGCGGGGTAAAAGAGGAGGAAATGAATTGGGCTGAGGCCTGAAAGGAGATGAAATATGCTTACAGACATTCCGTTTGACGAGTTTGCCGGCGATTCATTCTGGGAGGTTACGGGAGCGCTGTTTCGGGCGCTGCTGCCGGAAACGTTGATGGAGGGCGTCACGAAGATTTCGGTTCTGCTTCTCGTTCTGGTGTTTGCAGCCGGAATTATCCAGTGCCTGTTCGGTTTCAGATTGCGGAAGATCTGGACCGCAGCTGTGTGCGCTATGATCTGTGGGCTGACTGGGGCGGCAGTTGCTGTATATCTGGAGCTTGGAGCCGGGGCGGCGGCCGGCATCGGGGCCGGAGCAGCCGTGCTGGGAGGGCTGTTTGGCTATTTTGTCTGGTTTGCCGGTCTGTTCCTGCGCGTGCTTCTTACGGTATCGTTCGGCGGTTTTGCGGTCGGGATGCTGCTTGAACTGGATGCGCTCGGGCTGATTATCGCGCTTGCCGCCGGTCTGATTGCCGCAATTTTGACTGTCACCTTCTGGAAGGTAATGCTGATTGTATACACGGCGGTGATCGGCGGGCTTGCTGCTTCAAGCTGCTTTTTTGAGCTGCTTTTGCCGAAGGCGGACTGGTATCAGCAGCTGATTGCGGGCGGAGTGCTGGCGGCGGCAGGAATGGCTGTCCAGATTGCCGCAGAGCGGCACAGAGCGGCGAAATGCCGGGCAGAAGAGAACGGGCCTGCGGAAAACATTTTCCCGGAGGACGGCATGACGGAGGCAGGCTTTGCAGGAACGGGGGAAGCTAACGGGACACAGGAAGCATTTCCGGCGGGCGCCACGGAAACGGCTGCTGCCGCCGAACAAAGCGCTTCCGATCAGGGCGGCATGTCTTCGGAAAACCGTTTTGAAAATGATTTCCATTCGCTGGAAGGCGGCGGAACCTTCGGAGAGCAGCATGCGCAGTTCGCCGCACACGGCGGAGATGCCTCTGTGCCGGGGAATGATGCAGACGGCATGCCGGCAGGTCTTCCGGCGAATGGAGCGGAAAACGGCGCCGCTGGGGCGGAACCGCAAAAATGTTTCTGTACAGCCTGCGGCGCGGGATTTCCGCGGGGTACCAAGTTTTGCATGAAATGCGGGCAGAAACTTGGTTAGAAGACAGGAATCCTGGTCGGTGCAGTCCAAAGTGATACAGGAAAATGTGAGGTAACTGCAGAGGCAGCGGTGATCCCCGCCTGAGGGTCGGGGGGCATCCCGAAAGGATAACGGCATGATTTATATAACAGGGGATACCCATGGGGGGTTGAACGGATTGAGGCTTTCTGCAGGCAGTTCGGGACCTGTAAGGAAGATGTGATGATTATTCTCGGGGATGCGGGGATTAATTACGGCGGAGGCACCCGGGACAGGAGGAAGAAAGAATTTCTCGAATCCCTGCCGATAACGATATTTGCAATCCACGGCAATCATGAGCAGAGGCCGCAGTCCATCGAGGGATATGCGGAGAAGATCTGGCGCGGGGGCGTGGTGTATTGGGAAGAAGAATATCCGAGCCTGCTGTTTGCAAAGGACGGGGAAGTGTTTGAACTGGACGGGAAGCAGACCATTGTCATGGGCGGGGCATACAGTATTGATAAAATGGTCCGGCTTATGTACGGGGACGGCTGGTGGCCGGATGAGCAGGAGCGCCGAACCGGTTTCATTGCGGAGCAGGAGACATTTCTGACAGGAGGTATCAGCGGAGTCATACCGCCGGTTTAAAGAGCTTCGGAGAAACACAACGCTGCCGGAACGGCGTTTTTGAAGGTCTGCGGACGACCTTATTTTCTCGGCGGGCGGCAGTAATATTTACGGGAGGATAAAGCGGATGGAAGCATTGGAAACGGAGCCGGCAAAGCTGTCCGGGGAGGAACTCGGGCAGCTTTTGAACTTGTTTGGAATTTCTTCTTATCTCTCCTTCAGGGAAATTGATTCCTCGCGCGAGGAGGCGGATTTGCGCTGGAATTATATTATTGATAAAAAATATGTTCTGCGTTTAAATTCCGGCAGTGTTATGACCGAGGACAGGCTGCGAGAGATCAATGCGCTTGCCGGGCGCTATATCGAGGCCGGTATACAATGTCCGAAATATATTGCATCCGGCTCCGGGGCCTTTGTAGTGCGCCGGGGGGCGATGTACTGCTATCTGTCGGAATACCTTGATTATGAGCTTGCGTCGGAGAAGGAACTCTGCGACAAGGATAAGCTGGATGAGGAGATTCGGGATTTTACCGCGGCGTTTGCGCAGAAATACAGGAACATCGGGCTCTCGGAGAT
Source organism: uncultured Lachnospiraceae bacterium (assembly GCA_910587085.1). Lineage (GTDB taxonomy): Bacteria > Bacillota > Clostridia > Lachnospirales > Lachnospiraceae > RGIG4057. Next base: position 2,902 of record CAJUMC010000014.1, on the reverse strand, counting down.
TATGTCCATGTACAGTCTGTTTGAGCTGTGCCCGTACGACCGGGAGGCCGGAATCGACGAGAAGCAGGAGAATCTCGGCGAATTGGTAAAAAGTCTTGAGGAGCTGGGCTGCACAAAGCTTGGAGGAAAGCTGTCGGACCGGAATGAGTCTGTCCGGAAGGAATTGAAGAGCTTTTATAAGCAGCTTCCCCGCTGTGTTTTCCAGGGGGATGAAAATTTTACCAATGTCCTGGTTGACAGGGACGGGCATTTTGCCGGTCTGATTGATTTCAATATGTCTGGTACGGATGTGATTGTTAATTATTTTGCAAATATCACAGGATTATATATAGATGAGGAGCAGTTGGCAAAAATGAAACCGGAAGCTGTTCTGGCCGCCTCCATTTCGCGCTATCGGACGAATATGAAGCGGATGTTTGTCCGGTATCGGGCGGACGAGGCGGAGAGAAGAGCAGCTGCGCTGTACGCATATATCGTTCTGCTGTCGTCCTGGCCGAATGTGTGCAGCTGCCGGTACGGCCTGGGACAGAAAGAGCTGTCAGAGAAAACGCAGAAGCTTCTGCAGCAGATTTCGGAACTGGATATCAGAAGTCTGTATGTGTAGTATGGCGGCCATAAAACAGGAATATGATTCGGAATCTCCAATATACTCATAAAAAGAGTATTGGAGAAAAACGGATGGAAGATAGAGAAAAAAATATTGCTGACAGCTGCAGTTTTGCAGGGATTCGGCCGATTATGGCGGATCTCCCGTATCCGCCGATCCGGGTGCAGTGTGCAAATCCTGCCTGTGCCAACCTGCTCAGCGTCGACTATTGCGGAGCCGTGTCGGAAATGAGCGCGATCACGCAGTACATCAACAACGAGAACCGGCTGGCCAGCGCGAAATGCCCGATTGCCAGGACGCTGCTCGGCATTGCCATGGCAGAGATGATGCATCTGCAGAAGCTGGGCGAGCTGATTGTGCTGCTCGGCGGGACGCTCGATTTTACCGCACCGTTCCGCAGCGGAACCCGGAAGCTCTGGACGCCGGAATACCTGACGATTCCGGAGCAGGCAAGGCAGATGCTGCAGGCTGATGTGGACGCCGAGAGAGCGGCCATCGACCAGTACCGGATGCATATCAACCGGATTTCGGACAGCGGTGTGAACGATGTGCTGGAGAGGATTATCGAGGATGAGGAATATCATATTATGGTTCTGCGGTTTCTGATGAAGCGGGTCTGAGCATCAGATGAACAGCGTGCAGCCCTGCTGTTTGAAAAAGGAAATTTTTTCCTCCAGCTGCTGGAGCGGGATGCCCAGCTTTTTTGCCAGGCATCCCCTGCAGAGAAACGAAGTCTCCGCTCCGCGGTTTACAAATTTCTTAAATGCACCGATGTCGTTATACACAAGCTCCTTCCCGCATGCCGTACAGCTGTTCATCGCCGGTTTACGACCTTGGCGCGCAGCACGGCACAGTCGTACGGTTCAAGCTCCCATGTCACATGAGCGTTTGCGGCTCCTGCGGCTTTTCCGGTCCAGATATCGGTCATTGCCAGCGTTTTTCCGGTGCTGTGAGGCAGGCCGAGTTCATCCAGATTGAAACGTGCCGCCGCCTTTTCCCCGGTAAGGTTGAACAGCCCGATGGCAATGTCGCCGTCCGAAAGGTTCTTTGCGTAGGCGGTAATATTGTTCTGCCATATTCCCCTGATCGGATAAGGCTGGCGGCAGCCAGGGTCCTGGTTGATGGCAAGGAGATCCCGGTTTGTGAGAACGGCTTTTGTCTCCGGAGTCATTTCCCGGATATCGCACCCGATCATCAGCGGAGAGCCCATAAACGCCCAGATGGAAAAATGGGTGCGGTACTGGACATCGCTGCAGCCGGACAGACCGACATTACCCTTGCCGTGCATGCCCACGATCAGCATGTCCATATCGTTAAAGCAGCCGACGCCGTTGTACGGGAGAAGTCCGGCCTGCTGTCCGGTCAGATCCTTTACGGAATCCCATTTGTCGAAGATGTCGCCCGTGGAACGCCACATGGAAGCTGCCGTGGTCTTGATCCATTTGTGCGTTTCGTCCGCGCCCCAGGAGCAGGCCGAAAACAGAATGTCGCGCCCGCAGTTTTCCAGCGCCAGCCCCATCCGGCGGTAGAGAATCTCTCCCGGGATAATCGGGGTATGGTAGCAGTAATCGTATTTCAGGAAATCAACGCCCCACTCCGCAAAGGTGGCGGCATCAATAAATTCATGCTCAAAGCTGCCGGGATACCCCGCACAGGTAAGATTGCCGGCGCAGGAATACATGCCGAACTTCAATCCTCTGTTATGTACATAGTCTGCCACAGCCTTCATCCCGTTCGGGAATTTGGCCGGATCTGCCACAAGGCGTTCGTTTTCGTCCCGCTCCCGCAGCGACCAGCAGTCGTCAATCACAAGATATTCGTAGCCGGCATCCAGAAGCCCGCTTTCTGCCATACAGTCCGCAGTCTGCCGGATCAGCTCCTCGCTGATATTCGCTCCAAAGGTATTCCAGGAATTCCAGCCCAGCGGCGGTGTCAATTTTATCATTGCAGTCACCCGTCCTTTCAGAAAAATATTGTTTTGGTGCTGTCCCTATTATATAAAATGCCATGCATGCAGTCAAGCGGTGCAGGAAGCAGTGCGGAAAAAATCAGCCGGTGGATCGCGGTGTTCTGCTTGCGGAACAAGATGCGGAAATGCTGCCGCCCCGGACGTAGAATACAAAGGCAGGGGAGGCCGCCCGCTGCCGGCCCGGCAGGCTAAAACAACGATGAATCAGGAGCCTGCGCGGCTGTTCAAGCGTATTTCTGAATCTGGATTTTTGTTGAAGGCCCGGAAAAAGTATGATATAATCCCGAGTTTGACACTTGTGAAAGTAAAAAGCGGCTACAGATCCA
>CAJUMC010000013.1 GCA_910587085.1 uncultured Lachnospiraceae bacterium | reverse complement strand
CTTAAATAAAGGATTCTTGCGATATGATGTTAAAAAGAAGTGTCAAACACCCGCGCTGGTAGATGAAAAAGCGGGCAGGCCGGTTACGGCCGTCGGCATGCGTGCCGCCTTCGAAACTTAAATAAGTGACCGCATACCTGCAGGTGGTATTCGGCCGTGCAAAAAATACTTGCATTTTATGACAACCTGTGTTAAACTGAGTCCTCGTGAGACATTATTTTCCTTGCTCCCGATCGATTCGGGGGCCAGAGACCAGAAGGAGGTGCAGACAACTATGAATCAGTATGAATTAGCCTTAGTTGTAAGTGCAAAGATCGAGGATGAAGCCAGAGCGGCAGTTGTGGAGCAGGCAAAGGATCTTGTTACGAGATTCGGCGGCACGATCACGAACGTGGAAGACTGCGGCAGAAAGAGACTGGCTTACGAAATCCAGAAGATGAAAGAAGGATATTACTATTTCATCCAGTTCGATGCTGATGCTACAACGCCGAATGAGATCGAGCAGAGAGTTCGAATCATGGACAATGTCATCAGATTTTTGTGCATTCGACGGGACGCTGAGTAATTAAGGAGGTAATTCCTTTATGAACAAAGTCATTTTAGTCGGAAGACTGACGAGAGACCCGGAAGTAAGATATTCTCAGGGAGCAAGCGCCACCGCAGTTGCGAGATTTTCAATTGCCGTGGACCGCAGATTCAAGCGCGAGGGTGAACCGGACGCTGACTTCTTCAATTGTACCGCATTCGGCAAGCAGGCTGAATTTGTGGAGCGCTATTTGAAGCAGGGTACAAAAATGGTTGTGGTCGGCCGTGTGCAGAACGACAACTATACAAACCGTGAGGGTCAGAAGGTTTACAGCGTGCAGATTATGGTGGATGAGCTTGAGTTCGCTGAGAGCAAGAATGCAGCAGCATCTTCAGGCGAGGGCGGAAACGCGTATCAGCCGGCGTCAAGACCGAGTCCTGGTGCAGCGGCAAACGACGGCTTCATGAATGTGCCGGAGGGCATTGATGAGGAGCTTCCTTTTAACTAGGAGAGTGCACGGCCGTCAGAGCTGAGAAGATGAATTTTCGGAATTTGGAAAATCGGATAAGGAGGAAATAGAAATGCCGTTCAACAAGGAAAAAGGCGCCGACAAGGGCGATTCTTCCATGAAGAGAAGAGTGACCCGCAGAAGGAAGAAGGTTTGTGTATTCTGCGCTGACAAAACCAACGCAGGTATCGATTATAAGGACGTGAACAAGCTCAAGAGATATGTTTCCGAGAGAGGAAAGATTCTCCCGAGAAGAATCACCGGCAGCTGCGCAAAGCACCAGAGAGCGCTGACCGTTGCGATCAAGCGCGCGCGCCACGTTGCACTGATGCCGTACACGCTTGAGTAAAAGCGCTGTGCAGTTTCACGGCCAAGAGAAAAATAAATATAAAATCCCTGCCGTTCCGGAGAGCGGCAGGGATTTTTTCTTCCGTTGTCACGGTTTTGGAAACATGGTATAATGTTGAAAGATATTATGCCGGCGCCGGCTTGCGTCAGACGGAATGGCGGATTGCTTTCACAGCAAATACGGTATGACAAATGCTGTGCATGCCTGGCAGATTGAAATGTTTTCAGCTTCCTGATCGGCGAACAGAGCAGGAGTTGCCCAGGGCTATCGGAAACGGTTCTTCCCGCTTTAGAATATCTTATAACAATATTACCGGGAAAAGGAGGTTTGGCCATGTACAAAATCTATATGACGGAAAATAACGTGCTTCATGAGGAAATGGAATTCAGGCCCGGCTGCTGGATTCGAATGGTCAGGCCCACCGCGGAGGAGAGCGCGCGTGTTTCCGAGGCAGTCGGCGTCGAGATTGACAAGGCGGATATTATGGCGGCCCTCGATGAGGAGGAGAGCGCGCGTATTGAGCTGGAGGAGGGATACACGCTGATCCTTGTGGATATTCCTACTACGGAGCTGCATCACGAAAAGGAGGTTTACACGACGATTCCGCTCGGTATTCTTCTGACTCAGCAGCATATCATTACGGTATGCAATAAGGAAACACCGATCCTGCAGTTTTTCTGCAGCGGGCGGGCGAAGGAATTCAGCACGAAAAAGAAAATGCGTTTTGTATATCAGATTCTGTTTCGGATTGCAGCGCTTTACCAGGGAAATCTGCGCATTATCGACAAAAAGCGCACGGAGATCGAAAGCAAGGTGGAGGGCGACACCGAGGACGTTGATCTTATTGAACTTCACGAGCTCGAATCGACACTCGTATACTTTGCAACCTCTCTGCGCGCCAACGGTGTGGTGCTTGACCGCCTGACGCGCTATAAAAGGCTGGAGCAGTATCCGGACGATCAGGAGCTGCTCGACGACGTAATTGTCGAAAACAAACAGGCGATTGAGATGACCACAATTTACCGTGACATTATCAACGGCACCCGGGAACTGCTGTCCTCCATTATTGACAACCGGCTGAACAACGTGATGAGATACCTGGCAACAATCACGATTATCATGGCTATCCCGACCGTAATCTCGGGTTTTTACGGGATGAATGTGAACAGCGGGGGCGTGCCGTTTTCGGGAACGAGGTTCGGATTTGCCATTATTGCCGGCATTACACTTTCGATCTGCGTGCTTGTGCTTATAGTGCTTAAAAAGAAGAAGCTGCTTTGAGGCCGTTCCGAAGCTGCCCTTCTGCTGATTGGCATGAAGTTGTTCGGAAACTGCTCTTTTGCTTTTTGGCATGAAGTTGTTCCGAAGCTGTTCTTCTGCTGATTGACATGATGTTGATATGTTATCGTATCAATGCTGTATGCATGCTGTCTGGATATTGCCTGGATGCACAAAACGGGATGCGGTAAACCGGATATGGAAAAGAGTGCGTTGAAGCAGAAACGAGCGTACAGAGCGGGAGCGGAACCGCGCTTCGGACGCTCCGGTTACAGGAAGCCGCCGTCAAACGCGATAATCTGCCCGGTCAGGTAGACGGGGCAGCGGGAAAGCTGCCACATCGCGTCAGCGGTTTCCTCCGCTGACGCAAGCCGCCCCGCGGGGATCTGTTCCGCAAGCTCTTCGAGCTCATCCCCGGAAAGATGGGCGCGGTTCATCTGCGTGTCGATAACACCGCAGGCGAGCGCGTTGACTGCAATGCCGCTGGGCGCCAGCTCCTTGGCGAGCGCGCGGGTAAAGCCGTTCACCCCGCTTTTGGAAGCGGAGTAGACGGCCTCGCATGAGGCGCCGGCGATGCCCCATACAGAGGAGATATTAATGATGCGCCCGCTTTTCTGCTCCACCATCGAAGGAACCGTCAGGCGGCAGCAGTGCAGGACGGAGAGCAGGTTCACGGAGATCAGCTGCTCATAGTCGGAGGGATTCATGTCGGTGAACAGGCCGAGGGAGGCAATCCCCGCATTGTTTACAAGAATATCAATATGCCCCCACTGCTGCAGAAGCGCCCCGATTACGGACTCCATATCGGAGTATGAAGCGGCATCGGCAAGGAAGGTGCGGCAGGAACCGTGCATGGCCGAGATGTCATCGCTCAGGCGGAGCAGACCTTCCTCGTCGGTCCGGGCCGTGGCGGCGACGTGGTAGCCCTCGCGTGCAAACCGGAGCGCAGCCGCGCGGCCGATGCCGCGGGAAGCGCCGGTGATCAGTATGGTTGCTGGTTTCATAGTGTTTCTCCTTGTGACATAATACAGAAATTGGGGGAATGTGCTAATATTTGTTAAAAAATTACATTGAAGCAGTTTTCTCAAATTACCGGTATTATATCCCGGAAATTCCATTTCTGCAAGCTTGACATCGGAAAAACGGCAACGTATACTAAACTGACAGAAAAAAGCTTCAGAGGCTTGGAACGGAGGTGCGGCATGAAGCGGAGAGCGGCTTTGACGGGAGTTTTTTTTATTTTGGGACTGTGCCTTGTGAGCGCAGCATTTTTTGCAGGCTACCTGGCTGCACAGAGCTTCTTTGCGGTGCCCGGGGAGGTCGATGCGTTCCTTCGTGATTACCGGGGCGGAGAGGAAGAAACGGACTGGACGGAGGAAAACAAAGCGGGCAAAGTTCCGCAGGAGCCGGCCAGAAGGTGGACATTCCTGTATTTTGTGGATGCGGAAAAACCGTTTGCCGTTGTCGGCGTGCTGGATGCCGCGCGGGGAAAGCTGGGGCTGTATACGGCGCCGTCCGATACCCGCCTGGAATTTTCAGAGGAGCAGTACCGCCGTCTGTCGGTGCGGTATCCTGCCATGCCGCAGCTGTGCCGTCTGAGCGTGCTGACAGACTATATGGGCGGCGGCGAGGCAGCAGAGCTGCTGGCAGGCAAATGGGGAGAGGACTTTTTATGTTCGTTCGGGAGCGCCTCGGCGCTGACCGAAGAGCAGGCGGGCCGCTGGTTTGCATCCGGCGGCGAATATTGGGTGTTCAGTTCCGAAGCGGTGGATTTTTTTGAGAGCGGCGCCGTCTCACGGAAGGCTCTGGGAAGGCTGACCGGCCGCTTCGGGGAAGGAGCAGAGCCGGAGGGGACGCTTCCTGCATACTATGCGGAAACATTGGCCCTGCTTCAGCTTCAGGACTGCTCTGCAGCGCTGCTGGCCGGAAGCCGGGAAAACGGCGGATACCGTCTGGATCGCGACCGGGCGCGTATGCAGCTGTCGGGAAAATAGAGAGGAATGTGGAGAAGACGGGCAGCGGAAGAATCCAGTCAGAAAAGCGCCGGCAGGAAATTGTTCATTCAGAAAAGTCACTGAATCGGACAGATAAATAAAAACGGCGGGCAAACGGGCAGTAAGGCGCAAAAGCCCGGCTGAGGAACTAATGTTTTGGGGAGGAAAAGCAGAAGAATAGAAAAAAAGGCGGCGGGGAAGAATGAGAAAAACGGAAATAAAGCGATGGATCAAACTGGCTTTGCTGATTCTTGCACTTGCAGTGTGCGGGGCAGCAATCTACGGCGCGGGGATGGCGAAAGGGGCTTCGGGAGCGGTTCCGGGGTCTGCCGGCGACCCGCTTATCACAAAATCCTATCTGGATGAGCGCCTTTCCGAGCTTGCCGGCGGCAGCGCAGGAGGGATGTTTTCCCGTGTGACGCTCTCCCGCGGCGACCGGATCTCGGTAAAGGGCGGCGGGGAGCTTATGGTCTACAGCGGCAATGCAGAGGTGACTGGCTCCGACGGGCTTGTCAATCTGACCACGGGAGAATTGTTCCGCGACGGAAATTCCGCTATCAAATATCATTTGTATCTTTCGCCCGCGGACGACTCCGGAATTCGCGCCTCCGGCAATGTGACCGTGTTTGTCCGTGGCGGCTACACGAAACAATAGGGAGGATTCTATGCTTTCGGACTGGGAGGAAAACAGATTCAGAAACTCGGTTGCGCTGGTTGCCGGCGTGCTGCTGATCGCGCTGTCGACAAACTGGGTGTATGACCCGGCCGGCATGGTGACGGGAGGCGTGACCGGGCTCGGAATTTCAATTAAATATCTGTCTGGTCAGTATCTTCCGTTTGAGATTCCGCTCGGGGCGACCAACCTTCTCTGCAATATTCCGCTGCTGATAGCGGCGTGGAAGCTGTTCGGGAAAAAATTTATAACAAGGACGCTGCTTGCAACGGCGCTTCTCTCCGTGTTCCTGTTCCTTGTGCCGACCGTACCGATTTTTGAGGATGATCTCCTGCTGGCCTGCGTGTTCGGCGGGGTGATCGGCGGGGCCGGGATGGGGCTGGTGCTGGCAACAATGAGCACAACTGGAGGAACAGATGTTCTATGTATGCTGATACATGAGAAGAAAAAGCATCTTTCTGTCCCAAAGCTGCTCAATATTGTGGACGGTTTTATTGTGGCTGCGGGCGTCTTCGTGTTCGGCATCAACCGGGCCATGTATGCGATAATCTCCGTCTATATCGTTGCGAAGGTGTCGGACGGGATTATGGAAGGCATGAAATTTGCCAAGATGGCATATATTATTTCAGACCGTTATCAGGAAATTGCAGAGGAAATCATGACGGCGCTTGAGCGCGGCGTTACCGGGTTCAGCGCGAGGGGCATGTACTCCAACGCGGAAAAAAGGGTGCTTTTCTGCGTTGTTTCGAAAAAAGAGATGGTGCGGGTACTTGACATTGCGCACCGAAGGGACCCGAATGCTTTTGTGATTGTGAGCGACGCACGCGAGGTGATGGGGGAGGGCTTTCTTAGGTACCGGCAGCAGGATGCTCCGGAACAGGCGAAAATCCCGTAAAAACCGGCCGGAATGTAGAAGAAAAGACGGCAATGTACAATTTAGACAAAATGCAAAAACGTTATTTGTATAATTGCTCTATGGCTTTTCCGTGCAGCTTGTTGTATAATAAAACTATGCAGCTGAGATATATGCTTTTGAGCGAGAAGAATTACAGTGCAATGAAATTGAGGAGGAACAAAAATGGCTAGTTTATCGTTAAAGAATATTAACAAGACCTATCCAAACGGATTTGTCGCTGTTAAGAACTTCAATCTGGAGGTTGAGGACAAGGAGTTCATCATTTTCGTAGGCCCTTCCGGCTGCGGAAAGTCCACGACTCTCCGCATGATTGCGGGTCTTGAGGAGATTACAGGCGGCGAGCTCTGGATCGGGGACAAGATCATGAACGATGTTGAGCCGAAGGACAGAGATATCGCGATGGTATTCCAGAACTACGCTCTGTATCCGCATATGTCCGTATATGATAACATGGCATTCGGCCTTAAGCTGAGAAAGACTCCGAAGGATCAGATTGACAAGCTTGTGCATGAGGCTGCCAAGATTCTTGATATCGAGCATCTGTTAGACCGTAAGCCGAAGGCTCTTTCCGGCGGTCAGAGACAGCGTGTTGCCATGGGACGTGCCATTGTGCGTAACCCGAAAGTGTTCCTGATGGATGAGCCGCTCTCCAACCTGGATGCAAAGCTCCGTGTTCAGATGAGAATTGAGATCTCCAAGCTTCATCAGAGACTGGAGACCACCATTATCTACGTTACCCATGACCAGACGGAGGCCATGACCCTCGGTACGAGAATCGTCGTTATGAAGGACGGCGTTATCATGCAGGTGGATACGCCTCAGAACCTCTACGACAGACCGGATAACCTTTTCGTAGCAGGTTTCATGGGATCGCCGCAGATGAACTTTATCGACAGCAAGGTTGTGAAGAACGGCAATGACGTTATGCTTATGTTCGGCTCGCACTCCATCCGGGTTCCGGAGGCGAAGGCAAAGAAGCTGATCGAGGGCAATTATGAGGATAAGACGGTTGTTCTCGGTATCCGTCCGGAGGATGTCAAGGATGAGGAAATGTTTATCAGCAATTCCCCGGAGAGCGTGATCGAGGCTACCGTAAAGGTATACGAGCTACTTGGCGCCGAGGTATTCCTGTATTTCGACGTGGATCAGTTCAGCATCACCGCCCGCGTAAATCCGCGCACGACGGCAAGACCGGGCGACACCATCAAGATTGCGCTTGACCTTTCGAAGATGCATGTCTTCGACAAGGAGACCGAGCAGTGCATTACCCACTGATCGGAAGCCCCCTGCGGTGCGGCAGCGTTACATAGCTGCGGGTAAGAAAGCAGACGGAGGGTTGCCGGAGTATATTGCTCCGGCAGCCTTTTTTGCTGTTCAGAGAAAAAAATTATTAACAGCACCAAATTTATTTAACGGCACCGAATTATTAACAGCACCGAACCAATCCGTTTTATCAAGACTGATAATGCTGGTAATGCCGGAAGGCAGGAATCAAATAAGATACTACTCTCTTTCCTCATAAGATAATCGACCTGCAGTTTTACTTATTTTTCTGCAATAAAGCACCAGCAATTTCCATGCAATACGCCCCGCCAAACAAATAAGTACACCAACAATTAATGAAATAATAAATTCTGTGACAGGGTTAAACGTAACCATTTCTCCAAGGGATATCCCGATGTTTTCCATATAAGGAATATTAAGATTGAATATATAGTCAATCATTTTTACGGCACCTAAGACAGGAGCACCAATCCCCAGAACAATAAAGGCAGGGGCTATAATACCTAAACATGGAATAACGAACATTCCTGAAAATCCTACTAAGCTGTAAAAAGCGCAGACCGTCAGAAATCTATTCCAACGGAATCTGCTTTCTTTGGAGAGCAAATCTCCAAGGTACGCTTTTGCTAAGTCTTTTGGATTTCCCAGTCTTTCGATTATCGTTTCCGCAGGAACTCCGTTGCATTGCAATTCCTGCATTTCACTTTTGATTTCATTGATAATGTCAACCCGTTCTGAAACGGGAATGGGTTTCAGGTATTTTTCCATTTTTTCAAGATATTCATCTAACACTTTTTCCATGATTATTCTCCTTTTATTTCTTTGATTGCATCAAGCAGGTTTTCCCATTCAGCAGACATTGCGCCGATGTATTCCTGCCCTTTGTCTGTAATGGAGTAATATTTTCTGGGCGGTAAGCCCTCTGTTCCTTCTTGCCAGGAGGAAGAAATGTATTCTTCTTTTAACAATCGCCTGAGCAGAGGATAAATAGTATTTTCTTTCGCAGCAATAATCGGATATTTATCTAATATACTGATAATTTCATATCCATAGGAAGATTGCTGTCTGATTAGAAGTAAAATGCAAAATTCAAGCGTTCCTCTTTTTATTTGTGATTTCCATTCCTCAATATTCATTTACTGTACCTCCTTAATATACAGTGCACTACACAGTATATCTAATGTCAATAGTATATCGAAAAAGATAAAAGAATAAGGCGCCAGAGAAAAACTCTAACATCTCGCAAACAGCACTGCCGTTTTCCAGGAACAGAAACAGGCTGAATATCCGGAACGGACATAAAATGAGGATTGCTTTCGGTAGGAAAATACGTTTTATATATAACCTGGAAATAAACTTTTGCTAGTAATACCGACGAATGCGGAGTATCGAGAATCCTTTTATAGATGTATCCTTCTCCATACATTGAATGAGCCGGTTTTTTATTATAAAGTGAAAAAATTAATATCTTTTTTGGAAATGAAGTGCTATAATAAAGTCAACGATAAAACCGAGAGTGACAGGAGGTTAGAAATGAGCAATTTGAAAGAGTACATAGAATTTATACCAAAGAATGAGACTCCGGCCGCGATGCCGGAAGGGATTTCCGTGAAGTACTATGTCTGCTGGCCGGATGATCCTAAGGAGATTACCCCGGACAATTATCAGCAAATTCTGAAAAATCTCAGGGACGGTCTGTGGGGGGATATCTACCTTACCAATAACCCGGATTTGGAAGAGGATATTATGGAGCTGGAGAGCGGTGACGGGTTGTTTGCTTTGCAGTATTTGAGAGACAACAGCGGCATGGTGGGTGAGCAGGCAGCATGGTTTTCTACTTATGACCCGGAGTATCTGGACTCTGAAGAAGAAACGGATATTGAATGTTCGGATGGCCAGTCCATCATTTTTCGAAAGTACACTACGGCGGATAAAGACGCCGTGATGACCGCCATTGAGTATTTTATCCGCACGGGGAAGCTGTGGGACGGTATCCCGTGGATGAAGGGCTGGCAGGAATGAGAACGTAAAGATGCTTAACAGATATTAATCATCAAGACCTGTGTGAGATACCCGATCATGGTGTGCCATGGTATTAAGAAGCAGCCGCCCTAAACAGGCGGCTGATACATATACAAAAAATATTTTGCAGCATTAACTGCTGCAATCCGCATTATAGTCCTCTTTCGCTGAACATCCCCGCTATCTCTTCTGCTGTTTCCTGCATTCCTCTTTCAAACCACACTTCGATCCATCCGTACAGTGCATAGGCAACATAGGCTCTCGCATATGCTTCCACCTTATCCTGCTCCGGCTTCGGTCCGCAAAGCCCGATGATAACATCTTTCAAAAGATAGATAAGCTTTCTTTCATTTAGCAGGCGGTAAAAATCCCTATGCTTTTCAAAGTGCGCAAACAGTAAGCCGAGCAATTCGCTTAACGGTCTGTTTTCTTTTTTGTCTGCCTCGTTTGTCCATTCCTTGAATATTTTATTAATATATCTTCGGAGAATATCCTCTTTACTTTCAAAATTCCGATAAAAGGAAGCTCTGCCGATTCCGGCAAGATCGCATAATTCACTGATGGATATGTCCCCGACAGGCTTGTCCCGCAGCAGTTTCAGAAGCGCGTCAGTAATATGCTCTATAACATAAGCATTTCTCACTTCATTGCTGAACGGTGATACATTTTTCGAGGTTTGTCTCATTTTTCACCTCCTGTTGACACAAAGAAAATACGATGATACAATTATATTGTCAATACGATTGTTTCAACGCTATCATAGCACGGTGAAAATAAAAAGTCAATAGAAAACAGCAGAACGAATGAAAAAGAAAATGACACCTATACATAAACAGTTGATTATCTTATTGATAATTTTTTCTTGTTGCTATTGTTTTAGGGATGCTGGATGCTGGATGCTGGATGCTGGAGACTGGAGGCTGTGAATGCTGTGTACAATAAAATTAATTCTCCGGGAATTATGGCAAGAAGATTGGCATGGCACACGACGATGCAATGTATAAAGCAGATGGCTATGTAACGGCTTGGTTTATGCGGCTGCTTCAGGGGGGATGAGAAAACAGCAATAACTTTTATCCGAAAAAATCCGGGATTGCCTGAAAATGAGTTTTATCAAAATCAGTAGATCAATATTGGAGGGGTATAATATGAGAAAAGCGTTAAAGATCATTGGAATCATAATTATTTGTATAGTTATTTTGGTTGTGATCCTGCTTATGTACTTATCAAATAAGTCTGCGATTGCAAAAGATTACACCAAAAAAATAGAAACGGGCGGTGACATCGAAGCGAAATATCTTGGGGATGGTGTATATGAGGTTTCATATTATGAAGAAACTGCCGTACAGGTATTTGAAAAATATGAAATATATTATCCAAAAGGGCTTAAAACAGAAGATAAAGTTTATCCTGTTATTGTTGTCTGCAACGGAACAGGCTGGAAAGCATCTAAGTCGAAACCTATATATGAGCATTATGCGTCATGGGGCTTTATTGTTATTGCAACAGAAGAAACCTGCTCATGGAACGCTTTCGGAGCTGAAATGTGCATTGTTCATTTGCAGAGGCTGAATGAGAATCCGGTCATTAACGACAAAGAAAATATTTTCTATCAGAAAGTTGATTTTGATAATATTGGAATCATCGGTCACTCCCAAGGAGGTGTTGGCGTTATCAACGCAATAACAAATACGAAGCATAAGAATACATACAAAACTGCTGTCGCCCTGTCTCCAACAAATAAGGAACTGGCAGAAGCATTGGAGTGGCCTTATAATGCCGCACTGATAAATGTACCAACGATGCTTATATCCGGTGAAGGCGGAGGAGATGACTGGGTAGTAACGGAGGAAGGGCTGACGGCAATTTATAACGATATACCGGCCGATAAAGTGATGCTGAGGCGCAGAAATACTGACCACGGAAAGACACAGTATTCGGAGGATGGTTATGTTATGGCATGGTTTATGTGGCAGCTTCAGGGCGATGGGGAAGCAGCAAAAGCCTTTATCGGTGAAAACCCGGAATTACTTAGCAATCCGCTTTATCAGGATCAGAAAATCAATATGACTGAATAATGGTGCAGCTGCCCTCCGGAGGAGCTGACCGTTATGGGGTGATACGATCGGACAAATTAACATTTTGAGCCGACGGAGCGTGACAGTTCTGTTTTTGAGGATTTTTATCCTTTTTATCACTCTGCCCTGGCTTGAAAAAATGGGAGCTGCGCGATGCGCCGATAATATCATTCCCGGAGCTTATTTACAAAGATTTTGTGCAATTCCCTGTGCCCTCGCTGGAAAGATCTGCTTTGCGCTGCACTTTTCCGGCGGGGCTAAAACCAAATACTGTCATCCATAACCGTTTATCCGACACAGCAGATTGACGGTCTTTTTAGTTTAAAGGCTGAACAAATTGCTTTGGCATGGTTTTTGGATTTATACACGAAGAAATGCTTAAATATTCTGTGAAGTCTGTTTACTTTTTACGAAATTGATGATAAAATAAAGCCACTTCAACGATTGCGGAAAGGCTTCGGGGCAGACATATTTACCGGCAGAAGGGCGAATCGGAAGGCTCATTCCATTCATGAAAGGTGTGGTACGACAGGCATGATTTCAAATCAGATACTTCAGAATACGATTGACGGATTAAAGGCGATTACGAGAGTGGATATCTGCGTGATGGACACGGAGGGCAAGGCGCTTGCCACTACCATCAGCAATGCGGACGAGTATGAGAACGCGGTGCTGGCGTTTGTGGATTCTCCGGCGGACAGCCAGGTGCTGCAGGGCTATCAGTTCTTCAAGGTGTTTGACGAGCATCAGCTGGAATATGTGATTCTTGCGCGCGGGGAGAGCGACGATGTTTATATGATCGGAAAGCTGGCGGCCTTCCAGATTCAGAATCTTCTTATTGCGTACAAGGAACGCTACGATAAGGACAATTTTATCAAAAATCTGCTGCTTGACAATCTGCTCCTTGTCGATATTTACAACCGCGCGAAAAAGCTGCATATCGAGACCGACGTGCGCCGCGTGGTGTTTATTATCGAGACGAAGAACGAGAAGGACAACAACGCGCTCGAGACGGTGCGGGGGCTTTTTTCCGGGAAAACAAAGGATTTTATCACAGCGGTGGACGAGAAAAACATTATTCTCGTCAAGGAACTTAAGCCGAATGAAACCTATGACGATATGACGAGAACGGCCAAAGTGATTCTTGACATGCTGAACACGGAGGCAATGACAAAGGCCCATGTCGCGTTCGGCACGATTGTCAATGAAATCAAAGATGTATCCCGCTCCTACAAGGAGGCGAAGATGGCGCTCGATGTCGGCAAGATTTTTTACAGCGGGCGCAATGTCGTGGCTTACAGCAATCTCGGGATCGGCCGTCTGATTTACCAGCTGCCGATGCCGCTCTGCAAAATGTTTATACGCGAAATTTTTGACGGGAAATCCCCGGATGAATTCGATGAGGAGACGCTGACGACAATCAACAAGTTCTTTGAGAACAGCCTGAACGTGTCGGAGACCTCCCGCCAGCTCTACATCCATAGAAATACGCTTGTGTACCGGCTGGATAAGCTGCAGAAAAGCACAAATCTCGACCTCCGCGTTTTTGACGACGCAATCACCTTCAAGATCGCGCTGATGGTGGTGAAATATATGAAGTACATGGAGAATCAGGAATATTGATCCGAAATGCTGACAGCGGAGGCGGGGCGAACCCTGCTTTGCTGCCGGCATTTTGCTTTCTGCGGCGCAGGCTGCCCGATTTTTGCCATATTATCGGGTTATAGTGAGCAAAACCGGAGGCACGGGTGCGGGAAATTTGCGGCAGCGGGCAGGAATCTGCGGAAAAGAACAGGCATGCTGCGGGCAGGAAAAAAGCATACAGGCAATATCAAGGAAGGCAGGACAGAGAAACAGGTTTGGAACGGGAGAAAAAAGCAGTGGGTCAGAGATACGATTTGGATAGCCAGCTTAAGGAAATTGACGCGCCGGTAATTTTGTTTGAAAATGTTTCGAAGGAATATCAGAGCGGGATACCGGCACTTAAAAACGTGAATCTGGAGATACGCAAGGGCGAGTTTGTATTTATTGTCGGCAACAGCGGTTCGGGTAAATCAACGCTGATCAAGCTGATGCTGCGCGAGGTCAAGCCGACGTCGGGCAAAATTTTTGTGGCAGGGAAGCAGCTGTCGCGCCTGAGGCGCTGGCAGGTAAGCCGGTTCCGGCGCAAGCTCGGCGTTGTTTTTCAGGATTTCCGCCTTCTGCCGGATCGGACAGTGTTTGAAAACGTTGCCTTTGCACAGCGCGTTATAGAGGCGCCTTCGCGCGAGATCAACCGGCAGACGCCTCGGATGCTGGCGATGGTAGGGCTCGGGGACAAATACCGGTCGCTTCCGAAAGAACTGTCCGGAGGGGAGCAACAGAGGGTGGCGCTTGCCAGGGCGCTTGTAAACAATCCGGTGATTCTGCTGGCGGACGAGCCGACCGGGAATCTCGATCCGAAAAATTCAAGAGAGATCATGGCGCTGCTGGACGACATCAACCGGCGGGGGACGACGGTCGTGGTGGTCACTCATAACAAGGAGATTGTCGATGAGATGCAGAAGAGGGTTATTACGGTAAAAAACGGGATCATTGTCAGTGATCAAAAGGGTGGTTATGCTTATGCCAAGAGTCAGTACAATAATATATAGCGTCAGACAGGGAGGAAAAAATCTGAAGAGGAACCGAACCTTTTCTCTGGCATCCATCGGTACGATGACGGCCTGTCTGTTTCTTTTCGGAATTTTCTATTTTCTGCTTGGAAATCTGCAGCACGCCATTAAGAATGCGGAAACCAATATGGGAGTGACCGTGTTTTTTGACGAGGGGATTGACGATGAGCGGGTGAGGGAGCTTGAAAGACTGATCGGGGAACGCGCCGAAGTGGCGTATGTCGTATACATTTCCGCCGAGGAGGCCTGGGAGCGGTACAAGGAAACCAGCCTGGACGAATCCCAGATTGCAAGCTTCGGGGACGACAATCCGCTGGAGAACTCGGCCTCGTTTGAAGTACATATCAGCGATGTTTCGATGCAGGATGTTCTTGTGAGATATATAGAGGGGCTGGAGGGCGTGCGCCTGGTCAATGATCTGAAGGGGCTGGCGGATACGCTGAACAGCGTAAACCGGGTGATGCGGTTTGTTACCACGGTGATTATCACGATACTGGCTGCGGTCGCTGTTTTTCTGATCAGCACGACAATTTCGACCGGCGTTACGGTGCGCCAGCAGGAAATTTCGATTATGAAGCTGATCGGGGCCACGGACTTTTTTATACAGGCGCCGTTCTTTATTGAGGGGGCGCTGCTCGGTACCGTCGGCGCGGCCATACCTCTGCTGCTGCTTTACGGCCTTTATCACAGGATCGTAATATTTATTTCAGGCAAATTTGCCGGCGTATTCGGAGGAAGCATGCAGTTTCTCAATACGGAGCAGGTGTTTTCCGGCTTGATACCGGTTTCTTTCGGCATCGGCATCGGCATCGGCCTGCTGGGGACATGGCTGACTCTGAAGCGGCAACTGAGAAAATTCCGATAGTAAATGCGATAAAACGCAGCATATAGCCGGAGGGAACATCCTGCGCTGTGTGAGGGTCAAGGGGAACGGAAAGATTCCGGATGAAAATAAGGAGGAAAGCGATGAAAAAGCAGCGAAAAAACATATATCGGGCGGCGGTGTTTGCGGTAACCTCGGCTGTGTTTCTTGGGACAGCTGCGCGCGTGCCGGCAGGAATCCGCATGGAAGCGGCCATATTTCCGGAACGGCCGGGCGGCGCGGCGGCGGATGCTCTGCTGTTTGCGAAAAGTTATGAGGAGAAGCTGCAGGAGGCAGAGGAGAGGCGAAAGGAGCTGGAGCGCAAGAAAAATGAGCTTGCGGATCAGATTCGGGAAAATGAGAAGAAAAAGTCCGATCTCCTGGCGTATATTGAGCAGCTGGATATGCAGATACTTGATCTGAACGAAGAAATTGCCGCGCTGGATGTGGAGATCGGGGAGGCAGAGACGGAACTTGCGGAAACGAGGCTTGCACTCGCGGAGGCAGAAAAGACGGAGGAGGTTCAGTATGAAGCGATGAAGCGCCGCATACAGTATATGTATGAGAACGGAGAGGGCAGCGTGCTGGAGCTGCTTTTGGGCGCGTCCAGCCTTTCCGAGCTGCTGAACCGTGTGGAATACCAGAAAAAGATAACCGAGTATGACAAGCAGCTGCTGGCCTCCTACACGGAAGCGAAGCTGGCGGTCGGGCAGCAGAAGCAGCAGCTGGAAGCGGAGCTGGAGAAGCTGGGCATTCTGAAGGAGACCGCGGAATTCAATATGGATACGCTTCAGAAACTTTCTGCAGATAAGAGCGCGGAAATCGAAATCTACCTTGCGCAGATCGAGATGGACGAGGATACCTTTGCGGAATATGCCGAGCAGATTGTCCGCGCGGACGCCTCCATCGAGGAGATCAAGGAGGAAGAGCGCAGGAGGATTGAAGAAGAGGAACGCAGGAGAAAGGAAGAGGAAGCGCGCCGGCAGAAGGAAGAGGAGGAGCGAAGACGGAAGGCGGAAGAGGCGGCAAAGGCGGCGCAGGAAGCAAAGGAGGCCGCCGAAAACGAGAGCGATGCGAAGCGTCTTGCCGCGGCGGACAGTGTTGTGGAGAGAGACGAAACCGATCCGGATAAAATGATCTGGCCGCTGCCGGGGGACGGCAGGATTTATTCCTATTTCGGCTGGCGCAAAGCGCCGACCGCGGGGGCAAGCACCTATCACAGGGGACTTGATATCGGCGGCGTGTACGGTGCGCGGATTGTAGCATCCCTCTCCGGCACGGTGAGCGAGGCCGGCTACAATGCAAGCCGCGGAAATTATGTGGCGATTGATCACGGAGGCGGGATCGAGACCTATTACATGCATTGCTCCAAGCTGCTGGTGAAGAAGGGCGATAAGGTTCTGCAGGGAACGGTGATCGGGCTTGTCGGCTCCACCGGCATTTCCACCGGCCCGCATGTCCACTTTTCCGTAAAGGAAAACGGAAATCATGTTGACCCGCTGAAATATGTGAGCTATAATTAGTATTTAAGGATGAAACGCTGCAGGGGCAGCAGAATCGAGGAATGGTGTGAAAAATAAGTTTGTAGCCGGTATGATTATCGGAATTGTGTGCACCGCGCTGATTTTCACAGGTGTCTACGCACTTTCGGGGAGGATGGAGCCGCAGAAGGACAACACTCTGCAGGGGCTTGAGGACAACAGGGACAACAGGGACAGCAAGGATGACGAGCCGGACAGCGAAACCGGAAATCTGCGGAATCCGGGAGCCGGGCTGATTGACGATAAGGCAAATTCCATTATCCGTCTGGTTGACAATTATTTCCTTTACGGGGTGACGCAGGAGGACTATCAGACTGCCATCTACCGGGCGCTGCTGTATGCCTGCAATGATCCTTACTCCTGCTATTATACTCCGGAAGAGTACGACGCAATGATGGAAAGCTCCTCCGGCATGTACTGCGGGATCGGCTGCCTTGTACAGCAGGATGTAAACACAAAGCTGATCAGCATTGTCCGCCCGTTTTCCGGTTCTCCGGCGGATAAGGCCGGCATACAGGCGGGAGATATTGTCTATAAGGTGGACGGGGAAGACGTGTCCGGCCAGGATATCAATCTTGTTGTGTCGAAAATGAAGGGCGAGGAGAATACCAAGGTTGTCATTACCATGTACCGGAACGGGGAATATCTGGATTTTGAGCTGAAAAGGGCCTTTGTCGAGGCGGAGACCGTAACTGCGGAGAAAATTGAAGAGGACGGACATAAGCTGGGCCTGATTACGGTAATGGAGTTTGACGAGGTTACGGCAAATCAGTTTCTTGCGAGAGTGGAGGAAATGAAGGACTGGGGCGCGGAGGGACTGATTTTCGATCTTCGCGACAACCCGGGCGGCTATGTCGATATCGTGGTTGATATGCTGGATCCGTTCCTGCCGGAAGGACTGATTGTCTATATGAAGGATAAGCACGGCCGGCAGGAGGATTACAATTCGGACGCCGATATGTTTGAGATCCCGATGGCCGTCATTATCAATGAGAGAAGCGCCAGCGCATCGGAGATCTTTGCGGGAGCGATGCAGGATTACGGCGTTGCCGAGATTGTCGGTACGCAGAGTTTCGGAAAGGGGATCGTTCAGTCCATCATTCCGCTCAGTGACGGCTCGGCGGTGAAGATGACAATCGCTGATTATTACACCCCGCTCGGACGCAATATCCACGGCGTCGGCATTACGCCGGATATTATTGTCGAGCTGCCGGAGGGAGTGATTTCCTCCAATATTGAGCGCGCGGAGGATACGCAGTTTACGGAGGCGATCCGCGCTGTGATCCATCAAATTGAAAAGTGATGCCGGACGGCGGGCGGAGAGATCTCCGTCCGCCGTTTGACGGGATAAGACGCCTGACAGGTTTTTAAATAAGTTTTTGTATGGAAGAAGTATAAGACAAAAGAGCTAATCTATGTTAAAATAGGGTCGAACATTTCGTTCGGATGCCGGGAGGATCGGCAGCGCGCACCGTGCTTTCAGCGAGGCCGGCACCGGAAAGAGCGGGCCCGGCGGCGGGATGCGGGAGAGATTGACTGGAAACGGAGGAGCATTCATGGATTACAAAAAGGCAGGAGTGGATATTGAGGCGGGCTACAAGGCGGTGGAACTGATGAAAAAGCATGTTCAGGGCACGATGAGAAGCGAGGTGCTGGGCGGCATCGGCGGTTTTTCCGGGGCCTTTTCGCTGAAGGGATTTATGGGCATGGAGGAGCCGACGCTGGTGTCCGGCACAGACGGTGTCGGTACGAAGCTCAAGCTGGCGTTTCTGATGGACAAGCATGATACGATCGGTATCGACTGCGTGGCCATGTGTGTGAACGATATTGCCTGTGCAGGCGGCGAGCCGCTGTTTTTCCTTGACTATATCGCCTGCGGAAAAAATATTCCGGAGAGAATCGCGACAATCGTCTCCGGTGTGGCGGAGGGCTGCCGTCAGGCGGGCGCGGCGCTGATCGGGGGCGAGACGGCGGAGATGCCAGGCTTTTATCCGGTGGATGAATATGATCTTGCCGGTTTTGCGGTCGGCATTGTGGACAGGAAAAACCTGATTGACGGCGCGGAGCTTGCCGCAGGGGATGTGATTATCGGAATTGCGTCCTCCGGTATCCACAGCAACGGCTATTCCCTTGTGCGCAAGGTCTTTCCGATGACGCGGGAGAAGCTTGACAGCTATTTTGAGTCGCTTGGCGCAACGCTCGGCGAGACGCTGCTCACTCCGACAAAGATTTACGTGAGAGCGCTGAAATCGCTTGCGGCGGGCGGCATCCGGGTCAAGGCGTGCAGCCATATCACCGGCGGCGGTTTCTATGAAAATGTTCCGCGCATGCTGCGCGAGGGAGTGACGGCGGTGCTGCGCAAGGACAGCTATCCAATCCCTCCGGTTTTCCGTATGCTTTCGGTGGACGGAAATATAGATGAGAAAATGATGTATAATACATACAATATGGGTATCGGTATGATGCTCTGCGTGGATTCTGCGAAAGCCGACGAGGCCGTGCGTCTGATCGAAGCGGCCGGCGAAAAGGCTTATATCGTGGGAGAGATCGCGGAGGGCGAGAAAGGGATTCGCTTATGCTGAGAGTGGTTGTCATGGTTTCCGGCGGCGGAACCAATCTGCAGGCTGTTCTGGATGCGCTGCGGGACGGAAAAATTACCAATGCGGAGGTCGTCGGGGTCATCAGCAACAAAAAGGATGCCTACGCACTGACCCGTGCGGCGGATGCGGGTATTCCGGCGGTCTGTGTTTCGCCGAAGGATTATGCGGAGCGGGCGCAGTTTGATGAGGCGCTGCTTGCGGCGGCAGATTCGTTCTCGCCGGATCTTGTGGTGCTTGCCGGTTTCCTTGTGATTCTGCCGGCTGCTCTGATCAGCCGCTACAGAAACCGCATGATCAATATTCACCCATCTCTGATTCCGTCCTTCTGCGGCAAGGGATTCTACGGACTCAGGGTACATGAGGAGGTGCTGGCGCGCGGCTGCAAGGTGACCGGCGCAACGGTACATTTTGTGGATGAGGGCTGTGATTCCGGGCCGATTCTTCTGCAGAAGGCGGTCGAGGTCAAACGGGGCGATACGCCGGAGACACTGCAGCGGCGCGTGATGGAGGAGGCCGAATGGCAGCTGCTTCCGCAGGCGATTGATCGGATAGCAAACGGGAGGGTGACGTTTGAGGCCGGGCATGCGTATGCTGAGCCGTGAGCAAAGCTTCCGGAAGCGTGAAAAATAAGTGTCTCTAAATGTCTGAAAGAGACCGGAAAAGAGGAGTTTATAAATGAAAATACTAATTGTCGGCAGCGGCGGAAGAGAGCATGCCATTGCCTGGAAAATATCAAAGAGCCCGCGCGTGGAAAAGATCTACTGCGCGCCGGGAAACGCAGGGATTGCAGGGATAGCGGAGTGCGTACCGATCGACGCCATGGAATTTGAGAAGCTGGCCGATTTTGCGCAGGAAAACGCAATAGATCTGACGGTAATCGGCATGGATGCTCCGCTTGTCGGCGGGATTGTCGATGTGTTTGAAGCGCGCGGTCTGCGCGTGTTCGGCCCGCGTAAAAATGCAGCTGTCATTGAGGGCTCCAAGGTGTTTTCCAAGGACCTGATGAAAAAATACGGCATTCCGACAGCGGCGTACGAAACCTTTGTTGACGCCGACAAAGCGATCCGCTATCTGGAGACGGCTTCCTATCCGATCGCCGTGAAGGCGGACGGGCTGGCCCTGGGCAAAGGCGCACTGATCTGCGAAACCTTTGAGGAGGCGAAAGAGGGTGTGCGCACGCTCATGATTGACCGGCAGTTCGGCGAAGCGGGCGACAGCATTGTGATCGAAGAATTTCTGATCGGTCCGGAGGTGTCGGCGCTCTGCTTCTGCGACGGCACGACGATACGGACGATGACGAGCGCACAGGATCACAAGCGCGCGAAGGACGGAGACCAGGGCCTGAATACCGGCGGCATGGGTACTTTTTCACCGAGTCTGTTCTATACGGGCGAGGTGGACGAGTTCTGCAAAAAGTATGTTTATCAGCCGACGATGGATGCGATGAAAAAAGAAGGGCGCGATTTTGTCGGGGTGCTTTTTGTGGGACTGATTCTGACGCCGAACGGGCCGAAGGTGCTGGAGTATAATGCGCGTTTCGGTGATCCGGAGACTCAGGTTGTGCTGCCGCGCATGAAGAACGATATTGTCGATGTGTTCGAGGCATGCATCGACGGCAGGCTCGGCGAGATAGAGCTGCAGTTTGAGGACAACGCGGCAGTCTGCGTTATTCTTGCATCTGACGGTTATCCGGAAAAGTATGAGAAGGGATTTCCGATCCGCGGCCTGGAACGTTTTGAGGGAAAGAATGACTATTTTGTTTTTCATGCGGGTTCCCGGTTCGGAAAGGACGGCGCGATCGTCACAAACGGCGGCCGCGTGCTCGGTGTGACGGCAATCGGCACAGATCTGAAGCAGGCGCGTGCAAAGGCTTACGAGGCGACGGAATGGATTGATTTTGACAATAAATATATGAGAAATGATATCGGCAGGGCAATCGACGAGGTGTAAGCCGCGTGCGAAAACGCCGGCCGTAAGGACATGCCGCTGCAGGAGATTCTGGCGGGCGTCATCGTCCCTGGCAGAGGAGTCCGGCTTGCCGGGCTCCTTTTCTGTATCGTGCCGCCGGAAATCCATTCCCGGCAAAGGTTCCGATTCCTGCCGGGGGATGTTTCGCGGAGCGGACGGATGCCGAGGATGCATTATATCGCCCGCGAAAGTTGTTTCCATGTCTGATTTATTGGGAAAACTAATTATTGAGGAGGAAAAATAATGCAGGGAAAAGCGATTGAAAAGGTATCGGAGCGGATTCTCCGGCTTCCGGGTGCGCGTTCGATGGGTGTGATCGGCGATCCGGGCTGTGAAGGGCTCGGCACCTACAATATGAAGGTTTACGCCGGAGCGCTGGAGGAGAGCGCAAAGGATGATTTTTCTCTTATTGTGGGAGATCTTGTGCCGTCCGGAAATGATCTTTACTACCGCGTGGTGCAGGAATTGACGGCAGCGCTTGCGGGGAACAGCGTCTATGTGCTCCGCGGCAATCATGACACCGGGGCATACGCGAAATATTTCGGGCGGAAAAACTATGCGCTGCTGGCAGAGAGCTTTGCCGTGATCGTGCTGGACAACGCCATGCGGATCTTCGAGGACGAGGGGCTCGCGCTCCTTTCCGAGGTGCTGGCGATGGAGGAGGTCCGGCAGGCAGTTATCGCGTTCCATATTCCGACGCCGAACCATTTTATCCGGAATTGTGTTTCAGAGGAGGAATTCGCCCGGCTGAAGGAGGCCTACGGCCCGTACCGGGAGAAGGTGAAATATCTGCTCTGCGGCCATGTCCATTCCCGGTTTGAGGATACGGCGGACGGAATTCCGCTGATCTGCACCGGAGGAGGCGGAGCGATGATCGAGGATGTGTCGGAGGAGATCCGGGCGTGCGATGTGGAGCATCATATCGTCCATTTTTATGAGGAAAACGGTGTTCTACGATATCGTTTTGCCAATCTGGGTGAGGACTGCTACCGCCGCGAGAGCGAGAACGGCATTCTTCGGGAACGGCTGGAGGATGCCGTGCGCGGCGAGCTGATGGCGCATCTGAAATATATGATGTACGCGGATCGGGCGAGAAGAAGAGGGCTGGATCGGATCGCAACGCTTTTTGAGGCGCTGGCTGCTTCCGAATATCAGCACGCAAGAAATTTTTATTCAGTACTGGAAAATTCTGGGAGTTTCAGAGAGGGAGCCGGGGAGTTTGCCGCAGGAGAAAATTTTGAGCACAGCCGTCTGTACCCGATGATGGCGGAATATGCCAGTGAGCAGAACAGTCCGCTTGCAAGTCAGGCTTATACGGCGGCGGCCATGGCCGAAAAGCAGCATGAGCGCCTTTTGAAGAAGGCACAGGAGGATATGGAGGGGTTTTCGGAAGGGAAAATCTATGTCTGTCCGATCTGCGGCTATCTGATGTACGGGGAGGAGATCCCGGAGCGCTGTCCGGTATGCGGAGGACCGAGCCGGCAGTACGAGGAGTTCTCCTGACCGGGCAGCAGCATGCGCGGCGGGAACCGTGGTCGGGGAATGCAGAGAGCGGCCGGTATCTTTCAGCCCCGAAGCGGCGGCATGTCCTTACGGCCGGCGTTTTCGCACGCACAGAGACCGCCGCCCTGCCGGCAGCTGGATTCCGGGGGATTCGGCTGCTTGATGCTCAAGAAAAGCCCAGTCTTTCCGGGACGGAAAGGGCTGCCGCGGCAGGCGGAGGGCACGAAAGAGAGCAGGAAATAATTTCCGGAAAAATAAAAACTGCCAATTTTAACTTGACAGTTTGACAGCAATATGATAGTATGAAAAATGCGCTATTGTGGTGCTTTCTATGTCTATACAGATACATTATATCACAGTATGGGAAAAATGCAAATGTTTTTTCAAAAATATCTTGGAAATTTGTGAAAATGTACAAGATATGGTTGAAGAACTCTTTGCATGTACTTTATTTTGTGGATTTTGTGTCCGCGGGCGATGGAATGGACCGATATCATATCAAGGGGTGAAACGTCAATGGATAAAAACAGGATACGTCCAATCAAAGTTGGCAGCAAGGGCTTGCGAATGAGCTACTCGAAGCAAAAAGAAGTTTTAGACATGCCGAATCTCATCGAAGTTCAGAAAAACTCGTATCAGTGGTTTTTGGATGAGGGTCTGGATGAAGTTTTCCGGGATATTTCCCCGATTACGGATTACAGCGGCAAGCTGAGTCTCGAGTTCACCGGCTTCCAGCTTTGCGAGGAGGATGCCAAGTACACCATCGAGCAGTGCAAGGAACGCGACGCGACCTATGCGGCTCCGCTCAAGGTGAGAGTGCGCCTTCACAACAGAGAAAACGACGAGATCAACGAACATGACATTTTCATGGGCGACCTGCCGTTGATGACGGAAACCGGAACCTTTGTGATCAACGGGGCCGAGCGTGTTATTGTCAGTCAGCTTGTGCGTTCCCCCGGTATTTATTATACGATCGGACACGATAAGATCGGAAAGACCCTTTATTCCTGCACCGTTATACCGAACCGCGGCGCATGGCTTGAATATGAGACGGACTCCAACGATATTTTCTATGTTCGCGTAGACCGGAACCGCAAGGTGCCGATCACCGTGCTCCTGCGCGCGCTCGGTATCGGCTCGAATGGACAGATCAAGGAAATGTTCGGCGAGGAGCCGAAGATTCTTGCCAGCTTCACCAAGGATCCGTCCGACAATTACCAGGACGGCCTGCTGGAGCTCTATAAAAAGCTGCGCCCGGGCGAGCCGCTCTCCGTGGAGAGTGCGGAGTCTCTGATCAACGCGATGTTTTTTGATCCGAGACGCTACGATCTCGCGAAGGTGGGACGCTATAAATTCAATAAGAAGCTTGCGCTGAAAAACCGCGTTGTCGGCCTTACGCTGGCTGAGGACGTCGTTGACCGGACAACCGGAGAGGTGATATCCGCCGGCACTCTGATCACCGAGGAGCTGGCGGTTCAGATCCAGAATGCTGCCGTTCCGTCGATTGTCGTGCAGACGGAGGAGCGCAATGTGAAGGTGCTTACGAACCTGATGGTTGATCTGAACACTTATGTCGACTGCGACAAAAAGGAGCTCGGCATCACGGAGGAGGTCTACTATCCGGTTCTGGAGGGCATTCTGCGCGACAATGAGAATATCGAGGATATCAAGGCAGCCATCCGCAGGGATGCTTCCGATCTGATCCCGAAGCATATCACGAGAGAGGACATTTTTGCCTCCATCAATTACAACATGCACCTGGAATACGGCATCGGCAACGCGGACGATATCGACCATCTCGGAAACCGCCGTATCCGCGCGGTGGGCGAGCTTCTGCAGAACCAGTACCGCATCGGCCTTTCCAGGCTGGAGCGCGTTGTGCGCGAGCGCATGACGACGCAGGATCTCGAGGGCATCAGCCCGCAGTCGCTGATTAATATCAAGCCGGTGACTGCGGCGGTGAAGGAGTTTTTCGGAAGCTCCCAGCTGTCCCAGTTTATGGATCAGAACAACCCGCTCAGCGAGCTGACGAATATCCGCCGTCTGTCCGCGTTGGGGCCGGGCGGCCTCTCGCGTGACCGCGCGGGCTTTGAGGTTCGCGACGTACACTATACGCATTACGGAAGGATGTGTCCGATTGAGACGCCGGAAGGTCCGAACATCGGTCTGATCAACTCGCTGGCTTCCTACGCGCGCATCAATCAGTACGGCTTCGTCGAGGCGCCGTACCGCAAGGTGGATAAATCCGATCCGAGAAATCCGCGCGTCACGGATGAGGTTGTGTACCTTACTGCGGACGAGGAGGATAAATATATTGTGGCGCAGGCGAACGAGCGTCTGGATGAGGACGGCCATTTTGTTAACAACAACGTTTCCGGTCGCTTCCGCGAAGAAACCTCCCTGTTCCAGAAGAGCAGGGTTGACCTGATGGACGTATCGCCGCGGATGGTGTTCTCTGTGGCAACCGCCATGATTCCGTTCCTGCAGAACGACGATGCGAACCGCGCCCTCATGGGCTCGAACATGCAGCGTCAGGCCGTGCCGCTTTTGTTTACGGATTCTCCTGTGGTCGGCACGGGGATGGAGACAAAGACGGCAATCGACTCCGGAGCCTGCATCGCGGCAAAGCGCGGCGGCGTCGTTGAGCTGGCCGCTTCCTATAAAATTGTGATCCGCACAGACGACAACGAGAGGGATGAGTACCGTCTCGTGAAATTTGTGCGCAGCAACCAGGGTACCTCGATCAACCAGAGGCCGATCGTGAGCAAGGGGGACCGCATCGAGGCCGGACAGGTTATTGCGGACGGTCCGTCCACTGCGGGCGGCGAGCTTGCGCTCGGCAAAAATCCGCTGATCGGCTTTATGACCTGGGAGGGCTACAACTACGAGGATGCCGTTCTTCTCTCTGAGCGCCTCGTTCAGGAGGACGTTTACACGTCTGTCCATATTGAGGAGTACGAGGCGGAGGCGCGCGACACCAAGCTCGGGCCGGAGGAGATTACCCGTGATGTGCCGGGTGTCGGCGACGATGCGCTCAAGGATCTGGATGAGAGAGGAATCATCCGCATCGGTGCAGAGGTGCGCGCCGGGGATATCCTGGTCGGCAAGGTGACGCCGAAGGGCGAGACGGAGCTGACGGCGGAGGAGAGGCTGCTGCGTGCCATTTTCGGTGAGAAGGCGAGGGAGGTGCGCGACACTTCGCTGCGCGTTCCGCACGGAGAATACGGAATTATCGTGGACGCGAAAGTGTTTACGAGGGAGAACGGCGATGAGCTCTCCCCGGGCGTAAACGAAACCGTCCGCGTGTACATTGCGCAGAAGAGAAAAATTCAGGTGGGCGACAAGATGGCAGGCCGCCACGGAAACAAGGGTGTCGTTTCCCGTGTGCTTCCGGTGGAGGATATGCCGTTCCTGCCGAACGGCCGGCCGCTCGATATCGTGCTGAACCCGCTCGGCGTGCCTTCCCGTATGAATATCGGGCAGGTGCTTGAAATTCATTTAAGCCTTGCGGCCAACGTACTCGGCTTCAAGGTTTCAACGCCGATTTTTGACGGCGCAAACGAGAATGACATTATGGATACTCTCGAGCTGGCGAACGATTACGTCAATACGCCGCTGGAGGAGTTTGAAGCAAAATATAAGGATATTCTTGCTCCGGAGGTAATGGAGTTCCTGCTGACCAATCAGGAATACCGCAAGGAGTGGGAAGGCGTTCCGATTAACCGGGACGGCAAGGTTCGTCTGCGCGACGGCCGTACCGGCGAGTATTTTGACGGGGCCGTCACGGTCGGTTTCATGCACTACTTAAAGCTTCACCATCTGGTTGATGACAAGATCCACGCGCGTTCCACCGGCCCTTACTCCCTCGTGACGCAGCAGCCGCTCGGCGGCAAGGCGCAGTTCGGCGGACAGCGCTTCGGCGAGATGGAGGTGTGGGCGCTGGAGGCTTACGGCGCGGCGCACATTCTGCAGGAGATCCTGACCGTGAAGTCGGACGACGTGACCGGGCGCGTCAAAACCTACGAGGCGATTATCAAGGGCGAGAATATTTCCGAGCCGGGCATTCCGGAGTCCTTCAAGGTGCTGCTGAAAGAGCTTCAGTCACTTGCTCTTGACGTTACGGTGCTCGACGAAAACGGCGAAGAGGTCCGCATGACCGAGAATATCGACTACGGCGACGCAGAGCTGACCCCGATCATCGAGGGCGAGGACAGCTTCCGCTATGACGATAATTACGAGGATGCCGGCTACCGGGAGGTCAATGTCGAGGACGGCGAGATGTTCGACGTCTTCGAGGACGACGACAGCATGGATTTCCGGGAGATCGACGACGAGGACTACGGAGAGTAAGCACGGAGGGGGCAGAGGGCATGCAGGGAGTTCTGCAGAGCGCCCTTTTCCTGCTGCAGAAATAGCAGGGGCAGTCTTCGCAGGGCGAAGATTTGCTCCGCGTGCGGCTGATTGTGCATTGACAAGCAATATGGAAGGAGTGCCGGGATG
Source organism: uncultured Lachnospiraceae bacterium (assembly GCA_910587085.1). Lineage (GTDB taxonomy): Bacteria > Bacillota > Clostridia > Lachnospirales > Lachnospiraceae > RGIG4057. The sequence goes on along the minus strand of CAJUMC010000013.1, from coordinate 40,359 downwards.
TCTTACGATTTGGTAAACGACAGCGTGAAGGAAATCACGTATGACAAGATAAAAATAGGGCTTGCTTCGCCGGAAAAGATTTTTGAGTGGTCGAGGGGCGAGGTGAAAAAGCCGGAGACCATCAATTACAGAACGCTCAAGCCGGAGAAGGACGGCCTGTTCTGCGAGAAGATTTTCGGGCCTCAGAAGGACTGGGAGTGCCACTGCGGCAAATACAAGAAGATCCGCTACAAGGGCGTTGTCTGCGACCGCTGCGGCGTCGAGGTGACGAAGGCGAGCGTGCGCCGCGAAAGAATGGGGCATATCCAGCTTGCCGCTCCGGTCTCGCATATCTGGTATTTTAAGGGAATTCCAAGCCGCATGGGCCTGATTCTTGATCTCTCTCCGAGGGTGCTTGAGAAGGTTCTCTATTTTGCAAGCTATATTGTGCTCGACAAGGGGACGACCGATCTCCAGTACAAGCAGGTACTCAATGACAAGGAGTACCGCGAGGCTTATGAGAAGTACGGCAATGCTTTCCGCGTCGGCATGGGTGCTGAGGCCATAATGGAGCTTCTTCAGGCGATTGATCTGGAGAAGGAATCCGCGGAACTCAAAAAGGGGCTGCGCGAATCCACCGGCCAGAAGCGCGCGCGGATCATCAAGCGTCTTGAAGTGGTCGAGGCGTTCCGCGAATCCGGAAACAAGCCGGAGTGGATGATTATGACGGTGATTCCGGTGATTCCGCCGGATATCCGCCCGATGGTGCAGCTGGACGGCGGCCGTTTTGCAAGCTCGGATATGAATGATCTGTATCGCCGCATCATCAACCGGAACAACCGTCTCAACCGCCTGCTCGAGCTCGGCGCGCCGGATATCATTGTGCGCAACGAGAAGCGGATGCTGCAGGAGGCTGTGGATGCGCTGATCGACAATGGAAGAAGGGGAAGGCCTGTGACCGGCCCGGGAAACCGCCCGCTCAAATCCCTCTCCGACATGCTCAAGGGAAAGCAGGGGCGCTTCCGTCAGAACCTGCTTGGAAAGCGCGTCGATTATTCGGGACGTTCCGTTATCGTTGTCGGGCCGGAGCTGAAAATTTATCAGTGCGGCCTGCCGAAGGAGATGGCGATCGAGCTGTTCAAGCCGTTTGTTATGAAGGAGCTTGTGGCGAAAAATATCGCCCATAACATAAAATCCGCCAAGAAGATGGTGGAGCGCCTGCAGCCGGAGGTGTGGGATATCCTCGAGGAGGTGATCCGCGAGCATCCGGTTATGCTGAACCGCGCGCCTACCCTTCACCGTCTCGGCATCCAGGCGTTTGAGCCGGTGCTTGTCGAAGGAAAAGCGATCAAGCTGCATCCGCTGGTATGTACCGCGTTCAACGCCGATTTCGACGGCGATCAGATGGCGGTGCATCTGCCGCTCTCCGTGGAGGCGCAGGCGGAATGCCGTTTCCTGCTGCTCTCGCCGAACAACCTCTTAAAGCCGTCCGACGGCGGACCGGTGGCCGTGCCGTCGCAGGATATGGTGCTTGGAATCTATTACCTGACGATGGGAAAGATGGTTGACTACTCCGACAACAAGGCGCTCGCGGACAGCATCGAGAAGGTTTACACAAACCTCGACGATATCCGCAGGGATCTCACGGACAGCTATCTGGCCGTGCAGTCCGGAAAGGCAGAGCGCGAGGGGATGTTCAATGAGGACAGCTTTATCAAGTACCTTGTGGACGAAAAGAGCGGGCGGACGATTGTCTGCCGTCCTTACGACCTGCTCGGCCATTATTACGAAGATACGAATACGGCGTTTCTCGCGTATATGAACGGCGCGATTACCCTTCACCAGAAGATCAAGGTGAAGCGCAGGGGAATCCGGCCGGACGGCACAGAGGCGGAAAAGCTGATTGAAACCACGCTGGGCCGTCTGCTGTTCAACGAGATTATCCCGCAGGATCTCGGTTTTGTCGACCGCGGCGAGGGCGATAATTTCCTGGATCTGGAGATTGATTTTCATGTCGGCAAAAAGCAGCTGAAGAAAATCCTTGAGAAGTGCATCAATACGCACGGAGCCACAACAACCGCGGAAACCCTCGATGCCATCAAGTCGATGGGCTACCGCTATTCCACGATCGCGGCGATGACCGTATCCATCTCGGATATGACCGTGCCGGCCGCTAAGAAGGAAATTATCGACGAGGCCGAGGCAACCGTCGACCGCATTGCGAAGAATTACCGGCGCGGTCTTATGACGGAGGAGGAGCGCTACAAGGCAGTGATTGCGACGTGGAAGGAGGCCGACGACGAGATTACGCACCGTCTGCTCTCCGGCCTTGACAAATACAACAATATCTGCATGATGGCGGATTCCGGCGCCCGCGGTTCCGAGAAGCAGATCAAGCAGCTTGCCGGCATGCGCGGCCTGATGTCCGATACCTCCGGCAAGACGATCGAGCTCCCGATCAAGGCGAATTTCCGCGAGGGTCTGGACGTGCTCGAGTATTTCATCTCCGCGCACGGCGCGCGCAAGGGTCTTTCGGATACCGCGCTGCGTACTGCGGACTCCGGTTATCTGACCAGGCGTCTTGTCGATGTGTCGCAGGAGCTGATTATCCGCGAAACCGATTGCTCCGAGGGCGCGGAGGAATTTCCGGGCATGTGGATCAAGGCGTTCACGGACGGCAAGGAAGTGATCGAGAGTCTTGAGGAGCGCATTACCGGAAGATATTCCTGTGAGACGATCTACGACGACAGCGGCGAGATGATTGTCAAGAGGAATCACATGATTACGCCGAAGCGTGCAGCGAGAATTGTTGCCAAGAAGGAGATCCAGGAGGCTGGCTTTGACGCGAAGATCAAGATCCGGACGATACTGACGTGCAAATCCCACACCGGCGTCTGTGCAAAATGCTACGGCGCGAATATGGCGACCGGCGCGGCGGTGCAGGTCGGAGAGGCGGTCGGAATTATCGCGGCGCAGTCCATCGGCGAGCCGGGTACGCAGCTGACCATGAGAACTTTCCACACCGGCGGTGTTGCCGGCGATGATATCACGCAGGGTCTTCCGCGCGTGGAGGAGCTTTTTGAGGCGAGAAAGCCGAAGGGACTTGCAATTATCGCAGAGTTCGGCGGTACGATCGCCATCAAGGATACAAAGAAAAAGCGCGAGGTCGTTGTGACGAACACGGAGACGGCGGAGTCAAAGGCATATCTGATTCCTTACGGCTCCCGCATCAAGGTGCTGGACGGCCAGGTGATCGAGGCCGGCGACGAGCTGACCGAAGGAAGCGTGAATCCGCATGATATCCTCAAGATCAAGGGTGTGCGCGCCGTTCAGGATTATATGATCCAGGAAGTGCAGCGTGTTTACCGTCTGCAGGGTGTTGAGATCAACGACAAGCATATCGAGGTGATCGTGCGTCAGATGCTCAAAAAGGTGCGCATCGAGAACAACGGCGATTCGGATTTCCTGCCGGGCGCGATGGTTGATCTGCTGGATTATGAGGACGAGGTCGCAAGGCTGACCGCAGAGGGTCAGGAGCCGCCGGAAGGCAAGCAGGTGATGCTCGGTATCACGAAAGCGTCTCTCGCGACGAACTCCTTCCTGTCCGCAGCTTCTTTCCAAGAGACGACGAAGGTACTGACGGAGGCAGCGATCAAAGGCAAGATTGATCCGCTGATCGGCCTGAAGGAGAACGTAATTCTTGGTAAGCTGATCCCGGCTGGTACGGGGATGAAGCGCTACCGTAATATCAAACTGGATTCGGATATGGCCGAGGAGATTATGGTGGAAGAAAACTACGACGACGGAAATTACGAAGGGAATTTCGAGTCGCTGGATTTCCAGGAGGATGAGGCAGAAGAGCCGGAGCTGGAGCCGGAAACGGAACTGTAGGAAGTATCACTGCGCGGAGCAGGCGAACGGCGGAATGCCGTCGGGCGGCTCCGCGCGGTTTTTTGTGCGCAGAGTGCAGATGGGCGGAAGTACACAGGGGCGCGGATGGTCTTGAACGTGCCCGGCCGGGAAGCTTGTTGGGAACGTTCGCAGCAGAAGGAGGAAAAAATGGATTTTCTTAGATTATTGGCAGAGTACCGGAACCCTTCGGCGACAGCGCTTTTTCAGGTGTTTACCTGGCTCGGCGAGGAGCTCTTCGTTGTGGCAGTGCTCTGTATGCTGTACTGGTGCGTTCACAAGGGACTGGCCTACCGGCTCTGTCTGGTGTACTTTATTTCCGGACTTGCCGTGCAGGTGCTGAAAATCACTTTCCGGATTGACCGGCCATGGATGCTTGATCCGGATTTCCTGCCGGTGCAGAGCGCGATGGCGACTGCGACCGGTTATTCCTTCCCGAGCGGCCATACGCAGTCGGCGACGGCATTGTTCGGCAGCCTTCTTTTTCTCGCTGCCGGGCGGCAATGGAAGTGCAGCCGGCAAAAAGCGGCGGCATGCTTCCTGTGTGCGGCGGCGATTGCGGCGGTCGGCCTGTCGCGCATGTATCTCGGCGTGCACACGCCGAAGGATGTTATGGTTTCCTTCGCCGTTTCGATTGTGCCTGCGGCGGCTGTGTGCGGCAGGCGGAGGACTGCGGATTTGGCGGGCGGCGCGAGACTTTGTGCGGCAGACGACAGAGGAAAGTCTGCGGATTCTGCCGGCGGGAGTCTGCGGGATAAAGGCCGCAGCGAAGCTTGGACCGTGGCTGGCTTTGGGGAAGACCTGCCGGAAAGCCGAAGGCGGCTTTTTGCAGCATTATTTGCAGCGGCCGGGCTGCTTGCCGCGGGCTATGCATTGTTTCTGTCCGGTACGGGCATGATAAAACCAGAGCTGGCCTCGGATTGTGTAAAGGCCGGCGGAGCGGGAATCGGCTTTGCGGCCGGCTGGTATCTGGAAACGGGTCATATCGGATTTTCGTGCCGGTGCCGGAGCACTGCACGGATCATTCTGCGTTTTGCCGCCGGGATCGCGGGAACTCTGTTTTTTAAGAGCGGTCTGAAGCTTGTGCTGGGGGCGGGCATGCCGGCGGACGCGATCCGGTATTTTATGACGGTGTTCTGGATTACGGCGCTGTATCCGGCAATTCTGCGGAAAATAGAGCCGGCTGTGCAGCGGCCGGCGGCTGACAAAACGGACGGAGAAGATAAATAAGAAGGCAGATAAGAAAGCAGATAAATTGCTGCGCTTTGGAAGAAATGATACAGGAAGATATTGGAAATAGCGTTGGAAATATATGTTTGGAATAGATGTATAAAACAGGCAGGTTTCGTTAGCGGTTGAAAGGCCACAGAGATAAAGGATTTCTTTGCGAAAAATCTCAATTAATGCGGCCGCAGAAAGGGAAATTCCCGTATATAAGTTAAGTGAGGAAAGAGAACAGAAGGAGTGAAAAAATGGATATTTATGAGTATATGGAAGGTTATGACAGAGAATTTGACGAGAATGAATTTGATGCCCGGCTGTGGGCGGCGATGAATGAGCCGGATTTTGAGATGGATGATATTTTTGAGGATTTTCTCCATGAATACGGCATTGCGAACGCGCATGAGTTTTTGAAGCAGCTGCGGATCAAAAAGGGGATGGGGCTGATCTGAGCGTTTGATATTTTGGGATAAATGATTTGTATTTGGCGAAATTGGTAGCAAATATTATAAAAATTGAAGCTTTTACATGGTTGACTTTATCTATAAAATACTTATACTGAAATTAAAACATGTAATCTGACAAAAATATTATTCAAATGCAAAATTCAATAATGAAAGGTGGGTGTTTATGAAGGTTCGGGAAAATATACACATTTACTCCTGTATTTTATGAACTCCCCGGATATATATGGTAAGTTAAATACGCGATAAAAATATATCAAATTATTATCGTATAGAATAAAAATACGCGGAATGAAATGCGAGGAGTAAATTTATTAGAGTATAGCTAAAAGCTATTTATATATTAATAAAGCGTGTATAAACTAAATTCTTGGTAATTTAAAGTGAGGAAAGGATAGTGACGAAAACAAAAAAATTTTGATCTCCATACTGCTGATCCTGGCAGTTTCTGCCGGGATCGCACTTAAATTTTATCTCAAGCCGGATAATAAGTACATAACCACCACGCTCTGCTCCCTTGACGGTAAGAAGGTGAAGGTGGTTTTCGAGGTGACATGGCGAAGGCATCTTCTGACGCCGGCCACGCTGGAAGGGATGATTGCGGTTGACCGCTCCGTTTACCGCGGGAGAGTATCGGACAGCCGGGGATTTACGGAGCAGATCGGCGCAAAGTTCCGCGGGGATGCAGAGATTCCGCATTTTGTGATCTGGCCGCAGCAGAGCGGGGAGGATGCCTTTGAAGATTATGTCTGGCTTCCTTATGCCGGTTCCGGTTCGGATACGGACAGCTTCAAGCGGATCTGTCTGTTTGTTGCGAAGGACGATACGCTGTATTACGGGCCTGCGGAAAATGCGGAGGAGGCGAGGGCTGTTATGGAACAGCTCGTAAACGGGCGGTGAATCGGAAATAAAGGTTTGCAAACGGATGGTGAACCGGAAATGGAGGACTTGCAAACGGGCGGCGAACCCGAAAATAGAAGACTTGCCGGATTTCCCGCGAAGAGTGCTGCAGCAATACAGATGCATCTTCGCGGGCATTGTGCTTTACAGGCATGCAGCCGGTGATTTTTATCAGGCTCAGTACATGTTTTCCCGCTGGTAAAACACGTTCACCAGCAGAAGAAAACGGCACGTCAAAAACAAATAAGTGGCTTGGATGGGTGCAGAGAGGGAACAATTTCCGAAGTGCCGTTGAGGAAATTATTAATACAGGATCGATTTTCATATACAATCAAAGGTAACGCTTTATGAGGGGGAAGGTATCAACACCTTGCCCCCTCATTTTTTATGCTGAAACAGCGGCTGTAATCAGCAGTTTTTACTTTAATAAGCGTTACAGACAGAATGCGTTTTTTGGCGGCAATAATCTGCGGTGTCGAATCTTTTGCCTTTGGAGATTTGACATTTTGTTTTGCCAAAAGAAGAAATACAGCCTTGATTGATGATGGAATTATATTGCCTAAAGAAGAAAGCAGGCTTTGATCGATAATGAAATCGTTTTGCTCATAGAAGAAAGCAAGCCTTGGTCGATAATGAAGTTGTTTTACTTATAGAAAGAAAGCAAGCCTTGGTCGATAATGAAATTGTTTTACTTATAGAAAAAAGGCAGGCTTTGGTCGATAATGAAATTGTTTTGCCCATAGAAGAAATCAACCTTAATAGATAATAAAATCAAAATTTCAAGTTTGATTTTATAAATATAAAATCAAACTTGAAATTTTAATAATGCTGTGATAAAATAAAAGCACAATCGGACTGGAGGTTTGAAATTATATGGATAGAAAAACGATTTCAAAAATTGTGAAAGCCAGCGGCATATCTTCCGGTGAATTGATCCTTGTTCATTTCTGGGGAGAGGATGCTGACAAGGAAATCGCAAACAATTTCATGGCAGCTGTTGCGGAAATTGGAGCGACGCCCGTATTGCTGCAGCAGTCCCGATCTGTAAATCGGGATATCTTCCTTGCGGCAAAAGAAAGCTGTTATGAAGAGAAGTATTTTGATTTGTTTTCCAGCTTTGATGCGGTTCTTGATGTATTTGCTTATCGCCCTGTTATTCTCGGATATGAAATTGATAATGACAAGTTTGAGCTTTACCGCAGATATATGGCGCAGCTCTTTTCAAAGCTCATGACCTGCAGGCGCTTTACACAAATCAGAATCCCCACGGAGGCAAATGCAGAGGAATCCGGTCTCAACCCGCAGGATTATATTCAGCGCATGGAGAGAGCGTATGACATTGATTACCCGGCTGTTTATGAGGCCTGCAGACAGGCAAAAGACCGCTTTGAGGGAGCCGGGAAAGTGCTGCTCCGCACGGGGGAGGATTGTGAGCTTTCTTTTGAGCTGACCGGTAGAGCGTGGCATATTGATGCCGGAGATGGCGATCTTCCGTGCGGCGAGATTTATATTGCTCCCGTTGAGGACAAAACGCAGGGAACTGTTTATTTTGAAGTTTTTTATCTTGACGGCGTTAAATATGAACATGTTCTGCTGCATATCAGGGACGGCCGGATAAGCGGCAGCAGCCAGCCTGAAATCACTGCCTTTTTCGAGAAGCAGCCGCAGGAAAATAGGGTTGTTTGCGAGCTTGGCTTTGGCATGAACCCCAATGTAACGGATCTGTGCGGCTATACTGTTTTGGATGAAAAAATGTGCGGCACGTTTCACATTGCAGTCGGCGCAAATAATATGTTCGGCGGTACAAATGAGGCATCGGATCATATTGATTTTATCGGCCGCGGTGTGATAGTATTATAATTGGAGAACAAAAATATGAATGAAAAACAAACAAAATTTGAGTTGTATCTTGATGAAAAGATTGCAGCCTGTAGACAGCGCTGTGAGCGGTTTGCTGCGGATGACCGCATAGATGAAGGAAATTTTGAAAAAATCCGGGCAAACGTCTATGAGATTTTCAAAACGATTTTTTCTGCTGCAGAAAAGGCTTGCGGAAAGGACGAATCAGCAATGAAGCGTTTTTTCTTACAAAAAGCAGAGCAGATTCCGTCGAGCTGGACGGTTTCTTATGAAAAAGCCGAACAGCATGGGGATGTTAAAAAAATGCACATTGAAAGCATTAAGCTCGAAACCGTCCGGGAAATCAGGGATATATTTATGCAAATCTGGGAGGAAACTATATGACTGAAACAGAAGCAATCAGCCTGTTCAAGTGTCTGGCGGATAAGTCACGGCTGCAGATATTGAAATCACTTGCTGTTGAGGATATGTATGTTGAGAGATTGGCAGAGCGCCTGGGTCTCACTGCGTCCACAATTTCCTTCCATCTGAAAAAGCTGTCGGACGCCGGCGCGGTCGCCGCATATAAAAATCAGTATTATATGATGTATTCCCTGAACAAAGAGATATTTCAGACCAGCATATTGGAAATACTGCAGCAGGAATCTGACGAGGCGCAAAAACAGGCAAAGCGGGATGCAGATTATCGGCAGAGAGTCATAGATGCTTTTTTTGAGTACGGGAAATTAAAATCAATTCCAGCTCAGCTTAAAAAGGAACGCATTGTTTTGGAAGTTATTGCCGAAGCATTTGAATTTAACAGGATATATTCCGAACGGGAAGTAAATATAATTATTGCTGATTTCTATGATGATTTTTGTACTATCCGCCGTGACATGATTGGTGAACGGCTTCTGGGCAGAAATGGCATGGAGTATTGGCGGATTAAAAACGACTGACACAATGGAGGGATGGAAGCCCATAATTATGTTATATAGTTGGTATATTTCCGCAGCGAAAAGTGGTGTATTTTATAGGGGCATGCTGTTATTCATAGCTGCCCCGTATTCGGAAAACGCAGTTTCAAAGGGGTTTAAGCTTCTAGAGTAATTGGAATGATTTGATGGGGGCGGATGTCATGGGATTCATGGTCGGAGCATGGCTGCATGATGCGCCGGACACAGAATATAATGCTGTCGGGAGACAGGCTGTTGTCAAACATTTATGCTTTGGTCCGCTTGAAACATGGATCTGGTATAAACAGATAGATGGTCAATACTGCCGCGAAATTCACTTTATCGAGGGAATTCAGGAGGGAGAGCGTATAACGGATTTTATCAGCAAAGCCGAAATGCTGGAAGTGCTGGAAGCCGAGATCGTCCTCTGCAGAACGCACGGCGAGACGAGTCTGGCCACTCTGCTTGAAATGGAAAAGGAAAAGATAAGTATGTCGTAGACAGGGAATATTCTTTTTGCCGCCGGGTGATGACGGCAGTATCTGACGGTTTATCCGGCAATACAATTTCCTGCGGTACGAGCGACAGGAAAAGCAGGGGAAGGATGGCACCGGACGGAAACTAACCGGGGGAGGAGAATGTGGGAAACACCATTTCACTTGAGATATTCGGACAATCTATTTCGATGAGCAATGGGCTGACAAGCGTATTTATCAGTACCTTGGGACTGAGCGGAACAAATCTGGCAAAAAACGATGATGAAAAACACATGATAATATGGCTTTTGGAAAAGGATCAAAGTGCAATCGGCAGCGGAACAGCGGGCTTTGACGTTTGTGATATGCCATGGAACGATGAAAATTTTGATGAAATAAAGTGTTTTCTGCTGAATGCCGTAGAGGGGGCGAAAAAGAAAACCGGGTGGGAGTTTCTGGACTATCAGCCGAATGAGGAACTTTTATTTCCCTGTTTAGATGAGTTTTATAAACTGATTTCCAGGGTAGATAAGAGCATGATCAATCAAAAAGCTGCTCTGGAATGGCTGAATGATGCTGCGGAAGTACCGGATGATCCTGTTATGTGCGGCTGTCCCTGCTGTCAGAAGCATCCGGTGTTTTTAACCGTCTTCGGCTGTCACCTTTGTAATGATGCTCCAAAAAGCTTTTGAGCTTACAAAATACGCCTGCCTGCAAAATGCCGACAGAAACAAAGGAATTGTAAGAAGAATTTAGTTGATTTGATTAATTTATTTTATGTGTGTACGAAAACCCGGCGGCCGCCGGGCTTTTTCGATTAATGGACATTTGGCGGGTTCCGGTGAATATCATCTGTTTTTTTCAGCAAAAGACATACGGCGTGACGGTAATTGCGATCTGTATTTATATGGTAAACAAAAAATGAAAGTGATATAATTAAAAGAACAATATATGAGGAGGATATGTATATGAGTTCTTTATTGCAATCGACAAGGAATACACGAGTACTGCCAACAGGAATAAATCAGTATTTCAGAAGTGATTTTCCGGACAATTTGACTGATAAAGAAATCCAGTGGTTATTAGATAACAACATAATTACGATTGTAGATTTAAGGTCCGATGAGGAGCTTCTTAAAAAGCCCTGCAGCCTTAAAGAAATAGAAGGATTCAGATATTTTCATCTTCCGGTTACGGGCGGTGGCGATACGCCGAAATCACTTGAGCATCTGCATTTGGTATACCAGCAAATGATAGATGATAAAATGAAAAATATTATTGATACCATTATGAATGCAGAATCCAAGGTTATGTATTTTTGTACAGCGGGCAAAGATCGTACTGGTGTGGTATCTGCGCTTATTTTGAAACGCCTAGGATTCAGTGATGAAATAATCATTGATGACTATATGAAGTCTAAAGATAATCTGATGGATATGCTTACTGCATATGGGAATATTCACCCGGAAGTGGATATAGAAATTATCACTCCGCACAGATCTAATATGGAGCAGTTGCTGAAACAATTATGACATGGTACCACTGCCGATTTTTCCGCTTTGGAGGGCGCGCAGACCGGCGAATGGCTGCTGAATTTTATGGCTGCTGCAAACAGAGCGTTTGCGGACAGTGATGACCGTGTGCGCCTGCTTGCAAACCTGCTTGTCCTGGAACGCTTTATCAATACGCTCAGTCAGGGACTTGCCGAAAGCAACCGTGCGGTTTCCCGCGGCCTGCAGCATGCGCGCGGCCTGCTGTGGGATTATCTTATGGGACGGACTGTGCCTGCGGATTTCCGGGATTTTGCAAACGATTATTACGCCTGTCTGTATGCTTTTAATGTCGGAAGCGTCGAGCAGGACGCGCCGAAAGACTTTTACAGTCAATATTTTTCGGATTCCTCCCCGGAAGCCTGCGAACTGCTTGCGGTGGAGTGGAGCTCATGCCTGCTGATTCCGCCGGTGGTTGCGGCGGGCGGTCATATTGATTTTGAGGAATGCGAGGACTGGAAGCAGATTGACTTTTACGGGGTTGACATTATGCTCAACCTTCTGAAGGATGCCTGCGTTGAGCTGACCGGCATATCCCGCGCCGCTGGCAGAAACATCGGACAGGAACAGCCGGAGGTTCACCGGACACCGCTGTTCCGGGAAATTGTCCGGAAAATTCAAAAGGATCTGCGGACGGCGCTTTCCGCCTCCCCGGTGGAATATGCTTCTCTGCAGAAGGAGTATGAGCAGCATACTATAATTCCCCGGGAATATGCCGGGGCTCTGCTGGAATACTAAGGCGTACATCCGGTGGATTGAAAAAAATGGTTCCATTTTCGGACGAGTTGTAGTATACTGAATACAAGTGTTGCTGCAGCCTCTTATCGGGCAGGCAGACGGTGCCGCGCAGCATCCGTTATCATAATTAAGGAGGATTTCAAATGTTAGTATCGGCAAAGGATATGCTTCGGAAGGCAAAGGCTGGCAAGTATGCGGTTGGCCAGTTCAATATCAATAATCTCGAGTGGACGAAGGCGGCGCTGCTGACGGCGCAGGAGTGCAATTCTCCGATTATCCTCGGCGTTTCCGAGGGGGCGGGCAAGTATATGACGGGCTACAAGACCGTGGCGGCCATGGTGAAGGCGATGATCGAGGAGCTTAACATTACGGTTCCGGTTGCGCTGCATCTGGATCACGGCTCTTACGAGGGCTGCTACAAGTGTATTGAGGCGGGCTTTTCCTCCATTATGTTTGACGGCTCCCACTATCCGATCGCGGAGAATGTGGAAAAGACAAAAGAACTTGTTGCCGTATGCGAGCAGAAGGGGCTTTCCTTGGAGGCAGAGGTCGGCTCCATCGGCGGTGAGGAGGACGGCGTGGTCGGCCGCGGCGAGTGCGCGGATCCACAGGAATGCAAGCAGATCGCGGATCTCGGCGTAACGATGCTGGCAGCCGGCATCGGCAACATCCACGGCAAGTATCCGGATAACTGGGAGGGCCTGAGCTTTGAGACGCTGGATGCCGTTCAGAAGCTCACCGGCGACATGCCGCTCGTGCTGCACGGCGGCACCGGTATCCCGGAGGATATGATTAAGAAGGCAATCTCGCTCGGCGTGGCAAAAATCAATGTAAATACCGAATGCCAGCTTTCGTTCGCGGCAGCGACAAGAAAATATGTCGAGGAAGGCAAGGATCTTTCCGGCAAGGGCTTTGACCCGAGAAAGCTTCTGGCGCCGGGTTTTGAGGCGATCAAGGCAACGATTAAGGAGAAGATGGAGCTGTTCGGCTCTGTTGGAAAGGCCTGAAACAGAGGAAAGAGAACGCTCTGCCGATGTGCAGGCGGACATTCTTGCGTTTTCAAGAATTGAAAAACCGCTGCGCCGGAAGTTATCCGGTGCGGCGGTTTTTTTACGGAAAGCCGTCTGAATTCTGAGTTTCCTGCGGCAGGCCGTACCAATTTCCTGTTATTCAAACAGCTTTTTCAGCTGCTCCGCAATCCAGAACCGGACGGCGGGCGCGTCCTCCGGTTCGGCTGGGACGGGAGCGAGCCTGGCCGACAGATAGGCTTCGTCCGGCAGGATAACGATCAGGGCATTTGCCTCTGCGGCCGATGCAGTTTCTTTCCACTGAAGATGCCAACCGGCATATACATATTTGGCAGGAAACAGCGTCTGCGCCGCGGAGGCTGCACCTGCATCGGCCTCGGCCTCGGCTGATAAAATCCGAAGAGGGGCTGCGGATTCCGGGAAAGAAAGTGCGGCTTTGTCCTCCTCTGAAAACAGCAGCCGGAATTCATCCTCCGTAAGCAGAGCGCGCAGCTCCTCGCGGGATTCTTCCGGAAGAACGCCGTAGGTGACGTCGGCAAAGCACAGCTGAGGAAAAACAAGGCACCACCAGTTTTTTCCGGAGGCGCTGCCCAGACGGATTTTCAAAGCGTCGTATTCCCCCGCCGGCAGTCTCAGATCGCCGTAGGTTTTAATCGGGAAATAGCTGCGTGTAAGCTCTGCGGCGGCGGAGTAGGAAAAACCCTGTTCTCTGAGAACCTGAGAGGCGGTGCGGGACAGATCGTTAAGCTGCCCTGAGATTACGTCGATGGCTTCCTTCTTTGTGGTTACGCCTTCGAGGCAGGGCTTTAGATATGTAAGCACAGCCTCCTTCACCAGAAGCTTTACCTGCTGGTCGGCATCCGAATTACTGTCGGCGATAATGTGCAGACGCAACACCTCGTCAGCAACGGATTCCTGCAATGAGGTTTCCATAGCAAGAGGAGCAGTTTCGTCCGCAGCGCCGCGGCAGCCGGTCAGAAAAAGCAGCAGTCCGAACCAAAAATAGAACAGGACGCACAGCAGAACAAGCAGCGCGGCAAAGCCGGGCCAGATCATGCGTGCATGCGGAGGAGAGGGCTGATTTGAGGTTCCTCCTGTGATTTTTGCGGTCAGCTGGTTTTTTATCTCTTTTTTCATGTCTTTCATATCTCTTCTTTCCTTTCAGCTTTCTTGATTTATTATTATTCATGTACCGCGCAGCCTGTGCCGTGCAGAAACGGCGGGGATTCTGCCGCCGCAGCGGAGCGGAATCTCTTTTATGTATGCAAGAGTATACCCGTATCGAAGAGTTTCATTCATGCGGTCAGTATGCCGTTTTTCATGTTTTTGCTTGAATAATGCAGGGAATCAGTGTAGAATGTGCAGTAGAGTCTTAAAAGGCCTGCCGGCACGGGGTCAATGCTAGGACAGCGACTCGGCGGATCGGAAGGCAGAGTATAAATCGCGGATGCAGCCCGCATGCGGTGCAGAATGATTCGGTAGATCGGTGGATCGGAAGGACGGAGGCGGGCTGAAACCGACATTATAAAATGGAAATTTGTGGGAGATGGCAAGAGCGCCGCTTTTCCGCATAAGATGGTGTAACGGCGGAAAAGCGGTGTCTGACTGCCGGAAGGAAAATGCCGCAGCATCGGCAGAATGAGGAGAGATATGAAGAAAACAGTGGCTGTACTATTCGGCGGACAGTCCTCGGAGCATGAGGTATCCTGTATGTCCGCACGGACGATTGCGGAGGCAATTGATCCGGAAAAATATATTGTATTGCTGATCGGGATAACGAAGGAAGGAAGATGGCTGTATGTGGAACGGACGGACCTGATCGCGGACGGGTCCTGGCGGAACGGGACAAAAAGCGCGGTGCTTGCGCCCGATGCGGGCATGAAGTCGGTGCTTGTGTTTGAACGTCCGGATTCGGGAAAAAGTGCGGAGGTGTCCATGATTCCGGTCGATGTTGTTTTTCCGGCGCTGCATGGTCTCTACGGGGAGGACGGTACGGTTCAGGGGCTGTTCGAACTGGCGGGACTGCCCTATGCCGGCTGCGGAGTGCTCGCATCCGCGGTGTCCATGGATAAGCTTTACACAAAGCAGATTGTGGCGCAGCTTGGTATCCGGCAGGCAAAATATTTAGGTATTTTCCGGGAGGAACTCAAAGACGCGGAAGCGGTTGCCCGGCGCGTGGAAGAAACGCTGCCCTATCCGGTGTTTATCAAGCCGGCCAATGCCGGCTCCTCCTGCGGGGTTTCCAGGGCAGATTCACGGGGGGAGCTGATCAAAGGGCTTCTGCTGGCCGCAGAGCACGACCGCAAGCTTTTGGTGGAGGAGGCGATCCGGGGCCGGGAGCTTGAATGCGCCGTGCTGGGAGGCACACAGCCGCGCCCGTCCGGCGTCGGGGAAATTCTTGCGGCGGCGGAATTTTACGATTACGATGCCAAATACAACAATGAAGAGTCCAAAACGGTGATTTCTCCGGAGCTTCCGGAGGGGAAGACGGAGGAAATCCGGGAAGATGCCGTGTGCATTTTCCGTGCGGTGGACGGCTTCGGGCTGGCGCGCGTCGATTTCTTCCTGGAAGAAGGCACGAACGAGGTGGTGTTTAACGAGATCAATACGCTTCCGGGCTTTACATCCATCAGCATGTATCCGATGCTGTGGGAAGCGCAGGGCATTTCCAAGAGGGAGCTTGTCGGCCGGCTGCTGGAGCTGGCGCTGGAGCGCTGAGCAGAGCAGAAGCGGCAGAGACAGAAGCTGATAAATCCGCAGACGGATGACGGCAGGCGCAGATACCGGAAGCGGTAAATGCGTAGCAGAGTTATTATAAGACGGCGGGTTGCGCAGCATTGCGGGCAGCACAGGAGGGAATGGGAATGGATTGCGGGTTGCCGGTCGGAGTGTTTGACTCCGGTGTGGGCGGATTGACGGTGGCAAAGGAGATAATGAGCCGGCTGCCGGGGGAGAGGATTTTATATTACGGAGATACGGCGCGGGTGCCTTACGGCAGCAAGTCAAAGGAAACCGTGACGGAGTATTCCAGGCAGATCACGAAATTTCTCATTTCACAGGGAGTCAAGGTGGTTGTTGTGGCATGCAACACGGCGTCCGCACTTGCGGTTGATACCATGCGAAAAGAATTTGACCTGCCGATTATAGATGTGGTGGAGCCGGGAGCGAGGACGGCGGCGGGCGTAACCAGGAACGGGAGTATCGGCGTGATTGGAACCGAGGGCACAATACGCAGCGGGATGTACAACAAGCATATCTACAATATCAGCCCGGAGCTGAACGTATTCGGCAAGGCGTGCCCTCTCTTTGTCCCTCTTGTGGAGGAGGGATGGATCTATGATTCCGTTACGCGGGAAGTGGCCCGGAGATATCTCGGGGAATTCCGGGGAAAGGATGTTGATTCGCTTGTGCTTGGATGCACGCATTATCCGCTGCTGAGCAATCTGATCCGGGATGTGGTGCAGGAGGTGCTCGGCGGCGGAGTGACCCTCGTCAATCCGGCGGTTGAAACGGCGAAATGCCTGAAGCAGCTGCTGACGGAACGCGGGGAGCTGAACAGCAGCCCGGAGGTTCCGGAGCACAGATTTTATGTGAGCGACGGTGCGGAGAAGTTCCGTTCGTTTGCCAATTCCATTCTGCCGTGCAATGTGATTGAGACAAAGAATGTTGCCATCAAGACGTTTGAATAGCCGCAGAGCGCCCCTCAGGCGGGCAGCAGGCGGCGGAAGGGTGCAAAGCGGTTATGACAAAGGATGTGCTTATTACCGTTTCCGGGCTGCAGTTTGAGGCGGAGACGGAGGAAGCGGTGGAGGTGATCAGCCGCGGTGAGTATTACTGCAAAAACGGGAAGCATTATCTGATTTACGACGAGCTGTCGGAGGAGGAGCAGGCGGTTTCGAAATGTATGCTGAAGATTTCAGAGCATGTCGTGGAACTTACAAAAAAAGGAAATATCAATGTCCATATTCTGTTTGAGAAGGACAGGATGAATATGACCTATTACAATACGCCCTACGGTGATCTGATGCTCGGCATCACAACGCGCGGGATTGAGCTGGAGGAGAGCGGGCAGCTGCTTGTGCTGAAATTGAAATATATGCTGGCGATGAATTATCAGCATGTTTCGGAATGTGAGCTCTCGGTTCGGGTGGAGCCGCTGAAGCCGTGAGAACCGGGCGGCATAATTGCTGCCGGTAATAAAGAAACGGCCCGGCGCGGCAGGAAAAAGTCTGCGGCAGCAGTGTTGAGAGCTGACGGCGCGGCGTGGAAAGCGGCAGCATGGCGGAAAAAAGGCTGCGGCAGGGAAAGTTGCAGCGCAGCAGGAAAAGTCTGCGGCAGCGGTGTTGAGAGCTGACGGCGCAGCAGGAAAAGCGGCAGCGCAGCAGGAGAAAAGCTGCCGCAGCTACAGAGAAGTCTATAGCGCAGCATAAAACCCGCCGGGCAGGGAAATCTTTCTCTGCCCGGCGGGTTTTTTATAATGTCCTTCTATTTGCTGCTTCGTCGTTTTAACGTGGTTTTCAGCATCCTGCAAAATCAGCTTTCGGGCTTATCTTTGCTTTTCCCTTCCGCCTGTGTTGTCAGCCGCCGTCAGTCCTTTTTTGCGTTTTTCTTGCCGGTCTCCGCCTTATTTGTTTCTGCTTCGATTTTTTCCGGCTTCTTCAGCAGCTTTGCCTTCGTGCGCTTCAGCCAGCTCTGCTTTACCGGCTTCTGCTCAAGTCCGCCGCGAAGGCCGCGCACGTCGATAATATAAATGCCGTTCATCACGGCCTTAACTTCCTTCTTAACCGGAATGAGATCAAAAATCTTTTCGTCGCACATCAGATTGGTGACCTTCGGACCGATTTTTGCCTTGACAACCGGAACCTTTGCGCCCCGGAGCGCCTTTGGGGTCTGATCGACGACAAGCTGCGGAAATCCTGCTTCCTTCAGTTTCATCCTTTTTTTGTCGATCACGAGAATGGAATATGTCTGTGCATTTGCGCGAATCTGCTCCTGGGATGCCTCGGATTTTTTCTGCAGCTTATTCGCGTAGATCGCAAGCCCGATAAATGCGATAAGCAGAACGGCAAGGATAATAAGTACAACAATTGCCCATATCGGCATAAGTAACCCTCCTTGTTTGGAATTATGGCTGCAGGCCGGCCAAAGGCGGGGCTGCAGGAAATTGCAACAGCTAAATTGTACCATATATTAAAAAAAATGCAACTGTTTTTATCGGCTGTCGATGCGGGAAAAGGATGCTGCGGGCAGTTTTTTTCTTCCGGGCTTGCCGGGGCAGATGCAGAAGGTTCGGGGCTGCAGCCCTTGCATTTTTCCCGGCGTTCTGGTATCATAATAACGAAAAATACGGTATTTGCGCGGCGTTCTGTTGGGGGGCGGCCGCGGGAACGGAGGAAGGTATGAGTGAATACAGGGCGTATTCCCTTCATATGGGGAAAGCAAAATGCGCGGTGGATCTGGGAGACGGTTCCGAGCGCGGAGAATATGTGGATCAGGATTATATCCTGCACGCGCTGGGCAGGCCGCACCGCAGCATCAGCCTGATGTACTGCTATTATCCGCTTGATGCAGGCTGGCCGGGCCGGGCGAGCGTGGTTCACGCAAATCCGAATGTTTCGTTTGCGTGGGATTACCCGTATGACGACTATTTTACATACCGGGGCGGTCTGAACGGAAGTACGGAGGGAGAGCCGTTCAGCTATATGCGGGACATCCGCCGTCACGGCCAGGATGTGACGCTCACACTGACAATCGATCCGCATGTATCGGACGAGCATCTGATTGCGATCGCGAAGGATCTCAGGCCGTTCGGCCGCATGATGCTGCGAATCAATCACGAATGCACCGGAAACTGGTTCAGCTTTACAAAGCGCAGCAGCTATAAAGAGATCGGTGAATTCTACTGCCATTTCTGTGCGATTCTCAGGGAGCACGCGCCGAACGTGCGGACCATCCTCTGCACCGGAGGCGTGGATGAGGGCAGGACGGAGATTGAGATGGAACAGGAATTTGCACAGGCGGTGCGCGATACGGATATGTGGTCCATTGACAAGTATTTCGCGCTGCACTGGGGCTGGCCTTACGACGTGGCGGAGCGCGGGGGAAGCTCTCACAGCCGGGGCAGCATCCGCGATATCTATCAGTATACGAAGCGTACGTACGATCGTTTTAAAGAGCTCAACGGCGGCACGGCGAAGCCGATGATGATGAGCGAGCTGAACGCGGACGGAGATGTGACGGGGCCTTACGATCAGGCGGCAATGGTTCGGGAATTCTGTGATCTGATCCGGCAGGAGGGGGCTTCCTGGTTTACAAGCTTTTCCATGTATCAGTTCCGTGACCGGGGCAGGCTCGGCCTTGAGATTGAGGACCCGAACAATGCGCAGGTCGGCATTGCACAGCCGCTTCTGCATACGTATAAGGAAATAATTCATGACGACTATTTCAGCCCGGAGATGACGCTGCAGGGGGAAGTTTCCCTGCCGGTTACTCTGCGCTGGGGCGGTGCGGAGGATGCAGACGGACTTGCGATCCCGCTTCATTTTGATCGGAATCCGCATTTCTGTGAGGTGGTTTTTGAGGATGATTCCAATCTGATGCTCGAGCTGAACGGGACGTGGTTTTACAAATCGCCGAAGGCAAGGACGATTGACCTGATGAGCGCGTTCTATGAAAAACCGCTTGAAGGTGCGTGCGATCTGCCGCTCAGGCTTTTCGCGCCTCCAGCCGGCGGGGAGAATGATCTGAACCTGGAGGACGGGCTGATGAACAGCTATACCACCATCACGGCGCTGCCGAAGGTTCGGATACGGTTTGAGCCGGTGGAGACGGCAAGATAGAGGCGTGCGGAGAGAAGCCGCCGGTATGATTAGGAGGAGCACGGCAATGTGGACAGCGGACGGATGGAAGGATTATGAGGTGATTGACACCTCGGACGGCGAAAAGCTGGAGCGGTGGGGAGATTATCTGCTGGTGCGGCCCGATCCGCAGGTGATCTGGAAAACGGAGCGGACGCACGCGGGCTGGCGCAGGCCGAACGCGCATTATCACCGCAGCAGCAAGGGCGGGGGCGAGTGGGAGGTTTTTGACCTGCCGGAGCAGTGGCAGATCAGCTACGGCGGGCTGCGCTTCCACCTGCAGCCCTTCGCGTTCAAGCACACCGGGCTTTTTCCGGAACAGGCGGCCAACTGGGACTGGTTTTCCGGGTTGATCCGCACCAGAGGAGCGGAAAAACCGGAACAGCCGGTCCGGGTGCTCAACCTGTTTGCGTACACCGGCGGAGCCACAGCGGCCGCGGCGGCGGCGGGTGCGGCCGTCACGCATGTGGATGCGTCGAAGGGTATGGTGACCTGGGCGAAGGAGAACGCGGCGGCTTCCGGGCTTTCCGGAGCACCGATCCGCTATATTGTGGACGACTGCCGCAAGTTTGTGGAGCGGGAAATCCGGCGGGGCAGCCGCTATGACGCCGTGATTATGGATCCGCCGTCCTACGGGCGCGGGCCGAAGGGCGAAATATGGAAGATCGAGGACAGCATCCATGATTTTGTAAAGCTGTGTACCGGCGTTCTTTCGGAGGAACCGCTGTTTTTCCTGATCAATTCCTACACAACCGGACTGCAGCCGGCCGTGCTCCGCTATCTGCTGGGGCTTGAGCTGAGGCGTTTCGGCGGGTGTACGGAGGCGGATGAGCTCGGCCTTCCGGTGAGCGGAAACGGTCTGGTACTGCCGTGCGGGGCATCAGGGCGGTGGATGCGCTGATGCCGTCAGGGCCAGGGAGAGATCCCTGTGCCGGCGCGGGAAAAATGATACGCACGGCTGCGTGTATAGTGCTGTTTTTTACGGCGAGGTACTTTGAAATTGTGCATCCTGCACAAAGAGCGGCAGGAAAATTTGAGAAATTTTGTCTTGCGGCTTCGCCAAAATTTTCGGAAAATGCTTGCAATACAGGGTTTTCTAAGGTATAATATCAACCGTTGTGACGTTGATAGCGTAGAAGCGTGAGGTTGCTGCCTTTTCCAGGGCAGGTTTTCCGTGGAGCGAATGTCAAGTTATCGAAACTGGCGACAAGTCACTGTACAGATAAATAGTCTGTCGGAGTGCGTCTGCAGAATCGGACGTGAAAAAGACAGAAAACCGTGGACTCGGCTTTTTCGGGATGAAGCCAAGGGACGCAGAAGGGCAAAAGCCCGCGTTTTTCATTCCTTCAAGTGCGAAACACACGGGTGAGTGTACAGTCACCGCTTGTCGTACTGCAATGAAGTGCGAAAAGGAGGCGACTTTTTTTATGGCAAGTCAGGTTATGAGAATTACTCTCAAGGCTTATGATCATCAGCTGATTGATTCATCTGCTGCAAAAATCATCGAAACAGTAAAAAAGACGGGATCTAAGGTGAGCGGACCGGTGCCGCTGCCGACGAAGAAGGAAGTGGTTACGATTCTCCGCGCCGTACACAAGTACAAGGATTCCAGAGAGCAGTTTGAGCAGAGAACGCACAAGAGGCTGATTGATATCATTGCCCCGACCCAGAAGACGGTGGATGCGCTGTCGAGACTGGAGATGCCGGCTGGCGTGTACATCGATATCAAGATGAAATAACGTTTCATCATGGTATGCCTTTTATTGAAGGCGGACAAAAAGAATAATCCTTAGGGTTTTTATAAACCGTCTAGGATGATCGGGGAGAAATCGCTCCGATCCGCTGTAGATTAAACAGGAGGTGCAAAAGTTATGAAGAAGGCTATTTTAGCTGCGAAGGTCGGCATGACGCAGATCTTCGGGGAGAACGGAGTGCTTACTCCGGTAACGGTACTGCAGGCGGGACCGTGCGCAGTAACGCAGGTCAAGACCGTTGAGACGGACGGCTACAATGCAGTTCAGGTCGGCTTCGGCGACATCAGGGATGTCCTTGTAAACAAGCCGAGAAAGGGACATTTCGCGAAGGCGGGTGTTGCAAACAAGAGATTTCTCAGGGAATTCAGGTTTGAGAACGCAGCTGACTACCAGGTAGGCCAGGAGATCAGGGTCGATATCTTTGCCGAGGGCGACAGGGTTGACGCAACCGGAACGACCAAGGGCAAGGGATTCCAGGGTGCGATCAAGCGCCACGGCCTGTCCAGAGGACCGATGGGACACGGTTCCAAATATCACAGACATGCGGGCTCCAACGGACCGGCAACCACCCCGGGCCGTGTGTTCAAGGGCAAGCACATGCCGGGCCAGATGGGTCATGTGAGAGCGACCGTACAGAATCTCGAGGTTGTCAGAATTGATACGGAAAACAATATCATCCTGGTGAAGGGTGCGGTGCCGGGACCGAAGAAGGCCCTTGTGGTACTGAAGGAAACCGTGAAGAGCGCAAACTAGAACGCTTGAGAAAGGAGGAATACCAGAATGGCGAACGTAAAGGTTTATAATATGGAAGGCAGCGAAGTAGGCACGATGGAATTGAACGATGCCGTCTTCGGCGTAGAAGTAAACGAGCATTTGATGCACATGGCGGTTGTGAGCCAGCTTGCAAACAAGCGCCAGGGTACGCAGAGCGCGAAGACCCGCGCAGAAGTGAGCGGCGGCGGAAGAAAGCCGTGGAAGCAGAAGGGTACCGGCCATGCGAGACAGGGCTCGACCAGAGCTCCGCAGTGGAAGGGCGGCGGCGTTGTATTCGCCCCGAAGCCGAGAGATTATTCGTTCAAGATGAACCGCAAGGAAAAGGCGATTGCAGTGAAGTCCGCGCTTACCTCCAGAGTGGTTGCCGACAAGATTTTCGTGCTTGACTCCCTGAGCTTTGACGAGATCAAGACAAAGAAGATGGCGGCGGTGCTGAACAGCTTGAAGGTCAATAAGGCCCTGGTTGTGCTCGGCGACAAAAATGAGAATGTCATTCTCTCCGCGAGAAATCTTCCGGAAGTGAGAACCGCTCTCTACAATGCGATCAATGTTTATGACATTGTGAAGTACGACAGCCTGGTGATCACGAAGGATGCTGTTGCAAAGATTGAGGAGGTGTACGCATAATGGCTGATTTGAAATATTATGACGTGATTCTTCGCCCGGTTGTAACGGAGAAGACCATGAACTCCATGAGTGAGAAAAAGTACACGTTTTCCGTTCATCCGGATGCAACAAAGAATCAGATTAAGGAAGCGGTTGAAAAGATGTTCGCGGGCGCGAAGGTTGCCAGCGTGAACACAATGAATCTGGACGGCAAGACCCGCAGACGCGGCGCAGTCTCCGGAAAGACGGCAAAGAGAAAGAAGGCCATCGTTCAGCTGACCGCTGACAGCGCAGACATCGAGATCTTCTCCGGTCTGTAAAAAATCGCAGATAAAGGCACGGCTTTCTGCCGTTTTGCGGGCAGAACCACTCCAGAGGCCATGAATACGGTGCGGTATTTTCTGACCGGAACCGTAGGCGGGCTTTTCAAGGCCGTGGCCGCCTATTGCGTGACAAGCTACTATTGAAAGGAGTAAAAATCATGGGAATCAAAACCTATAACCCATATACACCTTCCAGAAGAAACATGACGGGCTCCGATTTTGCGGAGATCACGGCCAGCAGGCCGGAGAAGTCCCTGACTGTTTCTCTGAAGAAGAACGCCGGCCGCAACAACCAGGGCAAGATTACTGTAAGACATCAGGGCGGAGGTTCCAGAAGAAAATACCGGATCATCGACTTTAAGAGAAGGAAGGACGGAATTCCGGCAAGAGTTCTCACGATCGAGTACGATCCGAACAGAACGGCAAATATCGCGCTGATCTGCTATGCAGACGGCGAGAAGGCATATATCCTCGCACCGAACGGACTGAAGGTCGGCGACAGCGTGATGAACGGCGAGAAGGCCGAAGTCAAGGTGGGTAACTGCCTGCCGCTTCAGAACATTCCGGTCGGCTCCGAGATCCACAATATCGAGCTTTATCCGGGCAAGGGCGGACAGCTGGTTCGCTCCGCGGGAAATTCCGCTCAGCTCATGGCGAAGGAAGGAAAGTATGCAACGCTGCGTCTTCCGTCCGGCGAGATGAGAATGGTTCCGATTATCTGCCGCGCGTCGGTGGGCCAGGTGGGAAACATTGATCATGAGCTTGTAAACATCGGTAAAGCAGGACGTAAGCGTCATATGGGTATCAGACCTACCGTTCGCGGTTCCGTAATGAACCCTAACGACCATCCGCACGGCGGTGGCGAGGGTAAGACCGGAATCGGCCGTCCGGGCCCTGTAACCCCTTGGGGCAAGCCGGCACTCGGTCTCAAGACTCGCAAGAAGAACAAGCAGTCCAACAAGCTTATTGTGAGAAGAAGAGACGGCAAGGCGTTATCGAAATAATAGGAGGAGGTTAAACCGATATGGCACGTTCATTAAAGAAGGGACCTTTTGCTGACGAGCATTTACTCAAAAAGGTCGACGCTGTGAATAAATCCGGCGACAAGCAGGTAATCAAGACCTGGTCGCGCCGCTCTACCATTTTCCCGCAGATGGTCGGCCTGACCATCGCCGTTCACGACGGAAGAAAGCATGTTCCGGTTTACATTACCGAGGATATGGTAGGCCACAAGCTCGGCGAGTTCGTGGCGACGAGAACCTTCCGCGGTCACGGCAAGGACGAGAAGAAGGGCAAGCGATAAGCGTGAAACGGGCAGAAGTCCTGCTTCGGGTTTAGAGCGTGACCCGTTTCACGCCGCTGTTTGTGCAAAGCACAAACGAGCAAAGCAGAACGCAGGCAGGCAAAGCAGAACGGATATGAGAATGAAATCAACAGAAATAGAATAGCAGCATGGGAATGGCTGCTGGAAGCAGTTATGAACGGAGTACCGTTTAAATTTGAAAGGAGGTTTCATCCATGGCGAAAGGACATAGATCCCAGATCAAGAGAGAGAGAAACGCGAACAAGGACACGAGGCCGTCTGCAAAGCTGTCTTATGCAAGAGTTTCGGTTCAGAAAGCGTGCTTCGTACTCGACGCGATCCGCGGCAAGGATGTACAGACAGCACTTGGTATTTTAGCCTACAATCCAAGATATGCTTCGACTTTGATAGAGAAACTGCTGAAATCAGCGGTTGCGAACGCAGAGAACAACAATGGTATGGACGCTTCGAAGCTCTACATTCAGGAGTGCTACGCCAACTGCGCACCGACGATGAAGAGAATTCATCCGAGAGCACAGGGCAGAGCTTACCGGATTTTGAAGAGAATGAGTCACATCACCATCGTGCTGAATGAGAGATAAGGAGGGCAATCATGGGACAAAAAGTTAATCCTCACGGCTTGAGAGTCGGAATTATCAGCGACTGGAATTCCAGATGGTATGCCGGTGCTGATTTTGCGGATAACCTGGTAGAAGATTACAACATCAGAAAATTTCTGAAGAAGAGATTATACAGCGCAGGCATCGCCAGAATCGATATCGAGCGCGCTTCCGACAAGCTGAAGGTTATTATCTACACGGCTAAGCCGGGTGTGGTAATCGGCAAGGCCGGCGCGGAGATTGAGGTGCTGAAGGGCGAGATTGCTCAGTTCACTTCCAAAAAGTTAAACCTCGAGATCAAGGAGGTCAAGAAGCCGGATGCGAACGCACAGCTCGTAGCCGAGAACATTGCGACCCAGCTTGAGAACCGTATCTCCTTCCGCCGTGCGATGAAGTCCACGATGTCCAGAACGATGAAGAGCGGCGCAAAGGGAATCAAGACCTGCTGCTCCGGCCGTCTCGGCGGCGCGGATATGGCCCGCACCGAGTTCTACAGCGAGGGCACGATTCCGCTTCAGACGCTCCGCGCGGATATCGACTTCGGTTTCGCGGAGGCAGACACTACCTATGGCAAGATCGGCGTAAAGGTTTGGATTTACCACGGTGAAGTACTTCCAACCAAGGCATCCAAAAAGGAAGGGAGCGATAAATAATGTTAATGCCAAAAAGAGTAAAGCGTCGTAAGCAGTTCCGTGGCAGCATGACCGGAAAGGCATTAAGAGGGAATAAGATCTCGAACGGCGAGTATGGTATCGTAGCTATGGAACCGGCATGGATCAAGTCGAATCAGATCGAGGCAGCCCGTATCGCTATGACGCGTTATATCAAGCGCGGCGGCCAGGTCTGGATTAAAATCTTCCCGGATAAGCCGGTGACGACGAAGCCGGCAGAAACGCGAATGGGCTCCGGAAAGGGCTCGCTCGAGTACTGGGTAGCCGTTGTGAAGCCGGGCCGCGTGATGTTTGAGATCGCGGGCGTATCGGAGGAAATCGCAAAAGAGGCATTGCGTCTCGCATCCCACAAGTTGCCGGTTAAGTGCAAGATCGTTTCCCGCGCAGATTTAGAAGGAGGTGCTGGCAGTGAAAACGAATAAGTATGTGGAAGAATTGGCCAAAAAGTCAGCAGCTGAATTGAACGAGGAGCTGGTAAACGCAAAGAAGGAGCTGTTCAACTTAAGATTCCAGAACGCGACGAACCAGCTGGATAATACGAGCAGGATCAAGGAAGTAAGAAAAAATATCGCAAGAATTCAGACCGTGCTTTCCGCACAGAGCAAGCAGGCCTGAGCTGACCTGGCAGAAAGGAGAATTTTACCGTGGAAGAAAGAAATCTTCGTAAGACCCGCGTAGGGAAGGTAGTCAGCGATAAGATGGATAAAACGATCGTTGTCGCTGTCGTAGATAACGTAAAGCATCCTCTTTACAATAAGATCGTCAAGAGAACCTACAAGCTGAAGGCTCACGACGAGAACAATGAGTGCCAGATCGGCGACAGAGTAAAGGTTATGGAGACGAGACCGCTGTCCAAGGATAAGAGATGGAGACTTGTCGAGATCGTGGAGAAGGCGAAATAAGAATCCGCTTGGCAGGATAAGATGAACCCGACAATTCGAAAGGAGTATTCGACATGGTACAAACAGAGACCAGACTTAAGGTTGCTGACAATACCGGCGCGAAGGAATTGCTTTGCATCCGTGTAATGGGCGGTTCAACCAGGAGATATGCAAATATCGGCGATGTGATCGTAGCTTCGGTCAAAGATGCAACGCCAGGCGGAGTTGTCAAGAAGGGCGACGTTGTGAAGGCCGTTGTGGTACGCACGGTAAAGGGCGCGCGCCGCAGGGACGGCTCCTACATCCGCTTCGACGAGAACGCGGCCGTAATCATTAAGGAAGACAAGAATCCGAGAGGAACCCGTATCTTTGGGCCGGTAGCCAGAGAGCTCAGAGAGAAGCAGTTCATGAAGATCGTTTCATTAGCACCAGAAGTGTTATAAGGAGGTGTCGAGCGTGGCAACAGCAAAAATAAAGAAGGGCGATACCGTTAAAGTAATCGCCGGCAAGGATAAAGGCAAGGAAGGAAAGGTGATTTCCGTTTCCGACGGCAGAGTGGTGGTTGAGGGTGTCAACACCGTGGTGAAGCACGCGAAGGCTTCCCAGGCCAACCCGCAGGGCGGCATCATCCACAAGGACGCGCCGATCGACGCATCGAACGTAATGTACGTGCACAAGGGCAAAGCTACCAGGATTGGCTTTACGACCGTGGACGGCAAGGACGGCAAGCCGAAGAAGGTGCGCGTTGCGAAGTCTACCGGCGAAGTTATCGATTAATCTGAGAGGAGGTCACCAAGTTGGCTCGTTTAAAAGAAACATACAAGAATGAAATCGCTCCGGCTATGCAGAAGAAGTTCGGCTACAAGAACGTGATGCAGATCCCGAAGCTTGACAAGATCGTAATCAACATGGGTGTCGGCGAGGCGAAGGACAATGCCAAGGCGCTGGAGTCCGCGGTAAAGGATATGGAGATTATCGCAGGACAGAAGCCGGTTATCACCAAGGCGAGAAAATCCATCGCGAACTTCAAGATCAGAGAAGGTCTTGCGATCGGCTGCAAGGTAACTCTGAGAGGCGAGAAGATGTATGATTTTGCCGACCGCCTCATCAATCTCTCCCTGCCGCGTGTCCGCGACTTCAGAGGCGTAAATCCGAACGCGTTCGACGGCAGAGGCAATTATGCGCTCGGCATCAAGGAGCAGCTGATCTTCCCGGAGATCGAGTATGACAAGGTGGATAAGGTCAGGGGCATGGACGTTATTTTCGTGACGACTGCCAAGACGGACGAGGAAGCCCGCGAGTTACTGACACTGTTCGGTATGCCATTCAGCAAATAACAGGAGGAAAAGTCAATGGCAAAAACATCAATGAAGATCAAGCAGCAGCGCAAGCAGAAGTTTTCGACCCGGGAGTACAACCGCTGCAGAATCTGCGGCCGTCCGCACGCTTATTTGAGAAAATACGGAATCTGCAGAATCTGCTTCCGCGAATTGGCGTACAAGGGCGAGATACCAGGTGTTAAGAAGGCAAGCTGGTGAGATTAAGAAAGGAGGCAACTGACCATGACAATGAACGATCCGATCGCAGATATGCTTACGAGAATCCGTAATGCGAACACTGCAAAACATGATACGGTAGATGTTCCGGCTTCCAAGATGAAGATTTCCATCGCGGAGATCCTCCTGAAGGAAGGCTATATCAAGAGCTTTGAAATCGAGGAAGTGGGCAGCTTTAAGAATATTCATATCACCTTGAAGTACGGCAGGGACAAGAACACGAAGATCATCACCGGCCTGAAGAGAATTTCCAAGCCGGGCCTTCGCGTTTACGCCAGCAAGGAGGAGCTTCCGAGAGTACTCGGCGGCCTCGGCACCGCGATTATCTCCACGAACAAGGGCGTTCTCACCGACAAGGAAGCGCGGAAGGAAAACGTAGGCGGAGAGGTTCTTGCGTTTATCTGGTAAGACCGCGGTTCACGACGATTTTATCCGACAGAAAAGATTTTGGCCCGGCTGGATGAAATCATCCGGCAGAGAGGGACGCCGGCCCGGCGGAATAATTTTATCCGGCGGACAGGATTTTGGCCGGCGGGGCGGTTCCGTCCGGCAGACAGAATTTTCCACGGCAGAGCAGGCTCAGCCGGAGGAAAAGGGTATCCGTGATGAAATACGGATGCGGACAAATTCATAATTATTCCTGGCAAGGAAAGGAAGTCTTTTCGGGAGAACCTGTCCCATTAGATACTCTTTCCCACGGGGACAGCTTGAGAGCTGTCAAACATTTATTAAGGAGGTACGGGCATGTCACGTATAGGTAAGATGCCAATCGCGATCCCGGCTGGCGTAACAGTTGAGGTTGCAGAAAATAACAAAGTGACTGTAAAAGGTCCTAAGGGAACACTTGAGAGAGTGCTGCCTGCAGAGATGGAGATTAAGGTTGAGGGAGCGGAGATCGTTGTCAACAGACCGAACGACCTGAAGAGAATGAAGTCGCTTCACGGTCTGACGAGAACTCTGGTTGCCAATATGGTTACCGGCGTAACGGCGGGCTACGAGAAGGTTCTCGAGATCAACGGCGTGGGCTACAGGGCTGCGAAGTCCGGCAAGGAGCTCACATTGACATTGGGATATTCCCATCCGGTAATTATGGTTGACCCGGAAGGCGTGGAGACCGTTCTTGACGGGCAGAACAAAATTACCGTTAAGGGTATTGATAAAGAAAAAGTTGGCCAATATGCTGCTGAAATCAGGGATAAGAGAAGACCGGAGCCGTATAAGGGCAAGGGTATCAAGTATGCCGATGAGGTTATCAGACGTAAAGTCGGTAAGACCGGTAAGAAGTAGAAGGAGGCTTGAAAAATGGTTAGT
Source organism: uncultured Lachnospiraceae bacterium (assembly GCA_910587085.1). Classification (GTDB taxonomy): domain Bacteria; phylum Bacillota; class Clostridia; order Lachnospirales; family Lachnospiraceae; genus RGIG4057. The sequence goes on along the minus strand of CAJUMC010000013.1, from coordinate 10,643 downwards.
AAAGTATCTAGAAGTGAAGTTCGTGTTAAGAAGCATAACAGAATGCGCAATCGTTTCGCCGGCACTCCTGAGAGACCACGTTTAGCTGTTTTCAGAAGCAATAATCATATGTACGCACAGGTAATTGACGATACCGCGGGAAATACGCTGGTTGCGGCTTCCACCCTCGACAAGGATGTAAAGGCTGAGCTTGAGAAGACCAACGATGTTGCCGCCGCTGCACACCTGGGAAAGGTAATCGCCAAGAAGGCACAGGAAAAGGGCATTACCGAGGTCGTATTCGACAGAGGCGGATTCATCTATCAGGGCAAGATTCAGGCGCTGGCCGAGGCGGCTCGCGAGGCCGGCCTCAATTTCTAAGCAGGGAGGAAAACACATGAAACGTACAATCATTGATGCTAGTCAGTTGGAGCTGGAGGAGAAGGTCGTAGCCATCAAGCGCGTAACGAAGGTTGTAAAGGGCGGCCGGAACTTCCGTTTTACGGCGCTGGTTGTTGTCGGCGACAAGAACGGCCATGTCGGCGCCGGCCTCGGCAAGGCAGCCGAGATTCCGGAGGCGATCCGCAAGGGCAAGGAGGACGCCATGAAGAAGCTGATCGAGCTGCCGCTCGATGAGAACGGAAGCGTTCCTCATGACTTCATCGGCAAATTCGGCAGCGCGAGCGTTCTGCTCAAGAAGAGCCCGGACGGTACCGGTATCATCGCCGGAGGCCCTGCCCGCAACGTTCTCGAGCTCGCAGGCTTTAAGAACATCCGTACGAAGTCTCTCGGCTCGAACAACAAGCAGAACGTTGTTCTCGCTACCATCAACGGCCTTTCGCAGTTGAAGACTCCGGAGGAGGTAGCAGCACTCCGCGGTATTTCTGTGGATGAGCTTTTAGGCTAATTTAGCAAAGGAGAGGCAGAAAAATGGCTGAGAAATTAAAGGTAACGTTAAAGAAGTCTACCATCGGTGCGATTCCGAAGCACAGGGCAACTGTTGCTGCTTTAGGCTTGAAGAAGCTGAACAGCACCGTGGAGCTGCCGGACAATGCTTCCACAAGGGGCATGGTAGCGCAGGTAAAACATCTGGTTAAGGTTGAGGAAATCTAATTATAAAGGAGGTGCGCACGATGAATTTAACAGATTTAAGACCGGCGGAGGGTTCGAAGCAGGGCGATAAGTTCCGGAAGGGCCGCGGACATGGTTCCGGAAACGGCAAGACAGCGGGCTATGGCCACAAGGGTCAGAAGGCTCGTTCCGGCGCTCCGAGAACCGGTTTTGAAGGCGGTCAGATGCCATTGTACAGAAGACTTCCGAAGAGAGGCTTCAAGAACAGAAATACAAAAGAGATCATCGCTGTGAATGTCGATATGTTAAACAAGTTCGAGGACGGCGCTGATGTAACGATTGAGTCCATGATGGAGCTCGGCATCATCAGCAATCCGAAGGACGGAGTAAAGATTCTTGGAAACGGAGAATTAACTAAGAAGCTTAATGTAAAGGCATCAGCGTTCAGTGAAAGCGCGATCGAGAAAATTAAGGCACTTGGTGGAAATGCAGAGGTGATCTAAATGCTAAAAACGCTTAGAAACGCCTTTCGTATCAAGGATATCCGCTCGAAAATCATCTACACGTTTTTCGCGCTGCTGATCGTGAGACTCGGCTGCCTCATCCCGGTTCCGGGCGTAAACCAGGCTGTTTTCAAAGACTGGCTTGCGAATACCATGGGGGACAATATCGGATTCCTTGATGCATTGACAGGTGGTTCTTTTACGGAAATGTCCATCTTCGCGTTGAACATTTCTCCGTATATCACATCTTCGATTATCATGCAGCTGCTGACAATCGCCATCCCGAAGCTCGAGGAGCTTCACAAGGACGGCGAGGATGGGAGAAAGAAGATTGCTGAGATTTCCCGATATCTTACCATCGGACTGGCTGTGGTTGAGTCCGTTGCGATGACGATCGGCTTCAGCAATTCCGGTATCCTCACCAGCGGCAACCTGTTTACGAACATTGTGGTTATCACTGCATCGTTCACGGCAGGTTCTGCGTTCCTGATGTGGTTAGGCGAGCGCATTACCGAAAAGGGAGTCGGAAACGGCATTTCCATGATCCTCCTTTTCAACATCGTTGCTAAAATGCCGTCGGATATTGTAAATCTGACGCAGAAATTCATTACCGGTGCTTCCAACGTGGGCATGGGCATTATCGGTGCGGTTGTCATAATTGCAGTTATCCTTGTGACGGTCGTTCTGATAATCATGCTTCAGGATGCACAGAGAAAGATCGCTGTGCAGTACGCGAAAAAAGTGCAGGGGAGAAGCATGGTCGGCGGCCAGTCGTCCTTTATTCCCCTCAAGGTAAACACCGCAGGTGTTATCCCGGTGATTTTCGCGTCGTCCCTGATGCAGTTCCCGATTATTATTTCTTCCTTTTTCGGCGTGCACGGAGAGCGTTCGACGCTCTGGCGCAAGATCCTCTATATGCTGAATCAGAGCAACTGGTTCAACTTCAAGGAGTTCGGCGAGTTTAAGTACACGCTCGGGGCGGTACTCTATATCGCCATGATTATTTTCTTTGCTTACTTCTACACCTCCATCACCTTCAACCCGATGGAGATCGCAAACAACATGAAGAAGCAGGGCGGCTTTATTCCGGGTATCCGCCCGGGCAGGCCGACGACGGAATATCTGAACAAAGTGCTGAATTATATCATCTTTGTTGGAGCAGTAGGACTCACAATTGTAGCGATTATTCCTATTTTCTTTGCAGGCGCATTCGGCGCGCGCGTGAACTTCGGCGGTACGTCGCTGATCATCGTGGTCGGCGTTGTGCTTGAAACGCTCAAGCAGATTGAGTCTCAGATGCTGGTGCGTCACTATAAGGGATTTTTGAATGATTAACGCAATTTGAGCGCTGCCGCGGCCCATTCGGCCGGGATGTGGATTGCAGCATTTGAATTTCCAGGGTGGGGCAGGCGTCCCACCCTGTGTCTGAATTACGGAGCATTCTGCAAAAAGCAGAAGAGCTCGTGAAAAGCAAAAGCTTCCCCATAAAAAGCAGCATATCGAAACAGGCAACAAGCGCTTTGCGCCGGGGCGCCGTCCGGCCTGAAGCAGAATCAGCAAAGAGAGCGGCGCAGAAATGAGGACGATATGAAGATTGTTATGCTTGGCGCGCCGGGTGCGGGCAAGGGAACTCAGGCAAAGATGATTGCAGCAAAGTACGGAATCCCTCATATTTCCACGGGGGATATCTTCCGCGCAAATATCAAGAACGGTACGGAGCTCGGAAAAAAGGCAAAAACCTATATGGATCAGGGAGCGCTTGTGCCGGATGAGCTGACGCTCGAACTCATTATGGATCGATTCCAGCAGGCGGACTGTGCGGACGGCTATGTGCTGGACGGATTTCCGCGCACGATTCCGCAGGCCGAGGCGCTGACGAAGGCGCTTGCTGCCGAGGGCGGAAAGCTTGATTTTGCGATTAACGTCGAGGTGCCGGATGAAAATATTGTCAGCCGCATGGCGGGAAGACGCGCATGTCTTTCCTGCGGCGGCACATATCATATTGTATACAACCCGACGAAGCAGGAGGGAATCTGCGACGCGTGCGGCGGGGAGCTTGTACTGCGCGACGACGACAAGCCGGAGACCGTCGCAAAGAGGCTTGAGGTTTACCATTCGCAGACACAGCCGCTGATCGATTATTATGCCGGGCAGGGGATTCTGAAGGAAGTGGATGGAACGAAGGAGGTATCCGAGGTATTTGACGATATCGCCGCAATTCTTGCGTAAGGCCCTCGGAGCGCGTAAGGGAAGGAGATCAGGGAAAGGAGAAATCTATGTCGAAATCCGATGTTGTTGAGATTGAAGGCACCGTGGTGGAAAAGCTGCCGAACGCGATGTTCCAGGTGGAGCTGGAAAACGGGCACCGCGTGCTCGCGCACATCAGCGGGAAGCTCCGTATGAATTTCATCAAGATCGTGCCGGGCGACCGGGTTACGCTCGAGCTGTCGCCGTACGATCTGACAAAGGGAAGGATTATCTGGAGAGATAAATAAGTTAATTCCGGACAAAAGCACAGGGAGATATCTCTGTGTTTTTGTCATTTCCATGGGAGCTTCCCGCGGTGGTTCTGCGGTTTCTCCGGACTGCCCTGCTGTTTTTCGGCTGACTTTCTGCGGCGGTTCTGCGGTTTCCCAGAAGGCTGTTTTGCTGTTTTTCAGATGACTTCCCGCAGCTCTGCGGTTTCTCGGACTGCCCTGCTGTTTTTCGGCTGACCTCCTGCGGAAGCTCTGCGGTTTTCTGCCATTTCTCCAGGCGGCGGGACTTGGGCAGAATGTCCAGAAATCCCCCGGAAAACTGCTTAAAAACTGGAAAAAAACTGCTTGCATTTCCTGTCCGTTTTTGTTATAATAATAAGCGGACTTTTTTCGAAAGGAGTGAATAAAGATGAAGGTTAGATCTTCTGTAAAGCCGATTTGCGAAAAATGTAAAATCATCAAGAGGAAGGGCGCGATCCGTGTGATCTGCGAGAACCCGAAGCACAAGCAGAGACAGGGCTAAGTCCAATTGCAATGTCTCAAAGAGCATTGCAATTGTTTCTATATATAGAAACAGTTCTTGCTTTCTGCGTTACAATCGTCCGCTGTGCCATACGTCACGGGCCTTTAGCAAGCCCGGCTTCCGGAAACGCCATCCGGGAAAGCGTGTACATCGGACAAAATTGTGATATTGTGGGGCGGTGCAGCATTGCGTAAAGTGCTGCGGGCTGCCTTTAGGCGGATAAGCCGGAGGAATTCCGGCTGTGCAGAATCCGGTCTGCATTGTCTGACCGGGACAGTGCTTTCGCCTTTCAGCGCCGGCAGGTCCGGGCTGTCACAATTTAAAGCGGCTGAGGCGGCGGCAATCTGCTGCGTCCATTCCGGACGCTGTGTGCTAGGACACGCCAGGCAGAGTTGTGCGTCGCAAAAAACAGGTAACATTTCTTTTACCAATCAATTTCAACGGAGGTGCAATAACACATGGCACGTATTAGTGGTGTGGACTTACCAAGAGAGAAGCGTGTGGAGATCGGGCTTACTTATGTATACGGCATCGGAAGAGTAAGCTCCAATCGTATCCTTGCAAAGGCAAATGTAAACCCGGATACCCGTGTACGCGATCTGACGGACGACGAAGTCGCAAGAATCCGCGACGTGATCGATGAGACGATGATGGTCGAGGGTGATCTGAGAAGAGAGATCGCGCTGAATATCAAGAGGCTGCAGGAAATCGGATGCTACAGGGGAATCCGTCACAGAAAAGGACTTCCGGTCCGCGGTCAGAAGACGAAGACGAACGCAAGAACCAGAAAGGGTCCGAAGCGTACCGTTGCGAATAAGAAGAAATAATTGATTTATTGCAGCATGCAACCGGACAGCGCCGGAAAAACATGCGGGACGCGGCGGATATAAAGCTGCGGCGACGGCAGGGCGCATGCGAAACTAAAACAGGAGGTTACAGACATGGCTAAGAAGACAGTATCGGCAGCCGCTAAGAAGACTGCCAAAAAGCGTGTTAGAAAGAATGTTGACCGTGGACAGGCACATATCCAGTCATCCTTTAACAATACAATCGTCACCCTTACGGACGCAGAAGGAAACGCGATTTCCTGGGCCAGCGCAGGCGGGCTCGGCTTCCGCGGTTCCAGAAAGTCTACTCCTTACGCTGCACAGATGGCTGCCGAGACGGCGGCAAAGGCGGCGCTTCCTCACGGCCTGAGATCCGTTGAGGTAATGGTAAAGGGACCGGGCTCCGGCAGAGAGGCGGCGATCCGCGCCCTTCAGGCATGCGGCATCGAAGTGACCAGCATCAAGGACGTTACGCCGGTTCCGCACAACGGCTGCAGACCACCAAAGCGCAGAAGAGTCTAATAAGGAGGCAGAATAACTATGGCAAGAGATATGGGTCCTGTATTAAAGAGATGTAGAGCTTTAGGCCTTGAGCCGAGCTATCTTGGTATTGATAAAAAGTCCAACCGCAGCTTTGCCAGAGCAGGCAAGAAGGTCAGCGAGTACGGCCTGCAGCTGCGCGAGAAGCAGAAGGCAAAATTTATCTACGGCGTGCTGGAGAAGCCGTTCCGCAACAATTTCGAGAGGGCGAAAAAGCTGAAGTACGGCACCACCGGCGAGAATCTTATGATTATTCTCGAGCTTCGTCTTGACAACGTGATTTACCGTCTCGGGTACGGCAGAACGAGAACCGAGGCAAGACAGATTGTCGATCACAAGCATGTGCTTGTCAACGGCAAATGCGTTAACATCCCGTCCTATCAGGTGAAGGTGGGCGATGTCATTTCTATTAAAGAAAAGGCAAAATCCACGCAGAGATATAAGGACGTCCTTGAGGTAACCGGCGGCAGAGCGGTTCCGGCATGGCTGGAGGCAGACCATGAAAACCTGACCGGTACGGTGAAGGAGATTCCGACCAGAGATCAGATCGATGTTCCGGTAAACGAAATGCTTATCGTCGAGTTGTACTCCAAATAATAGGCGGAGCGTGGTTCTGTCTGTTTGGGATACCCTCAGACCAACCCTAAAGGAGGGTCCAGGATGTTTGATTTTGAAAAACCTAGAATTGAAATTGCTGAGATTTCAGAAGATAAGAAGTACGGGCGTTTTGTCGTTGAGCCTCTCGAGAGGGGCTACGGCACAACCCTGGGAAATTCTCTGAGGAGAATCATGCTTTCCTCCCTGCCGGGCGCAGCGGTCAGCCATGTGAAGATCGACGGCGTTGTGCATGAATTTATGCCGATCCCGGGCGTAAAGGAGGATGTCACTGAAATCATAATGAACATCAAGAACCTGGCGATCAAAAATACAAGCGAATCGAACGAAGCAAAAACGGCATACATTGATTTTGAGGGCGAGGGAATTGTTACGGCCGGGAACATTCAGGCGGATCCCGATATCGAAATTCTCAATCCCGATCTGGTAATTGCCACGCTGAACGGCGGGGCGGACAGCCGGCTGTATATCGAGCTGACCATTACCAGAGGAAGGGGCTACAGCAGCTCGGACAAAAACAAGAGCGACAATCTGCCGATCGGCGTTATCGCCATTGATTCCATTTTCACGCCGGTAAAGCGTGTGAATCTGACGGTTGAGAATACCCGTGTCGGGCAGATTACGGACTTTGATAAGCTGACGCTGGATGTTTATACGAACGGCACGCTGGCGCCGGACGAGTCTGTCAGTCTTGCCGCAAAGGTGCTGAGCGAGCATCTGAATTCCTTCATCGATCTCTCCGAGAACGCAAAGACCGCCGAGGTTATGGTTCAGAAGGAGGACAATCAGAAGGAGCGGGTTCTGGAGATGAATATCGACGAGCTCGAGCTGTCCGTCCGTTCCTACAACTGCCTGAAGAGAGCGGGCATCAACACCGTAGAGGAATTAACGAACCGTACCCCGGAGGACATGATGAAGGTGAGAAACCTTGGACGCAAGTCCCTCGAGGAGGTCGTCGCGAAGTTAAAAGAGCTTGGATTATCGTTTAATCCCGGCGAGAATAATGAATAAGGAGGAATTGACATGGCAGGCTATAGAAAACTTGGCAGAACCGCTAGCCAGAGAAAAGCGTTGCTGAGAAATCAGGTTACCAATCTGCTGTACAACGGCAAGATCATAACGACCGAAGCAAAGGCCAAGGAAATCCGCGGCATTGCCGAGGGCTTCATTGCGCTGGCAGTGAAGGAGAGGGACAACTTTGACACGGTTACGGTAAACGCGAAAGTTGCCCGCAAGGATAAGGACGGAAAGAGAGTGAAGGAGGTTGTCGACGGCAGGAAGGTTGACGTTTTCGACACCGTGGAGAAGACCATCCGGAAGGATAAGCCGTCCAGACTGCATGCGAGAAGAAAGATTTCCGCATATCTTTATGATGTTACCGAGGTGCCGGCGGAGAACGCGGGCAAGAAGAAGGCAACGAAGAAGATTGCGCTTGCCGATAAGCTCTTTGACGAGATCGCGCCGAAGTATGCGGATCGCAACGGCGGCTACACCCGGATCGTGAAGATCGGGCAGCGCAAGGGCGACGCTGCAATGACCGTGCTGATCGAGCTGGTATAAGAGGATGATGCAGGCCGGCAGGAGTATTGTGCGGGTCGCGCATGTATTCTGATATTAGATAAAATTCTGCTTGATGAAATCAAAACCGACGTGGATTTACACGCCGGTTTTTTTCTGCTGTGCAGCTTTTGTTCAGAACATTTCAGCGCGGTACACTGCCGAAACAGTATTTTTAATAAGTAATTATTTTGTAATTAACATATATTTTAATAAATAATTATTTGTTTTAGCATATAAAATACATGGGGTACTACAAAAATCCGCCGCCAACCGGTTTTCACCGTTCGGCGGCGGATTTTTTTGCAGGTATCGTGAAGCAGATATCATGCAATGCGGTCAGGTAAATGTTTTACACATTTTCCTGGTTTTCCTTCCGGTTGCTGTCAGTCTGTGCTTTCTTCCGGAGGCCGGGAGGAAATGGTCTTTGTAATCTCTCCTGATTTAACGACGACATCGACGTAGTAGTAGGCAGGTTCTACTGCATAATCGAAAGATACAGTCAAGGTGTCTGCCGAAGGTACCTGAGCATCGAGAAAGGAGTCATCGCCCTCGTCCTTCACATACCATGTGTAGGATTCGATTTCCCATTCAGCAGCATTTTCACCTGTCGGCATAGTTACCCTGGCTTCCAGGTTTACGACAGCCTGCGCGGTACCCGTAATTGCGGAACCGGATACAACGTCCACTTCTTCGGTAGTTATGCAGGCAATTCCGTCGGTAATGGTAACGGTTGCTTTAATGGCAGGTCCGGTGATCACTTCATTTGCCGAACCGGTAAGCTCGACAGTCGGAAGCTTAAGTTCCGGATCAGGCTCCGGGGTCGGGGTAGGAGTCGGCGTCGGCGTATCCGGGGTGGACGGATTCGACGGTGTTTCCGTCGGCTCTGCCGGCGTTGTTACGGTTGTGCTCTCGCTCGGCTTGATGGTGGAAGCATTGTTTCCTTCCAGATCGGTATTAACGAGTTCCTTATCCGTCTTATTGTCGGCTTCTACCGTAACGCCTTCGTCCTGACGGATTACGGTATCTTCCGCACCCTTGTTTACTTCAAGCTTGATATCAGCCTTTGTGCTGATCTCCACGGAAACCTCCGTTTTGATTTCGGCGCCTGCGGCTTCCTTCTCAACGTTCAGTTTTACGTCCTCTGCTTCTCCGGCGATATCTACCTTGATCTTCGGCATAAGCAGGTTGATGATGGTCTCCACAGCTTCCTTTGCCGCCTCAATGACAACATCCGACTTTACGTCGAGAACGAGGGTCAGACTTGTTTCCAGCTTCGTGCCGGCGGCGGTTTCTTCAACGACAACCGGTACCGGTTCTCTGGTTTCACCGCTCAGCTTCACCTCGCCCTTGGAAGCGATGCTGATATTCGCGATGCTTCCGCCCTCACCGATAATGCTCAGCTTCGGAACTTCTCCGGATGTAAGGTCTGTCTCCGGCGCGAAGATGAGTTGCTTGATCCGGGCCTTATCCGAAATACGCATGCTGGCCTTCGGCGCGGTAATGTGAAAGATATTGCCTATGGTCCGCTCAAAGAAGGTGGATTCCTTGATCTGCACGATATTGATCTGACGGAAGCGGCCGGAGTTGATAACGTCCGCGTTCGGCGCGTCAATGGTAAGAGTCCTTCTCGGATAATTGTACGGCTTGATCGTGAAGGTAACCTCGTTATCCGTCACAATGTGGATATCGGTGCAGTCGCGGTTTGCGAGAGCGGAATTCAGCTGGCTCTGCGTGCGGACGAGAGCGTAGCCCTCCCTGTCGCTTGTCACGTCGATTTTTACCCAGTCGGTAACCGCTGTAATGTACTGCGCGCCTGCCGCGTTATCTTTCCTCCAGGCATTCATCTTATCCGTGTCCGGGAACGCGAGGGCGCGGATTTCAAAGCTGCCCGCCCAGAGAGGGTATACATAACCCCAGCGCGAGGAGGTGACGCCCGCCGTATTGGTTTTCGGGTTTGCCTCCCACCAGACAACTCCGGTAGTTTTTCCTTTTCCGAGCTCGGTCTCGTACCGCGGGTTGAAGTTGAATACTTCGCCAACCTCCAGCGTATTGTCCTGCGGCAGTGCTTCGAAGTCGAGCTCTGTGATGACATTTTTCTGCGCCGCGTCAGCCATGACAGCCGGATTTCCCGGGAATGCTGTCGTCAGCAGCAGAGCAAGCAGCAGGAAAAATGCCATTCCCTTTTTTCTGTTCATGTTGAAATCTCCTTTCCTGAATTTTGAGAAGCAGATTTTTCTGCTTCTATTGTTCTTTCTTGCGAAAGAAGTCGAATTATGTGCGTCACAATAGTATGTAAATGGCACATAATCAGACGTGTTTCATTATATAACAAAGATTCAATAAGTTTGTATAGCACTATTCAACAATCTTGCTAATGTTTTTTTTCGCAAAATAGATAAAACATCCGAGGGAATTATTCAGAACGCTGGAAATTATTGGAAACACCGGAAATTGTTTGTTTCGCTTGACCGTTCTAGCATTCGGCAGCCCGTCCCACGGTAAACGCATGCTTTATAAATAATCTATAAACAAATTTTTCTTCTTTTTC
>CAJUMC010000012.1 GCA_910587085.1 uncultured Lachnospiraceae bacterium | reverse complement strand
GCACGTTTACTGGTGTTACAGCGATTTTATTTTCTCCGAACTGTCAAAGATGGGAGTATAGCACAGAACCTTTCTTTTTTCCAGTGCTACCTTGCAAAATTTCCCGCGCTGCATTGCAAAACCGTCCGATAACCGGTATAATATTTCAGGAAGAAAGAACAGAGGAGGAGAGGCAAGGCCATGGTGGATTTAAAGGATTCCAGAGAGGAAATCGACCGGATTGACCGGCAGATTGTCGAGCTGTTTGAGCGTCGGATGCGGGTTGCGTCGGATGTTGCGGAATACAAGAGAAGCATCGGGAAGCCGATCTATGATAAGGAGCGGGAGCAGCAGAAGCTCGAAACAGTGCGCAGTCTGTGCTCCAGTGAATTCAACGGGCACGCGATACAGGAGATTTTCCAGCAGCTGATGAGCATCAGCCGCAGATACCAGCACAAGCTGAATGACGGCTCCGGGCACAATGATTTTACCGAGCGGAACGCGCTCCCGGACAAGCCGGACACGAGGGTGGTATATTTCGGGGCGCCCGGCTCCTATTCCGAGCAGGCGATGGAGGAATGCTTCGGCAGCGGCATCCGAAGTTTTCCGGCCGCCTCGTTCCGGGAGGTTATGGCCGCGGTGAAGGAGGGCAGGGCCGATTACGGCGTTCTGCCGATTGAAAATACAACGACCGGCGGGATCACGGACAGCTATGACCTTCTGGTCGAATTCGAAAATTACATTGTCGGAGAGCATGTGCTCAGAGTCAGCCAGGCGCTGCTCGGGCTGCCGGGAGCTTCCCTTTCCGATATCCGGACCGTCTACTCCCATCCGCAGGGAATTCTGCAGAGCAGGAAATTTCTGGAGCGCTACCCGGACATGCGGGCGGAGGACAGCGGCAGTACGGCCGGCAGCGCCAGAAAGGTGGCGGAGGATGGCGACCGGACGCAGGCCGCCATCGCCAGCGCCCGCGCGGCAAAAACATACGGTCTTGAGGTACTGGCGGAGAATATCAATTCCGAGGATACCAATTCCACCCGTTTTATCGTTATAACAAACCGCAGGGAATATCTCGCGGACGCAGGAAAGGTCAGCGTCTGTTTCTCGCTGCCGCATCGTACCGGAAGCCTCTACCGGATGCTTTCCAACATTATATTCAACGATCTGAACATGACGAAAATCGAATCGCGCCCGCTGGCTGGAAGAACATTTGAATACCGCTTTTTTGTGGATTTTGAGGGAAATCTCCGGGAGGCGGCCGTGCAGAATACGCTTGCGGGGATACGCTCGGAGGCGCTGGAGATGCGGCTGCTCGGCAATTTCCGGACGCTGTGATGCGGCTGTGTTTCCCGTTTGGGCCCGGCGGCACTCCTCGTGCCCGCCCGGGCTTCACATATTTTTCACAGAAAGTTTTAAATTCCGACAATCCCTTATGGCAAACTGTCGGAAGAGGCTGTAATCTGCATTTGCACGGCTGCAGAGGGAGCTTAGCGGAAGTTCCCCCGGCAGCAGAAGCTGCCCTGCCTTTGCACGGCTGCGGAAGGGAGATTTGCTTATGGAAGAATTCAGAGAAAATGTGAGAACGGACAGGACGGATGGCCCGGCCGGAACAGGCAGCAAAAAGGCCGGAAAGCGTTTTGCAGTGCTCGTTATTACGGCGGTGATTCTAGGGATCAGCGCGGCTGCCGTAAAGCTTTCCGCGGAATGGCTGAGAAGGCGGCCGGACAGCCCGGCAGACGGAGCCGTCGTGTCCAAGCCAATCGACGAAAGGGATGCGGAGCCGGGACAGCAGAATCCGGCGGAGGCAGAAGTGCGCCGCATTGAGGGAGCGCAGGTAACCGATGTGTCAGGGGTGGCGGAGAATATGATGCCGGCTGTTGTGGCGATCCGCTGCGAGGTGGAAAAGAGCAAGAAATCATACGATTTTTTCGGGAGGGAGCATGAGAGCGTGGAGGAGGGCATTGCCTCCGGCACCGGCATTATTGTTGGGCAGAGCGACAGCGAGGTGCTGATCGTCACGAACAATCATGTGATAAAGGATGCCAGAAAAATTTCGATCCAGTTCTGCAACGCTCTGACCGCAGCGGCCGAAATCCGCGGTACGGAAGAGGGCAGTGATCTGGCGGTGGTTGCCGTAAAGCTGAGCGAGCTTCCGGGCGATACGATCAAGCAGATCCGTCTTGCCGCTCTGGGGAATTCGGACACCGTAAAAATGGGAGATTTTGTAATCGCAATTGGAAATGCGCTCGGCTACGGGCAGAGCGTTACCGTCGGTTACGTCAGTGCCATGAACCGCGAGGTGACCAAGGATAATGTGACGCTGAATCTGATCCAGGTCGATGCCGAAATCAACCCGGGCAACAGCGGAGGGGCGCTGCTGGATGCCAGCGGCAGGGTGATCGGCATTAATTCGGTAAAATATTCCGCCGACGACGTGGAGCGCGTGGGCTACGCCATCCCGATCAGCGAGGTCATTCCGATCATCAATGATCTGATGAACCGCGAGGATCTGGCGGAGGGAGATACCGCCTATCTGGGCATTGTCGGAAAAAATATTACCAGCTCCCATGCAAACAGCTTCCGCATGCCTGCAGGTGTCTATGTATCCAGAATAGAGCCGGGGAGTCCGGCTGAGATAGCCGGGCTTCATCAGGGGGATATCATTGTCGGGATAAACGAACGGACGATCGAAACCATGGAGGAGCTTCTTACGGTTTTCGGATACACGAGAGGCGGTACGGAAGCGGTTTTGAAGCTGAAGGTTCTGGAGAACGGCAGTTATATCGACCGGGAGCTGGCGGTTGTTCTCGGGTACCGAAGAGATGTGGAATAATATGCTGCGAATTGAGTTCGGAGGGGGTAGTATGCTTAGATAATTCTTTTGTCGATCAGATAGGATTTGATATATCCTAGAAACTCGGAGACGGAAATCAGCAGTTCCACAATGTTGCGCCGTTCCAGCGGCGGTGCGTACCCGAGCTCCCCGGTATCCCGCCATGCGGAGGCGGCACAGAGCAGCCGTGCCGCCGTTTTTTCAAAGCGGACGCTGATGATGTCCGAATAACGGAGGTGGAAAGCGATTTCACTGCTGCCCTTTGTCAGAAATCTGCTGAAGGCATTCAGTGTCCGGACAGCGGAAAGAACGGTTTGATAGCCGCAGGATGCGGCGGCTTCCAGCCTGCCGGCATAAAGCTCCTGCACCGCCTTGTTGTATAGCTCCAGGCTCTCGAAATAGAGACCCTTCACTGAATTCTTAAATTCCGGTTCCGGCTTCGTGTACATTTGATATCCTCTCCGTTACTGTTTCTGTCTGGTCCGTCCGCCTTTTTTTGTCCCGGTTCTCGCTGTTTTACCCGCTTTCTGCGGGCCGGTGCCGCCGGAAGGCTGAACCGCCGGTACCGGTTCAGAACCTGACGCGCCGGCGGCCCGGCCGTTCTGCTTTTTCTGCGCTGATCGGGCCAGCGCTGCCATCTCCTGCCGCACCATGCGGTTGACGGCAAAGCCGATGCCGAGCAGTGCCCAGAAGAGCGGTGCAACCGTGATGGTGGAATCGTTTGTTATGCCCGAGATCAGGTAACCGAGCACGCCGAGCATGATGCCGAATCCGAACCAGTGCGTGCCGTCCGTGAAACGATCCTTCCAGTAAAGGCGGAAGCTCTGCACGAGGTAGAACCCGCAGACGGTCAGGAAGCAGAGCAGAGCCAGAACGCCGTGCTGCACGCCGATCTGAAGATAGAGGCTGTGCGGCTTGGTTACGGTAGTGGTGTAGATCCTGTTGTTTACCTTTCCGACAACATCATTCTGCGGAAATATAATGGAGAAGGTATCTGCTCCGGTTCCCAGCAGGAAAGAGTTTTTCAGCAGCGGGATCGAGCGGGACCAGAGGTAGCCGCGGCCGGATGCAAATCTGTCGTAGCCGGTAAAAATGGCCGTTTCCGGGTAATCTGCTTCACCGACCTTGCCTGCGTTGGTAAAGAGGCGGTAGCCGGCGTCGGTGGAGACGAAGTAGATATTCGTGTCGATGTTCGAAAGGTAGAGATCTCCGATCAGAGGATTTTCCTCATCCCCTGATAAAAAGCGGAAATACAGGGAGGAATACCGCGGATCTGCTGTAACGAACCAGTTGTCCTCCCGGATTTCATACGGTACGGAGGCTCCCGTATCATCAAAGCAGAACAGATGCGGAGTGCCGTTTTCCACCAGATACGTGGCATGAAGCTCTTCTCCGTTGTAGCGGATCATAATATCGGTTTCGGAAAAGCGGATATCTTCAAAAGCATAAATGCTTTTCTGCAGCGTCATCGCATTTTTTACATACTGGAACGGATTCAGCTTTACATACGAAAAATAGCAGGTGCCGGCAACCAGAAGGGCCAGCAGAAACGCGATCAGCAGCTTCCAGTGCCGGAGTACGGCTCTGCGGCAGAAGACAGCGGCGACAACTGCGCAGAGGGCGAAGGTAATCAGGAAGGATTTTGAGCCGCTGCCGAAGGTACACACCAGCAGAAGCAGGGTCAGAACGCTCCAGAGCAGTTTTCTCTTCCAGTCCTTCGAGCCGCAGAAAAACGCAGTGCAGACAGGAGTCATCAGGGAGGCAAACATGCCCACATAATTCGGATTGTACAGCGTCATATAGACCTGATGCGTGCGGCTGCCGGAAAAACCGAATTCCAGCTTGTCCATGTAGTAGGAAAGTCTTTCCGGAACGATGAGCTGCAGCCCGGCGCTGCTCTCAAAAAAATCATGTCCGGTCAGCTGTGTGAGGCCGAGCACGCAGAGAACGGCCAGCAGGGCTGCGAGCGTCAGGCGCACGGCGCGCAGGTCGTTTTCCCTGCGGACGGTTCCGCAGGCGTAGAAGGTCAGAACGCAGTAAGCCAGAATAACCCAGACCGATTCAAACTGATCCTGAATGCCGGAAAAGCCGAAGGATCGGTAATCGGAAAAGAGGGTGGAAAGCAGGGCCAGCAGCCCGTATCCGCCGAGGAAATAGAGCCAGAGCTCGTTTTTGTACTCTGCGCGGATACGCCGGGAAGCAAGGCGCACGCCGACTCCAATGGCCATCACGGTGCCCAGAACCGTGAGCCAAATACTTTTATAATACAGAAAAACATCAAGCGAAGGTATGTCCGGGGCCCAGGAAAATTCGGACAGCCCGTTGTCGAACTGATACAGCCGCACGACGAGCGGCAGAGCAAAAAGAACGAGCAGCAGAGGAATCAGGGCATAGTTTTCCCCCAGAAAGGAGGACTGGCTGTTTGACTTATATTTTTTACTCATTACAACCTCCATAGTTAAACAACATCTTTTCAGGCCTGCGCGGCGCGGGCAAATGCCTTTGATACCCTGCGGACGGCCCTCTATATAGTACACGATTTTGGAAAACAATACAACCGTTAAATAAGCCGAATTTTTGTTGCATTTGGCGAAAAAGATGATATACTGGAAGCGTTGAGGACAAGCAAACCGCGGAATTGCAGTAATTTGTATATTTTGGCGGCTTTTTTGATGATAAGACCAAATTTTATGGGGGAATGACTGTGAAAAACTGGAAGCATGATCTGGTACTGCGCCTGGTAAAGGCGCTGGACGCGCTGCTTTTAACCGTGCCGTTCGCCGTCTGCTGGTATTGCTATTACGCCCCGCGCATGGTGGAGCCGTTTTACAATAAAGGGAACTGGCTGATGATCGCTCTGTTTCTGCTGCTGTATGTAGCGTATGGAAAGGTGTATGACGCCTTTCTCGTCTCGTTGAACAGCATTGCAAACATGATTTACAGCCAGACGCTGGCGGCTGTTTTTTCCGATTTTGTCATGTATATCGTGACCTGGCTGCTCACAAAGCATCTGCCGCTGCCGCTGCCGCTGCTTGCGGCCTTCGGCTGTCAGATTGCGCTGGCTTCCCTCTGGTGCGTGCTTGCGAGCAAATGGTATTTCGCGGCCTTTCCGCCGAAGAGATCAGCGGTGATCTACGATCAGCGGCAGGGGCTGGAACGGCTGATCAGCGAGTACGGGCTCGAAAAAAAGTTTGATCTCTGCGCGACGGCGGGAGTGGACGAATGTCTGGCCGATCTGGGGATGCTGAACGGGATGGACGCCGTGTTTCTGAGCGGCGTACACAGTCATGACCGGAATATTATCCTGAAATACTGCATCGCTGCCGGAATCCATGTCTATGTGATCCCGCGCATCGGAGATGTAATAATGAGCGGTGCGCGGCAGATGCACCTGTTTCATCTGCCGATGCTGAGGGTGGGGCGTTACAATCCGTCCCCGGTATACCTGCTGGTAAAACGCGCGCTCGATCTGGTGATATCGTGCGCCGCGATTGTGCTGCTCTCCCCCGTGCTGCTGCTTACGGCCGCCGCAATCCGGTTGACGGACGGCGGCCCGGTGCTCTACCGCCAGTGCCGGCTGACAAAGGACGGCAGAAAATTTAATGTTCTGAAGTTTCGAAGCATGTGCGTCGATGCGGAAAAGGACGGGGTAGCCCGGCTTTCCACCGGTTCCGAGGACGAGCGCGTAACAAGGATCGGCCGGCTGATCCGCAAGACAAGGATCGACGAGCTGCCACAACTGTTCTGCGTGCTGCGGGGCACAATGACGCTTGTCGGTCCCCGGCCGGAACGTCCGGAGATTGCGGAAGTGTATGAGCGGGAAATTCCGGAATTTCAGCTGCGCCTGCAGGCGAAGGCGGGCCTTACCGGCTACGCGCAGGTTTACGGCAAGTACAACACGACACCGTACGACAAGCTGCAGATGGACCTGATGTATATTGCACATCCGAGCATTATTGAGGATCTGAGAATCCTGTTTGCAACCGTGAAAATCCTCTTTGCCCCGAAAAGCACCGAGGGGGTTGAGGCAGGGCAGCTCAATGCACTGGAGGCGCTGGACGAGCTGGCAGCGGCCGGGGAGCCGGAGAGTGCAGAAGCGGAAAAAACGACGGTATAAGGGGCGCGCAAGAAGCCTGACCTGTTTTGGTCAGGCTTTCTTTGTGTGGAAAAATGTAGAAAAAAGTTGATTTTTAGGAAGATATAGAATAAAATATAAATGTAGATGCAGACAAGTCCAAACATTTCATGTGCGGGAACGGCATGAAATGTGCAAAGGACGCAGACGTTCTCGGAATGGAGGTCATTATGCCCAGAAATGAAATTGGAGAAATTGTAAACAGTCTGCCGATTGAAAATATGGTGGCAGCGCCAATTATTGCCGCGGTGAAAGCCCAGCGGGAAATAAGCGGAATGCTGGCGGAGTTTCTTCATACCGTAGCGCTGGACAAGGACGGAAATGCCCGGATGGTCACGTTTAAATACGGCCAGGAGGTACAGGAGGCGGACGGAAGCATCCGGCAGGAGGACAGATATATACAGGCTCCGTTCGTCGCTCTGTCCGGAATCCCGAATCTGGCTGTAGAAACAGTGCAGGTCAATTTCGAACTTGAGGTAAATACCTCCGACACAAGCAAGAGCAAGACAGAGGCCGGCACCAAGACGGACGGGAAAGCAGGATTTTTCTTTACGCCGAAGGTCAATTTTTCTGCTTCTTTAAGCCACAGTTCAGAACAGACCAGGCAGACGGATACGCGGGCCAAGTATTCTTTTCATGTGGAGGCAAGGAAGCAGGAACAGCCGGAGGCGCTGATGCGGATTGTAGAAGTAATGGTGAACGCGGCGACGAACCCTACCAATCAGAAACCTGCCCTGGACAATCTTTCTGATAAAAATGCGGAGGGCGGCGGACAGAAGCAGCAGGAATAAATGCTGAGCTGTTGTTTTTGAACCTATTTGGTTCGGCGCAGAGCTTCCGGATAAACATGCTGTCAGCGCATCAGTGAGAAGGGAAAAGAGAGGAGCAGCTTTGTATGGGCTTTTTTGTTAGAAAAAAGAAGGAATCCAATTATAAGCCGGAACAGGAGGAACAGACGCTGTCGGACGTGATCCGCGGAATACAGTATTGTGTGAATACGGCATCGGAGATTTCGGAGGCGCATTATCTGAGCCAGCTTTCCGATTATTTTGATGAGGATGGCAATCCGGTTATGTTTACCTATCGGAACAGCAGCGGAGAGATTGTGGAAATTCCGGTTTTTACCCTGATGAACCATACGGAGCTGCTCCTGGATGAAATAAACATTAAAACCTCTCTGCCTGTCAAATATGCAGGTATGAAGAAAACTGAGCTGGACGGCAAGGCGATCGAAGATTTCGAGGTGTCGAGAAGCACTTTTTACCTGGATAGTCTGGCGACCTCCGCCAAGGGAAAGGCCGGGGAGATGGAGATTGAGATGAGATTTAAGGCGGGCGGACGTCCGGAAGCGGTGTCGCGCATCGTCGATCAGCTGATGAATACTGGCGTGGTGCATACGCCGGAAGAGAAGTGGGAAACCGAAAACGGTCAGCCAAGAGGGGACGGCCGGGATTAACAGGTATAACAGCTTCAGGGAGGGATGGAATGGGCGGAGGAAGATTCCGAAACGCTGCAAGGATGATTGTCCGGGAGGTGCTCCCGACGCCGGGGGTGAAACGACCGGGCAGTGCACAGACGGCAAGTATTCCGCAGCCGCAGCCGACTGCGCAGGTTCCGAGGGTTTTAGCCAGTGCAGCGCCGCTGATAACGGGGTCGGTAGATAGCAGCAGCATTTACTTTTTGCCGTACAGATATTATATTTCCTCAGAGGTGGAGGTATTTCGGGAGCGCGGAAGCTGGGAGGAAAATCGGCGGTATGCCGAGTTTCTGCGGGTGATGAAAACGAAAATGCAGGCGGATTATTCTTTGGCGGAAGCCGAGATCGTATGCCATATTTTCAATTTTGATATGAGACTGATGTTTTATGAAAAAGCAATTCAGGAGCTCAGGGAAAGAAGAGAAGATTTGTGGCTGACAGCGGACAGAGCCGAATATCTGCGGAATCTTTATTTTAAAAAGCTTGAGAGTGCAAAGCAGAAATTTTATAAAAGGAATACTGCTGTGCTGCCGGCGGATTTCAGTGCCGCCGCGCTCTGGTTTGCCACATTTTCGAAAAGAGCTCTGGATGGCTTTTTTTCGGGCGAAACAGAACATGCAGGCAGCATTTATTTTGATGGAGGACGAATCCGGCTGATGCATCGCAGTGGTCCGGAGATTGATCGTCAGGATATGGTGCGGATACTGAGAGCAGATCTCAGGAATCCGGAGCCGGGAAGAAGGATTCTGACAAAAGAGGATGATCCTGGGGAGCTGTCAAGGCTGGTGGCGGCAGCCAGAAGACAGTATCCGAGTGAAGAAGTACTTTATGAGTACGACGGTATCCGGACGCATTCATCCCGGGGCTATCCGAAGAAGATCGTTTTGAACAACAGTGAGATTGCGCAGCTGTATTATGTAGTGTGCCGATTGGATGAAGCAAGAATAAATGGTAATTTTAGAAAAGATATGATAGCTCTGGTAGGAAATAAACTGTTGATTCAATTTCTTCGCAGCAATGCGAGGCTGCGCAGGGAGCTGGGATATGAAGGACTGATATAGGCGGCCGGAGCGGGAAAAGGCGGCTGCCTTGCCTGCCGGAAAGCAGGGCTGCAGGCGGTATGAAAATTGCAGAATGGAAAAAATGCAGAATGGAAAAATGCAGAATGGAAAAATGCAGAATGAAAAAAATGCAGAATGGAAAAATGCAGAATGGAAAATTCCGGGAGAGCAGGTATACTCAGCAATATTGCCAGCAGAAGATGAAATCAGAGATAAATAAGGGCGGGGCCGTTCAAGGTTCCGCCTTTTCCAGGTGTATGAACGGAGGCGGAGAGAGATAAAAACAACACCATTTAGTAATGTTGCATAAAAACGAACCGTTATTTTTATATAATATTTAAAAAAATAAGGTGAAATAAAATGACGAAATCGAACGTTATCTGAAAATAAGAATTTGGGGATTGCGTATATTATGTCACAGGGCAAAGGAGACGGATATTTTGGATTGGTTTATAGAAAATCTTCCGAGTATTAATTCATTCGCCGGTGTTGCAAGTACAGTTATGGCATTTCTTGGGTTAATTATGACTTATTTGCAATTTAAAAAAGAACATAAAAAAGAAAAGAATCTGTATCTGCACAAAGATGAACAGACAAAATTGTCAATGAAGTATTATATTCCGACCCGGGGGAGAGTTGCGGATTATTTTTCCAGAAACAAAAGCAGGGATTTACTGCCGGAAGTAAAGATGATTCCGTATTTTTCCAAAGAAATTTTCAGAGATCCGACAATTCAGTATATAATAGTTCTTGGTGATTCCGGAATGGGGAAAACTACTTTTGTATTGAAATTATTCAATAAATACTATAAAAAAATATTTGGAAAATACGAAGTATTTTTAATACCGTTCTATTTGACCAATGCCTTGGAAATAATAAAAGATATAAAAAACAAATCGGAAACAATATTGCTTCTGGATGGTCTTGATGAAGATCCTCATGTTATGAAGGATTATACCAGGCAGCTGAAGAAAATTTTCAGCGAAACGGAGCAGTTTTACAAAGTGGTTATCACCTGCAGAACCCAATTTTTCCCAGATATCGACAGCGAACTGGGTTATCCGGGGAAGATTCTGGCTGGTAAAGGAACAGGACGGGGACTGATTAAGTGTTACATATCGCCGTTTAATGAGCAGGAGATTGACCGGTATCTCAGAAAAAAATATAATTCCGTTTTAGAGAGCGACAAAGTCCGGAGAGCAAAGAGCGTAATTGTAAAATGTCCGGATTTAATGGTCCGCCCGATGCTGCTGGCGTTTATTGACAATCTGATCATTGATTCTGCGAAAGAATTTCAGTATGTCTTTGAAGTTTATGAAGAACTGGTTATGAACTGGATCGTCAGAGAATCGGCGGATGAAAGGTATGGGTTTCAGCTTTTTAAATTTTCGCTGCAGACAGCAAAGTATATGTTCCTGCATGAGACCGCCTATATAACGGAAAAAGAGATAGAAAAAATTTGTGCGCATAAAAAGCTGAAGTTTGATAAAGTTCAGGCAAAATCGAAATCGCTGCTCAGCAGAGGCACGGATGGAAATTATAAGTTTGCTCACAGAAGCATTTATGAGTATCTGCTGGCAAGAATTGCGCTCAGGGATATGGAATTCTGCCGGGAACTGGTCAGCAGAGGATTTTCCGGCTATGACTTGACAAAATCTTTTCTGAGAGAAATGAGCCTCAAATATTTGAAAAAATTTTCGCCGAAGCTGGATCATTCCCTGATTCAGGCGGGAGATTTCCGGTATTTGCAGTTTTCGGATGTTGGCATACTTGCCCCTCATTTTGTGGACTGTGATTTTGAGAGATGCAATTTTTTCAGGGCAGACCTGAGATCCGGGCATTTTGAAAAAACAAATCTGGATTATGCCGATCTGAGAGAAGCAAATCTGAAACTGGTCAGGTTCCGCAATGTCAATATGAGAGAAGCGGATCTGCGGGGCGCCGATTTGAGGGAAGCAGAGCTGGTAAATGTCGATATTGACGGTTCTTTATGGCTGGAAGAGGATATTCAAAGGTTAGAAAAGCAGATAAAAACGGCCCGGTTTGAATATCTGATTCTGGAAGGTAAAAATAAAGCGAAGAAAGTTGTCTATCGCGGAGAACTTTATAGGAGAAAGAGAGAACAGCCGTAAATTATGCCGGAAGGCCCGTATTTTATCGGAATGCTTTCTGTGCCGTCCCGTCTGCTGAAGGAGGCTGTACGCATTAATCTCCGCCGGTGAAGCAGGCATTCTGCAGAAGTCCGGTTTGCCGTACCGGCAGATTTTCCGCCGGATTTTGCGCTTGCTTTTCGGCGTACAAGTGAATACAATTAAGAAAGACTGCCCGCCTGCGGCGAAGGCGCATCGGCTGAAATATCAGAATTTGTCAGACGTTTCATACCGCTGCTGGAACAAGCGGGAGTGCAGCCATATCGGCGGCACAATGGGCGTAAAAAGGGAAAACAAGGAGAATAAGATTATGAATATACTTGTAACAGGCGGAGCCGGCTATATCGGCTCCCACACGGTAATTGAGCTGATCTTAAGCGGACACCGGGCCGCCGTGGTGGATAATCTGACCAATTCAAGCGAAGAGTCGCTCAAGCGCGCCGCCGAAATTGTCGGGCAGGATATTCCCTTTTATAAAGCGGATATCCGGGACAGGGAGGGACTTTCCCATGCGATACAGGCTCACGAGGACAAAACAGGGCAGAAATTTGACTGCTGCATTCATTTTGCGGGACTGAAATCCCCGAACGAATCGATCCGGCTTCCGCTGGAGTATTACGACAACAACATTACAGGGACGCTTGTGCTGGCCGGTGAGCTGCGCCGGCATGGCTGCACCAATATGATTTTCTCGTCGTCGGCTTCGGTTTACGGCGAACCGGCGGTGATCCCGGTGACGGAGGATTGTCCGAAGGGACAGTGCACCAACCCCTACGGATGGACAAAGAGTATGCTCGAGCAGGTTCTGACCGATCTGCAGACGGCGGAGCCGGAATGGAACATTGTCCTTCTGCGCTATTTCAACCCGATCGGCGCGCATGAGAGCGGTCTGATCGGGGAGGATCCGAACGGCATCCCGAATAATCTGATGCCGTATATTACGCAGGTGGCGGCCGGACGGCGCGAGGAGCTCAGCATCTACGGGGATGACTATGACACGCCGGACGGCACAGGCGTCCGGGATTATATCCATGTGGTTGATCTGGCGCGCGGCCATGTGCGGGCGCTGGGGGCAATCGGGAGAAAATGCGGCCTTGCGGTATACAATCTCGGCACGGGAAGGGGCTGCTCGGTTCTGGAGGTGGTGAAGGCCTTTGAGAAGGTGAACGGCGTCCGGATTCCGTACCGGATTCGGGAGCGGCGCGCAGGGGACGTCGCGGTCAGTTATTCCAATCCGGAAAAGGCGGAGCGGGAACTCGGCTGGAAGGCGCAGTACGATATTGCGGATATGTGCAGGGATGCGTGGAACTGGCAGCGCAGGAATCCGGACGGCCTGAAGGGCGGAAACGGCAAAAAACTTTAAAAAGCATCAACCGAAGAGAATACGATTTTGCTATAGATTATTTAAGTGCAGATCCGAATCCGATACAATTATGCTATCAGCGATTTGGAGGATGTACATGGAAATAGATTATACGGCAGTCGGAGCGGAGATCAGGGAGCTCCGGAAGGAACGAAGGATGCTGCAGGAGGAACTGGCGGAACGGATCGGCGTGTCGGTTCCTCACATAAGCAATATCGAAAACGGAAAGACAAAATTCAGCGCGCAGGTACTGATGGATCTTGCCTGTGCGCTGGAGGTGACGCCGGATGCACTGCTTCTGACCTGCGGCGGGCAGGAAGGGCTGTACGGCAGAGTGCTTGAGGAGATTGACAGCGTATTGTCGGAGTGTACGGCGGAGCAGATGCTTCTCCTGGGGGATCTGGTGCAGACCACGAGGAAGGCGCTGGAGCAGTATGATCAGGAGCTGAAGCAGAAGGACGAGGAAAAAGCGAAAATTTCGTAGCGTGTTCTGCGTAACCCTGGTCTGCCGGACAGCTTTTTTCTTGATTTGAAGGAGCCTGCAGCATGCAGGGAAACGAGATTTGTCCGGGGGACAGCGAAAATGTTTCGCAAAGATTGTAGCTTTTTCACAAGGATATTTTCGCTATTTTGGTAAATCGTGCAATAGCGCTTTTTTTCACTTCATGCTAAAATGGAACTATAACCATATGCAGAGATAAGATTCTGCCGGAACGCAGCTGTGTGGGAGCAGATGCGGCAAGGAAAGGAGAATTTGCATGAAGTTCGGATATTTTGACGACGCCAGGAGGGAATATGTGATAACAACGCCGGAACCCCCCTATCCGTGGATCAATTATCTCGGTTCCCAGGCGTTTTTTTCACTGATTTCCAATACGGCGGGCGGCTACAGCTTTTACAGGGATGCAAAGCTGCGCCGCATCACACGTTTTCGTTATAATAATGTACCTCTGGATATGGGGGGCGGCCGATATTTTTATCTGTATGACGGCGGCGATTTCTGGTCCCCGGGCTATGCGCCCGCAAAAAGAAAGCTGGATTCCTACGAGTGCCGTCACGGCATGGGCTACACCGTAATCAAAGGCAGCAGGAACGGCGTTGAGGCCGAGGCAACCTTTTTTGTGCCGCTGGACTGCAACGCGGAAGTACATAAGGTTGTCGTGCGCAACACCGGTGCAGAGAAAAAGGAGCTGAAGCTTTTTTCTTTTGTCGAGTGGTGTCTGTGGAACGCGCAGGACGACAGCACAAATTTTCAGCGGAATTTCAGCACGGGAGAGGTTGAAATCAAGGGGTCCGTCATCTATCATAAGACGGAGTACAAGGAACGGCGCGATCACTATGCATTCTATTCGGTTAACGCGCCGCTTGCCGGTTTTGATTCCGACCGCGAAGCCTTTCTGGGTACCTGGGGGGGCTTTGAGAGCCCGAAGGCAGTGGCGGAGGGAAAATCCGGGAATTCCGTTGCGGACGGCTGGTCTCCGATCGCCTCGCACTGCGTGGAGCTTTCGCTTGCGCCGGGGGAGGAGCGCGAACTGGTGTTCCTCCTCGGCTATGTGGAGAACGGGGCGGACGAAAAATGGGAGTGGCAGCTCGGTACGCCGGATGCGGATGGGCTGCTGCAGTCAGCCTTTGCGCCGAACGGCAGAAATATTATCAACAAACGAAAGGCCGAAGCGATGATTGCCCGGCTTGAGGAGCCCGGTGCGGTCGACCGGGAGTTTGCGCGGCTTGCGCAATACTGGGACGGGCTTCTGTCCCGGTACACGGTAAAAACCGCGGACGCGCGCGTTGACCGCATGGTCAATATCTGGAATCAGTATCAGTGCATGGTGACATTCAACCTGTCCCGGAGCGCTTCCTACTTTGAGTCCGGCATCGGCCGCGGCATGGGTTTCCGCGATTCGAATCAGGATCTGCTCGGCTTTGTGCATCAGATCCCGGATCGCGCGCGGGAGAGGATACTTGATCTCGCCTCCACGCAGCTGCCGGACGGCGGCGCGTATCACCAGTATCAGCCGCTGACCAAGAAGGGCAACGACGAGATCGGAGGAAATTTCAACGACGATCCGCTCTGGCTGATCCTGGCCGTGGTTGCCTATATCAAGGAAACCGGTGATTACGGCATTCTTGACGTAATGACGCCTTATGACAATAAGGAGGAACTTGCCGCGCCGCTTGCGGATCATCTGAAGCGGGCCTTTGATCATGTCATCAACAATCTTGGGCCTCACGGCCTGCCGCTGATCGGGCGGGCGGACTGGAACGACTGTCTGAATCTGAACTGTTTTTCTTCCGAGTCCGGGGAATCGTTTCAGACCGTGACGGGCAAGGACGGCAAGGTGGCAGAGTCCGTTATGATCGCCGGGATGTTTGCGTATATCGGCGAGGAGTACGCGTTGCTGATGAGCAGACTCGGCCGGGAGGCCGAAGCCGGACGTGCGGTGCGTGAGGTGGAAAAAATGCGCGGCGTTATTATGCGCGACGGCTACGACGGGGAATGGTTCCTTCGCGCCTACGATGATTTCGGCCGGAAGGTCGGGAGCAGCGAGTGCGAGGAGGGCAAAATTTTTATCGAACCGCAGGGCTTCTGCATTCTGGGAAAATGCGGGCTGGAGGACGGCAAGGCGCTTGCGGCGCTTGATTCCGTGGAAAAATACCTCGGGACAAAATATGGTCTGGTGCTCAACAACCCGGCGTTTACCAGATATTATCTGGAGTATGGAGAGATCTCGACCTATCCGGCGGGCTATAAGGAAAATGCCGGTGTATTCTGTCACAATAATGCCTGGATTATGTGCGCAGAGGCATTTATAGGCAGAGGAGACAAAGCGTTTGATTACTACACCAGGATCGCACCAGCGTTTACCGAAGAGTATTCCGAAATTCACCGGCTGGAGCCTTATGTGTATGCGCAGATGGTGGCGGGCAAGGATGCCAAACGCTTCGGCGAGGCGAAAAATTCCTGGCTGACCGGCACTGCCTCCTGGAATTTTATCGCAATTTCCCAGTATATTCTCGGCATAAAACCCGAGTATGACGGGCTGGTGATTGATCCGGCAATCCCGGCGGCGTGGGACGGCTATGAGGTTGTGCGCTGCTTCCGCGGAGACAGGATTCGGATCACGGTGAAAAATCCCGCGCATGTATCGAAGGGTGTCGCAAAGCTTGTCGTTGACGGCAGGGAGCTTTCGGGTAATAAAATACCAGTGTTCGGAGACGGAGGGGAGCACTCGGCCGAGGTGACGCTCGGCTGAGTGCCGGGCGCCCGGAAAGACGGGCGTGCGCGGAACAGAAAAATCCGCACAGGCGCAGGAAGCAAAGGTGTGCAAAGCTGCGGCGGGAGAACCCATGCGGGCTTTTCCGCTGCGGGTTTCTGCCAGCCCGGATAAAAATTTTTAAATATTCAAAATCTCTTCTTTACAAAACAGCTGAAATAAAGTATAATAATTCTCGTGTTCCGTACAAGTTAATATTTTCTTTCTACATATGCATCTGTAGCTCAGCTGGATAGAGCAATGGCTTCCGAAGCCAGAGGTCGTAGGTTCGAATCCTATCAGGTGCATTTTTGCATATACGCGGTATTGCGGGTCTGCCCGTGATGCCGCGTCATTCCTTACATCCCCGTTTTATTCACAGTTTTTGCGGCCGGAGGCTTATGCATCCCGGCAGCCGAACAAATGTATTATGATTGCATCTGTCTGAAACAGTGCAGGAGTGAGAGCTTGCGATGAAAAAAAAGTATACAAGGTTTATGATATATTCAAGTCTGCTGTTTATGGGAATCAGCATGGTTGTATTCCCTACGGAGCCGTCGTTCGACGCAGAGCCCGCCTCGGGCATGGAAGCAGGATCGTCCGGACTGGCTGCACGCATGCGGTCCGCGGCGCTGCTTTCCGCTGAAATCGGAAAACTGCCGGGAAATTTTAAGAAGCCGGAGTCCGGTCAGGGCGGCACGCCGAATTCCGGACGAGAGGATTCTCCTAACCCGACAGCCGGCACCACTCCGACACCTTTGCCGACCCCGACGCTTACCCCGGAAAACAATAGCTTGACGGCGGAAGTGCCGCAGGAAATCGAGGAGCTGATCCGGACATATTTTACGGCGATTCTCAGCGACTCGTTCGAAGAATATAAAAAGCTCTTTTACAATAACGAGAATGTGGATGAAAAGCTTACCCAAAAGCGTGTCGAGTATATTGTCCGGTATCACAATATTCAGTGCCGTGCCAAGAGGGGCGCGGGGCCGGTTGACTATGTGCTTTATGTTCTGAATGATGTGGAAATTGCTACGATTGATACGCTCGTACCTTCCATGGAGCGTTTCTACATCAAATACGATGAGGATGGAAACCCGAAGATTTTCCTTCCTGACGCTTCGCTCGGCCCGGAGGAAAGTGCCTACCTGGACGAGCTGAACGCCATGCGGGATGTTCAGGAGCTGATTGAGGACGTTACGGCGCGGATGGATGAGGCTGTCTCGTCCGATGCGGATCTCCGGAGCTTTATGAACAAGCTGCAGGGGGAGCCGTGAGACTTTTGACTCCGCAAAATGCCGTGTATGATGCCGGTTTTAAGGGCATAAAATTCTGTTATGTCAGCGTGCAGGATTTTGTGCCCTTTTTATGATTGAAAAAGATATAAAAAGCGCATATTCTGGATAAAAAAAGAAGATATGGCGGGAATTATATCAAGATAAAAGCCGGATTGAAATTGGGTTGAAATCAGGCAAAAGAATTGTGGCAGAACGCGGCAAAGTATGCTAAAATAATGGGCGGAAACGGATTTCATAGGGGACTCCGGCGGATGTGCGGTGTCTTTCCCGCCGGAGACGGCGCGGGAGGCGGAAAGACATTGCGGAATCCCGGAGTATCTTCGGAGGAGGAAACGAAGACAAGGCGGGAGGCGGAAAGACATTCGGGAATTCCGGAGTATCTTCAGAGACGAAAGAGCGCGGCGGGATGTTTCTGACTGCCGCGGTATGGAGGCCGGTATGGCGAAATTGACAAAGGGATTTTTTGATAACGGGAAGGAGCCGGACAGCGTCCGAATCAATAAGTATCTCAGCGAGTCGGGGATGTGTTCCCGGCGGGAGGCGGATCGGCTTGTGGAGTCGGGAAAGGTTCTGATTGACGGGAAACCCGCTGCTGTGGGCAGCCGGGTTCTTCCGGGGCAGAAGGTTACGATCGGGGAAAAAACGGTGGAGCAGGACCGGCGGATGGCACTGATCGCATTTAATAAGCCCCGCGGAATTGTCTGCACGACGGATCGGCGGGAGCCGGACAATATTATTGATTCTATTGATTACGGTTCCCGCATTTTCCCGATCGGAAGGCTGGACAAGGAGTCGGAGGGGCTGATTCTGCTTACGAACGACGGGGGGATTGTCAACAAAATCCTGCGGGCCGGAAATTTCCACGAAAAGGAATACATCGTGCAGGTGAATCGTCCGGTGACGGCGGAATTTCTGGAGGGAATGGCAGGCGGAGTGCCGATTCTGAACACGGTGACAAGGCCGTGCACGGTCGAGCAGCTCGACAAAACCGGCTTCCGCATTATTCTTACCCAGGGGCTGAACCGGCAGATACGGCGCATGTGCGAATATTTCGGATACGGTGTGGTTTCACTGACCCGTGTGAGAATTATGAATATCAGCCTTGGAAGACTGAAAAGCGGGGGCTGGAGGAATCTGACAGAACAGGAGCTTGCGGGGCTGAACCGGCTGCTGAAAGACTCCGCAAACGAACCGTTATTTGAGGCAGGCAGTGAGGAAAACGGAAAGCAGGCCGCCAGGCCTGGAACTTTGGCGGGAGTCAGCAGAAGGCCGGTATCCGGAAGGAAATCATCAAACGAAGGCAGCAGAAAACCAGCAACCGGACCGGGCGCTTTAACGGGAGGCGGCGGAAAGCCAGTATCCAAACAAAAGGTTGCCGGTAAGGGCAGCCGCAAGCCGCAGACAAAGGCAGCTGCCGGAGAGAAGGCTGAAATCCGGAGCGGCAGAAAACCGGATCGCCGAAAGGAAGATTGCAGGCCGGCGGCCCGGAGAAAGGCTCTTCCCCGGAAATAAGGCAGGGGACAAAGCCTGAAATTTTAGTTTCTCAACCTTGGCTTCTGTGCCGCACAGCGGCACAGAAGTCCCTGATTAAAATGCCGCATGCGCGGCGGATTGAGAGGTAACATGGAAGCGAAAAAAGCGAGAATCAGAGAGCTTACGGAGCTGTTAAACCGCGCGGCAAAGGCTTACGAGCAGGAGGACCGCGAGCTCATCAGCAATTTTGAGTATGACAGGCTGTACGATGAACTGAAGGCACTTGAGGAGGAGACGGGGATTGTGATGGCGGACAGTCCGACAATGCGCGCAGGCTATGAGGTGCTTTCCGAGCTGCCGAAGGTACGGCATGAAAGCCCGATGCTCTCACTCGACAAGACGAAGGACCCCGCTGCGCTGCGCGAATGGCTGAACGGGCAGGAGGGCGTTCTCTCCTGGAAGCTTGACGGGCTGACGATTGTACTGACCTATCGGGAGGGAAAGCTGTTTCAGGCGGCAACGCGGGGCAACGGCGAGGTCGGAGAGATTATCACGAACAACGCCAGGGTTTTTAAGAATATCCCGCTCTCCATCCCGTTTCACGGCGAGCTGGTTCTGCGCGGAGAAGCGGTTATCACCTATTCGGATTTCGAAAAAATCAATGCGCAGATCGAGGAGGTTGACGCGAAATATAAAAATCCCCGCAATCTCTGCAGCGGCTCGGTTCGTCAGCTGAATAACGAAATTACGGCAAAGCGAAACGTACGCTTTTTTGCGTTTACGCTGGTGAGAGCCGGGAGCGGGGAGCAGGACAGGGTTCGGCTTGAGACGCGGCAGGAACAGATGGAATGGTTGCGCTCGCAGGGTTTTGACACAGTGGAGGAACAGCTTGTCACGCCGGAAACCGTGGAAGATGCAGTTGCAGCTTTTGCGGAAAAAATCGAGTCCAACGATTTCCCGTCGGACGGGCTGGTGCTCACCTTTAATAATATCGCATACGGGGAAAGCCTTGGGCGCACTTCGAAATTTCCGCGCCATTCCATCGCGTTTAAATGGCGCGACGAGGTGCGGGAAACGACGCTGCTCGAGATCGAGTGGAGCCCGTCGCGCACCGGCCTGATCAATCCGGTGGCCATTTTTGAACCGGTGGAGCTGGAGGGAACAAGCGTTTCGCGTGCAAGCCTGCATAATATCAGTATAATGGAGGGGCTCGAGCTCGGAATCGGAGACAGGATCATGGTCTATAAGGCGAACATGATTATCCCGCAGCTTGCGGACAATCTGACGCGCAGCGGCGCAGTTCCGGTTCCGGAAGTCTGTCCGGTCTGCGGGAAGCCGACGCGCATCCGGGAGGAAAATGAAACAAAAACGCTCTACTGCGTAAATGAGGAATGTCCGGCAAAGAAAATCAAGCAGTTTACCCATTTTGTCAGCCGGGATGCCATGAACATCGACGGACTCTCCGAGGCTACGCTGGAGAAGTTTATCGACGAGCGCATGATTGCGGAGCCGGCGGATCTGTTTCACCTGGATCGCTGGCAGGAGGAGATCACCCGGATGGAGGGCTTCGGGGAAAGATCTTTCCGGAAGCTTCAGGCATCCATCGAAAAGGCGCGCGAGGTCAGCATCGCGAAATTCGTGTACAGCCTCGGCATTCTGAATGTCGGGCTGGCGAATGCAAAGCTGATCTGCCGGCACTGCGGCAATGATATGGAGGCTGTCCGGCACGCGGGCCGGGACGAGCTTGTCGAGATTGAGGGCATCGGCGAGGTGATTGCCGATTCCGTGGTCGCATACTTTGCCGATGAGAAAAATGCGGGGATTCTGGATGCTCTTTTAAAAGAGGTAAGCTTTCTTCCGGAGGAGGAAGCGGGGGATAAGCTGGCGGGAAAAATCTTTGTCATCACCGGTTCGGTGGAGCGCTTTGCCAACCGAAACGAGCTGAAGGAGGAGATTGAGCGGCAGGGCGGCAAGGTCACCGGCTCCGTCACCGCCAAAACGAATTATCTGATCAACAACGACAACCAGTCCAATTCGTCAAAAAATAAGAAAGCGAAGGAACTCGGAATCCCGATTATCACGGAGGAGGAGTTTCTGGCGCTGCTTGAGGGATAGGGGGCGTGCACCATGCCGATAAAGGTACAGGGGGATCTTCCTGCCAAACGGATTCTGGAGGAAGAAAATATATTTATGATGGATGAGAAGCGGGCGCGGCATCAGGATATCCGGCCGCTGCAGATAGCGATTCTCAATCTGATGCCTCTGAAGGAGGATACGGAGGTGCAGCTGCTGCGGAGCCTGTCCAACACGCCGCTGCAGCTCGACGTCACCTTTCTGACGACAAGCAGCTACGTCGGGCACAATACGGCGACCAGCCATCTTGACAAGTTCTATCTGTGCTTTGATGATGTCAGGGACAGGAAGTTTGACGGCCTTATCATCACCGGCGCACCGGTGGAAATGATGGAATTCGAGGAGGTTACATACTGGGAAGAGCTCTGCCGCATAATGGAGTGGAGCAAAACGAATGTGACCTCGACGCTCCATGTATGCTGGGGAGCACAGGCGGGGCTGTACTATCATTACGGGCTGAAAAAACGGCAGCTGGATAAAAAGCTGTTCGGGGTTTTTCCCCATCGCGTGCTGGTGAGACGGGAACCGCTTGTGCGGGGCTTTGACGATGTTTTTTACGCGCCGCATTCCCGCCATACCGAGGTTCTGAGGGCGGATATCGAGGCGTGCAGGGAGCTTACCGTCCTCGCAGATTCCGAGAAGGCAGGCGTATTTCTGTGCATGGCGCAGGACGGCCGCCGGATATTTCTGATGGGGCATCCGGAGTACGACAGGATTACGCTCGACCGTGAATACAAGAGAGATCTGGAAAAGGGGCTGGAGATTCAGCTGCCGGAGAACTACTATCCGGACGGCGATGCGGGCAGCAGGCCTCAGCTGATGTGGAGGGCCCATGCGAATACGCTCTACAGCAACTGGATCAACTACAAAGTATATCAGCAGACGCCATACGATTTCATTGATACGGGCCTTAAATCCATGTAGCCAGTCTGCCGGAATGGCGCAGTAAATAGGGAAAAAGCCTTGATCACGGGAATTTCATTTTGGAATTGCCAAAAGATAACTTATGTGGTACACTGATTATGCGCTACGGAGGCGGCAATGAGAAACATCAGACTTTTGATTGAATACGACGGGTCGCGCTACGACGGCTGGCAGAAACCCGGCGCGGGTGCGAAAGGCATGACCGTTCAGGAGAAGCTCGAGGAGGTGCTCTCCCGGATGGACGGAGAGAAAACGGAGGTGATCGGTGCAGCGCGCACGGAGGCGGGCGTCCATGCGGCCGGTCAGGTCGCGAATTTTCACACGCAGGCCGATATGAGCTGCTTGGAGATCCGCCGGTATCTGAACCGTTTTCTTCCGCGCGATATCGCCGTGCTGGAGGCGTCCGAGGTTCCGGAACGGTTTCATGCGGCATTTCTGGCAAAGGGCTTTACTTACGAATACCATATTTCCGTCGGGGAAACGCCCTCTGTATTCGAGCGGAAATACAATTATTACAGTTTTAAACGGCTGGACTGGAAGCGGATGAGAGAGGCGGCGCGGTGCTTTATCGGAAAGCAGGATTTCGCGGCGTTTTCGGAAAACCGGCGGATGAAAAAATCGACAGTGCGCACCGTGAGAGAGTTTGACGTATACGGCGACGAGAAGGAGGTGCTGCTGCGCATTGCGGCGGACGATTTCTGGCCGTATATGGCAAGAATCATGGCCGGCACGGTGCTGGCGGCCGGCCGGGGCGAACTTGAGCCGGAGGATGTCAGGCGGATTATTGCGGAGAGGGATCGGTCGAAGGCGGGGGAACGCCTTGAGGCGCGCGGACTGTTCCTGACGTCGGTGGAGTATGAGTGACACGCAGTGAAAAATCTATGAGAATCATTAAGGAGGATAACCGTGGAGAAATATCAGATCGTTATTAAGGGAATCGTGCGTTTTGAGGATCGGTATCTGATCGTGCAGCGTTGGTATGACGACAGGATCGAGGACCCGTATCAGTGGGAGTTTATCGACGGAAGAATTGATTTCGGGGAGGCGCCGGATCGCGCGGTAGTGCGTCTGATCCGCGAACAGACCGGCCTGGAGACGCTGATCGACCGGATTGCATACACCTGGTCCTACATGGTGGGAGATGTGCATCACATCGGTATCAGCTACGAGTGCATGGCGCTGTCCGATGATGTGGTTCTCTCGGAGGAGCTGCATGACCACCGGTTTATCACGAAGGAAGAATTTGAAAATTATATTACGAACCGGAAGATGCTGGATGATATCGAACGTGCGTTCGATATCTGAGGAGCCTGACCTTCCGGAAAAAACGTCACGGAGGAAGCAGCCGTAAATCGCACGGTCAGCGAAAGAGTCGGCGTTTGACAGGAGGAACCGGCCGCGGGAGGGACGGCCGCAAAAGGGATTTCAGAGCCGCTGGCGCGGCGGAAAAAGAGGATCTATGATTACTTTGATTAAGGGAGGCACGGTGCTGAATCCGGCCACCGGACTCTGCGGCGTAAACGATGTGCTTGTCGTCGATGAGACGGTCGCGGAAATTGCGCCGCAGATCAAGACAAAAGCGCACTGTGTGATTGACGCGGCAGGCAGGTTTGTTATGCCCGGCTTTGTTGATCTGCATGAGCATCTGCGTGAGCCCGGCTTCGAATACAAGGAGACCGTTGCGAGCGGGGCGATGGCGGCGGCGGCGGGCGGTTTTACGACGATCTGCGCCATGCCGAATACAAAGCCGGTGATCGATAGCCGCGTCATGGTGGAATATCTGAATTACAAGGCGGAAAAGGACGCGCTGATCACGGTTGTTCCGGTCGGCGCGGTGACGGTCGGCCAGAAGGGCGAGGAACTGGCGGATATCGAGGGCATGGCCGCGGCCGGAGCGCTCGCATTAAGCGAGGACGGAAAATCCGTTATGGCTCCGCTCCTCTATAAAGAAGGGATAAAAAGAGCCGCGGCTGCGGGGCTTGTTGTGCTGGCGCACTGCGAAGACCGGGAGCTTCTGGCGGGGGGCGTGATAAATGCCGGGAAAAAGGCGGAGGAGCTTGGACTGCCCGGCATCGCCAATTCGGTGGAGGATGTAATCGCGGCGCGCGATATTTTACTGGCAAAGGAGACGGGGGCCAAGCTGCATCTGTGCCACTGTTCCACCGCGGACAGCGTGGCGCTCGTGCGTTTCGGAAAGGAACTCGGCGTCAGGCTCTCGGCGGAGGTATGCCCGCATCATTTCGCGATGACGGAGGATGACATCCCGGGCGACGACGCAAATTATAAGATGAATCCGCCCCTGCGCTCCCGCGCCGATGCGGACGCGCTGATTGCGGGGCTTGCGGACGGCACGATGGATGTGATTGCGACCGATCATGCGCCGCATTCCGCAGAGGAGAAGAAAAAGTCCTTCCGCAGCGCGCCGTTCGGCATTGTCGGCTCGGAAACGGCGTTTGCGCTCTCCTACACGGAGCTGGTGAAAAAAGGATATCTGACGCCGATGCAGCTGGTGGAGAAACTGAGCTTAAACCCGGCACGCATTCTCGGGCTTGACCGGGGAGATATCTCCGAGGGGCATATTGCAGATATTGTGATCGCCGACCCCGAAGCGGAGTATGTCATTGATGTGAATACTTTCCTTTCCAGGGGCAAAAATTCGCCGTTCCACGGCAGGAAGGTTTTCGGCAGAATACTGCTTACGATGGTGAACGGGGAGATCGTGTACGAGGTGTGAAACTGAGCCGGCCGAAGAGCCGCGGACGCTTTTACCGGGACGTTTTATCTGCGAATAAAATGGTTATTTCTATATTAATCCCGTATGATTGTACCGGAAAATAAAGCGGGGCGTCTGCAGAGAAAAAGCCGGAGCTTAGGCCGCCTGCCGGCGGCAGAAGGTGAGGAATTATGATAGACGAGCTGATAAAGCAGATAAAAGAAAAAAATGCGCCGATCGTGGTCGGGCTGGACCCTACGCTCGCGTTTGTACCGGAGGCACTGTTAAACAGAGCCGTCGAGGAAAAGGGGGAGACGCTGGAGGCTGCCGCCGAGGCAATCTGGCAGTTCAACAAGGCGATTGTGGACGCCGTGTATGATCTGATTCCGGCGGTGAAGCCGCAGATTGCAATGTACGAGCAGTTCGGCGTGCCCGGCATTGCGGCGTTTGCCAGGACGGCAGAGTACTGCAGGGAGAAGGGGCTTGTCGTGATCGGCGATGTGAAGCGGGGCGATATCGGCTCCACTTCGGCGGCTTATGCGGTCGGTCATCTCGGTGCCGTCACAGTGGGAAAAGCGAGGCTGCGCGGCTTTGCGGAGGATTTTATCACGGTCAATCCGTATTTTGGAATAGACGGCGTCAAGCCGTTTGTCGATGTGTGCCGGGAGGAAGGAAAAGGAATTTTTATTTTGGTAAAAACTTCCAATCCGTCGAGCGGTGAGTTTCAGGATCGCCTGGTTGACGGCAGACCGCTCTATGAAATCGTTGCGGAAAAGGTGAACGAATGGGGGGCGGACTGTGCAGGGGAATACGGCTACAGCGCGGTCGGCGCCGTGGTCGGCGCGACCTGGCCGGAGCAGGGCAGAGTGCTGCGCCGGCTGATGCCGAAGACCTTCATACTTGTGCCGGGCTACGGCGCCCAGGGCGGAAAGGCATCGGATCTGGCCGATTATTTCAATTCCGATGGTCTCGGGGCCATTGTAAATTCCTCCAGAGGAATTATTGCGGCATACCGGCAGGAGAAATATGCGGCGTACGGACCGGAGCATTTTGCGGAGGCATCGCGCAGAGCGGTCGAGGATATGATTGCCGATATCAATTCAGTGAGATAGATTTTCCGTGGAAAAAGGCGGGAGGAAACGTTTTTTATGAAAAAAATGCTGTGTCCATATTGCGATCATGAGATGACAAAGAAGGGAAGCTGCGATTTCTGCGGCTCCAGAGTGAAAAAACCGGTTTATGTCGAGACTATGGCGGAGTTCAGTTCACAGCCGTCAGCCCAGCCGAACGAGTGCGACTGCAGGCTGCATTCAGAGGACGAACACGATCACGACGATACCTACCGCGACAGTGAGGACGTCTCGTTCCGCCAGGATTACGAGGCGTCCTACGGGGCGGGCGTACAGCAGACGCCGCCTGCGCAGACGGGAGCCGGCCAGCCGCGCCGCCGGGCGATGCTGGCAAGCGAGGCGGTGAGCGAGGCCGCCCGGCAGGGCAGCGATGTGGCCGGCGGGATGTCCAAAACCGCAAAGGTTGTAATCAAAGTTGTCATTGTTTATGCTATTATACAGATTCTACTGTCTGTTCTTGTAACAATTTTTCTTTAGCCAAACGGGCATCGCTCACTTTCTGCGCGGCGGGCGTCCTGCGGTTTTCCTAAGGGACAGACCGACAAGCAGCGCCACCAGCAGAAGGGGGATCAGAATGTTTTTGTAGCGGGTGTACCAGCTTGCGACAATAGGCCAGCTGCTCTGAAGCAGATAGCCGAGACCGCAGAGGATGGCGTTCCAGAAAAAAATTCCGATAAAGGAGTAGCCAAGATAGACCGGCAGGGACAGGCGTACAGCCCCTGCTGCAAACCCCAGATATGTACGGCAAAGAGGGATAAAGCGCCCGAACAGGACGAGAACCGGGCCGCGGCGGTTAAAATAATCCAGCGAGGAATCCAAGCCGCGGCGCATTTTCGGAAAGCGCCTGGTCAGCCCGGAGAGCAGCGCCTGACCGCCGAGCCGGCCAAGTCCGTAGCAGATTGTTGTGCCGGCGAGCCCGGCGGCGGCGCTCAGGGTCACAAGAAGGGGATAGGGGATGTGCCTGCTTGCGGCAAGCGCGCCGCAGAAGGGCAGGACAATTTCGGAGGAAACGGGAAAGCAGGCGTATTCCAGAAGTATCATCAGGAGCATGGCGGGCAGCCCGAAGCTGCCGAGAAACGAAAAAATCCAGTTCATTACTGGCCTCCGCTGATTGATATGGAACAACTTATGCGGCGCAGAGGCTGTTTATGCCGTCCTTTCCGCCGTGCGGTATACCCGGATAAATACTGTTATAATGATTTCTTTGGAGGATTTCATCGTGGAGTCTAAAAATTTATCCGCTTTGGAAGATTATATCAACAAAGTATATGCGATTGTTTTACTGTCGGTGCCCGGGGCGTGTCAGGCTGCGGGGGTTCTGTACACGCTGGAAAAGATCATCGGCCTGCTACCGATGGTGAGCTGGCTGCTGCTGATCGTGTTTGATATGACCTGTCTTCTGTATCTCGGCATCGGCATTTTTTTCGTTAAGACCGGCTATCGGAATCATATGGTTCTGCAGAACAAGCTGAGATCAGGCAAGCTGTTTCTTATTGTCATTATGTTTACACAGTTCAATTTTATTTTGTACATGATTCCGTCAAGCGAGTTCTGGGCGTTTGCCTTTCTTTTTACCGTGGCGACCGCGCTTTTTCTGGACAGCAGAATGGTGCTCGCGACAAGTGCGGAGATTGTACTGTCCCTGACTGCGGCATGGATTCTGCACAGTGATACGCTGCTGCCGGAAAGAAACAGCTTTTTTCTTCCGAATATGATCAACCGCTGTGTCTGTGTTGTTCTTTCCCTGCTGTTTATCTGGCTGCTCACCTGGCTGGCAGAGCATTTTCTCGTGAATGCCAAAAAGGACGAGCTGCAAAAAAATAACGAGCGGGTTGAGGGCATGCTGCGTTCCGTTTCCGAGCTGGCGCGGAAGCTGGGAGAGGCGGGGGAAGTATTGTCCGGGATTGCTGCGAATGAAAGCGCATCGGCGCAGGAGCTTGCCGCAACAAGTGAAAATCTGCTGGAAAGCAATACGGCTTTGAGCAGGAAAAGCGATGACGGCATGGAAAATCTGCAGGAACTGAAGCGTTGGAAGGACGAAGTAAGCGGGTATGTGAACCAGGTGGGAAGCTGTTCACGGGATCTGCTGGAGCGCTCCCGCGAAAGCGAAGAGCATTTGAATGCGCTGCAGGATATCAATGCGCAGGTTTTCCGCTCGATGGAAAGCACGAATGAGGTTGCCGCAAGGCTGGCCGGGGCCATGGACGAGATCGGGATAACGCTGAAGATTATCGGCGATATTTCCTCCTCCACAAATCTGCTGGCGCTGAACGCCTCCATTGAGGCTGCGAGAGCAGGCTCGGAGGGCAGAGGCTTTGCCGTTGTGGCGGCGGAGGTCGGAAAGCTGGCGAATGATACGCGGGTATCCCTTCAGAAGGTCAGCTTAGTTGTAGCGAAGGTGCAGCAGAATGTGACCGAAATGATGGGTTATACGGAGCGGAACACAGAAGAACTGAAGCAGCAGAACGAATATTTTAATACTGCATTTTCCGGAATACAGGATATGATCCGCATTCTGCATGATGTTATGGATGATATCAAGGCGATGGAAGAGGCCCATGAAAGGCAGTCCGAGGTCATCGGAAAAAATGCGGTGATTAACGCGGCTATCGCGGAGAGCATTAAACGGGAAAATTCGGAGTTTGTCAATATCAACAATATGGTGGAGGAAAATACCAGAGACGTCGCGCAGATGACGGAGCAGGCCTTCGTTCTGAATCAGATGGCCGCACAGATCAGCCGTCTGCTGGCCGGGTGACGGTTTTTCTTATTTGCCGCCGGAGACAGGGATTGACAGCTTGAAGTAAATATGGTATATTTTGTAAAAACAGTCGGAGGAGTCGGCGGATATTAATGCAAACTCCTCCGCTTTTTTGCGTTTTCCGGACAGGCGCAGAAGCCGGCAGAAACATGAAATTTGACAAAGGCAGAATCCCTGCAGAAATGTCCGGATTTGCAGAATGGAGGCGAAGCGTGAAGAAAACCGGCAGCGGAACCAAAAAGGGAACGAAGAAAGATACTTATGACCGGCCCGCGGAGGGAATGAAAAAAGAAAAAGGCATGAGCAAGGGGGCAGGGAGCCGGATGGTTCTTAGTTTTCTGCTGTCCGCTGTTCTTGTGTTTTCCGGCTGTGCGGGCGGCGTGTTCCGCGCGCGGGACGGAGGAGCGGACCGTACCGGGACAGCCGGGGAGGGAACGGCCGGTTCTGTCCGGAAAGGGGAAGCCGGCGCGGAATTTGTCGGCGGCAGAAGGCTTGCCGGGGAACAGGTCGTCAAAACGGTCTATTCCGAGGAGCTTTCCAGCTGGAACTACCTGCTGCCGGATTCCGCATCAGCGTGGGCGAATTATCTCGACAATCTGGTGGAATATGACAACTACGGGCTGTGCCGCCCGTGCCTTGCAAAGTCCTGGACAACATCGGAGGATGGTCTTGTATGGAGCTTCCGGATACGGGAGGGAGTCGCGTGGCAGCGCTGGGATGGAAGCTTTTACGGTGAGGAGGTTAGGGCGGAGGACTGGGTGACTACCGCCAGATACATACTGGATCCGGCAAATGCTGCGCAGACCGCCGATCTGCTCTTTGTGTTCCGGGGAGCGAGAGAGTATTACAGCGCGCTTGCGGAGGGGAAGCCGGCGGATTTCGGGACGGTCGGCATCCGGGCGGCCGGGGAATACGAGCTGGAGTTTACGCTGGAGAAACCGCTCCCTTATTTTCTGTCGCTGCTCCAGTACAATTGGGGATATCCGACCAGTGCGGAATATCTTGAGGAACTAGGGGCGGGCTTCGGTCTGGACAACCGCTCGATCCTCTACTGCGGCGCCTTTTTATGCGGGGATTACGAGCCGGAATCCCGGCGGATCGATTATGCCAATACAGCCTACTGGGACAGGAAAAACATTCACATCGAGCGCATCGAGCGGAGATACAACGCCGAAGCGGGCACACTGGCGGGGGAGCTTTTTCTTCGAGGGGAGGTTACGACCGCTGTAGTTCCGGCCGGTCAGCTGGATGCCTGGATGGAGGATGCACAGCGGCGGAACATGCTGCGCCCGTCCAGAAATACGGCAAACAGCTATTTTTTCCTGTTTAATTTTCGGCCGGCTTTTCCGGAAAAATACAATGTTCCGGCCTGGCAGCTGGCAGTAAACAGCGAAAATTTCCGAAAATCCATCTATTGCGCGCTTGACCGCACGGCGGCGGTGCAGGTCTATGATCCTTACCACCCGAAAAATTTTATCCTTCGGACCATCACGCCGAAAAATTTTGCCGCTGCCGGCGGCATGGACTACACCGAAACCGGTGCTCTTGCCGCATTCACGCAAAACGATCCGCATGATGAGGCGGCGGCGCTCGGATACAAAGCGGCGGCTGTCAGAGAGCTTTCCGCGCTCGGTGTCAATTTCCCGGTTCAGGTTTACATGCCCTACAATACCGGTTCCGCCGTCCAGACCAATATGGCGCAGGTGGTCGAACAGCAGCTGGAGCGGGTGCTCGGAACGGATTATATTGATATCGTGATCGAGGGCTATCCCGACGCGAATTACCTGAACCGGACGAGGCGCGCCGGAAACTACGCTTTTATGCTGGCCTCCTGGGGGCCGGATTTTGCCGATCCCATCACCTACACCGAACCTTTTGTTATCGGACAAAATTACAGCTGCATATATATGGCTGACGGGATGGCGATCCGCGTTTCTGAGGAAGAGGGCGGAATCCCCGGCGCGGACGGGGGCTTCTGGAAGGATTCCGTGTACGATGAAATGGTGCAGAAGGCCGCAGGCATAACGGGCGCCGCAGAAAGATACGCGGCGCTGGCGGAGGCGGAGGCCTGGCTGCTAAAGCACGCCTTTGCCGTCCCGCTCGGGACGCTCAGCGCCACAACCTATATCGCATCGAACCTGAACCCGTTCGAATCGCAGTATGCACCTTTCGGCGCATCTTCGAGCCGCTATAAATACCAGTATGTTTATGAGGAGCCGTTTTCCGCGGAGGAATATACGCGACTGTACAAAATCTGGGAGGAGGAGCGGGCAGAGCGCATTGCTGCCATGCAGACCGGGATGGACTAATAAAAGGGAGGGAAAGCGATGGACAGGATAAAGTATTGTGCAGGGAGAATCCTACGGGCGGCTGTTACAATGTCAATCGTGCTCAGTGCGGTGTTCCTGCTGCTGCGTCTGCTCCCGACGGAGGGATATTTCGGGGAGCGCACCGACGCCATAAGCCCGCAGGTAAGGGAGCAGGTGCTGAAGGAGCTCGGGCTGCGCGATCCATGGTATGTGCAGCTGGGGGCCTTCTGGAGCCGGCTGCTGCGCGGCGATCTCGGAAAATCGCTTGTTCTGCGGCGGGGCGTTGATGTCATGGAAATCATCAGCTCGAAGGCGGCGGTTTCGTTCCGTTTCGGGCTGGCTTCCCTGCTGATTGAAAAGCTGGCAGGAATTCCGATGGGCGTGCTGATGGCACGGTACCGCGGGCGCTTTTTTGATCGTCTGGGCAGCGGTTTCGTTCTCCTTGTCAGCGCGATCCCGGGAATCGTTTACTATCTGCTGATCCAGCTCGGCGGCTCGAATCTGCTCGGCATCGGCATGCTCTATACCAGAGGGGATATAAGAACCTGTATTCTGCCGCTGATCTCGCTCTCCCTCGGGGGCACGGCGTCAACAGCGATGTGGATGCGGCGCTATATGGCGGATCAGATGAATATGGACTATGTCCGGCTGGCCAGGGCGAAGGGGATGACAAGCGGGCAGGTATCGTTCCGGCATGTGCTGCGGAACGCGATAATCCCGATGGCGCAGTCCCTGCCGTCCTCGATTATGTTTACGATTTCCGGGTCGCTCTATATTGAGTCGCTGTACTCCATACCGGGAATGGGAGGGCTTTTGATTACGGCCATCCGGCGCGGGGACAATCCGCTTGTGCAGGCTCTTGTACTTTTATATTCCGCCATGAGTATTGCAGGCCTGCTGCTCGGAGACCTTCTTATGGCGATGCTGGATCCGAGAATCCGTCTGGCAGGCGAACCGGCCGGATAATTTAAGTCCAAAAAAACAAGGATTTCCGCAAATAATAGAACTTTTCGAAAATTTACGAAAATCATACAGGGTGAGCAAAAGTTTTCAAGCGTTGAATTTCCGGTTCCGCCTGCGGGACATAAAGAGAGGGGGCATCGTATGAGCGGTTTTACGGAGCTTCATTTTCAGAACAGAATTTTGGAGAGAAGAATGCCTGACCGGCGTCCGGGCAGAACAGGAGCCGGGCAGAAACAGGGCGGGCTTCCGGGGAAACGGGAGCCTGCACGGCAGAGGAGGGATGCGGCAGAGTCCACGGTTTCTGGAAGAGGAGCAGCACAGCGCCGGACAGCCGGAAAGGCGGAACCGTCCGCTCCGGACGAACTTTTCATCCCTGCGGGCGGAAGCTTTGCGGAGGACGGGAGCTCAGGAGGCCCCGGATATTCCTACTTAAAAAGCACGCTCCGCGTATTCTTTTCCAACCGGGTATCGGCAGCAGTTCTGATTTTTCTGATGCTTCTGATCGCGTTTACCTTTCTGCAGCCTTTGCTGCCCGGACAGAAAAGCCCGACGGAAATTTTCATCAATCCGGAAACCGGGACGCAGTACCGGAATGTGCGGCCGAACGCGGAATTCTGGTTCGGCACGAACAGCATCGGTCAGGATCTCTGGAGCCGGCTGTGGTTCGGTACGCGCATTTCGCTTTTTATCGGGCTGTGCACTGCCGCCGTGACCGCTGCAGCAGGCATTGCGCTGGGCTGTATCTGGGGCTGTGCGCGGCGCTGGGATAAGCTGTTTACCGAGATCTATAATGTATTTGATAATATTCCGTACACCATTCTGCGGATGCTGCTGATCTACATTCTGCGGCCGGGCCTGCCGGCCATGATTTTTGTGATGAGCCTGACGGGGTGGGTCGGCATGGCGAAATACATACGGAATCTGATTCTGATTTACCGGGATCGGGAGTTTAATATGGCCTCCCGGTGCCTTGGGTCCTCGGGCATCCGAATCGTTCTGAGAAATCTGCTGCCTCAGCTGATTCCGGTGATTATGCTGAACACGGCGCTTGCCATACCGAACGCGATCGGCTCCGAGGTGTTTCTGACCTATATCGGCCTCGGGCTGCCGGTATCCGTACCGTCGCTCGGCACGCTGGTAAACGAGGGGCGTTCGGTTGTGCTCGCACCGGCACAGAGATATCAGCTGTTTTTTCCGGCGCTCGCCGTCTCTGCGCTTACTATCGCGTTTTATGCACTGGGAAACGCCTTCGCCGACGCGTCCGATCCGAGAAATCACCGCTGAAACCGCCCGTGCCATGGATGGCGCGGAGGATGGCTGCATCAAAGAAAGGACAGCATGGAAGGAGACAGCGGGCACCGGAAGGGAAAGAAAGCAGGCCGAAGGAGGAAACATTATGACCGAGTTGGTAAAAGTGATGGGGCAGG
Source organism: uncultured Lachnospiraceae bacterium (assembly GCA_910587085.1). Lineage (GTDB taxonomy): Bacteria > Bacillota > Clostridia > Lachnospirales > Lachnospiraceae > RGIG4057. The sequence goes on along the minus strand of CAJUMC010000012.1, from coordinate 38,726 downwards.
AGGCAGGAAACGCCGATCCGGTGCTTTCGGTGCGGGATCTCGTCGTGAAATTCAGGCTGAGGGGAAGGGAACTGACAGCGCTGCGGGGGCTTTCTCTGGATGTATACCGGGGAGAGCGGCTTGCCATTGTCGGCGAGTCCGGCTCGGGAAAATCCGTACTTACCCGGACTTTTCTCGGGCTGCTGGAGAGCAACGGCAGGATTGATTCCGGCAGCATCCTTTACGACGGATATGATCTGGCAAAGTTTTCACGGGAGAGGGAATGGGTAAAAATCCGGGGAGGACGCATTGCCATGGTGTTCCAGGATCCCATGACAGCACTGAACCCGCTCCGGACAGTGGGCGGACAGATTCGCGAGGCGCTGCTGCTGCACAGCCGTATTTCCGGAGCCGAGGCGAAGCGGCAGGCGATCCGGCTGCTTGACGATGTTGGAATTCCGGACGCAGAAAGACGTTATCGGCAGTATCCCCATGAGTTTTCGGGCGGGATGCGCCAGCGTGCCGTTATCGCGATCGCTGCCGCGTGTACGCCCGAGATTCTGATCTGCGACGAGCCGACTACAGCGCTCGATGTGACAGTTCAGGCGCAGATCCTGGAGCTTCTGCGAAGGCTTCAGAGCAAATACGGGCTGACTGTAATATTTATTACGCACGACCTCGGCGTCGTGGCGGAGATTGCGGATCGCGTTGCGGTAATGTATGCGGGGGATATCGTGGAGCTTGGCAGCTGCCGGGAAATATTCTTTGATCCGCGGCATCCGTATACCTGGGCGCTGCTCTCGGCCATGCCGCAGTTCGGCGAGAGGGGAAAGCCTCTTTGTGCCATTCCCGGGACACCGCCGGATCTGTTTGCTGATGTGCGCGGGGACGCCTTTGCACCGCGCAATCCGCAGGCGCTGGCGGTTGATTTTCAGATGCGCCCGCCGTATTTTGAGGTGTCGCCGACACACAGAGCCCGGACCTGGCTGCTGGATCCGAGAGCGCCGGAACTTTTGCCGCCCGAGCCTGTCCGGAGGCTGCAGGAGGCCGGAGCAAAATATCTGCTGCAGAACCGTATTCCGGATCGGGAAAATCGACCTGCTCTGCATGAAAAACAGGAGGCACCGGAGCCGCGGAAAAGTTTCCGAAATTTCCGGAAAGAGCAGGCGGCACAGCAGAGCCCTGTTTTGGAGGAGGCAGCACGTCGTCTGCGGCTCGGAGAAGGGGCGGGGAATGCTCTCCGGCGCAGCCTTGGGGGAGGGCTGGGGCAGTATGGCTGAGAAGGGGGGAAACGTGTGCCTGAGCCTTCGCCATGTCGGGGTCAGCTTCGGGAGCGGAAAAAAGCTGTTTCGTGCGGTGGACGACGTAAGCTTTGATATTTACCGGGGCGAGATCCTGGGGCTGGCGGGGGAATCCGGCTCGGGAAAAACGACGCTCGGGCGGGCAATTGTCCGTCTGTGTCCCATAAGTGCCGGAAGCATTATATTTGAAAACCGGAAAATCAGCGGGGAACTTACAGGAGAACACAGACGCGAGCTGATCCGGAAAATTCAGATGATTTTTCAGGATCCGATGGCGTCGCTGAATGAGCGGGCGAAGGTTGACTATATTATTTCGGAGGGGCTGAGGAATGTATGCAGGAATCTGCCGGAGGCTGAACGTCGGCGGCTGGTGGAAAAGGCAATGCGGGATGTCGGGCTGCGCCCGGAATTTGCAGATCGGTTTCCGCATGAATTTTCCGGAGGGCAGCGGCAGCGGATCGGCATTGCGCGCAGTCTGATTATGAAGCCCTCCCTTATCATTGCGGACGAGGCGGTTTCCGCACTGGATGTTTCGGTCCGGGCACAGGTGCTGAATCTGCTCACTTCCCTGCAGAGGAGGGACGGCCTGACCTGTCTGTTTATCGCACATGATCTGTCGGTAATGCGGGCGATTTCCGACCGGATTGCCGTGATACGCAGGGGAAGGCTGGTCGAGCTGGCCAAGACCGCAAGACTGTTTGCGTGTCCGCTGCACCCCTATACCAGAGCACTGCTCTCCGCCGTTCCGGTTCCTGATCCGGTGCGGGCGTGCGGAAAGCGGGTGCTGCCGTATGATCCTGCCTGCCATGACTATTCGCATGACCGGCCGGTGTGGTCGGAGATCGAACCGGGACATTATGTGTACGGGAATCAGAAGGAGCTTGCGGTTTACCGGCGCATGCTGTAGAATATAAGCAGAATGTCTGCCGGACGTGCCGGCAGATACGCATAGAAAAAAGAAAGAAAAATTTTCAAAAGCGTGAAAGGATTTCCGGTGCCGGATCGTATTATTAGTGAAGCCGTTAAAAACGGCGGCCCCGCGGACGGGGCTGCCGGATGTGCGGCGGCGCAGGGAAGAGCCTTAAGGAGCAGGCAGTGCCTGTTTTTTAAGGAAGGAGATGCCGCAGGAAGAGCTGCGGCATATAAAGAAAGGAGTAAGGAAATGAAAAAAGCAGTTATGGGACTTGCACTTGCAGCGGTGCTCGTTGTAGGACAGGCAGCAATTTCGGCGGAGGCGCACGGACACGGCGGCTGCCGCGGGGTAAGAACCTCCTCGTACCGGTATGACCAGTGCGACGTTGCGGGCTGCTATAACGCGGGAGTGCATCAGCATGACGGAACCTATTATTGCGGACACTCGTACAGCTATGAGCTTTGCGAGGTGGAGGACTGTCATATCGTAGGGGTACACCAGCATGACGAAACGTATTACTGCGGGCATTATATCGGGGACGGTCATGATTATCACGAAGTCTGCGACGTGGCCGGCTGCTGGCTGACGGAAGAGCATGAGCACAACGGATATACCTGTCTGCCGAACGGCTGCTGCGACGGCTACGGTACAATCAATGTCAGACGCGGCAGGGGAAGATGCCATCATTGACGGGCGCAGGCCGGCCGGAAATCCTGTGAAACAGCGCTTCGCGCCGCCGGCCTGCGGGGCGCACGGGTACGGTTATGAGAAGTGAAGCGGAAGCAGAACGGGCGGTCAGCCTTTATGCGGATACGGTTCGCCGGATATGCTTTATCCATTTAAAAAAATATGAGGATGTGGAGGATGCATTTCAGGAAGTATTTCTGAAATACATTCTCCACGACAAGACCTTCGAGAGCCATGCCCATGAAAAGGCATGGCTTATTCGGGTTGCGGTCAATGTGTGCAGGGATATGCTGCGGAGCCCATTTCGCAGAAGGGTAAGCTCCATCGAAGACATGGAGGTTGAGCCGTTTTTCATACAGAAAGAGGAGGGGGAGCTGCTGAACTGCATTTTGGGCATGGCGCCAAAATACAGAGATGTTCTCTATCTGTTTTATTATGAAGGATATTCTGCCGTCGAGATTGCCGGCATTCTCCATAAAAAGGAAAATACGATTTACACTTGGCTTAATCGCGCAAAAAAGGCGCTGAAGCAGCTGCTGGGAGGTGATTTTGATTGAACAGAGAGGCATTCGGAGTATTTGACAGAATCCGTGCCGATGAGGAGCTGAAGAAAAAAACCGCCGGCTATCTGCGGGCCAGAATAAGAGAGGGCGGTAAGCGCTCCCGCAGCGGCAGAACCGGGGTACGGGGCTTTGCGGCCGCATTTTCCTGCCTCGCAGTGCTCCTGGTCTGCGGCGTTGTTTCCTGGCGGCTTTATTTTGCTCCGGCCGCTTATATTGATCTGGATATTAATCCGTCCGTTGAGCTCACCGTCAACCGGCTGGGCCGGGTAATCCATGCCGGCGCCCGCAATGAGGCCGGAGAGGATATCCTGGATGCAGCGGATCTGTTAAAAAAGGACTACGGCAAAGCGGTGGAACGGCTGCTGGATGCCATGGCCGCGGAAGGATATTTTACGAAGGACAGCCTGCTTTGCATCACGGTGCAGGCGGAGGAACAGGGCCGGGAGCAAAACATGCTGAGCGGACTGCGAGAGGCGGTCGAATCTGCCGAGAGCAGATGCCGGCGTAATATTGCGGCAGACGTCTATGCGGTTACGGACGAGATAAAGCACTGCGCCGATGAAAATCAGATCAGCCCGGCAAAATATCTTGCTATCCGGGAGCTGCTCGAAGTGGAGCCGGACGCCGATTTTGAGGAGTGCAAGGGACAGAGCGTCCGCGAGCTGAAGCGGCTCGCAAAGGAGTGCAGAGACAGCCGGGAGCACGGCGGGACTGGCGGGAACGGGTATCCGGATGAGCCTCCGGTCGAGAGCGGCGGGGAGGAGACTGACGACACGCCTGATTCGCCGGAGAATAGCACGGGGAACGATGGCTGCGGGGTCTGCGGGGGACACGGCGGTTATCATCATGGACATTAGATACGGTTTATTCCAAATCTATTGATTATATTGCCTGCCCCGGAATGCTGCATTATACAAACGGATGGCAGGCGGAGAAAAGGGCAGAACAGGTTTGAAACGATCCTCACAGACGGTCAAAAACAGTTGACAATACTCGTATAATTGTATACAATAGTACGAAAACAAAAGGGGATGGAAAATCAGCATGCAGAATCGGAAGGTGTATTTGAACAGACATAACAACCTGCTCTCTCTTGAGGAGCATATGTACGAGCTTGTGGACGTGAAAGACCCGAATGTATTCCGCAATCTGTTTCCGTACGACGAGGTACCGAAGATTGCGTTTAACGACCGGATCGTGCCGCACAATATGCCGGAGGAAATATGGATCACGGACACAACATTCCGTGACGGGCAGCAGTCCCGCGCGCCGTATACAACGGAGCAGATTGTAACGGTTTTTGATTATCTGCACCGATTGGGAGGGCCGAACGGCATTATCCGGCAGAGCGAGTTCTTTCTCTACAGCAAAAAAGACCGCGACGCGGTATATAAATGTATGGAACGCGGATACGAATTTCCGGAGGTTACATCCTGGATACGCGCAAGCAAGCAGGATTTCCAGCTGGTAAAGGAGCTGGGGATGAAGGAGACCGGCATTCTGGTCAGCTGCTCGGACTATCACATTTTCTACAAGATGAAAATGACAAGGGCGCAGGCCATGAAGCATTATCTGAGCGTTGTGCGTGAATGTCTGGAAACCGGCGTGGCGCCGCGCTGCCATCTGGAGGATATTACCCGCTCGGATATCTACGGTTTTGTGATTCCGTTCTGTCTTGAGCTGATGAAGCTCGGCGCGGAGTACGGCATTCCGGTGAAAATCCGCGCGTGCGATACGATGGGCTACGGAGTGAATTTTTCCGGAGCGGTGATCCCGCGGTCGGTGCAGGGGATCATCTACGGTCTGAATACGCATGCCGGTGTGCCGGAGGAGCTTTTGGAATGGCACGGGCACAATGATTTCTACAAGGCGGTATCCAATTCGACAACAGCGTGGCTGTATGGTGCGTGCGGCGTAAACTGTTCCCTGTTCGGCATCGGCGAGCGGACCGGAAATACGCCGCTGGAGGCGATGGTATTCGAGTATGCACAGCTGAAGGGAACTCTCGACGGGATGGAGACGACTGTGATTACGGAACTGGCCGAGTATTATCAGAAGGAAATCGGCTATAAGATCCCGCACCGCACGCCGTTTGTCGGGAAAAACTTCAATGTGACCCGCGCGGGCATTCATGCGGACGGCCTGCTGAAAAATGAGGAGATCTACAATATCTTTGATACGGAGAGATTCCTGAACCGTCCGGTGCTCGTCTCGGTGTCAAACACTTCCGGGCTGGCGGGGATCGCCCACTGGATCAACAGCTTCTATCATTTGAAGGGGGATGCGGTGCTGGACAAAGGCCATCCGCTGATCGAGCATATCAAGCAGCTTGTGGATCGGGAATATGAGGACGGCCGCATCACTGTAATGACGGACGCCGAGCTGGTGGAGATTATTGAGCAGAATAAGGCGCAGTATGGCGTCAGCCTGCCGTCGGTTGATGTGAATTAGGAAATCCCGCCAGAAAAAACCGGCTTGCAGGGGCGGATATGGATGGCTGCGGCAGCGTTGAGAAAATAAAACAAATATACATAAGAAAACGAATATACATAAAAATATTTGTGCTGATATAAGGGAGGAAACAGGAATGAGTATTACAGCGGAGCAGCTGGCGGCTGCAAAGGAAAAATTCGGACAGCTTCTTCTGGAACAGTCGGAGCGCGTGGAGAAAATGAAGCAGCAGGGAGATTTTCTCGATTACAAGGCGATGGATAAAATTATCATCGGCGTCTGCGGCGGGGACGGCATCGGGCCGGCCATTACGGGACAGGCGCAGCGGGTGCTGGAGTTTCTGCTTAAGGATGAGGTGGAAAAGGGAAGGGTCGAATTCCGGGTGATCGACGGGCTTACGATCGAGCGGCGCGCTGCCGTGCAGAAGGCAATTCCGGATGACACGCTTGAGGAACTGAAGGCCTGCCATGTTATTCTGAAAGGGCCGACGACGACGCCGCGCAAGGGAGATCCGTGGCCGAATGTGGAGAGCGCCAATGTGGCAATGCGCAAGGAACTCGATCTTTTCGCCAACGTGCGCCCGGTCAGAATTCCGGAGCAGGGCATTGACTGGACCTTCTACCGCGAGAATACGGAGGGCGCTTACGCGGTAGGAAGCCGCGGCGTGCATGCGACGGACGATCTGGCGGTCGATTTTACGGTTGTGACGAGCCAGGGGACGGAGCGCATTATCCGCGCGGCGTTCGAGTATGCGAAAGCGAACGGGAAAACAAGAGTTACCGCAGTGACAAAGGCAAATATTATCAAGACGACGGACGGGAAATTCCTTGATACCTTCCGGGAAATCGCGAAGGAATACCCTGGAATAACCGCGGACGACTGGTATATTGACATTATGACCGCCAAGCTGATTGACGAGACGAGGCGGCGCGATTTCCAGGTTGTTGTGTTGCCGAATCTGTACGGCGATATTATCACGGATGAGGCAGCGGAGTTTCAGGGCGGCGTCGGCACGGCGGGCAGCGCCAACATCGGCAAGCGCTACGCGATGTTTGAGGCGATTCACGGTTCTGCGCCGCGCATGGTAGCTGAGGGACGTGCAAAATACGCCGATCCCTGCAGCGTGATCCGCGCAGCAGCCATGCTTCTGTCGCATATCGGATATCAGAAGCAGGCGGACGAGCTGTACCGCGCTCTTGATATCTGCACGATCACCGAGCGCAGGCTTGTGATGACCGGGCACGAGGACGGCGCAACAAACGAACAGTTCGCGGATTATCTGATGGAGACGATCCGGGGGCTGTAACAGAATGGAAGATGGCGATGGAGGAGAGCAAATCGGAGCTTCAGGCTGAGGTGACGGACAAATATTCTCTTCGCGGCAGAGTGTTCAACCGGCTGCGGGAGGACATTCTTTCCGGGAAGTATGCAAAGGGTGAGGAGCTGCGCGAGATTGCAATCGGTGCGGAGATGGGCGTGAGCCGCACTCCGGTGAGAGAAGCGATCCGGCAGCTGGAGCTGGAGGGATTGGTAAGAATCGTTCCGAACAAGGGGGCTTACGTCACCGGAATTACGGAGAAGGACGTCCACGATATTTACCATATCCGGTCGTACCTGGAGGGTCTCTGTGCGCGCTGGGCGTGCGTGCATATCACCGGGGAGCGGCTGGAGCAGCTGGAAGAAATTATTTATCTGTCGGAATTCCACACAAAGAAAAAGCACTGGGAGCAGGTTGTGGAGCTGGACAATAAATTTCACGAGGTGATTTATGAGTCCTGCGAGAGCAAAATGCTGGAGCATATTCTGCGTGATTTTCATCATTATGTCGAGCGGGTGCGCCGCATTTCCCTCGCAGAGGAAGGGCGGGCAGAGCATTCCAATACCGAGCACACCGCCATTCTCGAAGCGCTCCGCGCGCGGGACGGCGAGCGGGCGGAAAAGCTTGCGCACGAGCATATTATGCGGACGATCGACAATCTGAACCGGTGCGGGCTGTAGGAAAGGACGACAGTTTTTTAACTGCAGCATGCATGAAATGAGAAGGGAAGATAATACAGAAGGCCGTGACGGAAGCGATTGCTGCCGTCACGGCCTTTTAATATAAGCGGATATTGCCTTTGTGGTGAGCCGGACAGGGCTGCGCACCCATATCCTCAGCCGGACAGTGCCTCCCACTGCTCCATCAGCGCTTCCAGTCTTCCGGCAATTTCCGTTTTTTCTTTATTCAGTTCGATCAGCCGCTGCGGGTTTGAGTAAATCTCCTCGTCGGAGAGCAGAGCATCCAGCTCCGCATCGCGTGTCTCCAGCAATTCGATTTCGGCTTCTACCTTTTTCAGGTCATTCTGGCGCTTGCGTTCCCGTGCCTGTTCCTCCTTCTGCTGCAGCCAGTCCTGCCTGCCTGTCTCCGTGCCCGGCCGGCTGCCGGCTGCGGTTCCGGGAGCAGCAGTCGTTCCTGCATCCGCCCCGTCGGAGGTTTTGGGCATGCGGATACTGCCTTCGCGGGAACCGTCCGGTGCGGCAGTTCCTGCGGTGCTCAGACCGCTGTAGAGCTGCCGGTGGTTTCCGAGCCGGTCGCCGGAACGGCCGGCAGCAGGTGCGTCGGCCAGGGCGAACCCGAAATATTTCCGCTCCACCTCCGGCTTCTTTTCGAGATAATAATCATAGTTCCCGATATAATTCAGCAGTGTGCCGCATTCCAGATCGAGGATGCGCGTCGCGGTGCGGTTGATGAAATAGCGGTCGTGCGAGACATAGAGCACAGTGCCGGTGTAGGAAATCAGCGCGTTTTCCAGAATCTCCTTCGACGTGATATCCAGATGGTTTGTCGGCTCGTCGAGAATGAGAAAATTTGCTTCGGAAAGCATCAGCTTCGCAAGGGAAACGCGCCCGCGCTCGCCGCCGGAGAGCTCGCTGATCCGCTTGAACACGTCGTCGCCCGTAAACAGGAAGGCAGCGAGTACATTGCGGACAGCGGTGTTGTCCATGCCGGGGTAGGTGTCCTGGATTTCCTCAAATATGGTCTTTTCCGGATGGAGAACCTGGTGTTCCTGGTCGTAGTAGCCGATGCGGACCTTCGCGCCCGGGCGGATCTCGCCGGCATCCGCCGGGAGCACTCCGTTGATCAGCTTGAGGATGGTGGTTTTGCCGGCGCCGTTGTTGCCGATTACGGCGACCCGCTCCCCCCGCTTGATCTCAAAATTCAGGTCTGTGAACAGCGGTGAACCGCCGAAGCCCTTGGCAAGGCCCCTCACGGTCAGAACATCGTTGCCGCTGACGGTGCGCGGCTCCAGGCGGATATTCATTTCGGCGTTCAGCTCGACCGGTTTTTCGATGCGCTCCATCTTGTCGAGCAGCTTTTCGCGGCTTTCCGCCCGCCGGATGGATTTTTCGCGGTTGAAGGAGCGCAGCTTTGCAATGACCTCCTCCTGATGCCGGATCTCCTTCTGCTGGTTAAGATAGTGATGAAGCTGAGCCTCGCGCAGAGCGGCCTTTTTCACTGCGTAATCGGAATAGTTTCCCTCGTAGGTCTGTGCATGCGTGTCATAGAGTTCGACCACTTTTGTTACGATCCGGTCGAGAAAATAACGGTCGTGTGCGATCACGACAACTGCTCCGCTGTAGTTGAGCAGGAATGTTTCCAGCCAGGCGATGGAGGTCATGTCGAGATGGTTTGTCGGCTCGTCCAGCAGGATAATATCCGGGCTGGACAGAAGAAGCTTTCCGAGCGCAACCCGCGTTTTCTGGCCGCCGGAGAGCGCCGTGACCTGCTTGTCGAATTCCTCCTCGGCAAAGCCGAGACCCTTCAGCACGCCGACCACCTCACTGCGGCAGGCGTAGCCGTTCTGCCGCTCAAACTCGTGATTCAGCGAGGTATAGGAGGAGAGCAGGCGCTCCAGTGCCTCGCCCTGCGCGTTTTTCATTTCCAGCTCAAGTCCGCGGATTCGTTCCTCCATCCGCAGCACGTCGGCTTTTACCGAAAGAACTTCCTCGTAGATTGTGTTGTGCGAGGTGAGATCCTGGTGCTGCGACAGATAGCCTACGGACGTGCCCTTTGCCCAGGTCACCTCCCCCTCGTCGGCGGAGAGCTCCCCCATTATAATTTTGAACAGGGTTGATTTGCCGGCGCCATTAATGCCGACGACCGCGGCCTTCTCGCGCTCGTTAATGTGAAAGGACACGCGGGAGAGAACGGTGTCCGTGCCGAAGCTTTTTGTTATGTTGCTGCATGATAATATCATAATAATCCCCGTGGATAAAGCGTATAATTGCTGCAGCGGCCCGGTTCCCCGCCGCCGTGCAGGCCGGAGCGGTTATTTTGTGCCGTAAATGCGGTCTCCCGCGTCGCCGAGGCCCGGCAGGATATAGCCGTTTTCGTTGAGTCTCTCGTCCATCGCGCCGATGTAGAGATCGACGTCCGGATGTGCCTCCTGAAGCTTTTTCGTGCCCTCCGGGGCCGCGATCAGGCAGAGGAAGCGGATTTTTTTAATGCCGCGCTTTTTCAGCATATTGATGGCGGCGATCGCCGATCCGCCGGTTGCGAGCATTGGATCGACAACGAAGATTTCCCGCTCCTCCGCATCCTTCGGCAGCTTGCAGAAATATTCGACCGGCTCGAGTGTTTCTTCGTTGCGGTAAAGTCCGATATGCCCGACCTTTGCGTTCGGCGTGAGATTCAGAATCCCGTCCGCCATGTGAAGACCTGCGCGCAGAATCGGCACGATGCAGAGCTTCTTTCCCGCAATCTCCTTTACGGTCGTTCTTACAAGGGGAGTTTCGATTTCCTTGTCCGCGAGAGGCAGATTGCGGCTTGCCTCATAGTAGATCAGCATGGCGACCTCGGAAACCAGATCGCGGAATTCCTTCGTCGAGGTGGTTTTCATGCGCATGATGCCGATTTTATGCTGAATTAACGGATGATTCATGATAGTAATATTTGCCATAAAAGAATGCCTCCCGGATTTTCGTTTTTTCAATAAAGTATTATAGCATGTCCGCAGGCGGAAATAAAGAGCTTTTTCGACGGCGGCGCTGCCCGGCGGTTTTTATCCGCGGCATATTGCTTTTTCGGGGCGGGTTTGGTAATATTATCTGTAATATGGATTGCAGTGGCAAAGCGGGGGACAGAGCGCGGCGCCGGGGCGCTTTCGGGCAGAGGAGAAGCCCGGCAGAAGGGGAGACAACCGCCGGGCCTGATTTATGAAAAATAACTTGCAAGCACGTTTGATTCATTGGTACCAGTATAGCCGGAAGAAATGATTACAGTGTGGCTAAGGTATGAACAATTTGTGAATTATTGAAAAATTTACATCGGTTATTTCAGAATACCATGAGAAAAACTATGAAAAATTAGGATGGGAAGTGGCGGATATGGGCAATGTGTTTAAAAAGCTGATGCGAAAGGAATTCGGCGCCGGTACGTACGAGCGCTACTGCGGATATATTTACAGTGAGCTGGAAAACCGCTCGCAGGAAAACAAAATGATTTTTGAGGAAATGTATGTCGCGCTGAAGGACAAGGACGAGCGCGTGCTTCAGGGGAAGAGGGAGCGGCTGGACAGCGTGATCCTGCAGGCGTTCGGGATATGCCGCAATTACTGGTTTACGGCTGCTGCTGCGCTGACGACGGCACTGCTTGTCTGCCTGCTGGTTCCGGGAACCTGGCTGCTCTGCCTGCTGCTGGCGGCCGATGCCCTGGGGTTTGCCGCCAAGACCTGTGAATATATTTCCAATAAATACTGCTATGTCGATGCGAGAATTATTCTGATTTACAAATCGGTGCTCGACAAGCTCTGCCCGGGCCGGCAGGAGAATTGACGGGACAGCGGATGCCGGGCGGGATGACGGGCTGACTCGGCATATCTGCGCCGGGGACTGACGGACTGCGGGTGTGCACGGAAAAGCCCGCTTGCCACGGATGCTGTCCGGGATGCAATTGCCCTGTCAGACCGCGGGTGCAAGGAGAAGTTCAGAGCGGCCCCGACCAAGGAAAAATCCCTGTGCGAAGGCAGTAGGCCGCTTGCAGAAGGAACACAGGCGGCTTGCTGAGCTGCGGGAAAGAGAGGAAAGAGCATGGCACTGCATTATATATTCGGCGATTCCGGCGCGGGCAAATCAAGATTTCTGTGCCGGACAATTCTGCAGCTGGCGAAGGAGCATCCGGAAAAGAAGTTTCTCGTCATTGTGCCGGAGCAGTTCACGCTGCAGACACAGAAGGAATTTGTAACTCTGCTGCCCGGGACGAGAGGGATTATGAACATCGACGTGCTGAGCTTTCTGCGGCTTGCGTACCGTGTGTTTGAAAAGACGGGCGACAGGCCCGTTGTGCTGGAGGACACCGGCAAAAGCATGATTGTCAAAAAGGTGGCGATGCAGTGCGAAAAGGAGCTTGAGCTTTTCGGGCGGAATGTCCGCAAAACGGGATTTATTTCCGAAATCAAATCCGTGATCTCGGAATTCTATCAGTACGGGATCGGCGAGGAGGAGTGGCAGAACATGCTCGAGGCGGCCGCGGAGAAGCCTGCACTGAAAAAAAAGCTCGGGGATCTGGAGCTTTTATACCACGGCTTCCAGGATTTTCTGGCGGATCGCTATATTACGACAGAGGGCGTGCTTGATCTTCTGAGAGACCGTGCGCCGGACTGCGGGATGATCTCGGGGAGCACGCTCTGTCTTGACGGGTTCACCGGATTTACGCCCTCGCAGTACAAACTGCTGGAGACACTGCTGAAAACCTGCGCGGAATGCTATGTGACGGTGACGCTTCCGCCGGAGCTGGTGCACCGCACACTCAAAGAACACGAACTGTTTTACTTAAGCTCCAAAACAGTGCGCTGGCTGGATCATCTTGCGGCGAAGAGCGGTCATGAGATCGGGGAGCCGACGGTGCTGCAGGGCCGGGGGAGATACGGCTGCGCGCCGGCGCTCCGTTTTCTGGCAGGGGAGCTGTTCCGGCCCGGCAGCGGGTTTTTTTCAGACGAGCAGCAGAGCATCGGCATTTTTTCGCACAAAAATCTTCAGGACGAAATTATGTGGACGGTGACGCGCATCTATCAGCTTGTAAAGCAGGAGGGTTTCCGCTACCGCGATATCGCGGTTGTCACTGCGGATCTGGACAGTTATGCGGACGGATTTCTGAGGGAATTCGGCCGTGCCAAGCTGCCGTGCTTTATCGACCGGAAGAAAAAAATAACGGACAACCCTGTGGTCGGCTTTATTCAGGCGGCGATTGAGGTCGTGGAACGGGATTTTTCCGGCGATGCGGTGTTTCATTATATGAAATCTCCGCTTTCCGGCTTTTCCGCGGAGGAATGCGACAGCGCGGAAAATTACATACTGGCGCTGGGAATACGGCATTTTTCCGGTTATGCGAAGGAGTGGACAAGGACGCCGAGATCGCATTACCCCTGCCCGCTTGAGGAGCTGAACGCAGTGAGGGTACGGCTGGCCGGGCAGCTGGAGAGTTTCGGACGTGTTATGCGCGGAAGCCGTTCGACAACGACGGAGCGGCTGACCGCGCTGTTCGGGCTGCTTGCGGAGCGCGGAGCGGAGCAGTATCTTGAGGAGAAGGCGGAGGAGTGGAAGGAAAGCGATCCGCTGCGAGCCAGGGAGTACGGGCAGCTGTGGCGTATTCTGCTGGATATTTTTGACCGTATGGCGGGGCTGCTCGGCGATGACCGGATGAGCCTGCGGGAATTTGCGGATTTGCTGCAGACAGGCTTTGACGAGGCCAAAGTCGGGCTTGTGCCTCCAGGGATCGATCAGATTGTCGTCGGTGATATGGAGCGCACCAGACTTTCGGGAATACGTGTTCTTTTTTTCCTGGGGATGAATGAGGGCATTGTGCCGAAGCCGGCGCAGGGGGGCGGCGTGCTGTCCGAGCAGGACAGGCAGCTGTTTTCCGAGCGGGGAATCGAACTGGCGCCGACCCGCAGACAGGCGGCATTTCTGAGCGAATTTTATTTATATCTGAATCTGACAAAGCCGTCCGACAGGCTTTTTCTATCCTGCCGCAGAATGGATGCAGCAGGAAAAGCGATGCGGCCGTCCTACCTGCTGGCAAGGGTGCAGAGGCTTTTTGCCAGGCTCCCGGTGCAGGAGGCGCCGGAGGATGATCTCGGACGCTGTCTGGGCACGGATGCGGGGCTTTCAAGATTTCTCTCGGGGATTCAGAGGTATCTGGAGGATACCGCCCGAGCGCCGCTGTATTTCCGGGAGCTGTATCTGGCTTATTTTTCCGGGCGGCTTGTTCTGCCGCTTTCGAAGGAGGCGGTCACGGCGGCGGCGTTCTACCGCAGGCCGGAGCAGCCTCTTACGACAGAAAATGCTGCCAGGCTTTACGGGGCGCAGCTCTCCGGCAGTGTGACGCGGCTGGAGCAGTATGCCGCCTGTGCTTTTTCTCATTTTCTCGGTTTTGGGCTGGAACTGGAGGAGCGGGCGGAATACCAGCTGCGCCTGCCGGATATCGGAACGATTTACCACGAGGCACTGCAGCGCTTTTCCGAGCGGATGAAGGAGGAGCATTACCGATGGCATGACGTGCCGCAGGAAGAGGCGGAACGGCTGCTCGGGGAGGCGGTGGACGACGCGGTAAAGCATTTCGGGAAGGACATTTTCGACAGCACGAGCAGGAACTCCTGGCTCCTTGTGCGGATTCGGCGCATGCTTCGGCGGACGATCGCCGTCGTGCAGTCGCAGATCCGGTCGGGCGATTTCGAGCCGGAGCTGTTTGAATACGCCTTTACGCACGCTGATCGTTATTTAAGCCTGCGCGGGCGCATTGACCGCATTGACCTGTGCGAGGAGGAGGGGCGCACCTATCTGCGCATTGTCGATTACAAGTCGGGAACGACGCAGTTTTCTCTTGAGCGGCTTTATTACGGACTACAGCTGCAGCTTGCGGTTTATATGGGCGCTGCGCTCGAATGGGCGGGAGAGCAGGGGAAGGAGAATGTTGCGCCGGCGGGGATGCTGTATTACCGGATTGACGATCCGCTTGTAGCGAAGAGCGACGATGCGGGGCGTGCGGTTCGCAGAGAACTTGCGATGAACGGTCTTGTCAGTGCGGATTCCGCATCGCTTGTGCGCCAGGATCGCTCGTTTTTCGATGCTTCCGGCGGTCTGGCAGCCGGCGTTACCTCGGAGGTGATCCCGGCCGCAACCCTGAAAAGCGGACTGCTCTCTGCGCGCTCCATGGCGGTGGAGGAGGAGAATTTTTATGCGGTGCTCGGCTGTGCCAGGGAGACGCTGTTTAGGAACGCGGAGAGGATTATGCACGGCGATGTGGAGCCGGCCCCTTACCGGCGCGGGACGGAGACGGCCTGCGGGCTCTGCAGCTTCCGGGACAGCTGCGGCTTTGATCCGAAGCTTGCAGGCTACCGGTACCGCACGCTGGAGAAAATTGACGCGGAGGATCTTTGGGACAGGATAAGAGAAGGGGGCGGAGAGCTTGAAGGAGACGCGGAGAACAGCGGCGGAACAGAAGGAGACAGCGGAACCGAGGCAGACCTTGCAGGAGTCATCACGGACGGAACAGCAGAAGACAGCGGAACCGGACAGGCAGACCCTGCAGGAGTCATCACGGACGGAACAGCAGAAGACAGCGGAACCGAGGCAGACCCTGCAGGAGTCATCACGGGCGAAACAGCAGAAGACAGCGGAACCGGAATTGCAGACCGTGAAGGAGGCGGCACAAATGATACGGCGGGAATTGCCGGACGAACAAACCGTGCAGGAAACAGCACGAACAGATCCTCAGGAGACGGAACAGAAATTGCCCCGTAAGGAGGCCGGGCCGCGGTGGACACCGGAGCAGAGACAGGTTATCGAGCTGAGAGACCGGGAGCTGCTGGTTTCCGCAGCGGCCGGCTCCGGCAAGACGGCAACGCTGGTTCAGCGCATTATCGAGCGGATCACGGATCCGAAGCGGCCGACCGATATCGACCGTCTGCTTGTCGTGACCTTTACAAGAGCGGCGGCATCGGAAATGCGGGAGCGCATCGGAGCGGCTCTTGAGGAAAAATTGCTGGAACACCCGGGAAACGACCATCTGCAGCGGCAGGCCCTGCTGCTGCACAGCGCACGGATCACCACGATCGACAGCTTCTGCCTGTCCGTTATTCAGAACTATTTCCACGATATCGACCTGGATCCGGTATTCCGCGTGGCGGATGAGGAGGAACTGACCCTGCTGCGGCGCGAGGCGGTGCAGGAAATTCTGGAGGAGGAGTACGGGCAGGAGAATGAGGACTTTCTGTCTTTTGCCGCATGCTACGGCGGAAAGCATCAGGATGCGAGACTTGAGGAGTACATTCTGAGGCTTGCGCGGTTTGCGGAGAGCTGCCCATGGCCGGAGCCGTGGCTGGAGAATATGGCGGAGCAGCTTGCCGCGGGGAGCATGGCGGACAGCGCGTGGCTTCGCCGTCTGGAGGAACTGGTGCGGCTCTGCGTTTCGGAATGTCTGGAGCTGACCCGGACAGCTGCCGGTCTCTGCAGCCGCGAGCTTCAGGGACCGTACGTGTATCTTGATGCGCTGGAGGCGGATCGGGAATTTCTCGAGGAGCTGGCGGCCTGCGCTTCCTATCGGGAAATGCTGGACGTATTTGACCGGCTGGAGTTTAAGGCACTGTCCCGCAAGTCAATGCCGGACTGTCCGCCGGAAAATAAGGAGCGGGTGAAGGCCCTGCGGGAACAGGTGAAGGAATGCCTGAAGGAGCTGAAGGGCGATTATTTCTTCCAGTGCTATGAGGAGATGGAGGGGGACTGGCGGCATTCCGCGATTCCGGCGCGCGTGCTTATCCGGCTTACGCTTGCTTTTCGCGCCCGGCTTGCGGAAAAAAAATCCGAAAAGCACCTTCTTGATTTTTCCGACGTGGAACATTTTGCGCTTGATATTCTGGCCGAGCGCGTTCCGCAGGAGGAGCGTCGCGGCGATGGGGCAGGGCAAATCAAAGCAGAAGAAAACGGAGAAACCATGTCCTTAGGCGGCATCCCGGGCAGCTTTTGCGCCAAGGCCCGCCCGGCGGCACTCGAGCTTCGCCGGCAGTATGATGAGATTATGATCGACGAATACCAGGACAGCAACGAGGTTCAGGAAACGATCCTGCGCAGCATTTCCCGCGCCGAGGAGGGAAGACCGAATATTTTTATGGTGGGGGATGTCAAGCAGAGCATATACCGGTTCCGCATGGCCAAGCCCGAGCTCTTTCTGCAGAAATACAATACATATCCGAAGGAGGACGGCCTGTTTCAGCGAATCGACCTTCACCGGAATTTCCGCAGCAGAGCGGAGGTGCTGGAGAGTGTAAACGATCTGTTTTATAAAATTATGGGCGAGCGCCTCGGGCAGATCGAGTACGATAAGGAGGCGGCTCTTTACGCCGGCGCGGAATATGCCGCGCGGGATAACGAGGCGATGGATAACCAAACGGAGCTTCTTCTGCTGTACGCGGAGGAGAACCGGGCACAGGAAGAGGAGGAAGAGGCTCAGAGTCTTACGGGAGGACAGGAGGCTGCCGCGGAGTATACCGAGAAGGAAAGGGAGGCACTGCTTGCCGCCCGGAAAATAAGGGAGCTTGTAGCGGGCGGTTTTACCGTGCAGAAAAAAGCAGCGGGCGCCGGGAATGCGCTTGCCCCGTGCGAATACCGGGATATCGTGATTCTCCTCCGGACGATGAGCGGCTGGTCGGAGGTGTTTGCGCAGGTGCTCGCGGCGCAGGGGATTCCTGTGGTATCCGATACGCAGAAGGGATATTTTGATACGCTTGAGATTAAATGGCTGCTCAATTATCTGCGCTGTTTAGACAATCCGCTGCAGGATATACCGTTCTCCGGCGTGCTGCTCTCGCCCTTTGCCGGGCTTGGTACGAACGAACTGGCTGTACTCAGGAGCGGATGCAGAAACCGTCCGCTTTACGAGTCAGTGCTGTTATATGAGCTGCAGGGGGAGCAGGAGGCGCTCAGGGAAAAGCTCGGTCTGTTTCTTTCGGTATTCCGGGAGCTGCGGGCGCGCAGCAGGATTCTCACAGTACCGGAGCTTCTGACAGAACTTTACGACCGGACCGGTTACGACAGCTTTATTGCCGCCATGCCGGCCGGTGCGCAGCGCAGCGATAACCTGAGAATGTTTTCGGCCAAGGCGGCAGCCTTTGAACAGAGCTCCTACCGCGGGCTGTTTCAGTTTGTGCGCTATGTGGAAAAGCTGATCTCTTATGAGATTGATTACGGCGAGGCGGCCGGGGCCAGCGAAAATGATAATGCGGTGCGGATCATGAGCATTCACCGGAGCAAGGGACTGGAGTTTCCGGTTGTCTTTGTGAGCGGAACGGGAAAGAAGTTCAATTTCACGGATATGAGGGAACGGGTGATCTGTCATCCGGAACTGGGACTTGCGCTGGATGATATTGACGAGGAGAAGCGGACGGTTGTCCCGACGCTGAAAAAGAAGCTGCTGCAGAACACACTGACGGAGGAGACGCTCGGAGAGGAGCTCCGGCTTCTGTATGTCGCCATGACAAGAGCGCGGGAAAAGCTTTTTCTGACCGGCTATGTAAAGAATATCGGGAAGCAGCGGGAGCGCTGGGAAGCGGGCCGGACGCCGGAGAAAGAAAAGCTGCGGTATCTCTCGCTCCGCCGGTCGGCCTGCTATCTGGATTTTATCGGGCCGGCGCTCGGGGAGACGGAAACGATCCGGGTCACGGAAATCGGCGCAGAGCAGCTGCATCGCCAGGAGCAGGAGCGGGGGGAGGAAAGGTCGGTTACCCGCCGGGAATTTCTGGACGCCGTGCCGGATCAGGTCGGAGCGCGGGAGGATTTGTGGCAGGAACTTTGCGGTTATCTTAAGTTTGATTATCCTTACGAGGCGGAACGTCAGCTCCCGATCAAGACAAGTGTTTCCGAGCTGAAAAGCCGGGCTGACACGGAGGAGGAATATGTCGTGCCGGAGTTGGTGAGTCCGTCGGCGGAGCCGGGTCCGGATTTATGGGAGGAAGCGGACAGGGAAGAGGAAAATGCGGGGAACAGCGAAAGCGGAGCGGATGCACAGGCTCGACCGGGGAAAAGTGAGCAGGAGAGCGAAAGCGGAGCAGATGCACTGACCGGAGCGGAGAAAAATGTGCAGAACACTGCAACGGAAGGCTCGGCGGGGGTTTTCTCACCGGAACATTACGAGGGAACACTGCCGGAGTTTCTCAAATCTGAGGGAACCATGCGCGGAACGGACCGCGGTACTTTGTATCACCGTATTCTGGAATACCTGCCGCTTAAAGAGAATATGGGAGCCGCCGAAATCAGGTCGGAGCTTGAGCGGATGACGGAGAAAAAGCTGCTGAATTCGCAGGAGACAGAAGCAATTTCCGTCTACAGGCTGGAGCGCTTTTACCGTAGCCGCATCGCGGCGAGAATGCGCGCGGCCTGGGAGCGCGGCATGTTATGGCGGGAGCAGCCGTTTGTGCTGGCGATCCCGGCCGGAGAGCTCTATAATATGAAAAGCGATGAGCCGATCCTGATCCAGGGAATCATCGACGTCTTTTTTGAGGAGGACGGAGAACTGGTTGTGCTGGATTACAAAACGGATTATCTGCCGGAGGCGCCGGAGGAGACGCTGCTTGAGAGATATACCAAGCAAATAGAGCTGTATTGCAGGGCTCTGACGGAAATTACGGGGAAGCAGGTCAGAGAAGCGGTGTTGTATTCCTTTTATCTGCAGAAGGAGGTTCCTGTTCCGTTGCCGGGGCGCGTATAAAGGCAGACAGGCCGGAAGTTCTGCGGCCTGAGGATTTCCCGCCGATGCAGGCGTGCGAAGGGCGGTGCTAATACTCAGCACTGCAGCGTGGGAGGGTTCATGCCGATGCAGCGTGCGGAAGGGTGGTGTTTATACTCAGCACCACGGCGTGGGAGGGTTTCCTGCCGACGCAACATGCGGATGGACGGCGAAATGCCGGAAGCACTGCGGCGTGGGAGGGTTTCCTGCCGATGCAGCATGCGGAAGGGCAGCGTAAATACTCGGAGCACTGCGGCAGAGAGTAAATTACCGGTTAAAAATGGGGACGATGGGCATACTGTTAAAAAAATGACGGAAGTGAGGAAGGTCATGAAACAGAAATTGCCGATCGACATCAGTAAAATTGCACCGGAGGACAAGATCAAGTATGAAATGGCAAAGGAGCTTGGACTGTATGATCAGGTGATCCAGCACGGCTGGGGTTCCCTGTCTGCGAAGCAGACGGGAAAAATCGGCGGGATGATTGCCGGGAAGCGGAGGAAGAGCCCGAAAGGGGATAATCATTCGGAGGAAAAAAGTGTAGAAAGTACACCGGATACGGGAGGGGAAGCCTGAAAAGCATCGGTTTCAGCATTTCGCATGTTCTGCCTGTTTACAGGGTATCAGGTTATATGCAGTGTTGCAGGTATGCCGGAGCAGCTGCGGGAATAGGCTTCTTAAGTAGTGATAAACGTCCGCAGGAGCGGGCCGGAGGGTAAGTGTGAAAAAAAGGCTGGTTTTTATTTATAATCCCAATGCGGGAAAGGCGAAAATCAAAAGTAAATTGTCGGATATTGTCGTTGAATTTTCTAAATTCGGGTATGAAGTTATTGTGCTGCCGACAGGAAAACGGGGGGATGCTTCAGAATTTGCCAGAGCTTATGCGGCCTCCGGGGAGGCGGATCGGATCGTGTGCTCCGGCGGCGACGGGACTTTAAGCGAGGTTGTGAAGGGAGTGCTGTCTTCTGGATGCCGCGTCCCGATCGGTTTTATTCCCGCTGGTACCACCAATGATTTCAGCTACAGTCTGAAGATTCCGAAGCAGCCGCTGAAGGCAGCGGCCCTGGCCGCCTGCGGGGAGCCTGTGCCGTCCGACGTCGGAGAGATTGACGGAAAGAGCTTTATCTATACGGCAGCCTTCGGGCTGTTTTCTGATGTTTCCTATGATACGCCTCAGAATATGAAGAATCTGCTTGGGCGCGCCGCGTATCTTCTGCGCGGAGTGGGAAGCCTTCACAATGTAAAATCCTATTGGTTGAGAGTGGAATTCTGCGAGAGCAATCCGGAAAACTGCCCGGATGAGGAAAAATGCGCTGCCGGAAGGATGGCGGAGCACAGAGCGGCAGTATCTGCGGCTCTTGCAGGCGAAGAAAGTGCTGAAAAAAGGGCAGCCATCTTCAAAGAAAAGCCTGTTTTGGCGGATGGAGCGGAAAGCGGCGCGGAGCAGGAAACTGCGAAACATGCACCGGCAGACGGCAAGTCCGAGAGTGCAAAGCCGGCGGCCGGAACAGTGCCGGGGGACGAAGGCACACCGGCAGAGCGGGCGTCGGCATTTGAGAAAACGGCAGGCGCAGAACAGCCGCCGGCGGAGACAGAACCGGAGTCAGAGGGCGGACCGGCAGGGCAGGCATCGGCGATCAGGAACCGGACAGGTGCAGCAGAACAGCTGTCAGCCGGAGAAGAACCTGGGGCAGAAGGCATACCCGCAGGCAGGGAACCGGCAGAAGCAGAGCAGGCCGGAGATCGGATTGCTCCAGGGCAGGCATCGGCCGGAAGTCAGGCGGACGCGGAACAGGCTCCGGCCGGGAAAAATCCGGCGGACACGGCAGAACATGCAAATGTTCCAAAGAAGCAGGACAGGACAGCCTCCGGTAGCCGGTACCGGACGGAGGAGGGCGAATTTATCTGCGGCATGATTTCCAATTCCGATTCTGTCGGCGGCTTCAAAGGGATTATGGGCAAGGGAGTGCAGTTTGATGACGGTATTTTCGAGATGGTGCTGATCCGCAGGCCGCGCAGCTTTATAGAACTGACCAATATTGTGAACGAGCTGCTCAGCAAAAAACTCCGCAGCGACAATATTGTATACGCACATGTCAGCGAGGTGCGCTTAAGCTGCGAGGGGGAGCTGCCGTGGTCGCTTGACGGGGAATACGGAGGCGATATGCCGCAGGCGCAGATACATATCCGGAAGCAGGCGGCAGATTATGTAAGACGTGTGCCGGACAGCGCTGCCTCCTCCGGGAAAGAAGAGGGTTGAGCCGGAAACAGGAGCTGAGCCTTGTGAATTATGTGAATATGTACTATATCAAAGGCAGAGCCCCGGAGAAAAGCAGAGTTCGCTGCGGCATGCGGCGCAGAAAGGTGCCCTGGGCAGCGCGGTAAAGCAGAAGGGTGCGGGAACACGCGATGCGGAAGAAAAAAACATCCGCGTCTGTCACAGAAGGAGTTTCGGCGGAGTGCAGAAGGGAAGCATGCCGATATCCAGGAATTTTCGAACACAGCGGTGGATTCCGCCGTACAGGGAAGCATTCCGGCCCGGAGGAGAAAGGCGAAGCCGGGAAGCCAGGCCAAAGCAGCGGGCAGAAAGTACGGTCAGCAGCTCCGGGAAGTCTGAAAGAAGACGGTCCGAAATAAATATAAGCTCCGGATCGTATGCCTGTACGAGGTTGTTGATGCAGATGGAAAGATAGTAGAGATAAGTATCCACTGTATCCGCAGCCTCTTTTTTCTGTGCCCGGATACCGTCGGACAGCAGCATGTAATCCGCCCCTGCGCGGCCCGTGCGGGCGGCATAGTCCGCGGTGAGCGCGCGCTCGGAAACGTACTGTTCAAGGCAGCCGAGTCTTCCGCAGGCACACGGCCTGCCGCCCGGCACAAGGATCGTATGCCCGAATTCGCCGGCGCCGCCCAAGTAGCCGGTGTACAGACGGCCGTTCAGCAGCAGACCGGCGCCTACGCCGGAGTGGATGCTGAGCGCGGCAATGCTGCGGTCGGCCGGCGGGAGAAAGGCGGCCTCGCCGGTAACTGCCAGGTTTGCTTCGTTGTCGATGATGACCGGTACCCGGAACCGCTGTTCGAGTTCCGCCGCTATCGGAAGCTGCTCCATGCGGTAATGAGGCGAGAAGGAGATCCTGGAACCGCACACGACACCGTGAATTCCGAGCGCAATGCCGCAGAGTCCGTGCGTCTGTTCCGGCAGCAGGGGAGCGACCGCAGCCTGCATGGAAGCAATCAGCTCCGCCAGGGCGGCAATCAGCCCGGACGCGTCCGGCGTTAGCAGATGCCGGAACAGAAGTACGTCCCCGAGCAGGTCGGCGGCCAGCGCGCGGATGCGGTCCGGCCCGATATCAATGCTTACGGCAAAGCTGGCCCGGCGGCAGAAGCCGAGCAGAATCGGCCTGCGCCCGAGCGCGGCGTCGCCGCTGCCGAGTTCGGCGGCAAGCCCGGCGGAAATCAGCTCCGCGGTGATGGCGGATACGGTTGCTTTTGTCAGGCCGGTCTGCCGGGCCAGCTCCGCGCGGGAGATCGGACCGAGCTGGATTACATGCTCCAGCACAAGCCGGGAATTCAGGCTTCGGATATAGCTGTTTTTGTATGCTTCCATGGGGGAACTCCTTTCGTTTGAACCGCGACAGATTGATTGACAAAATGCCGGAGAATTGTTATCATGAAACAGTGTAGCATACATAATAAGTTTAGTAAATAAACAAATAAAAAGAATAATGAGCAATGGAGGAAAAGGTATGCTTTATGTAGGTGTGGATCTTGGAACTTCCTCGGTCAAGCTTTTGCTGATGGAGGAAAACGGAGAAATCAAAAACATTGTCACGAGGGAGTATCCGCTGTACTTCCCGAAGCCTGGCTGGTCGGAGCAGAAGCCGGAGGACTGGTGGGAGCAGTTTGTGTCGGGAATGAAGGAGCTGCTCGACGGATTTGACCGCAGTCAGGTGGACGGCATCAGTTTCGGGGGCCAGATGCACGGACTTGTCATTCTTGACAGGGACGACCATGTGCTTCGTCCGGCCATTCTCTGGAATGACGGCCGCACGCAGGAGGAATGCGATTATCTGAATATTACGGTCGGCAGAGAAAAAATTTCCGCGTACACGGCCAATATGGCGCTCACCGGCTTCACGGCACCGAAGCTTCTGTGGGTGAAAAAGCACGAGCCGGAGATTTTTACGAAAATCGAGAAAATTATGCTGCCGAAGGATTATCTGGCGTACCGGCTTTCCGGCGTTCACTGCACGGATGTCTCCGATGCCTCCGGCATGCTGCTGTTTGACGTAAAAAACAAGTGCTGGTCAAAGGAGATGATGGATATCGTCGGCATCCGCGAGGAACAGCTTGCAAGGGTATTTGAATCCTACCAGGCGGTCGGTACGCTGACGGCGCAGTCGGCGGCGGAGCTGGAGCTTCCGGAGAGCGTGCGCGTAATCGCCGGAGCGGGCGACAATGCCGCCGGAGCAGTCGGCACCGGCACGCTGGAGCACGGTATGTGCAGCGTATCGCTCGGCACCTCCGGCACGGTGTTTATCGCGACGGACGAATTTGCCGTAGATGCCGAAAATGCAATGCATTCCTTCGCCCACGCGAACGGCAGATATCATTTTCTCGGCTGCATGCTGTCCGCAGCTTCCGCAAACAAATGGTGGATGGACGAGATTATCGGAACGAAGGATTATCCGAAGGAACAGGAGGGCATCCGCAGGCTCGGGGACAATCAGGTATTTTTCCTGCCGTACCTGATGGGCGAGCGCACGCCGCACAACAATCCGAACGCGAGGGGCACGTTTGTCGGCATGACAATGGATACGACGCGCGCCGATATGACCGAGGCGGTGCTGGAGGGCGTCACCTTCGCCCTGCGCGACGCACTCGAAATTGCCCGCTCCTTCGGGGTGAAAATCGAGCGTGTTCGTCTGAACGGCGGCGGCGCGAAGAGCCCGCTCTGGTGCAGGATTGTGGCCAACATTATGAATGTCAAGGTGGATAAAATCAACAGTGCCGAGGGACCGGGCTTCGGTGCGGCAATTCTGGCGGCGGTCGGCTGCGGCAGATTTGCTTCCGTGGAGGAGGCGGCTGCGAAGCTGATCAAGGTGGTGAGCACGACGGAGCAGGAGCAGGAGCTCGTGGAGAAATACGAAAAGAAATATCAGGTGTTCCGGAAGATCTATCCGGCGCTTCGTCCGGTTTACGACGAGATCGTAAAGTAGGAAACGGAAATGGAGTTATTTGCAAATGGATATCATTGAAAAATTGAGAGCGGAGCTTGGAATCCGGCGGGAACAGGCGGAGGCAGCCGTAAAACTGATTGACGAAGGAAATACAATCCCGTTTATCGCGCGCTACCGCAAGGAAGCGACTGGCTCGCTCAACGACGAGGTGCTGCGGAATCTTTCGGAGCGGCTGATCTATCTTCGCAATCTCGAGGAGAAAAAGCAGCAGGTGCTCGGCAGCATCGAGGAGCAGGGAAAGCTGACGGAGGAGCTGCGGGCGGCAATCCTGGCGGCGGAGACAATGGTCGTGGTAGAGGATCTGTACCGTCCGTACCGCCCGAAGCGCCGCACGAGAGCAACGATTGCGAAGGAGAAGGGGCTGGAGCCGCTGGCGGATCTGATCTGGCAGCAGGAGACGAAAACACCGCTGTCTGAGACTGCGGCCGGGTATGTCAGCACCGAAAAAGAGGTGGCGTCCGTGCAGGAGGCCCTGCAGGGTGCGATGGACATTCTCGCAGAGCGCGTTTCGGACGAGGCCGAATACCGCATTCAGATCCGCAGGCTGACGGGTGAGGCTGGAAGCATCCGCTCTGAGGCGAAGGATGATACGGCAGAAACAGTATATGAAATGTACTACCATTTCGAGGAAAAGCTTGACAAGCTTGCCGGGCACCGCGTGCTGGCGCTGAACCGCGGCGAGGCCGAGAAGGTACTCACCGTGAAGATTATAGCTCCGGAGAGCCGGATTGTTTCGTATCTGGAGAACGCCGTGATTAAAAAAGGCAACCCGGTTACGGAGGAGGCGATCCGCACAGTGATCCGCGACAGCTACGACCGGCTGATCGCACCGGCGATCGAGCGGGAGATCCGAAATGAGCTGACCGAAAAAGCGGAGGACGGCGCCATCCATGTCTTCGGACGTAATCTCGGGCAGCTTCTGATGCAGCCGCCGATCGCCGGGCAGGTTGTGCTCGGCTGGGATCCGGGCATCCGGACGGGCTGCAAGCTTGCCGTGGTCGACGCGACCGGCAAGGTGCTCGATACGGCGGTAATCTATCCTGTGGCCGCCTCGAAAGCCAGAGTGGACGAGGCGAAGCGCATTGTAAAGCGTCTGATTGAAAAATACAATATCACGCTGATTTCCGTCGGCAACGGCACCGCTTCCCGCGAATCCGAGCAGGTTATCGTCGAGCTGCTGAAGGAGCTTGACCGGCCGGTGCAGTACGTCATTGTCAGCGAAGCCGGCGCGAGCGTCTATTCGGCAAGCAAGCTGGCGACGGAGGAATTTCCGGATTTCGACGTCGCACAGCGCAGTGCGGCCTCGATCGCGAGACGTCTGCAGGATCCGCTGGCGGAGCTTGTCAAAATTGAGCCGAAGGCGATCGGCGTCGGGCAGTATCAGCACGATATGAACCAGAAGAAGCTGAGCGATGCTCTGACAGGTGTTGTGGAGGACTGCGTGAACCGGGTCGGCGTCGATCTGAACACGGCATCGGCGGCGCTGCTGGAGTATATTTCCGGAATTACGAAGCCGATTGCAAAGAATATTGTTTCGTACCGCGAGGAAAACGGGAAGTTCCGTACAAGGCAGCAGCTGCTGAAGGTGCCGAAGCTTGGCCCGAAGGCGTTTGAGCAGTGCGCCGGCTTCCTGCGCATTATTGACGGGGCGAACCCGCTCGACGCGACAAGCGTCCATCCGGAGTCGTACGCGGCGGCGGAAAAGCTGCTGGAAAGCCTTGGATTTACGGCCGCCGATATCAAAAAACTGCAGGCGGAAACAAGGAGCGCGCAGGCGCAGGCCAAAAAAGCAGAAAAGGCAGCGGAGCAGACCGCGGGAGAACGCCGGGAGGGCCGGAAAAGAGAAAAAACCGTCCAGGTGCGCAGTGCGGATACCGCCATGGGACGGCTGCTGATGAAGGCAATGAACGGTGCGCCGGCGGATGGAACGGCGGGACGGCGGGCTGAAGAAAAAACGGCCGGCAGCCGCAGAGAGATCAAAGAAGATACGTCAGGCAGCAAAGGACATGCCGGAAACGGAGCTGCTGCAAAGAATGGCGGCTTATCCCAGCTCGGTTCGCTGATCCGCGATAAAAAGAAGCTGGCCGCGGAGCTGGGCATCGGTGAGATCACGCTGAGCGATATTATCCGGGAGCTGGAAAAGCCTGGCCGCGACCCGCGCGATGAGATGCCGAAACCGATCCTGCGCACGGATGTGCTGGAGATGAAGGATCTGGCGGAGGGCATGGTGCTCAAGGGAACCGTGCGCAATGTCATTGATTTCGGGGCGTTCGTCGATATCGGTGTTCACCAGGACGGGCTCGTACACATATCCCAGATGGCGAAGAACCGGTTTGTCAAGCATCCGCTGGATGTAGTGAGCGTCGGGGATATCATCGAGGTGAAGGTTATGAGCGTTGATCTGCAGAAAAAAAGAATTCAGCTTACTATGATTTTATGATTTTGCAGAGCAGTTTCAAAACGGCCGCACCGGACAGCTTTTTAAGACTGTCCGGTGCGGCCGTTCCTGATCCGGCGGGGAGTCAGACCGGCATTTTATCGGCGGCGGGCCGGGCAGCGGCATCGTCTGACGCGGATTCCTCTGGGTTCCGACCGGTGCGTTCTGCGGATCCCGGCCTGCGCCCTGCGTGCGGGTCGCTCTCAAACAGAAGGGGTTCCAGCTCGCTCAGCGTGAAGAAGACGCGAACGCTGAGCTTCGGTTTCAGAGATGAAAAGCCCTCCGTGATACGCTGGCCTATTTTGGTGCAGTTTTCGTAGCTGGCTGCTGAGACCATAATAATGTACTGGCAGGCCGAGTAGCGTGCGTAGACATCGCCGGCGCGCAGAGACTGTCCGATGGTGTCGGCCATCCGGGCCATGGCGGAGGCCATCAGCGAATTGCCTTCCGACGGCTTTGACGCGCCGCCTGCAGGCTCAAGCGTAATCAGGCAGAGAAAAACGGACAAACCGCTTCTCAGCGCGCTGCGCGCCTCGACGTGATAAAAGTTCTTGAATACGGAAAAATCGCAGAAATAGGCACGTTTTTTTGCATTGTGCTCCCGCAGCTGCCCTTTGATAATATTCAGGTCCGCGACAGGAAAAAGCTCCTCCCGGATAATTTCTTTGTATAGATTTGTAATATCCTCAGAGGGATTGATGCCGAATTTATCATAGAAAAGCCGGAGAACCTCGTGATAGCGCTCCACCGCGTCCCTGCGCCGCCCTGTCATATACAGACTGCGGATCAGGTGATAGTGAAGCAGCTCGTCGTATGGGTCGATGGCGGAGGCGGCGGAAGCAGTGCGGATCACTTCGTCAAAACGGCTGCGCGATATGAGGAGCTCAATCATGCGGTGTACCGTCGCGATGTACAGAGAGTGATAATATTCCGCAACCGGGATTACCCAGTCGTCCTCCGTGTTTTTCGGGAGAAAGCGTCCGCGGTACAGGCGGAACGCGCTGACACAGAATTCAAGCTGTTCTTCGTCGGAAAGCTCCGGATCGGAGGCCGAGGAGCAGGCATGGTGAAACAGATCAAGATCCAGCTCAAAATCGGCGGAATTGTTCCATTGAAACGCGCCGCGGCGGTGCAGGATCAGCTTCTGAGGTGCGCCGCCGAGCGAATCGAGAACGGCGCGGGCGCGGTGCAGGAGCGTTTTCAGGGCATTTTCCGAGTCGATGCCGCCCTCCGCGCACGGCCAGAGCAGCCCGAGCAGTGTTTCACGGGAAATTTCAGCCGTGTGAAACGCGATCAGGTATTCCAGAAGCGTCCAAACCTTTTTCGAGCGGTTATCCTTATCGGAGACAATGCAATCGCCGCAGGCAAGCGAAAATTCTCCGAGCATTCTTATCTGAATTCTGTTCTTCATGACGCGCATCCTTTCCGAAAATACCCGGCACAGCGCCGAATTCTGTCCGCGGCGCCGCGGCAGAGCCGATCACTTTAAGAAAATCTGTTCGATAATACAATTATATTGTGTTTTGAGGCGGATGTCAACGACTGCATACCTGCAAAAAAACATAAAATGCGGCGGATTTTTAGTTTCCAAGGCAGAAGTTTCAGGATAAGATAAATATGTGTTTGTAGAAAAAAGGAAATAAAGCAAGAAATGAAGGAAAGAAAGTAATATTTGCTTTTTCTTTGGAAAGCAACTTGGTGTAAACTTATAAATATATCATGGTAACAGCCATGAGTTTTTGTCATTTTGAACAACCTCAAAGGAAAAAAGCCGGAACGTTTCGTTCGGACTTTTTATTTTGTTATGGCGCAGGCGTTTACAGGCTCCGGAGGATAAGCCGGAGCGGCGGTTTCTGACCGCAAAGCGGAGCAGTGCCGGGCAGCTTCCTGCGCCATAAGGGAAAGGAGTACAGTTGATGAAGAAATGTGCGTTCAATCCTTATTTACCTTCCTGGGAGTACATACCGGACGCGGAGCCGTACGTTTTTGACGGCAGGGTCTACGTGTACGGCTCTCACGACTATTACAACGGGCATGTGTTCTGCCTGGGAGATTATGTCTGCTGGTCCGCGCCGGAGGATGATCTGGGAAACTGGCGCTATGAGGGCGTTATCTATCCGAAGACGGAGGATCCGCTGAACAGAGACGGAAAAATGTGCCTGTATGCGCCGGATGTTACGGTCGGACCGGACGGAAAATACTATCTTTACTATGTGCTTGATCATGTTTCCGTGGTATCCGTGGCGGTGAGTGATACGCCGGCAGGGCGCTACCGCTTTCTCGGCTATGTGCATTATCCGGACGGGACAAGGCTCGGCGAAAGAGCAGGAGATGAGCCGCAGTTTGATCCGGGCGTGCTTACGGAGAACGGTCTTACCTATCTGTATACGGGCTTCTGCGGGCGGGGAGACCGCTCCCGAACCGGGGCGATGGTTACGGTGCTCGAGCCGGATATGCTCACGATCAAGGAGGCGCCGGCGCTTGTCGTTCCCGGCTCGGAATACAGCGCGGGCACGGGCTTTGAAGGGCATGCCTTCTTTGAGGCATCTTCGATCCGGAAACGGGGAGACACCTATTATTTCGTTTATTCCTCGGAGGTGATGCACGAGCTCTGTTATGCGACGTCGGACAGTCCGCTTGGGAAATTCCGTTACGGCGGGGTTCTGGTAAGCAACTGCGACCTCCATATTGACAGCTACAAGCCGGCGGATCTGCCGATGGCCTACGGCGCAAACAACCATGGCAGCATTGTGGAAATTGCCGGTAAATGGTATATTTTCTATCATCGTCACACAAACGGCACCTGGTACAGCCGGCAGGGCTGCGCGGAAGAAATCTGCTTTGCGGCGGACGGCAGCATCCCGCAGGCAGAGCTGACCTCCTGCGGGCTCAACGGCGGTCCGCTCCCGGGAAAGGGAGAATATCCGGCTTATCTGGCCTGCAGTCTGTTTACGAAGGAGCCGTCCGTCTATGTCGGCGGCGACCGCTTCCCAAAAATCATGCAGGACGGCAGGGACGGCGACGAGGAGAATGGTTATATTGCCAATATTACCGATTCGGCGTCGGCGGGCTTTAAATATTTTGACTGCCGGTCCGTGCGTAAAATCACCGTCAGTGCGCGCGGCTACGCGAACGGCGCCTTTGAGATCCGGAACCGCTGGGACGGGGAGGTGCTCGCGCGGATTCCGGTGCAGTATTCGAATGTTTGGGAGGATTATTCAGCGGAGCTTTCCCTGCCGGACGGGAAGCAGGCGATTTACATTACATACCGGGGGCCTGGGAACGCCAGTCTCCGGTCGTTTACGTTGCACTGCGGCGAATAGCGAGGTTATAAAAAACTGAGAGCGGATTTCCGCGGAATGGAGGAAGCAGATGAAAAACGTGAGGCTTGCTTTTAAGATCAATATTTTATCGATTACAATTCTGGCGCTTGGGCTGACAGGCCTGTGTTTCGGCATTAATCTGCAGATGAGAAAGGTTATGCAGGATTCCATTCTGCAGCAGATGGGCGATTCCGTGGAAATGCAGACGGAGCTTGTGAAGGACTATGTGGACAAGGCAGAGGCCTATCTGATCAATTATGCGCAGGCGCCGGAGCTTCTGCGGGCGTTTGCAGCTCCGGAGGACGAGAAGGTACGCCGCGAGCTGCAGGAATATACGGAAAAATACGCCGGCGTGGGGGATAATCTGGAGAATATTTATGCCTCTGCCTGGGATTCGACAGTTCTGGCTTCCCGCGTGCAGGGCGTGATCGGTGTGCAGCTGCGCCAGGGCGATAGCCTTGCACAGCTGCAGGGAGAACTTTCCAGAGGAATGTACAACACTGGAATTATGGCTTCCAAGTCAACGGGACTGCAGGTGATTTCCATGTATTACCCGGTGGCAGGCAGCGGCGGCAGCCCGGCGGGTTACGTGGGGGCGGCGATCTACGCATCGGGTCTGCGCGACAAGCTGAACGAGCTTTACGGCGAAGCGTCAAGCCGCCGGTATATGCTTCTCGATGCCGCGACGGGAAAATATATTTTCTGCCCGGAGGATGAGCTGATCGGTACTGATATCGAGAATGAGGAACATCTGCGGATGCTGCAGCAGGCAAAGGGGGCGGGGCGGGCCTCTTCCTACGAGTTTGACGAGGCAGACGGCGGGCCGCGCGTTATTTCCGTGATGAACTACATGGCGGATCGGGATTGGGTGTTCGCAGTACTTACCGATCGTTCCGACGTGTTTGCGCCGGTCAGCCGGCTGATGACAATTCTTATTCTGCTCTGCGCGGTCGTTCTTGCTGTGATAGCCGCCGCGATATGGGTGTGCGTGGCTGCACAGGCAAAGGATATCCGCCGGGAAGCTGCGATTATTCAGGAGCTTGGAAAGCTTGATTTTACAAAGAAGGAAAAGCTGGAGGATTTTCTGGGCCGGAAGGACGAAGTCGGCATGATTGCCGGGGCGACCAAAGCGCTTGTGGATTCGATCCACAGGGTGCTGATTGAACTGCGGGAACAGAGCGATGAGCTGCAGAAAACTTCCCGGCTGATGAGCGACAACTCCAATTCGACCTCCAGTGCAATCCGAAACGTGGAGAGCGCGGTTCAGGAGATTGCTTCCGGAGCGGCAAGTCAGGCGACCGAGACGGAGAAGGCTTCGGAGAGTGTTGTGTGCATCGGAGAACAGATTACGGATGCAAGGGAGAGATCCCAGCAGCTGGATGCCGTTGCTTCCCGGATCAGTATATCCAGCAATCAGGCGCTCGGAACGCTACAGGCGCTGGTGGATATTAATCGCCGGGCAAAGGAGGCAATTGAAAAGATCAACCGACAGACACTTTCCACAAACGAGTCCGTAATGAAGATCAAGGATGCCGCGGAGCTTATCACAAGCATTGCCGAGGAGACGAATCTGCTTTCTCTGAATGCATCCATCGAGGCGGCGCGCGCCGGGGATCAGGGCAGAGGCTTCGCCGTCGTGGCCGATCAGATCAAGAAGCTTGCCGAGCAGTCAAACAGCTCTGCACAGTATATCGACGATGTGGTTGTTGCACTGCTTGAGGATTCCTCCGCTGCTGTAACGGTGATGAACGATGTGAAGCAGATTATGGTGGAGCAGAACGAACATCTGACGGAAACCGAAGAGAAATTCAACCAGGTGAATCACGATATTGAGGTTACGCAGCATGGAATTTCCGGGATCGGCCGCTCCATCAGCAGTACGGATTCGGAGCGGGCTGAGGTTATCGATATTGTTCAGAGCCTTACTGCCATCGCGCAGGAGAACGCGGCTGGAACAGAGGAGTCGCTGGCCTCCATTGAGATGGTTCACGAGATGGTGAAGGATGTGGCACAGGCGGCAGAACAGCTCGCTACACTTTCCGACATAATTGACAAGAATATCCGTATTTTTAAGGTATGATCCGGCGGAACGGAGGATTTGTGCAGAGAACCCCCGCGCCGGTAAAACGCAGCATCCCCGTAATATCGGCCGGGGCCGGAAAACAGAGGAGAAAGAGGAATGATTCGAACAGCAAAAACAGAAAACGGTCTTGTGAGAGGGCTTCCGGCAGCGGACCCGAGAATTACGGCGTTCCGGGGGATTCCGTTCGCGGCTCCTCCGGTAGGGGAAAACCGCTGGCGCGCGCCGCAGCTCTGTGAGAACTGGAGCGGCGTGCGCAAAGCATACCGCTTCGGGCCGATCTCCGTGCAGGATACGCCGGGGCTCGGGGATAATATCTATTGCCGCGAGTGGCATGTTGATCCGGAAATTCCGATGAGCGAGGACTGTCTGTATCTGAACGTGTGGACCGGAGCAAGGAAAGCGGGGGAGAAGCAGCCGGTGCTCGTGTGGTTTTTCGGAGGCGGCCTGCAGTGGGGCTATACGGCAGAGATGGAATTTGACGGCGAGAGGCTTGCGAGGCGCGGTGTGGTGGTGGTTACGGTTAATTACCGGCTGAATGTGTTCGGTTTTTTGGCGCATCCGGAACTGACGAAGGAACAGCCGGATGCGCCGGCCAATTTCGGAAATCTGGATCAGCGTGCCGGTCTGGAATGGGTGATCCGCAATATTGCGGAATTCGGCGGCGATCCGGAGAATATCACGATTGCGGGGCAGTCGGCGGGCGGAGGAAGCGTTGTGGCGCAGCTGACCTCCCCCGGAAGCATCGGGCTGTTTCAGCGGGCTGTTGTGATGAGCGGCATGATCCGCAGCCCGTACCGGGATGACCCGTTTCTGATTTCCAAGACGCTCTCCGAGGCCGAGACGAACGGCGAAAGTTTTTTGAAATACCTCGGCACGCCGTCGCTTTCCGAAGCGCGGCAGCTGGACGCAGTATATATCCGCGACAGGTATGCAGAATATGTGCGGTGCCATCCGATGATGGCGACCGTTATCGACAATAAATTCTGCATCGGAGATACCATCCGGCTTTTTCTGGAGAACCGGCATGCGCAGGTCCCGATTATGGCGGGCAATACGGCGGACGAATTTCCGAATGTGATTTCCGCTGCTTCGGAGGAGGCGTACCGCGCAGCTGCGTCGGAGCTGTTCGGAGACAGGGCGGAGGAATTCTTAAGCTTCCGGGAAGCGTGGGAGATGCACGGAGAGGGGAATTACGCGCCGGTCAGTGGCATTGAATGCACGGTCAAGACGCTGTTTGAGCAGGTTCGTGAAACCGGAGGAGCACAGAACTGTTATTATTACAGGTTTGCACCGGATATCCCCGGCTGGGATAATCCGGGAACCTTTCACTCCGTCGATCTCTGGTTTTTCTTCGAGACGCTTGCAAAATGCTGGAGGCCGTTTGTCGGCAGGCACTATGATCTGGCGCGGCAGATGTGCAACTATTTCTGCAATTTTATCCGGAGCGGTGATCCGAACGGAGCCGATGCTGACGGTTCGGCTATGCCGGAGTGGAAGCCGTACCTCAGGGAAGAGGGAGCCGAAATGGTATTTACCTCGGCAGGCGCGGCTCCTGGCGGCTCCGCTGAAAAGGGTTTCAAGAGGTTTTTGATGGAGAGCATAAAGAAAAAGACGCTGATATAATGCATCGGAAAAGGGGAAGAGAATGATGCCGGATTATCTTGCGGAAGCGCTTCTGCAATACGGAATGCCGGTGCAAAAACCCTGTACGGACAGGGAAGGCAGGTTTGTGACCTTACTTTCCGACGGTACGGCCGCCACTTTGCTTACCTGGCTGCCCGGCAGAATTCCGGAAAGGGACGCGGTGGATTCCGAGCTGTGTTTTCAGATGGGAGAGCTGACCGGCCGGCTGCACAAGCTGGCGTGCCTGAGTCCGAAAATTCCCGTGCTGAAATACGACAGTGATCTGTGCTGCCGGCTGAAACGGAAGCTGGAGCAAAGAAAAGAGGAGGGAGCCTGGGATGCGGCCTGTGCCCGTAATATGGGCGATGCACTGGATTATATAGCAGAAAAGCTGCGCGAAGCGGAGAATGATATGATCTTAACGCATAGCGACCTCTCCCTGTCGAATATCCTGATTACCGATAACGGGCTGGTACCGATTGATTTTTCCCTGTTCGGCTACTGCCATCCGATGATGGATCTGTCGTCTCTGTTCTGCAGCCTCAGCGGACTGGAGAGCCGGCGTGCAGCAGCGGCGGGATATGTATCAGCCGGAGGAAATATCTGCATGGGCATGATTGACTGCTGTTTTGCGCTGAATATTCTGCTTGGCATACTTATGCACTGCGGCCGCTGGCCGGGGGAGGAATGGTTTCCTGCCCGCCTGAAACGGTGGTGCAGGGAGGTATTTGAGCCACTCGCAGGCGGGGAAGCGCTGTTTTCGGACGATTTTTATCTGCTTCATGTAAAATAAAACGGACAGGCCGCTTGCCGGCTTGACAATAATTGTTGAATCAGGTATAATTTTGACACTTGCAGACCGGTTTCCGGCTTTCCGGGGATCTGTTTGCAGGTGCTTTTTTGTATTTGGTCATTTGATTTACCGGAGCCTGAGCGGTTTGCTGTTCCGGCAGGAAAACCAATAAAAATGAAAAATAAAGGAAAAATTCAGATTTATCAGTGAAGAAGATATGGCGGGACGGCCTTGCAGTAAAGGCGGGAAAAGGGTTGAGAATTAATTTTCGTATCTGGACTTTGTGTATCCTGCCGGTACAGGCTTGTTTCATTAAATTGCCGCATGTGCGGCGGAAGAAGAGGAAAGATGAGAACATTGAAAGGAATAAAAGTTTTGCTGCTTGCATCTCTCTGCCTCTGCGCGGGATGTGGAAAAGAAGACGGGGATGCGGCGCCGGTGCCGGCCGGGCAGGAGACGGGAGACACGAGCCGGCCGGGTGAAAATAATACAGAAGAGATTGGGAATACTAAAAATATTAATACTGAAAAAGACAAAAACAGCACAGCAGAATCAAGGAATCCTGCAAATGACGAACCAGATGCAAATCAGAACGGTGCAGGAGAGCCAGGAAATGCTGATTATGATGAGGATCAGAACAGCAGGACAGAGTCAGAAATTCCAGATAATGTTGGTTCTGATAAAGATCAGAACAGCACAGGAGAGTCAGACAATCCGGGTAATGCTGGACCGGATGGAGAGCCGGACAGTGCTGATGAGCCGGGGAATCCGGAAGGCGCTGATTTTGCGGGAACTCCGGATGGTACCGGTTCAAAAAATCCGGGAGAACTGCAGGTACCGCTTCCTCCTGCTGACTTCGCTTTTGATCCGTCCGAGGTGGAGGAATGGGAGCCGAGAACCCTGGTGACGACAGCGCGCGTCAACGTCAGAACGCTTCCGTCTCTGGAAGGCGATGTGCTGACGCTTCTTCAGCCGGACATAGAGGTGATCTGTACCGGCAGCATCGGTGAATGGTACCAGGTTGAGTACGAGGGAAGAACAGCTTATATGTTTGCGGAATATCTGGAAGAAAAGCAGGCGCCGCCTTCCGCAAAGCCTGCCGACGAAGAGAAGGAGCCTTCCGTCGGCGGAAAAGACGGGATCTTCTACGAGACGAATGCTTCCGCCGCATGGATCGTGATTGACGCGGGGCATCAGGAGAAGGGAAATTATGATAAGGAGCCTGTAGGACCGGGGGCGTCTGAGAACAAGGCAAAGGTGTCTTCGGGGACGCAGGGACGCTTTTCCGGCGTACCGGAATATGAGCTAAATCTTGCAGTAGCGCAGAAGCTCCGGGACGTTCTGATCGAGAAAGGCTATAATGTGGTGATGATCCGCGAGACAAATTCGATTGATATCAGCAATGCCGAGCGGGCGGAGATTGCAAACAAAATCGGGGCGGATGCCTTTGTCCGTGTGCATGCCAACGGTTCGGAAAACACGGAGGTGCAGGGCATGATGACTATATGCCAGACGGAAGGCAACCGTTACTGTGGAGATCTGTACGAAGAAAGCCGCAGGCTTTCGGACTGTATCCTGGACGGCATGCTGGAGGAAACCGGGGCAAAGAGCCGCGGAGTCTGGGAGACGGATACAATGAGCGGAATCAACTGGTGTCAGGTGCCGGTCACCATCGTCGAGATGGGCTATATGACAAATAAGACAGAGGATCTGCGGATGGCAACGGAGGAGTATCAGGACAAAATCGTAAGCGGTATTGCGGCAGGCCTGGAAAAATACCTGACGGAACGCTGAACCGGAGGAATCCGCTGCAAAGCGGAAGAAATGTAAGAATGCGCGGAGCAGAGAAACGAAACGGGAACTACAGAAATGCCTTTTAGACAGATGGATATAAGCTTCAAGGAGCAGAAAACCGGAACTGGCAAATGCTGCAAGATTCCCAAAAAATGCCAAAGGTCAGGCCGGTAGCAAGAAGGAGGGGAAGCCGTATGCCGAAGGGAATGGAGGGCAGATTACTGAACGAAATGTGTTCGAGCCGGATCTGTGTGGACGAGTACAATGCGGGTGAGCTGAAAGGCAGGCTCTACAGCAATTATTATTCTGAGCCGATCATTTTTGAGAATGTGCTCCAGCTTGTAAAAAAGCTGGACAGTCTGTATGACAGCTATGAATATCCTCAGAAAACAACAAAGACAAGGAGCTTTTCCGATGATCCCGGGGAGGCGGAGATCAGCCAGGCCGTGCTGGCTACGCCCTTTCCGCAGGAGGGAAGAGGAAAGCGGGCGACCTTTCATGTAAAAGTAATTTTCCGGAAAAATGCCACCTGGCAGGGGAATGTGTACTGGCTTGACGGAAACTGCGAAAAAAGCTTCCGGAGCGCGCTGGAGCTGCTGTTTCTGATGGAAAGCGCACTTCGGTGAGCCGGATTCCTGCCGGACAGTGTCAAAGCGGCACCGTTTGCGCAGTCGCAGATCTGCGTGGCGCACATATAATACAGTAATCACCGACAGGAATTTTGTGATATATGAATCAGAACAGCAAATGCGGCTGCGCAGCGGAATGCAGCAGAAGTACCTCTGCTTTTCCCCCGCAGCACCAGGACAGACAGCCGGGACTGGAATATAGAATGGTTCCCCTTCCGGAATCGGAATGCCGAAGACCGGGCCGGAGACTTGAAAATAAAACGGCGCTGATTACAGGCGGTGACAGCGGGATAGGACGTGCAACCGCGTATGATTTTGTGAAGGAAGGGGCTTCGGTCGCAATCGTGTATTACGACGAAAAGGAGGATGCGGATAAGACAGCCGCAAGGATCGGAGAGCTGGGAGGCAGGTGTCTGCTTTTATGCGGGGATCTGAAGGAGCCCTGCTTTGCAAAGCACTGTGTGGACAGGACGATCGAATGCTTCGGGAAGCTGGATATCCTGGTAAACAATCACGCGGTTCAGTTTGTTCAGCGGAGTATTCTGGATATATCTCATGAACAGCTGGAGCTTACCTTCCGGAATAATGTATTTTCATTTATTTATCTGATTCAGTATGCGCTGCCGTACATGAAAAGAGGCGGGAGCATTATCAACACGACTTCCGTAACCGCCTATCAGGGAAATAAGGAGCTGATTGATTACAGCGCAGCCAAGGGAGCAATCGTATCCCTGACAAGATCGCTTTCCCTGTCGCTCGCGGAAAAAGGAATCCGTGTGAACGGGGTTGCACCAGGACCGATATGGACGCCTTTGATTCCGGCATCCTTTTCCGAGGAGGAAGTCGCTTCATTCGGTAAGAAGACTTCTCCCGTACCGATGGGCAGAGCCGGTCAGCCCTGTGAAGTTTCTCCCTGCTATGTATTTCTTGCGTCGGATGAGTCCTGCTATATGACAGGTCAGGTGCTCCATCCAAACGGCGGGACAATTGTTGGTGCATAGATGTTTTTTCCGGTGCCGCTTTTGTCTGCACATTTGCACTGTGCAGAAACAGGTCGAAAAAATACCGGAAATCACTTGATTTATTTCTTGCGCAATGCTATAATCCCATCTTTGACAGTTCGGAGAAAATAAAATCGCTGTAACACCAGTAAA
>CAJUMC010000011.1:52223-76637 GCA_910587085.1 uncultured Lachnospiraceae bacterium | reverse complement strand
CAGACAGACAGACAGACAGACAGACAGACAGACAGACAGACAGACAGACAGACACTGACTGCGGATTGTTTTGTTCTGGGCGAGTGCATTTATTTATTGAGCATGGAAATAAAAAGACTGTTTGGCAGAGAACAGCGAGCTTTCTGAATTCAGGAGGTTCGCTGTTCTCTGCCGGGCAGTCTTTTTGTTTTGCACTCGAAAATGTTTTCGATAAGCAGATAAGAAGGGAGGAAAACATCCGGGATGCATGGAACGGAAACTTTGAAGGCTGCGCGATCGCTGCAGTGAGAGATAGAAGATTACCTGACAGGGTAGAATGTGAGGAAATATGAAAAAGCAGAAGAAAGAACAGGAAACACAAATTATCTCCAGCCGTTCCGCACGGCGTACACGGGGGCTGATACTGGCTGCAGGAGCGCTCCTGATTGCGGTGATTGTTGCGGTGGCTGTTATTACTTTGCCGAAGAAAAGTCAGGCGAAGGAGCTTGCGGAGGCGCTTGATCTCGGTGACAAATACCTGAGTGAGCTGAATTACGAGCAAGCCGTCGCTTCCTATCGGGCGGCGATCGAGATTGATCCGAAATGTGCGGATGCATATATAGGTCTTGCAGATACCTATCTTGCAATGGGAGATCCTGAGGAAGCGAACAGAGTGTTGGAGCAGGCCGAGCAGGCCGTTGCACCAGGCATCGGTGCGGATGAAGAAGAAAAGAGGATAGCTGAAACGGCGCTGAAACGCATCCGCGAAAAGAAGGAAGAGGCAGAGAAAAAAGCAAAGGAGGCGGCTCAACCGACATCCACCCCGGAAGCAGAGCCAACGCCGGAACCGATCCCGACGCCGGAACCGACATCCACCCCGGAACCAACCCCGACGCCGAAACCGACTTCAACCCCGGAACCAACTCCGACGCCGGAACCGACTTCAACCCCGGAACCAACCCCGACGCCGGAACCGACTTCAACCCCGGAACCAACTCCGACACCGGAGCCGACTGCGGCCCAGGTTCCAACGCCGGAACCAACGCCAGAACCGACTTCAACTCCAGTTCCAACCCCGACCCCAGAGCCGACTTCAACTCCGGTTCCGACCCCGACGCCGGAGCCGACTTCAACTCCGGTTCCGACCCCGACGCCAGAACCGACTCCGACAGTGGAAGCGACTCTCTTATCTGTCCGGGATATCAGCAATGCGCAGATCGGCGATATTGTAACCTTCGGCATGTACGAGCAGGATAATATTATCTCAAACGGTTCGGAGCCGATTGAATGGGTTGTGCTTGATCAGAAACACGGGAAGGTTCTTCTGTTAAGCAAATACGCCTTGGATTGCAGGCAATACAATGAGGAATGGGTGGATATTACATGGGAGAACTGTACGCTTCGAAGCTGGCTGAATGATGAATTTTTAAAAACAGCCTTCCATGAAAGGGAACGCAGCTATATTGCGGTAACACAGCTGAGTAACGCGGATAATTCGGAATATGGCACGAGCGGCGGCAATAATACAGAGGATAAAATTTTCTTATTAAGCAAAGAGGAAGTATTAAACTATTTCAGTTCTGATCCGCGGGAGTGGGACCCGGCGCGCAGAGCGCAGGTGACAGATTATGCAAAAGCGCAGGGGATATACTGGTGCGATTGGAACGAAGAGACTTACGGAAACGCATGGTGGTGGTTAAGATCGCCGGGGTTGAACAGTAATATGGCTATGGCAGTTCTGAATACCGGATTATTTACGGATGGCGGGTATCCGGTAGACGGTTGCGGCAGCGGGTGGCTTCAGGGGACAGATCCCATCAACTTCGGAATCCGGCCTGCTTTCTGGCTCGATACAGAGGAGTAAAGTGGATCAAAAGAGGAAGCCGGGCTTTGATTTGACGCATATTTGCTGAGCGAAGCTCCGGCTCCAATCCGTTGAAGAAAAAGTAAAGGAGGAATCCAACCATGAAGATTACTGTGTTCCACACCGACGAATATTTTGTTAATGTTTTTACAGCATTTCTTACCAGAAAGCGACCGGATATTGAGCTGTTCTGCTTCACCTCTGAGGATGCCGCCCGTCAGGCACTCGCGGCGGGCAGGACGGATCTTGTGCTTTCCGAGGAAGGCTTCCTGGAGGACTGTGCGGCCGGGCGTTCGTATATCCGGCTCGGTATGACGACTTATATGCCGAAAGAAAACGGCGCAGGAAGTCTGAATATTTACCAGAGAGCTTCCGTTTTGCTGGAGGATTTCAACCGGATTGTCAGTGTGTGTGCCGACGGAAAACAGGAGAAAACCTCGGGGGGAAGGCTGCTCGCCGTATATTCGACTGAGGGTGGCTCCGGCAAAACCACGGTCAGCTATCTCACGGCGGTACAGGCGGCAAAACGGACAAAGACCGCATACTGGAATCTGGAGCTGCTGCCGGTAACGGATAATCTGTACCAGCTGGAATTTCCGCACACGATGGAAGAACTGATGTTTGAACGGCAGAACGGCAGCGATATCCGCAGCCTTCTGTACGATACGCTCCGCGTCAATGCAGACGGAGTCTATGTCATGCCTTCCGTGCAGACCTGCGGCAATTACCGTGATATGGATTCGCAGCTTGTGAACGAGTTCTGCAGCCTGATGTACCAGCTCGGGATTGAGCAGGTGATTATTGATCT
This sequence comes from uncultured Lachnospiraceae bacterium, assembly GCA_910587085.1. Classification (GTDB taxonomy): domain Bacteria; phylum Bacillota; class Clostridia; order Lachnospirales; family Lachnospiraceae; genus RGIG4057. The sequence goes on along the minus strand of CAJUMC010000011.1, from coordinate 73,986 downwards.
GCCGAGCGGGCTGAGCCGGTTTTCGGACGAACTGCTTCTCGGGTGCAGCCGAATTGTATGGGTATTCAGCGATACCCCGTGCGGCAGAAAGAAGGAGGAGAGGGTCAAGCAGGATCCTTCCCTGACCCGGTTGCTCCCAAAAAGCTGCTTTGTGCGCAATTCCTGTGCCAGCCAGAGTTCCGCGGCGGGTGTCACGGCTGCTTTTCCGCGATCGAGTACCTTGAGCACGGCTGGACTGATTTCCACTGTTCTGGAGGTTAATCCGGATTTTGTAAACGGCTGCCTGGCAATTCTGCAGGAGGAGTGATTGCAGTTCAGGCCGGGGCAGTGTTACAGAAAGAAACTGGCCGGAGCGTTTTGCACCGGCAGCCAGAAGAACAGGGGGAAAACAATGGATATATCATCAAAGATGCTTGGAGATCTGACTTTAAAGGTATCCGCAAGCCTGGAACTGGAAAAAAATGTCACAGACGAGGCTATCCGGGCGAGAGCATCGCAGCTGCTCGACCAGCAGCTGAACGGCGAATATATTACTGTTGCAGAGCGTGTAGCAGCGGTCAGCGCTGTGCTGGACAATATCCGGCATTACGGCGTACTGCAGCCGCTTATTAACGACAGGGAAATTACCGAGATCATGATCAACGGGCCGAAATGCATCTTTATTGAAAAGGGCGGAAAGCTTTACCGGCGGCCGGAAACCTTTGAAGACGAAAAGCAGCTGGAGGATATTATTCAGAAGATGGTCGGCAAAGTAAACCGCACGGTCGACAGTCTGAATCCGATCTGCGACGCAAGGCTGGAGGAAGGCTCACGCGTCAATATTGTACTTCCGCCGATCGCGCTGAACGGGGCGACAGTTACAATCCGTAAATTTCCAGAGAAAGTTATCAATTTTGAGGATCTGATTTCCTGGGGTGCGATCAGCAATGAAGCTGCAGAATTCCTTCGCAGCTGCGTATGTGCAAAATACAACATTTTTGTCAGCGGCGGTACCGGGTCGGGCAAAACCACCTTTTTGAATGCCCTCTCGAACTTTATTCCGGAAGATGAGCGCATCATTACAATCGAGGATTCCGCGGAACTTCAGATCCAGCGCGTACAGAATCTGGTACGGCTGGAGACAAGGCAGGCAAACACGGAAGGCAAGGGTGCGATCAGCATGCGCGATCTGATTAAATCTTCCCTTCGTATGCGGCCGGAGCGGATTGTGGTTGGCGAGGTGCGCGGCGCCGAGGCGCTTGACATGCTGCAGGCGATGAATACCGGACACGACGGCTCGCTTTCAACAGGCCACGCAAACTCTCCGAAGGACATGCTTTCGCGTCTGGAAACCATGGTGCTCACGGGGGTGGATTTCCCGATTGAGGCGATCCGGCAGCAGATCGGATCAGCAATTGACTTGATAGTGCATCTCGGACGGTTAAGCGATAAGAGCCGCAAGGTGCTTGACATTGTGGAGGTTGCCGGCTACGAGGACGGAAAGTACCGGCTTAACCCGCTGTTTTCCTATATCCGGGACAAAAAGGAAATGGAGGACGGGAAAATTATCGGGCATCTGCAGCGCACAGAAAACTGCATGATACATAAGGAAAAGTTTGAATTGAACGGCGTGGAGATGAAGCTTTTGCAGCCGGCTGGCATTTCGTACAGAGAGTTGTAAACGGGGGAAAATCCTACCCGCAGAACGGAGGGATAACGTGAGAAAAAAGCAAAAGGAAGAAGCCCGGCAGGAAGAGCTGCAGGCAGCAGGAAATCAGTCCTGGAGCAGCCGGACACCGGAAAAAGAAGCAGACGAAGCGGAACAGAAGAACATACGCGGCAGCGGTGTGGATTATGACGAATACAATATGGGATTGACGGAAAAGCTGCTCTGCTGTGTGCTTGCAATGGGCTGTCTGTTCGTGGTTGGTTTCGTGTTTTATCAGAATATAATATTGGCAGGCCTTCTTTCGCTGTTCGGGCTGAAATATCCGAAAATACACAAAAAGAAGGTTATTAAAAAGAGGAAAAACCGCCTGCTCCTTCAGTTCAAGGACATGCTTTACAGCCTGTCCTCGGCAGTCGGCGCGGGGAATTCGGTGGAAAAGGCACTTTCGGTGACTCTTCAGGATCTGCAGCAGCAGTACAGCGATCCGAACGCGTTTATGATTAAGGAGCTGGAGCTTATGGTCACCCGCCTTTCCATGAACCGGACGGTGGAGGAGGTTATAAACGACTTTGCGGAGCGGAGCCACATCGAGGATATCCAGACTTTTGGAAATATTTTTGAAATTGCAAAGCGAACGGGCGGCAACCTGATTGATATTATTCGCAATACAACGCAGATTATCGCGGACAAAATTGAAACCAAAACGGAGATTGACACACTGATTGCAAGTCAGAGGATGGAGCAGAAGGTATTGACTGTGATGCCGGTCGGGCTTGTCTTTTTTATGACGAAAATGGCCGGGGATTTTATGAAGCCGATGTTCACCAGTGGGATCGGCCGGGTAATTGCAACAGTTTCGCTGGCGATTATCATAATCGGGACATTGTGGTCAAGAAAAGTAGCAGATATTGAATTTTAACTGCCGAGAGGCTTAAGAAAAGCCTGGGAGAGGTGACAGGAAGGTAAGAAAGCAACCACGAAGCTGTTTCAAAGCAGCTGAAATATAAAAAGCTGTTTTGAAACAGAGGTAACGCTGACAGTGAGGAAACTCCCTGGGAAAGGGAAATAGCTGAACGCACAAGAAAGTTCTTAAAAGAGTCCGGACAGTAAACATTGAGGAAGCAATAGGATATAACAGTGTAAATCTGTCCGGGTACTTTTTCGGAACTCAAAAAAATGATTAAAAGGAGAAAGAGCCATGGCTGATATATCAATCCCTGCTGCCATCTATGCGCTGGCGGTTGTTGCTGTGTTTATTCTGCTCTACGAAAAGGGCAAAAAGAAATATACGCCTTACTGCGAGGCGCTGGATAAGGAAGAATACCCGCTCAAGGCGCTGGCGCCGGTCGGTTTTGCAACTCTGGAGATGATCAAGCGCAATTACGAGAGCAATATTGACCGGAAACTGCGCAGGCAGCTGCGGGAGCTGAAGGACGAGGAATACGTTGAATTTTTTCTGCGCGCAACCTGGGCAACGGCAGCAAGCTATTTTTTGATCGGGCTGTTTTTGTCTGCCCTGCTTGCGCTGGCGTCGGTGGGGGCTGCAGCAACCGTTGGTACTGCGGCATTCGGCGGGCTGCTCGCGTACACAGTATTTTCGGATTTAGACAAAAAAATTAAGGAACGGCATACTAAGATAATACTTGATTTGCCTGATTTTGCAAATAAAATTTTGATACTATCTGGTGCAGGATTATCCATCAAGGGGGCGATTGTCCTGATTTCAAAAGAGATGGAGAAGGAAACACCGTTTTATCATGAGTTGAAACACAGCGTTTATCTCCTGGAGAACGGTGCCACAGCGGAGCAGGCAATGGACTCGCTGAGCAGCCGCTGCAATATGCCGGAGGTGCGGCGGCTGGTGTCGGCGCTCCTGCAGAATATACACAATGCAGGGCCGGAGGTTCTGATTGCAATGAGGGAGATCAGCCGGGAACTCTGGAACAACCGCCGGGCGGCAGCAAAAATTGCAGCGGAGGAGGCCGGGACAAAGCTGCTGTTCCCAATGATGCTGATGCTGCTTGCCGTGATCCTCATGGTCGCGGCGCCGGCGGTAATGAGTCTTGGGCTGACTTAAAGGCAGCAGGTTGCAGATAAGGCAGTGAATCTGATGTGCGGTTCCTGAGATGTCGGGCGGCTTGAGGAAACAAGCGGAAGTCGGAGCCGGGGATGAGGATAGTTAGCGCCGAACCGGGCGTTGATTATAAATAACAAAGGGGAAAGGGGGGAAATGTAATGAATACATTAAAGGAATTCTGGGAAGAAGAGGACGGTATCGCCACGGTGGAGATACTGCTGATTCTTGCGGTGCTGATTGTTATAGCGCTTATTTTCAAGAACGCGATTGTTGATTGGGTGACGAAGACCGTCGAGAAGCTGTTCGGCTCCGCTAATGATGTTGCTGATACAACGACGCCGACCCCGTAAGGCTGGGCGGTTTTTGTCTGCACGGCAGCCTGCCGGCAGGAAGGACGGAGCAGTGCCGCCGGAGAACAGGGGAGTTCTGTCCTCCGGCGGCACCGGCCGGATTCCGCAAGGTGAAAGAAAGCAGTAAATGCAGTGAAAAGGAGAAGACAGCAGGCAGCCGTCCGGCAGACAGAAGAGAAAACAAGATATCCGACAGAACACAGAGGGACGGACGGAGGAAAGAAAGGCCATACAGGGGGGGCAGTATTATATGAGAAACGGGATAAACAGGCAAAGGCGGGGGGTGATCACCGTGGAGGCGGCGCTTGTCATGCCGGTCGTAATCGGTGTGCTGGTGCTACTGTACAGTCTTGCAATTATAGAATACCAGAATGTAACAGCCCGCGCGGAGGCGATGCGCGCTGCCAATCGGGCAGCGATGAATTGGAACACAATCGGCGGAAGTTATACAATATTTGATGAGGATCAGAAGGAGACTGTTTTTTCAGGAGAGAACCAGCTGGATGAACAGACCGGAAAGGGAAAGAGCGGGAAAAACGTAATTACAAGCGGTACTTATGCAGAGCATGATCCGTATCGGTTTTTTACTGAGCTGTTTGCTGTCGGTTCAAAAAAGCAGAGCAATATGCGGAAATATCTGGACAGCCGGATGGCTGCCGTCAGCAAGCTGGAGACGGGGATAGAAGCAACAACAACGGATCAGGGGATTACAGGTAATTCAGCGATACATATTTTTAACCGTTATGTTTCGGTTACTATAGACAATACCTACGGCGGCAATATAATGGCTTTTTTGGACGGTATTGGATTTCCGGTAAAAAAAGACTACAGGGTTACTGCGAAAGCCAAGCTGACGGAACCTGCTGATTTTGTACGAAATGTTTCTTACATTCAGGAAATAATCAGGAGCAAAAAGAAGAAACAGAAATAAATTTCATGGAATAATAGAGAAAGAAGTAAAATGTTTAAATAATATATAAAAATAGAAATTAGAAATATAATACAAGAAATATATCAAACTTATATATGAAGGAAGGAAAAGAAGGTATGCAGAGACTGTCAAAAAGGCGCGGGGTCATCAGTGTTTTTTTGCTGATTATTTTTATGGTAACGTTTGTATTTACAGGTTTGCTGGTAGACGCCGCCAGATATCGCACGGCAGCCGTATATTTAGAGGCATCGCTCGATAATGCCAGTGATTCCATTCTTTCAAATTACAATCAGCTGCTTTTTGATTTGTATGGACTGTTCAGCGTTGATGTTGGTGCGGATGGAACCGGAGCAGTCAGCGAAGAAGAAATGAAAGCCAGGATTGAAGAGTTGTACAATACATATCTGGATGCAGTGTTAAATACCGGGGACATTAAACTGGATGAGGAGTACCGAACCCTGTTGAATGATATATTTGATGAGGTAAGCGGGAAACCGGTTAAGGAAGTAAATGCGGGGACGGAAAATCTGTATGATTTTAAAATAGAAAATCTGGAATGCGGAACGAATGTCACTCTGGCAGACCCGGCAAATGTGGAAAGCCAGATTATAGAATATATGAAATTCCGGGCTCCGGTACAGCTGATCGACGAAACGCAGGGCTTTTTAGAGAAAATTTACAGCCTTCTGACGATGACGGATCGGGTGGAGGAAGCGCTGACAAAGACAAAGATTACAGCAAAGTACGAGGAGCCGGAAAACGGGGAAAAGGGGTTATCCGAAAAAGCTTATGATCTTCAGAAGGAGATTAATGAATTTGCAGTCAAGCTATACAATTATTCCGTAAACCCGACAAATCCGCTGAGTTCTCTCGGGGTGGCGAGTCCAGAAAATATGTTTGACAGAAATAATATATATAATAAAGATCCTTACGATATCAAAAATCAAATGCTAAAAATATTTGATGAAACCATGGATGAAGCGACGGAGAAATTTAACAGGGAACAAATGGAGCAAGATGATATACATACTGGAAGTCTTGCACAATTTCTTGGCTCTTTGAAAGATGACATGGTGATTGAGCAGAAAAAGAATCCGGAAGTGGAAATTGTGACGGGAGTCAGATATTCGAGCACGGAAGGAGGGATAACCAATCAGTTTACTTTTATCGATTTTGGAAAGCTTGAGGTTTCGGATAAAATCAAGCTGGCAGAGGAGGTATACGAAAAAGTTCAGGGAAGCAGTGAGGAGATGTACCGTAGTTACTGCAGCAATTACAGGGAGGAAAAAACTGTTTATGAAAGTGCAGTTCAGGAAATAGAGAACAACCTGCGCGGGGCGTATTCCGAAGCTTATAATCTTTTGCAGACCGGCCTGCAGAATATGGAGAGCAACGCGGAAAGCCTGTACAATACTATTTCAGAGAAACAGACCGGACTGCGGGACCGTATGACAGAGGTGGTCGGGTTATACGAAAGCTATATTGCTGAGCTGGAGGCAGAACGAACGAAAAACGGCGGTTCCCAGAACAAGGAAAGCGTATATGCGCCGGAGATCGAGCTGGCCGAGGGAAATCTTGCTGAAATTTTAAAAAATGCGGATATTTTGCTTAACAGCAGATCTTATTTATATAATATAGCTTTTGGTTTTCCTGATAAAAATGGAAATAACAGGGAAATTCTTTCCAAATGGATACTGATGGAAGCCGACAGAATAAGATCTAACCGTGAGGAGTATCTCGTGGGGAAATATAAAAACTCCTGGAAAAGTCAGAATGATTTAATAAATTCGGGCATTTCTGAGGATGAAGAATTCGCTTCCATAAAGGAAGATATGAACCGCGGCAGACTGCAGAAGTTTACCAGAGCGGAATCGCTAAAACCTACAAGCGCAAGTGCTTCAAAAGATATGTATGCGACGAAATACAAGGACTTTATTGCGCTGGCGGTGGGGGAGCTTCTCCCGGCGGCACAGAACCATATCTGTATATTATACAGCTATGCATCATACTTTCAGACCTGCTATTACCGCGCGGATGTCGATGTCGTTATAGAGGGGAGTGCAGAGGGTGATGCGGAAGAAATGAAAAATACGGAGATTAATTCCGAAAAGGACTCAAAGCCGGAGGAATCGCAGACAGGCAGCGGGGACGAAAATAAAGAGAAGCTTTTGCTGGATAATGAGAGTATGCTGCGCGACCCGGAGTATCTGAGTTATTTGAAGATGAATTATCAGCATACGTCGGAAAATCAGGCAGCGGAGGAGACCGAGCTTGGACAGTCAGTGACCGGGAAGGTGACGCTGAAAACGCTGGTCGGGATACTGGAAACGGGTCTGAATCTGCTGAATAAGCTGGAAAACCTGCTGGAGGATGCAAGAGATAATTTATATGTCGACGCTTATATCATGTCGATGCTGCCGAATTATTCCGACTTTCAGAGGTACAATGCCGGAGAATTTGCGAAGGAAGCGGAGCTGCCTGTTCCGTTTACAAAAGAATATCTCGGCAGGAACGCAACCTTTGCCGCTGCAGAGTATATTATCACAGGGGCCGGGGCAAACGGCGCGGAACTGAGCAGTGAAATCCGGGCTGCACAGGAGGAAAACGGCCTGGGGATCGGCTTTGGAAAATTAAGTGCAGATAAAATGCGGATGAAGCTGTTTGGAACCCGGCTTCTGTTTAACGGCGTATCCATGATGACCGATACGGCGAAACTGAAGCAGGCAGCCAGGATGGCGAGCTGGGCACATGGGCTGGCGCCGCTGGTTGCTGCAGTGATAGTTATTGCGTGGACGATTGCAGAAACGGTCATTGACGTTATTGTAATTATGCGCGAGCCGGGAGCAGAAATCTTTGATTCGGATAAAACAGGCGAGGTATACATATTTAAGCAGGGAAGCGACTGGTATTTCTGTCTGGAGAATGCGGCGAAAACACTTGCGAAGAGTGCCGTCAACGAAGTGATTGATAAAGCCGGAAAAAAGGCGGCTGAGCTTACCAAGTCTCTGGAACAGCAGACCAACCGCATGATCTACGATGCGTACAAGCAGGTGAAGGCTGGTACGGCAAAGGTGGAGGAGGTGCTGAACAGACTGCCTGAGAAGGGGGCGGAAACCATCAACGGCTGGACAAAGGAGCTGGAGGAGCGGATTGGTCAGCTTGAGCTGGACGGTAACGGCGCTCTGTTGCAGCAGAAAGCGCTGCAGGAGGCGGAAAAGCTTTCCGGAAGAATAAACGCGGATACTTCATTTCAGGATGCCGTGAAGGAGGTAAAGGACAAGGTGGACGAATTTGCTGAAGGGGTGCAGTATCAGGCCGTTATTGCTGTGAGCCGGGCAAGCGAAAAGGTGATGGAGAAAACAAGGGATACCGTAAAGAAAATGAAAGATGTCACCGGGGATTTTATTGACAAGAATATTCAGAATGTGATTCCGATCGGCCAGGTAGTAAATACCGGTTCGGGAGAAAAGAATCATTCTCCGAAAATGGGATACAGGGATTATTTGTATTTCTATCTGTTTTTTATGAACAGTGAGGTAAAAATAAAGCGGCTTCAATCCGTTATACAGGCGAATATGATGGTAAGCGGGCAGAAGGGTTTCCGCATGGAAACTTCCCCGGCTGCCGTCTGGGCGGATCTGGAATGCAGTATAAAATATCTGTTTCTCTCCGATCTCCTTGTGCCGGAATCGATGCGCAGGGACGGACGGCTTAGGCTGAAGGTGATCAGCGGACAGAGCTACTGACATAAAAAAGCGCGGTTTGTTCTGAGCGGGAGGGAGGAAAATGTTAAAAGAAACGAGAAGAAAAGGCGTGCTGACCGTGGAGGCGGCAATTATACTCCCGGTTTTTATGATGGTTATATTTTTTGTTTTAAGCGTGATGAAGCTGTTTTATTTTCATCTGGTGATGCAGCAGGCCCTGCAGAATGTCGGACGGACGTTGTCTCAGTATGGATATGTTGTCGATGAGCTGGTCGGTCTGGAGAGCTTTACCATAACCAAAGAGACACAGGCAGCAGAAGAAGGACTGAAGCAGGGCGTAGATACCGTGATTGCGGACAGTCAGGAACTGATAAATTATCTTGGGGAAAAGTTTACCCTTGATACCCTCGATGCGATCATCCGAAAGGGCGGAGAGTTTGCAAATCATCTGGAGGAGCTCGGGGATACCATCGAGTCGGTTAAAAACGATCCGAAGATTATTATCAATTACCTCCTCGTCTCCGCCATGAACGAAGCGGGCGGCGAATTTGTCCGCTGGATGATCGGTGACTATCTGGACAGCATGCAGGCTTCCAACGGCACGATCTCCAACCTGAATTATTCTCTGTTCGTCGATGCGCAGGGAAGCGCGGGCGGAGGCGTGACGGGGACGAAGGATATTATTCTGGTTGTTGATTACGATTATTCCCTGCCGTTTTTCTTTTTTGACACGGTGCGCATCCGCCAGGCGGTGCGCGTACATCCGTGGGTGGGCGGACCCGGCGAGGGGGTGAAATGGGAATGACGGAGAAAGGTTTGAGCTTCGGTTCTGCGGATATTATCCCCGCGGCACTGGTCTTTCTGACCGTCACTGCGGCGGAGGAGCTGCTTGCACGGCGGCTCGGTCGGCGGGAGGAGATTTTTTCGTTCTGGGGAAGGCGGCATGCTCTGCTTTTAGCGGGCGGAAACCTCCTGCTTCTGTGTGCCGCCTTTTACCGGGAAGCGGCCGGAGGTCACGCGGCCGTCTGGTATTTCGGAATATGGACCTATCTGTTCTGCACCGCGATTTACGATCTGAAATGCAGGGAACTGCCGGATCTGTGGCTGCTGCTGCCCGCCTGCTTCTATGCGGCAGCATGGCTGTTCGGGTATCAGCCGGCAGCGCTTTACAGCAGCCTTTTTGCAGTGTTCCTGCTGTCGGCTGTACTTGGGTTGATATATCTGATCCGGAAAGATGCCATCGGGCTCGGGGATATAAAGCTGATACTGATATGTGCGCTCTATCTCGGCGGGGAGTGTGCCGGGATGCTTTTGCGGGGAATGACGGCAGCATTTATCTGCAGCATGGCTCTGCTGCTGATGCGGAGGGCAACGGCGAAGAGTGAGCTGCCGTTTGTTCCGTTTCTGCTTCTCGGCGCGCTTCTGATATGAGCAGCCGTCAAACAGGCTGAAAGAAGAATAATAAATTGCGGATATGGAGGAATGGATGATGCAGGGAATTACATTGACCTATAAGGCGGCAGTGACCGGAGTCGGGAATTATCTGTCCGCGCAGGTGGAGGAAAACATCAATCATTATCAGATGAAAATGCTGGAGAACAATGAGATTCCGGGGCTGCTTCCGGTGCGCGGAAGTATGTTTAACGGAGTGTGCCGCTTAAACTATGAAATTGAGGGGATGCGCCGTCTCAGCGCGGTGCTTGCCGGCGGTCAGCTGCGCGGGGAGGAAGCAAAGCGTTTTATGGGCGGATTGCTGCATGCGCTCTCGGGCCTTGGAGAATATTTTCTGTCCTATATGCAGTGCCTGCTGGAGACGGATTATATTTATGTGGACGAGCACGGCCAGGCAAGGCTTGTCTATGTGCCTCTGTCGGAACGCACGATTGCAGACGAGGAGACAGTACGTGTTTTCTGCCAGAAGTTGTTTGCGGAATACTTTACCTCGGACGGCGATCCGTTTTTTCTTAACCTTCTCCGCTATGTGAATATGCAGGATTTCTCTTTTGCGGGGCTGCTCAAGCAGTTTGAGCACAATGACGGGTCACTTTCCGGGGATGTGCCCGCAGGAAAAGCAGGCTATGCTGCAGGGGCTTCGCGGGATGTGACAGCACAGGCCGAAGCAGTTTCCGAAAAAGCCTTCCAAAGAATGAAAGCGAACGCCGCAGACCCGCAGGGAGGAATGGTGCCGCAGTACGGAACCGCACGAAAGGAAGGTGCCGCAGGGAAGAATTCTGCAGCAGGCTCTTCGGGAGCCGAGTCCGCGCCGCAGAAAAACATGGACGCAGGCTTTGCCATCCCGGGGAACCCCAGCTTTGCCGTACCGCAGAGCGGCGGAACCAAAAAGAACGAAACAAATAAGGAAACAAATAAAGAATCAAAGGAGAAAAAAGAAAAGGGCAGCAGTCTGTTCAAAGCGCTCCTCGGCAAAAAGGAAAAGTCTGCGGAGGAAAAAGCGAAGAGGAACGCGGGCCGGGACGATAAAAATACGCTGCCTCAGGTTCCGCAGAATGCGGGAGGTATGGGCAACGCTGCCGGGAACGGGAACAATCAGAGCGTCGCAGGCTCTGAGTCCGGCGGGTGGCACGGCACCGTGATGCTCGGCACAAATATAGCGGAGAACGGAAGCTGTACGGTTATGATCGGGGCGGGTGATGCGCCTTATCTGCTTTATCAGGGCGTGCGGGTTTCGATGGAGCATTTCCCGTTTTCGATTGGCAGGGACAATGCGGATTTTATAATCAGCAAGGGAACCGTTTCAAGGCCGCATATTACTGTCAGCAGCCGCAACGGCAGCTATTATGTAATGGATGAAAACTCGAAAAATCACACTTACCTCAACGGGAAGCAGCTTGCGCCGTACACAGAGGCGGAGCTGAAAGACGGGGACGAACTGCGTCTTGCGAATGAGAACATGACCTTTCATATCTGATTATTGCAAACGGAGGGCTGGGCATGCGCTACGCAATGATTACCGATACCGGCAACGTGAGAAAAAAGAATGAAGACCGTATGCTGGTATGCCGGAGAAGCTTTGGAAAGACCGAGGCTCTGCTTGCCGCGGTGGCGGACGGAATGGGGGGATTAAGCCACGGCGAACAGGCCAGCGGCTATGTGACGGACAGCCTGCGGCAATGGTGGGAGGCGGAAATACAGACGCTTTCCGAAGCGCCGGAGCTGGACGGCATCGGAGATCGTCTGAGCTTCCTGCTGGAAAAGCTGCAGGCGCAGCTGAGGAGATATATTGAGGAGCAGCATACTAATATGGGGACGACACTCTCGATGGTTTTTATCCTGGGCGGAGATTTCGTGGTCCGTCAGGTCGGCGACAGCAGGATTTATCTGCTGGATCGGAAGCACTGCTATCAACTGACCAAGGATCAGACATGGTGCCAGCAGGAAATCGACGCGGGAAGAATGAGTCCGCAGGAGGCCGCGGTGCATAAAAAGCGTCATGTGCTGACAAATGCGCTGGGTGCCGGACCGGAATTTTTTATCCGGGGATTCCGGGGCCAGCTGCACCGGGGTCAGCGGCTTCTGCTCTGTTCGGACGGATACTATGCCTATCTTGAACCAAAGGAGCTTTACCGCAGGTTCGGACGAAGCCTTTCGCGCGCGCTGGCGCAGTCGGGCGAACGGATTCGCAGAGGAGCGGCAGAGGATAATTTTACGGCAGTGCTGGTCGAAGTGTAGTGGGGAAGGGTTCGGCCACGGCAGAGGTATGGGCAGGAATCCTGGCGGCACCGGTTAAGATTTAAGGAGGGAATCCCGGCGCTTTCGGCTAGTTAAGGGCAGGCAAATCCGGTGATTCCGGTTAAGGTGAGGAACCGGAATCACCGGCTCCGTTTGCAGTACAGCGCGCAGGAATTTCTGCCGCGGTGGATGGAAAGGAAAATCGTATGAAACAATTCGGATGGGCGTTTCAGTATCTCTGTCTTGCTGTCGTTCTCGGAACAGCAGTCTGGCAGGATGTGAGGACAAAAAAGATAAAAAACCGCGTCAGCGTAACGGGGGCAGTGCTCGGACTGGCGTCTGCAGTGTTACTGCCGGAGCGCCATGTTGCCGATGCGCTGCTCGGCTTTTTTGTGATGCTGGGTACGGGGATGTTCTGCTGGAAGTTACGTGTTTTCCGGGCGGGGGACGCGAAGCTTCTGTGCGCTGTCGGAAGCTTTACCGGCTGGAAAATGGGTCTGAACTGTCTGCTGATTGCCGTGCTGATCGGAGCTGCGGCAGGACTTCCTGCCGTGATATCTCGGATTCGCCGGCGGGAATGGGGAAGAACGCCTTTTCCGTTTTCGATTGCGATTGCTGCGGGCTGTGCAGCCGGCCTGGTTCTCGGATATCTCTGGGAACTGCCGGGAAATTAGAGAACGGCTGCTCATAATGGCCTGCCGGGAGTCTGCGAGGCTTTCGACGGGTTTGTGATGCGTTCGACAGTCAAGTTGGTGCAGAGTCTGCCCGGGAACAGAAGAAAATTTGAAAATGCCGTTTTCACGGCGGAATGAGTGAGATAATGAAAAAATACCTTTTTGATTATATTACCTGCATCGGCGGCCGGGAGCTTAATGAGGATGCGGTCTGCGTGCGGCAGGGATTTGGACAATTGTACGGCGCTGTCGGTTTTTTCTGATTGCCGATTTTACGTACAGCTGTTTTCGACGGAAGAGTTTGGTGTAATAAGCGATGTGCGCGAGACGCAAACCCGGACGGTGACATGGTATCGCTACCGCCCGAAATAAAGGAAGGCGGGAAAAGCATCCGGGAAAATGCTGCAAAACAGGGAGGAAGAAATGATGAACTATCCGGCGGAGCTGACGGAAACTTATGAGATATATGAGCAGATCGGTGCGGGGGGCGGCGGCGTGGTTTACCGCGCCATGCACCGGCGGCTGAAGAAAATGGTGGTACTCAAAAGGCTGAAGGGAGGCTCCGCAAGCCTTCTGGAAAAACGTACCGAAGTGGATATTCTGAAAAACCTGCGGCACTCCTGTCTGCCCCAGGTGCTTGATTTTATCGAATGCCCCGAGGGCGTCTTTACAGTAATGGATTATATCCCGGGCAAGTCGCTGGAGCAGCTGCTCAGGGAGGGACGCCGTTTTACGGAAGAGGAGGTGCTCAAAATCGCTGGCCAGCTCTCGGAAGCACTGGCCTATCTGCACTCCCAAACTCCGCCGATTGTTCATGGGGACATTAAGCCGGACAATATTATGCTGACGCCGGAGGAGAAGGTCTTCCTGATTGATTTCAATATTTCCGGCATGTTCGAGAACGGCGGTGTGCAGACGCTCGGCTATACGCCCGGCTACTCGTCACCGGAGCAGATCGCGGCTTTTGAGGAGATGAAGCGGCGGTATCAGGGACAGACGGCACGAAAACCAAGCCGGGCAGCAGAAAATTTTGACAGCACGAGCAGAAAATATGACCGGAACGAAGAAACCGTACTGCACTCCGACGCCGGGCAGGGCGGAGAAACCATGCTACTGAACGGCAGTGATCAAAATGAGCAGACCGAACTGCTGTGTGCCGCCCTGGAAGAGACAACGGTGACTCTTCTTCCGGAAGAAATGCCTTCGATCAAAATACCCGATGCGGAACAGAACGGCATTGCGGATGCGCAGAACAAAAAAGCTGCGTCAGGCGCGGAAAAATCCGGGAAGGAAAGCCGGAAAGAGGATTGGGGAAATTTGGATATTACGGTTGGATTAGAGCGGGAAAATCCTGGCCCTGACCGCAGAGAAGCTTCCGTATACCGGCCTGCTGCTTCGCAGAAAATTGAATGCAGCTCGGATATTTATTCCCTTGGTGCAACCTTGTACGCGTTGCTGACCGGAAGTCTTCTGAAACCGGGGAAGGAGCTTTCCCTGGATGTTTCGGACGGGTTTGCTGCCATCCTATCCAAATCCGTGGCGGCGGAGCCGGCCCGGCGCTATACCGATGCGGCTGAGCTGCGGAAAGCTTTGCTTCAGGTGCATAAAAAGGATCGCAGCTACCGCAGACTTATTCTGCGGCAGAATCTTATTTTTGCCGGGCTGCTCTGCGCCCTAGCCTTTTCCGTGCTGTGCGCAGTGTTCGGCCGGCAGAAAATGGCGGAGGAAAAACAGGAGCATTATGAGCAGCTTATCGGTCAGATGGAAGATATGCTGGACGGGAATGCTGCGGCGGAACCGTTTGACCAGCTCTATGATGAGGCGGTAGCCTTGTTTCCGGATGATGTGAGAGCTTATTATGCCCGGGCCTGCTACCTGCACGGGACAGAGGGGGATGATGCCGCGCTCCGCTATATGGAGGATTTTCTGGGCCGGCGTTTTGAGGGACATGATGCAGAACTCGGCAATCTGTATTATCTCGCGGCGGAATGTTATTTCCGTCAGGAAAACTACACGGATGCATGCCGGTATTACGGCCAGTCCATAAGGCTGCGCGCGGATAATCCGGAGGTCTACCGGGATTATGCTATTTCACTTGTGTATATCGGACGGGCGGACAGCGCCCGGGAAACACTGGAGCAGGCCATTGCGGCCGGCATGGGACAGGCGGATATTTATATGGTGCAGGGAGAGCTTGCGCGGGATGCCGGCGAGCTGCGGGAGGCGGTCGATTGCTTCGCTCAGGTACTTTCCGCTGCACAGGATGATTACCTGAAGCAGCGCGCCTATATTATGGCAAGCAAAGCCTTCCGGAGCATCGGGACGCAGGAAGCGCTCGCGGAGGATGCCGCATGGCTGGCCAGGGCGGCCGGGGAACTTCCGACTGCGTACCGCCCTCTGATTTATGAAGCGCTGGTGCAGGATTATCTCCTGCTCGGGGAGCAGACCGGGCAGGCTTCCTGGTTCCGCGACGCGATCCGCGTGCTTGGGCAAATCGTGGACAGCCATTGGGATAACGATATGACTTTCAGCAATCTGATTGTTTTGAATCAGCAGCTTGGAGAGCTTGATGAGGCGTCTGCATGGGGGCAGAAAATGGCGGAAGCTTACCCGGAGCGCTATGTGACCTGGATGCGGCTGGCGTTTCTGGAAATCGACAGGCAGAAGCAGCTGGACGGTGAAAAACGCGATTACCGTGTGTTTGCCGGGTATTATGAGCAGGCTAAGGAGCTGGCAGCGGATCAGCTGAAGAACAACCGGACGGATGCCGAGCTGCTTCTGCTGGACAGCGCGTATCAGCAGGTTCTGGAAGGCGGCTGGCTGGAAGAGGAACCGTAGCGCAGGGGAGCAGAAAGGAAAAGGAGGATGGAAGAAATGACAGCAGGAGAACTCATGTTTTACGGAGGAATCGGCGGGGCAGGTCTGTGCCTGCTCCTTGTGGTTATCTGTATTGCAGTGTTTCCTCGGCAGAGAAGGAAACGGCTGAGGAAGCTGGGAGGGGAGTAGAAATTCGCAAAGGAGGGGGCTTTTTGGAATAAAGCGGAGGGAAAAGCTGATTGCATGAAGAAATTACAGTAAGGACTGTTATGTCGCAACGGGAATCGTGCGGTTATCGTTGGCGTCGTTATACCAGCAATCATGATGATAATTGTTGCTTCATATACGGGTTATCCGGTAATGCGGAAAAACTGGTATGCTCAGATGATGTATGAAGATTTCAGAGAAGTTATTTTGTGGTTAATTGAACAAAAGAGTAATTCGGTGATTTCAATAAACGAAACATTGAGGATATACATATATAGAAAGAAATATTAACATAAAAATTATTTATATTTTTAGTATAAGAATATTAAAAAGATAAAGAAGGGATAAAACAGCATGGAAAAACACAAAAAAGATCAGGAAACACGAATTGTCTCCGCCCGTCCCGCACGCCGCATCCGGGGGCTGGTGCTGACTCTTGCGGCGATTCTGATCGCGGTGATTGCCGCGGTGGCAGTCATCACCCTGCCGAAGAGAAGCGGAGCGCAGGAGTTGGCGGAGGCGCTTGAACTCGGTGAGAAATATTTAAGCGAGCTGAATTATGAGCAGGCAATTGCCTCCTACCGGGCGGCAATTGAAATTGATCCGAAATGTGCAGACGCATATATAGGACTTGCGGATACCTATCTCGCAATGGGCGAGTCGGAGGAAGCGGTGAAGGTGCTGCGGCAGGCGGAGCAGGCTGTCGTGGCGGGAAGCGATGCGGATGAGGAGGAGAAAAGAAAGGCGGAGGAAGAGCTGAGACGTATCCGGGAAAAGAAGGAGGAGGCGGAAAAGAGAACGGCGGATGCAGATCTGCCGACTGTTGCACCGGAGCCGACGGCATCCCCAACAGAGGTAGTCAAAATCCCGGAACCTACACTGACGCCAGTACTTGGTGTGATCAACTGGCAGGATGCCGCTCTGGAGCAGGCAATGCGTGAGAGGATGGGAATTATCGGCCGGGTGATTACAGAGAAGGATGTTGAGGGAATAACGGAATTGGATCTTTCAGGGAAGGGTATCTGGAATATTGAAGCATTGAGAGCTATGCCGCAGTTGAATGCACTGGATCTTCGAAATAACAGGATATCTGATATTCGCGTGCTGGCCGCACTAACGGAGCTGAAAACTCTGTATTTGGACGGAAATCCTCTCCGTGATCTCAGTGTGCTTTCCGGCTTGAGCGTTCTGGAGAAGCTTTCAGTGAACAGCAGTGAAGGGGTTGACTTGGATGTGTTGTTCGGGCTGCCCGCACTGAAGGAGCTTATGGTGGACGGAGTAAGAGTTGTGCCGACGCCGGAGCCTACCACGGCACCAGAGGCGACGCCGACGCTGGAACCGATCCCAACTCCGACACCGGAACCGACTCAAGCTCCGACACCAACTGCGGTGCCGCTGCCAACGCCGGCTCCAACTCCCGAACAGACAGAAGAAAGCAGAGTCAGCTTTTCCGGAAAAACGGTGGAGCTGAATAAAGCAGAAATTGGCGATACGGTGATTTTCGGCAGGTATGAGCAGGACAATGATTTGTCAAACGGGGCGGAGCCAGTTGAATGGTTTGTGTTGGATAAAAAGGACGGAAAGGTGCTGCTGCTGAGCAAGTATGCGCTGGACGCAAAATCATATAATGCGGAAGATAAGGATGTTACATGGAAAACTTGTACGCTGCGCAGCTGGCTGAACACTGAATTTTACGGGACAGCATTTAGCGGAGTGGAGCGTGAAGCCATAGAGTTTACATATATTAAGAACGAAAGCACTTCGGAGGATAGTACTGAGAATAACGGTGGTATAGAGGATAAGATTTTTCTGCTTAGCGTCGAAGAGGCAACCTCTTATTTCAGTCCAGTTCTGATTGAGTCTGATCCGGCACGCAGAACAATATTAACAAGGTATGCAGAAGCAAGGGGCGGATGGGTGAATGACACGGAGGAATATTATGGAAACGGCTGGTGGTGGCTGAGATCATCGGGCAGTTACCGTTTTTTTGCTGCTTATGTGGATTTCAGCGGCAGCATTGAATTCGGCGGAGGTTATGTAAGCCGTGAGCTGGTTGTGCGGCCTGCCTTATGGCTCGATGCGGAACAGGCGGGGAAACTGGAAGCATCTGCGTCCCCGGAACGAACACCAACGCCGACCCCGGTTCCACAGAAAACCTCCGATAAGCGAGTCAGTTTTTCTGGAAAAACGGTTGAATTGGAAAAAGCCGAGATTGGTGATACGGTGATTTTCGGCAGGTATGAGCAGGACAATGATGCATCAAACGGGGCGGAGCCAGTCGAATGGCTGGTGCTGGATAAGAAGGATGGGAAGATGCTGCTGCTGAGCAAGTATGCACTGGACTGTAAAAGGTACAACGAAGAACGGGTGGATATCACTTGGGAGGCCTGCACGCTGCGAAACTGGCTGAATAATGAATTTTGCAGAGCGGCGTTCGATGAGGGAGAGCAGGAAGTTATAGTGACAATGAATATCAAAAATGAGGATAATATAGTAGAAAAGGATAATGGATATACAATAAGTTGGAATATATTTGGTGGAAACGATACAAAGGATAAAGTGTTTCTGCTTAGTATTGGAGAAGCAACGACTTACTTTAATCCTGATCCGGATATGGGAGACCCTGCGCGTATTACTCAAGTAACGGAATATGCAAAAGCACAGGGAGGAAAGTTATATGAAGGTGAAGCATACTGTTGGTGGTTACGATCACCAGGTAGTTATAGTGATAATGCGGCTATCGCGGCTGGCTCTGTTGATTACTGGGGACATTGGGTGGATATGAATTACAATTTTGTGCGTCCTGCTTTGTGGCTTACTTTAGAACACTAATTTTGGGTGTATTTGCGTGTCCGGTATCTTGTATAGCAGAACTGTGACTCGACGCCGGTGGAGTATCCTGCTAGCGTATTAGTCATTTGTCCGACAATTTGAAAGGCCAGAAAATACGATTAGCTTTTAAAACATCATTATTAAAATAATATTTTTTATATATTTATTTAATATTCTTAAAGAAAACCATCCCAGAAAGGAGCTGTTTCCCATGTCTGAACAGCAGCATAACGATCCGCAAAGCACTAAAATCCGATCTGCCCGTTCCGCTCGCCCACGCGGATGGATCATTGCCACGGCGGCAGTTTTTCTTGTAACGGCGCTTGCAGCAGCGCTTATCCTTATTCTGCCGCACAAAAGCAGCGCGGAGCGTCTCGAAGAGGCGCTGGAGTTCGGTGAGAAATATCTGAGCGAGCTGAATTATGAGCAGGCGATTGCTTCCTGGCAGCTGGCAATCGAAATCGATCCGAAATGCATTGACGCATACTTTGGGCTTGCAGAAAGTTATCTTGCGATGGGCGATTATAAAGAAGCGGAGAAAACGCTTGCCCGGGCGGAGAAAATGCTTGCGGACAGGCAGTCGGCGGGGGAGGATGTCTCGGCGGAGCTGGAACGTCTGCGCAGAAAAATGGAGGAGCTGGAAGCTCTGGTACGGCAGAAGGAGGAGGAAATGGAAGCGCTTCGGAAGCAGCAGGAGGAGGAAGCGGCGGCGCAGAGGCTTTCCCTTGCAGAACAACATCTGTTTGCAGCTGAATACGACAGCGCAATCCGGGAATTTACGGAATTGCTGGAAATGGCGCCGGATCGGATGACGGCATATTTCGGCGGCGCGGACGCATACCTGCATCTGGAAAAAAATACAGCGGCCGCAGAATTAATAAAAGACGGGATAAAAAATATCGGAAATAAAAATTTTAATTCTATTTTAAAAGGTATAGAAAAATCAAAAACAGAGGGATATATTGCGATTGCAGAAGCCTTTGAGGCGGAAGGTTTCCATGAGCGCGCACTGGAGCTTCTGGAGCGCGTTTACCGAGAGACGGGGAACGAGATTATCGGGCGCAAGCTTGGAATCGTGGAGGCCAGCCGGGTCGAATACCGGGAGGATTATGTGATCGAGTGGAAGGATGCCGAATTTGAGCGTCTGATCCGCGATTACCTTGGAAAAGCAACGGGAGATATCCGCTATAATGATGTAAAGGAAATCGAGGAAATCCATATCTGGGCGGATATAATTGGAAAACCGGGAGAAAGGTATTACTGGTCATGTTCCGACGACTGGTTCTGGCTCAGCGACGGGCAGGAAGGGTCAGTAACCGGAAAGATCCGCACACTGGAAGATCTGGAGCATTTTACGGGGCTGAAGCAGCTGGAAATAAATTATCAGGAAGCCATGGATATTTCCGCGCTTGCGAATACCGATACTATCGACTGCCTGCTGCGGCTGGAGAGACTTGCGCTGGTCAATGACGGTTTAAGCGATATTTCCGCGCTTTCCGGACTGTCCGCGTTGAAGTCGATAGATGTAATGTACAACCGTATCGAGGATATCTCGCCGTTTGCCATGCTGATTGAACTGACCGCTGTAAATATTGCAGATAATCGGCAGTTAGTTTCCGCAAAGCCGTTGGGAGGGCTGCGGAAGCTGAATTATATCGGCCTGAGCGGCGTGGAAGCGGTTGATCTGGAGATATTCCGTGATTTGCCGGAACTGCGCCGCATGGGTCTGGGTAATATTAGGGAAATCAATTATCAAATACTGCCGGAACTTAAACTGGAGAATCTGGAAATCAGCTGTGATGATGAGATGTTTTCGGTTATCTGCCGGATGAAAACGCTGAAGGAACTCCGGCTGCACGGCAGATGCTGGGATCGGGAGACGTTTGAAGTGACTCCGCTTACCAGCATTGAGGGGATCGGGGCGCTGGATAATCTGACAAAGCTGGATTTGCTGGCTCCGGACTGCCATGATATTTCTCCGATTTCTTCCCTGAATATTGAAATACTGGAATTAGAGCTGCCGGCGGACTGCGATCTGACGCCTCTGAAAAGCCTGAAAAAGCTGAAAACGGTTATTATTCCGTCGGAATACTATGCCCCGGAGGATGATACCGGCAGCAGAATGCTGGAACAGGTAAGAAAGCTGCTTCCGGGAATTGAGGTCAGGGATACAAGACGTTAAAATAAAAAATTAATGAAATATATTAATTGATCAATAAATATTAAATATATATAACTATTTAAATACAATAATAAAAGTTCTATTTATCAATCTGATTTTAGTATCTATGCAGAACTACAAAGGACAGGGGGAAAAGTATGAAAAAGGAAAAGGAAACAGAAATTATCTCTATCCGCTCGGCGCGCCGTACCTGGGGCCTTGCACTGGCAGTGGCTGTGCTTGTGACTGCGGTGATTGTTGCGGTGGTGGCAATTTCTCTGCCGAAGAAAAGCGAGGCGCAGGAGCTTGAGGATGCGCTTGATCTCGGGGATAAATATCTCAGCGAATTAGATTATGAACAGGCGGTTGCCTCTTACCGCGCTGCGATCGAGATTGATCCGAAATGTACGGATGCATATCTCGGACTTGCAGATGTCTATCTTGCTATGGGAGCTCCGGAGAAGGCGGCAGAAGTGCTGGAGGAGGCAGAGCAGGCCGTTGCGGCAGGAGATAATGCAGATGAAAACCAGAAAAGGAAGGCTGAGGAGGAACTGAAAAAGATTCGGAAGAAGAAGGAGGAGGCAGAGAGTAAAGCGGAAAAAGAGGATGCAGCGGAACCAGAACAAAAACCGACATCCACGCCGACGCCGGAGCCGACCGTGAAACCGGAGC
>CAJUMC010000011.1:13248-52123 GCA_910587085.1 uncultured Lachnospiraceae bacterium | reverse complement strand
CCAGAACAAAAACCGACATCCACGCCGACGCCGGAGCCGACCGTGAAACCGGAGCTGACATCTGCGCCGACGCCGGAACCGACCGTGAAACCGGAGCTGACATCTGCGCCGACGCCGGAGCCGACCGTGAAACCGGAGCCGACATCCACGCCGACGCCGGAGCCGACCGTGGAACCGGAGCCGACATCTGCGCCGACGCTGGAGCCGACCGTGAAACCGGAGCTGACATCTGCGCTGACGCCGGAACCGACCGTGAAACCGGAGCCGACATCCACGCCGAACCCAGAACCGACCCCGGAACCGTCTGTGCCTGCAACGTCCCCTGCGCCATCCGCCGCACCGGAACCGATGCCGACGGCGACCCCGGAACCAGCCGGGACAGCAGCTCCGGACAGTGATGTTATAGTGTGGGATGACGATAATCTGGAAGCAGCAATGCGTGAGATCACTGGTATTACAGATCGGGAGATCCTGCTGGATGATGTTCTTGAACTGAAAGTTCTGGATTTGAGCGGCAGGGGAATAAAGAATGTGGATGCACTCGGCAGGCTGATTAATCTTGAGGTATTGAAATTAAGCAGGAACAAAATAAGAGACATCAGCGCTCTGAAGAACCTTGTAAAACTCACAGATTTGGATCTGGGGCCTGGCTGGATTGGCCAAATGATAGTTTTGGAATCGGAAGCGGTGTCTGAGGAGAGCTGGAATCAGGTCAGCGATCTCAGTGCTGTTGCTGGTATGGTAAATCTCCGCAAACTGAATTTGAATATGAATCAGGTTAGTGATATTGATGTGCTGAGAAATTTAACCATGCTTGAAGAATTATATCTGCATGGGAATCCGCTGGAGGATGTTTCGGTATTAACCGAACTTCCCAATATTATCAGGCTCAATTTATCCGATATGAAGAATGAGAGTGCACGGGATTTGCATACAATAATCTGTCTTGAAGAGCTGAAGAGTCTTTATTATGTGCATAATCAATTAACGGACACGGAATGGGTAACGGATATGGTAAATCTGCAGAATCTTGCTTTAGGCAGCAATCTCATTGAGGATGCTGCTCCGTTGGGGAAGATGACAAACTTGGTTTACCTTGATCTAAGCGACAATCAGATTAAGGAGATCCGTGAATTAAGTACATTGTATCGTTTGCAGCGGCTTGGTCTGGACTATAACAGAATTGAGGATATAAGCAGTCTGCACACCCTGAAGGGATTAAGGACGCTGAATTTGCGGGGAAACTTAATTATGGACGTCAGTCCTCTTAGCGAATTGACAGAGCTGCAGAATCTTTCTCTGAAAGGAAATCCTGTACAGGACTATTCGCCGGTAGAATTTGTTAAGAATCTTCGCCGCTAGGATGATATTTAAAAATCAGTGCCACATCCGAAAATATGGTTTCGGTATATGGCACTGATTCCACGAACAGGGCCGCTCCGCTTCACATCGCCTCTCCAATCCCCTCCAGAACTTCCCGGAGTTCTGATCGGAATTTCCCCGGCAAACATCCCTTTCCCGAACCGGACGAATAGGATACACCCCGGTATGATATGTTGATTTTACGGCTGTTCCGGCACAATGCTTCTTACAATCTCCCTTCCGCAGAATGCGGTGACTGTCACGGTACCCCGGCTGACCTCAATGCCGAGGATCTCCATCTGCGCAAGCTCTTCCTCTGAAAAGCCGTCCCAGTCCGGTATCCGGCAGGCCAGCCAGGCCCCGCTGTCCGTCCGGTAATACACGATAGGAGAGCGGGTACAAAACCCCGCGGCAAGCGCTTCACAGTTTTGATCCCGGAAGTACCAGGCAAAATCCTTGTCTGCAATATCTTCGTATACGTGTGAAATGCCGCCGTCCGCCGCATACAGAATGCAGGCGCCTGCTTCGGGGCGTTCCATCGGCGCAACATGGATTCCGCGGTCAATGGAATCCTGTGCAAGTTTCTTCCGGTCAGCGCGGTATGTATCCAGCTTTTCCTGAGTATCTAGGGAAATTCCACCCTCGATAATAACATAGTGATCGGCATCCGTAAAGTATATCGTGCTTTCCGGCAGCATCTGCTCCGGGATCAGCGGACATTCGACAAAGCCGTCTTCATCAGGGAGCACCAGCTGAAGCTCCTGAAGCTGATCCAGAAGCTCCGGCGTTTCCGCGCCGCCGGCGGCCGCGGGCAGAGGCGGCTCGCAGCGCATATCCTCCGTGAAGTTCAGTCCGGTATCGCCGTAATCCCAGCAGAGGGAAAAATTGTTGATGTATGTCGCCGGCCATTCGTTGCAGATAATCTCTTTTATTTCTCCATCGGCTGGATTGTAACGGTAAATGCCGCGCTCGTACTCCTCCTCATAGCCCTCTGCCCCGCTCCCCAGGATGTAAAAACAGCCGTTGAAATATTCAAAGCGGGAAACGCGGAGCGGAAGTTCTGCGAAGGTTTCGGTTTCGGTCAGCTGCTCCGCTGCCATATCATACTGATAGGTCTTTGTTGTCGGAACTATCTCTGCTGCGGGTGCGCTCTGGCTCAGCTGAAGGAATAATCTATCCTCGCTGTCCAGAAGGATGCCGCCGTAGATTTCGTGATCTTCGACAAACATACGCTGCTCGGAGCATTTGTAACCGTCTACAAGTTCGAAAATATAACTGTCTGACGGAGTGAAAGGGACATCCCAGAGATCCAAACCATTTTCTGCCAGATATTCATTAAATTCGGTTACTTCCCGGCGGTTTTCTTCTTCCAGAAAGCCGCTGACAAGAAGCCTCCCGGTCTGCGGCTCAAAGCCGTATTCCTTTATGGTCAGATCCTTGTACACCTGAACACGGGTTACTTCGTTTGTCGCTTTGTCAAACACATAAGGAGTGAGATTGCGCTCCCTCCGGGATACTGCGACCGCAATGACCTGTTCCTCTGCAGGGATAATATAGTTGACCGCACAGAGGTTGCTGGTCAGACGGTAGGTGCTGCCGTCGGTAAGATCACGGCAGAACAGCTGATCGTTGCTTGTCCCGTCATCCGCGGTGTAATAGAGTACGTTATCTCCGCGGGAATACACGCCGAGCGGATATTGAGCGGTATAGACAAATTCACCCGCTTCAGAAAGCTCTTCCCTGGCGATATCGTAGACATAAACGGTTGAGGTCAAGCCGTCCTCCGCG
Source organism: uncultured Lachnospiraceae bacterium (assembly GCA_910587085.1). GTDB lineage: Bacteria > Bacillota > Clostridia > Lachnospirales > Lachnospiraceae > RGIG4057. Next base: position 48,973 of record CAJUMC010000011.1, on the reverse strand, counting down.
TTAAAGCCGTTGTTTCGTCTGGTGACGGTGATGGAAAGGTAGGCATTTGGTTCTTGCGGTTCAGGTTTCGGGCTGCCGCATGCGCCGGCAGGCAGAGAAATGAGCAGAAGAAAAACAGCAAAATAATGTTTTCTTTTCAATTTTATTTCTCCTTAAACATAAATAGTTTTATATGAATTTATATTATTAAAGAAAGTACTGGAGACTAAATTTCGGTACTTCCTTAAATAAATGCAGGGTATTTCATAAATTAAGTCTGAGTTTTCAAGTGTGTTGACCTGCGTTTTATATGAATCTCTGTTCCGGCGCTGGCATCACCTTCGAGGTTGCGGTGGGTTGAACTGACTATGCAACTTTCTTTCCTGTCTGTTCCTTCCCCAGCAGTATGGAGATTATTAGCGAGTGTAGGTATAAATCCCGTTATCGAAGGAAAGACTTGTTGAATAAGTATATCCCCAGTATTCAACTCCGTCTTTCCAGATATCAAGAATTGCATCTGGCAAAGAGCCGTTGTCTCTTTTCCACATTTGCTGAGTTCTTTGATATCCAAAATTCAGGTCATAAATCATTACAGCGATTCCCTGTCCATAGACAGGGTTGTCATACTCACCTTTGGTAGCGACATCCCCTTTTACTAATATGTTATCATTTTCACCGATAGTATCATTGAAGGTCGTAATCCGACCTCTTCCATCGATTCGATTATCTGTAATTGTTAAAGTATTATTATGGGCGCCCCAGGTATATATTCCATTCGGTTTTGTAGTTCCGCGTGGTAATGGAGTATAATAAGTGACAATTGGGTTTACGATGTTGGAAATAAAGCCGTCTCCATCGTAGTACACCACCATATCTGTGGTCGGTGCCGGATTAGGTATCCTGATAATATCCATATCCCCGTACTCGGCGAGTACTTCAGACCATCTGGCGTCAACAATGGCTTGTTCTTCTAGTGTTAGTCCGTTTTCATTATAGATGTTGCCAACCAGTTCTCCACCCTGCTTGATTATGTATTCATTATCATTAATATAATACAGAATTGTATTTGGCTGCATCCGTGGAGGAATTTCTGCATTTCTGTAATTCATTTCTGCAGCGACAGCTGGATATTTTGTTATAGAGCTGCCAGAAAGGAGAGTCATAGCAGCTGCACAGCATACGACTTTAGAGAAATAGGATTTTTTTATCATAAGATTAACCTCATTCTTTCTTGTAGAATTTTCTAGTTCCTGTGTTGACATATTCCTCATTATATCAGAATAATTAGGTTGACTTCGGAAGCTCCAAATATTGCCACGAATCTTCAACCTTTATTATATCATTTTTTTCTATATTCTGCCACGGCAAACCGCTCCCCATTTTTAAGAGTGGTTTGCCGTATCTGTTTTATGTACTTAACAAAACAAAGGAATTTTGATCATAAAGGTCAATAAATCAGATTATTAAAATTTTAGACTGAAGTTTTTTGGTTATTTTTTATGTAATCATCTAATAAGATACAAATATAATTGTTGCCTGTTAATTCGGCAAAAGTTCGGGCGGCCTTCAGCCACCTGGAGGTTTCGGAAGCTGTTTTTGATATTTTGTCTCTTTTCTGCAGTTTTAGTTCTTCAAGACAAAATTTACTAAATAGTAGGCGATCCCATATTGTCTCCTTAGAACAAAAGCATATTTGTTTAAAACCAAGCATAATGAAGCGATCCACACGCAGAAGCTCACCTTGGGTCAGATAAATTTTTATTATATTAAGCAACAGCTCCTGGTAAAAATCAGGTTCTGTAATTTGCGAGGATAGATTAAAACAACACCGATATTGGGCTTTTAGTAAAGGAAGTAATTTCACCACCTCTTCTTCGTTGCTTTCATGGAGAATTGTCAAAAGGGCATTTCTTTCATATTCCATCAAATGGCAGGAAAAAAGGGGTTTTCCTTGCTTTGCAACTGCTGTTTTGCAGAGCTTTGTCCAAAGTTGATGCTGACATTCTGTTTTCGAAATATGCTCAAGCCGAAATTGGAGAATTGTTTCCCAGTAGACGAAAAATGCTCTATTTTCTGGTCTATTTTGCTCTATTCTTTCGGTCAACTCTAACCGTATGGATTCTGCTTCTCTGTATCTGCCCATTTGATATAATCTTTTTATTTTCTTTAATTTTAAATAATCGTCCATACAATTCGTTATAAATCCAGGATTGTACTTCAGCCATGATAAATCGAGCTTTTTCAGCAATCCTTTTCTGATCCGTTTTTGAAGTCGTGAATTTCCTTTTTCAATTCGCTCCAACGTACGAACATCACATACTCCTTCTACCAGATCCTCGCGCCGGATATCATAAAAAAGCCTGCGTTCGAGAATAAGATAATTGACACAGCAGATGTTCCTTTCGGTGTACAGCGGATAAAAATTTTCATGCCAGAAAGGATTAGATTCTTCTGCTATTTTTCGTATGTGCTCTAGTTCATTTTGCTGATAAGTTTCTGACCGTCCAAGTTTTTCTGATATTTTCAGACGCAGCTCAACTAACATGATAAAGAGGGTATTCTGATTTCGAGTATATGTCATCAGTCCAATTGCACGATCAATCAGAAGGGAGGCGGCACTATAGTTTTCCACTTCTGTATAGCGAACTGCAAGCCTGTATGCAGCAAGAGGATAGAGCTTTGGCAGGTCAGCGCTGTCTCTTTTTATATAGGTAAGGTATTGAATCAGCTTTTCGTACCATATTAAAGCAGATGTGCATTCTCCTGTTATATCAAGTATAATGGCATAACGTTCTAATAAAAGAAGCTCTAAAAGGTGGAATGATCTATTGTTTAACAGTTCAGGAGTTATTTCTTTTGAACCTAATGTTAGGCGCAGTCCGGTTAGTATCGCTTCTTTTTGTTTTGCTGCAGGTGCTTGACGACGATGAAGCAATTCAGCACGCATCAGTTGCAGGAACTGGCAGTGAAGCGGAGATCTTGCACCATTCTGACCGGCATATTCTTGGATTTTGGCTTCGGCGTGTTCTAGTCTGCCTTGTCTTAAATTAATCTGAATCCATGTACGCATTTTTGACAGCAGGTATTCTCTAGCATCTAAATTGATAAAAAATTCATCCGGCGACTCGCCGAGACGTTGCAGAAGTGCATCAGCCAGCAACTTTTCAGGCTCATTTTCCTCCGACTCATATTTTTTCAGCATATCTATTTTACAGATTCCTGCAGCCAGTTCCTCGCGTCTGATTCCGTAAGCTGTCCGTAGTTTTTCAATTAATGTTCCCAACATATTTATTACTCCTTCCAAAGTCACTTAAATATGATTTATTAGTTTATAAGATGTTGAGATCTCGGTGCAATTTCTGTCTGTACTTAATTATAATTTAGAACATTATATTTGTCCATGGTTTTTTGTAAAAATACAGTTTATTTAAGTTTTAATTTTAATTGCAAAAATAATAATTTGGAAATATAGTTATATAATGTTTGAAATGATTATATATTTTTGCTGACCGGTACAGCATAAAAAATATTTGCTCTGATTTGAAAAAAATGCTATGATTATTGTACATGGGAAAAACCTGTGTCTGCAGGCCTTTGGCTACAGAAAGTGCGGAACGGTTCAGGGGAACCAGGTTTGCCCGCAATATACACGGGGGTAAGACAATGACAAAAAAGCGTTTGGACAGAGATAAAAAATGGTTCTTTCAGAGGTTTCCTTACTCTCAGATGAGAATGGATGCTGTTTTTCCGGACGGCGGGCAGTTTCACGGGCTTGTCAGCGTAATCGACCTGGTGATGGGAGATTATTATTACTGGGAGATGCCGAAGGCCGGAAGAACGCCGGTGTGCGGGAAGGGGATGGTCTGGCTGCAGCTGATTCCGGAAGGTGCGCATCATGTGATAACGGCAAAATTTCTTCCCGAATCCAGGACGGTGGAGGGGATCTGCTACGAAAAGGCGGTTGCGGTCTGGTATGTGGATGTGATTGACGGATGGGGCTGTGATCCGGACGGTGTCGCCTATTTTGATGATCTGTATCTGGATGTGGTTTTTGACCCGGAGGGGGATGTTGTAATTGACGACCGGGATGAGCTTGACGCTGCATACCGTTCGGGCGAATTGTCCGAAGAGCAGTACCGCGGGGCGATTGCGGAAGGGGATGCCGTGGTTGCTGCGCTCTGCTCCGATATTGGAAAAACGCAGCAGTGGTGTCAGGAGATCCTGCGGGAGGCGCGCCGCCGGATGGAGAGCGGCGAGGATGTATTTCAAAAGAATTCAGAGAGGGGATTATGAAAATACTGTATGGAACGGGCAATCCGGCAAAGCTTGTGTCGATGGGCAGAAGGCTTTCCGGGCTGGGGATCGAGCTGATCGGGCTGAAGGATATTGCAGCGGAAATTCCGCAGATTGAGGAGGACGGACGGACGCCGCTGGAAAATGCGGAAAAGAAGGCGCTGGGCTATTACAGGGCATTCGGGATGCCGGTGTTTTCCTGCGATTCCGGGCTCTATCTGGAAGGTGTGCCGGAGGACGAGCAGCCGGGGGTTCATGTGAGAACGGTTGGCGGAAAATACCTGACGGATGAGGAGATGCTGCAGCATTATTCTTCCCTTGCAGAAAAATATGGTGATCTGACTGCGCGCTACCGGAATGCGATCTGCCTTGTGCTGGACGGGGAGCATATCTATAAAGCGATGGAGGAGAGTATGGCCAGCGAGCCGTTCCGGATCACTGCGCTTCCGCATGCAAAACGACGGGAAGGATTTCCGCTTGACAGTCTTTCTGTCGATATCCGCACCGGGAAATATTATTTTGATCTTGATGAGAGCGAACTGGATCAGGTGGCAGTGGAAGACGGTTTTCTGGAATTTTTCCGGCGGTATCTGCCGGTGTCCGGGCAGAATGGAAGAGCAGCGGAGGGGGTATAAAATGAATTAAGCCGGAAGAACTTGGTTTCCGGCTGGAGCGGATGATAAATTTTCCGTCTGACGGCATTGCCGCACAGACGGTTTTTTTATGCACCGAAGAAGGAAGATTCTGCTGTCCGGCCGTCGATTTGCGGGGGGGCTGGAGACGCTGCCGGCCTTCCTAAAGCGCCGGGGATGTGTACTGCTGCATTTGCCAGCCTTCCCTGAAGTGCATAATCTTAACTGTAAGCAACACCTATATTGACGCAGGAGAATATGCACATGAATGATTACAGCAAAATCACAGCCTTTTACTCCTGCCTATCCGTGGGGGACGAGGACAGGGACGGCAGCGGGAGCAACAGCATACAGAACCGGAAGAAATTTCTGGGAGGTTATGCCAGACAATTAAAATTAACGGATATCCGGCACTACATTCACGATGACGAAAGCGGCAGATTTTTTGACTGTTGTGCCTACTCCCGCATGACAGAGGACGTGGAAAACGGCAAAGTCAGCGTGTGCATTATGAAAGATATGACCCATTGGGGGCGCGGCTATCTCCAGGTGGGAAACGCTATGGAGATTTTCAGACGGAACAACGGGCGCTTTATCGCGGTAAACAACGGAATAGACAGCGAAAAGCCAGACACATTGGAGTTTGCGCCGTTCATCAATATCATGTCAGAGTGGTACGCAAGGGACACCAGCAAGAAAGTGAAAACGGTCATTAAGACCAAAGGCATGAGCGGAAAGCCAATCGCAACCGAAGCCCCATACGGCTATGTGAAAGACTCCGGCAGCAAGGATTTTTGGTTGATTCACGAAGAAGCCGCCGAAGTTGTCCGCTTGATTTAAGTCTTGAATTAACCCGATAAATATAAAATTATTTACTGCATCTAATAACAAGAGTTTCTTGCAATGGATACTGAAAAATTTCGTTTCCCCACGGCATTTCTATACTCAACATTCCATCTGCTATATCAGTAAATAAAAATGTACCAACATCTGCTTTTTCTTCTATCCAATCATCAGAGGGATAAACGAGAATTGTGTGCCTATCCAGATTCAAGGTTTCAAGATTAAGAAGATTTAATTCTCCAAATGTGTAATACATATCCCCGCTTTCATCCGTTTTCGCATCTTCTATATACCATGAACCTATACGAAAAGTCTGAATCAAAATTTTTTCATTGTCTGTAAAACCGTAGTTGGCATCTTCTCCATACAAATAATCAGAATCATACAAAAATTTGAACTGATTATTCACAATTTCAAGTAATACAAACCCTTCTTCACTCTCACCCGAAAAGTAAGAAAAAATCACATATCTTTCAGACGGTGACATCAATAATGAACCACCACCATAACCACCAGAATGATATGGGAATTGAAATATATCTTTTGTCCCATCATTTGAGATTAAAGACAATGAAATGTCATCCTCATCCTGTAGAATAATTTTGCTTCCGTCTGCTAAAGTTACAAGATTTACTAAATCCTCCATAAAAGATATACCTCCGATCCCGATTTGTTATTGGTATGCCGACCGAAGTATAGCACATCTCTCCGCTGAAAACAATCTCCGTTCTACGTCCGTTCCGACTATCCAGACGGTCAAGGGACGAGTAGTATTTTCGCAAAGAGCGTGAAAAATCTCCACTCTTAAACCCTTGACCGTCTGGATTTTTGCCGTTGCCATTTCGCCGCCGAAAACGGGGAACAGGATAAAAAAATCCTGCCCCGTTTTCGTCTGCTCCATTCTAACGGCAAAACCGTCTGCACTACTTCGGCGGCGGGCGGTAGGTTATGCGGTGGCTCTGCCCCCGCGCCCCCGACCTCTCCCAAAGAACAGAATGGAGTGTTACGCAATAGGGCTTGAAAAGGCTTGATTTTTAAGGCATTGCAGACGCGGAAATCCACAGGGTAAGGGTTTTTATACTACCTGCCCACAAATACGGCTTCTAACCGTCCACAGGCGCGTTTTGCGCCCCTTTTTCTGCCCCTGTTTCCCACCATGCCGAAAAGTTTTCCGTCAATAACTCAAAAAAGCACTTGACAAAACGCTTCCTGGAGCATCGCGGCGGATATATACTGCTGCATTTGCCGGCCTTTCCCGGAGCATCGCGGCGGATGTGTGCTGCTGCTTTTACCGGTTTTTTACGGAGGCTTCAGGGTGTTCCGGAAAGAATCAAGCCGGAGGATTCCAATGGAACAAAGGATAATCTCGTAAATAATTAGAGATTGACAATTTGTATTGTTTGTATTATGATAAATAATACAAACAATACATTGAGCAGAGATGGAGTCTGCATACAGGGAGGTGCCGTGATGGTTATTACAATCCGGGAGGGCTCGGATATCCCGATTTATCAGCAGATACGCGATCAGATTGTCCGGGGAATATCGGACGGCAGGCTGAAAGCCGGCGAACAGTTACCCACCGTCCGCGGGCTGGCGGAGGAGATGGGTGTCAATTCCATGACGGTGAACCGGGCGTATCAGCTGCTGAAGCAGCAGGGCTATATTATTGCCGACCGGCGCAGCGGGGCCCGGGTAAGCAGAAGTTTTGCGGAAAGTTCCCAATTAAGCGGGGAGAGCAGGGAGCTTCTGTGCAGGATTATTGCTGAGGCGAAGGTTGGCGGCATGTCGCAGGACGCGTTTCTGGAAGAATGCAGACGATGCTACGAGAACGGGGAGGTGTGATTTTGTATGTTGTTGAATATTATTATGTGGATCGGTTTGTATCCGGTGATTTTTATTATGTATTTTGTGCTGAAGCTCAGCGCAAAGGACAGAAGCGGCATTGTTTTCGGGGTGCGTCTGCCAAAAGCGGCCGACGGGGAGGAGGAGTTTGCGGCCCTGCTGGAGGAGAGAAGAAAAATATATTACCGGCAGATGCGGATGACCTTTTTTGTTTTTCTTGTCATTCCATTGATCAGTTTCCTTGTGCCGTATTTTTCGATTCAGTTTACGATCTGGATGTTCTGGATGCTGGTCGCGATCCTGTTTCTTGAGCTGCCGTATATCCGGGCGAACCGGGAGCTGGTAAAGTGGAAAAAAGAACGGCGGCTGGCGGCTGCAGAACGGGCGGAGCAGAAGGAAACGGCGGATTCACAGGAGAACGGGAGTTCGAAAGAGAGCCGCCGGGTATCGGAGAACAGGGATGCGGAAGAGTGCGATTGTGTGTCGAAGGACAGGGATGCGGAAGAGTGCAGCCGTGCGTCAGAGAGCGGGAGTACAAAAGAGGCTGGTTGTATGCCGGAGAACAGGAATGAGGGAAAGAGCAGCCATGCACCGGAGCTTGTCCGGCATTTTGAACTGAGTCAGGCAGGAGCGGTGCGGCGGGTAAGAGCAGGAAGCTTTTTGCCGCCGGTGATTGTGAGCGCAGCCGTGGTTATCCTCGCCTTTCTGCGGAGCGGAACTAACGGGCATTATACGGGATTGCTGTGGATAATTCCTGTTTTTGCGCTGTGCACGCCCCTTTTCTTTGCCGCTGCGGCTTGGATGGATCGGCAGAGAACGGCAGTGATCAGCAGGGACAGCGGTATTAATGTGAATTTTGCGCGCGCCAAGAAGCAGGTGTGGAGCAGATACTGGCTGTTCTGCGCATGGCTCAATACCGCTTTTACGGCACTTGCCGCCCTTCTTGTGCCAAGGGAAGCAGGAGGAAGCTGGCTGCTCTGGGGCTGCCTGCTCTACACGCTTATCCTGACAGCGGGCTCCGGAAAGATGGCAGGAAAGCTAAGCCGGCTGGAGGAGCGCTATGCACCGCAGACAGACGCTTCCGTGATGGAGGACGATGACGATAACTGGCTCTGGGGCTGCGTCTACCACAACCGTTCGGACAAACGTGTTATGGTCGAGGCGCGGGTCGGACTCGGCACATCGGTCAATGTGGCGACACCGGTCGGGCGGGGACTTACGGTCTTCTCGGTATTTGTGCTGCTGATGATTCCGATACTGTGCTTATGGACGATTATGGTTGAGTTTACGCCGCTCCGTCTGGAGATCCGGGGAGATGAGCTGGTGGCCGAACAGCTGAAGACAGATTACCGGATTGCGGTATCGGACATTACGGAGCTGACGCTGGTGGAGGAGCTGCCGGAGCTGTCCAAAATAGCGGGGACAGGGATGGATAATCTGTACAAGGGAAAATGGCATATTCTGTACGGGGATAATTGTGAGGTTTTTCTGAACCCGCAGAACAACCTGTTTTTAAGATTTGTTTCGGATGGTGTACTCTATTACATGAGTGCGCCGGAGGACGAAGAGACAAGGGCGCTGTATGAGAAGCTCGGCGGGAAATAGTTCCCCTTTTCGGTCAGGGAAAAATTGTAAAAAGGAGGGGCGGAAAAGACAGTATAAAGGAGAGGATGCAGAGAGTGAAGTGCCGTTATGTATGAAAACATCAAAAGCAGGCTAAAACAGATCGTATGTAATAAAAAGATAAAGCAGGAGTAAAACGGCAGTAAAAACAATAATTCATAAAACTAATAGATAATCAAACTGAAAAATAAAAATTAACAAACAGGAAAAACAAACAGGTAAAAACAAATAAAGAAAACAGGTAAGAAAGGAACAATATCCGAAAACAGGATGCCGTCCCGACAATTTGGCAGATTGGAGGAACAGCATCCTTTTTTTGTTTGTTTTGCCTGGTTTGCAAGGTATTTCCCTGGACAGAAGGAGTGCCGTCAGTCCAAAGGAGCTTTCCGGTTCTTCCGAAAGGGACCTTTCCTGAACCGGTGCAGCCGGGAGAGCCGGGCAAGGCGCTGAGTCATTGACGAAGCGAGAAGGAATTTGTTAAAATAACTGCGGCCGGCATATTTGGTTCCCTGGTTCGGAGGACGATAGTGCCGGCGTGTAAGCATGGGAAAACCCGGCTGCTGCTGACGCAAAGATATGGCGTAAACGGCTTTTGTGTGCCGGGATTATGAGCAGGAGGAAAAAATGAGAAAAAAATTATCTGAAATGAGCCTCGAGGAGCTGTGGGAACTGTTCCCCATATTTCTGACGGGGCATCAGGAATGCTGGGACGAGTGGTACCGCGAGGAAAAGCGGGCGCTTGGCAAAGCACTGGAGGATGTTGGGCCCGTCCGCATCAGCCACATCGGAAGCACTGCAGTGGAGACGATCTGGGCCAAACCCATCATTGATATCCTGGTGGAAGTAACGGAGAAGGAAGGGCTGGCGGAGCCGGAAAAGCGGCTGCTCGGCTGCGGCTATCGCTGCATGAGCCGCGGAGAGAGAAAACTTTCCTTCAACAAAGGCTACACAGAAGAAGGCTTTGCGGAGAGGGTGTTTCATCTGCACCTTCGATACGAGGGCGATAATAACGAGCTGTATTTCCGGGATTATCTTCGTCTGCACGACGACACGGCGCGGGAATACGAGAGGCTGAAATTCAAGCTGTGGGAAAAATATGAGCATGACCGGGACGCATACACGGCTGCGAAATCAAAGTTTGTAGCAAAGTATACGGAACGTGCAAAAAAGGAATTTGGACCGCATCACCCTGTTTTATAGGGTGACTGCGGTCCATTGATTTTTCTCTTCTTAAATCCGTCGCCGGCATAGCGGCATGATGCAAAAATACATAAATATAATATATTCCAGCAAAATAATTTAGGTTTTAAATTATTCTAATGGTTATCCTAAACCAATACAATTATGGTACAGGTATTGGAGGGAAATCATGAAACTGGACTATGCGGCGATGGGGAAGAGAATAAAAAGGCTTCGCAGGGAGCAGAGACTGTCACAGGAGAGGCTTGCCGAGCTGATTGACGTTTCGACTCCGCACATGAGCAATATTGAAAACGGAAAGACAAAGTTCAGCCTTCAGGTGCTGATTGATCTGGCAAACGCTCTGAACACGACACCGGATGTGCTGCTTCTGGATCAGATGAAAAGTCAGGATAAAACGCGTTGTATGGTAATCGAAGAAATCGACCGCGAGCTGTCGGACTGCACGATGGCGCAGATGACTCTGATTGAGGAATCGGTGCGGAACACAAAGAAGATTTTAAAATCTTATGAGAAAAAGATGAACCGAAAAGAATACTGATTCCCGCGGCGGGCATAAAAAAGGCCGGAGGCCGCGGAATTTTCAAAAAGCCGCTGTCGGAACGAGGACTCGTCCGGGAGCGGCTTTGTTTGTTAAAGGTTTGTTATCTGTTTGTTTCCGGTTTGAGGCCTTGGCCGTCAAACTCTTATTTCATGTTAATGTGAAGCGAAACTACGCTGCATGCCGGAATCGTGAAGCGGATCGCGCCGTTATCCAGCACGGCCTCCGTAAAATCGGCGGTGCGCACGGTTTCCGGAGCGTCGAAAGTATTGTGTGCGTTCATCGCACCCGTCAGGATCGTACCGCTTACGCACTCCGGCGTTCCCTCCGCAAATACGGTTTCGATCGGATAAGCAGTATCCAGCGAGAGGTTTGCAAGCGTAAGCGTGAGGGTGCCGTCCTCCGCGCGGGAAACGGACTCGGTAAGGTTCGGGATTTTGTCCTTTTCGGTTCCGATCTCCTCGGTTGCAAGCGAGCTTTCCAGCAGCGTGGCATCCTGATGCCCGCGGAACATTTTGAATACATGGTAGGTCGGCGTCAGCAGCATCTTTTCGCCCTCGGTCAGGATAACGGCCTGCAGCACGTTGACAAGCTGAGCGATGTTTGCCATTTTTACGCGGTCGCTGTGCTTGTTGAAAAGATTGAGATTGATCGCTGCCACCATCGCGTCGCGCATGGTATTCTGCTGGTACAGGAAGCCCGGGTTGGTGCCCGGCTCCACATCGAACCAGGTGCCCCACTCGTCAATAATCAGACCGACCTTTTTCTTCGGATCATAGCGATCCATAATCGCACCGTGGCGCAGGATCAGCTCTTCCATATAGTATGCCTTGCGCAGTGTGACAAAATATTCCTTTTCGTCAAACTCCGTCGCGCTTCCCTTGTGCTCCCAGGTATCGCCCGGAACCGTATAATAATGAAGGGATAGACCGTCCATATATCTGCCGGCTACCTTCATCAGGGTATCCGTCCAGTTAAAGTCGCCGGAATTCGGGCCGCACGCAATTTTATAAATCTTCTTATCATTATAATAATTGCGCACGTATGTCTGATAACGACGGTATTCGTCCGCGTAATACTCTGCTCTCATATTTCCGCCGCAGCCCCAGTTTTCGTTGCCCACGCCGAAGTAATTAACCGTGTAAGGCTCCTCGTGGCCGTTTTTCGTTCTCAGATCCGCCATCGGGGAAACGCCGGAGAAGGTCATATACTCTACCCACTCGGACATCTCGCGGACGGTTCCGCTGCCGACATTGCCGTTGATATAGGTCTTGCAGCCGATCTGGCGGCAGAGTTCCATAAATTCATGCGTGCCGAAGCTGTTGTCCTCAACAACGCCGCCCCAGTGCGTATTTACAATTTTCTTTCTGGATTCCTTCGGCCCGATGCCGTCCATCCAGTGGTATTCGTCTGCGAAGCATCCGCCCGGCCAGCGGAGCACCGGAAGCCCCATCTCCTTCAGCGCGCTGACAACATCGTTTCTCATGCCGTTTGTGTTCGGGATCGGCGAATCCTCGCCTACGTAGAGCCCTTCATAGATGCATCTTCCGAGATGTTCGGAAAAATTGCCGTACAGCTCTCTGTTGATTTTGCTTTTCGGATTACCCGGATTTACATAAAGTTTTGCCATAAGTAATTACCTTCCCTTTCTGATGATTATTTCATCAAACAGTGAAATATTCAAGAAAATTCTTGATAAAATAATTATACAAAAACGGGGGGCAGGTGTCAAGTACGGCATGTTTAAGTTTCCGATTTTTCTGAAAAGAGTTTTGAGCCCCGGCTGCGGAAACGGCCGGAGCAATAAGCTTATCTGGCATGGTTTTCCCGAAACCGCTTCCCGGAACCGGCCACTCAATATATGGAAATATTCTCCATAGTCCGCTGCCGGAAAAACGGCTGTCCAACTTTTTAGAAATCCTGCTGTGAGAGCCGCTTTTCTGCCGGTGTCGTCTGCCGCCGGACAGGGACGAAAGAAAATTGAATTGAAAACATGTTCATTGAAAAGGTTTTCCGTATCTGATATACTGTTACAACGGAACAATCAAATACCCGGAGAGCGCAATTTCCGGGAAGGGACTATCCGGCGGAGGGCGACGCGGGAATACGGCGCGGACAGGCCGGAGGTTAGCAACAGCAGGGCTTTTCCGGGAGGAAAGCCCGGATGGGAGGATAAGATGGAAAAATATAAACCGATGGATCTTGTGAAGGAAGTTGTCTGGAACCTCTTCGTCTATGTTTTATATTATGCATACTGTTTTGTGATGCTGCTGATCGTACATTTTCTGCTGTACCGCTTTATTCCGGCGATGCAGTGGACGCTGAAAAACATCGCCGTCTATGCCCTGGCTGCGGCGACGGTCGTAATGATTGTGCGCATTGTCGGACGGATTTGCGGCAGGAAATAGGGGGGCTTGCAGACGTACGCCCGGACTTTGCGCGTGGAAAAAATTTCTAAAAAAATATGGACAAATAAAAAAGGCTATGATAAAATATTTTCAGTAACAAATTGAAATGCAGTATCAAACAAACGATAAAAATCATAATTTTCTTTCATGCTTCTAAATTATAGTTTGCTGGTTAAGATTTTGTTAAGACTGGATTTTCATGAGGGTTCTGCCCGAAGAACACGCGCCTGCCCTCGTGTTTGTCATGGTTTGGGCTGGATTTTAAGGTAAGATTTCAGCGGCCTGGGCTAAGAAAGGGGGAAGATTTTTATTTTTAAAAACCTTTGGATATGCGTGGGGAAAAGATGATTTTAAGCGTACAGAGTTGATGCTGCCATATTGAAGGAGAAAGATTATGAAAGAGCGAATAATCTGTATTATGTTTGCTGCAATTTTATGTATTTCTCTGGTTCCGGAAAGCAGAACAAAAGCGGCGGAGCTGAAAACAGAGTGGTCAGGGGATGAACTTGCATTTGTGGCAGGGAAAGATGCAGCTGAAATCATTTTTTCATCTGCCTACATGATGGATAAGACGGATGAAATAGATCCATTAAAGCCGAATGAAACAACGGAGTATACTTATAGTATAAGAATTTGGAATGAAGATAATACAAAAATAGTGGTCGTAGTTTCGCAACATACGGATTGGAATTATGCGCCTGGAATATCATCTTCATTAACTAATTGTATTATCAGCTATAGTGGGCTGCTTAACGGATACAGCGTTGTAAGCGGCGGGGATACGATAACGACAAATAATGATGGAACACAGCAGGTTGTAAGCTATTTTAGGATTGTCAATCCTGATGGAATACCAACGCATTGGTATAAAATGGTTTCGATTTGTTCTGTAAATGGTGTTGTGTCGGGTTTTGCACAAGAAGTTTTTTTGATGAATGAAGGGGCGCAGCCGGAAGGCGGGGAAATTATCCTGCCGGTAAACAAGACAGCAAATTCCTCCACTTCCGATCTGACCGCGAGGTGGCTGCCGGAGGGGACAGAGTTAGCCCAGCCATGGGAGAATGAGATTTCGCCGGATAATGATTGGATCATGCGCTGGATGCAGCCGGAAGGCGGGGAAATTATCCTGTCAACAAAGAAGCCGGAGAATTCTTCCACTTCCGATCTTACTGTGCGGTGGCTGCCTGAGGGGACAAAGTTAGCCTGGCCATGGGAGACTGAGATTTCGCCGGATGACGATCGGACCGTGCGGTGGACGGGGCCGAAAGACGGGAAAATTATCCTGCCGATCGAGAAGGCGGACAGTTATTCCTTTTCTGATCTTACCGTGAGGTGGCTGCCTGCAGGGACAGAGTTACCTTGGCCATGGGAGACTGAGATTTCGCCGGATGACGATCGGACCGTGCGCTGGACGCGGCCGGAAGCCGTGGAATAAGGCGGATAATCCCTCTTTCCTATAGTTGAAAGTGACCTGGGCTGCCTGCGGAAGCAGGGAGCAGAGAACCGGGAGCCGGAAGCCGGAAACTCATTTATCAGACAGCAGCGCCCGCGGCGGGATTTTCCTGCCGCGGGCGTCTTTATGCGTAAATGAACCTGCCAGCAAAGTGGACGGGTGCGCGGCAGGATGATGGGAAAGCTGACAGGGAGTTTTTTCTTCCCGATCCATATTTTCGAATTTTCAAATTTCTTCGCACTTTCTCTTGATTTATTTAGAGAAATCTAATATATTATAGATAACTCTAAATAATATCGCTGTTTTAAACAAGAAAGGATTCGTATTCCGTTTCAAAATAATAAAATTGACGAAAACGGAGTCCGTATTTTAGAAAAAACAGAAGGAAGGGGAAGGGAAATGGTAAAAGAAACAGAATACAACAAGCCGCTGATTCAGCAGAGGGCTGACCCTTATATGATGAAGGCGGAGGACGGTTCGTATTATTTTACCGCCTCTGTGCCGACGTACGACCGGATTGTCCTGCGCCGGGCGGATTCTATCCGGGGACTGGCCGATGCGCAGGAGAAGACAGTCTGGACCATGCACGGGTCCGGGGAGATGAGCAAGCATATCTGGGCTCCGGAGATCCACTTTCTGGACGGCGGCTGGTATATCTATTTTGCCGCGGGCAGAGCGGAGGATATCTGGGCAATCCGCCCTTACGTACTGCATTGCACGGGAGAGGATCCGATGAGCGATGCCTGGGAGGAGTGCGGCCCGATGCAGTGCGCGGACGAGGATGAATTTTCGTTCCGTGCATTCTCCCTGGATGCGACGGTTTTTGAAAACAAGGGAAAGCATTACATGATCTGGGCGGAGAAGGTTGGCGTCGGAAAGCAGATTTCAAATCTGTATATTGCCGAGCTTGAAAGCCCGACGAAATTAAAGACCGTTCAGGTGCTGCTTGTGACGCCGGACTACGACTGGGAACGGATCGGCTTCTGGGTAGCAGAGGGACCTGCGGTGTTAAAGCATGACGGAAAGCTGTTTATGACCTATTCGGCGAGCGCGACGGGCGCGTGCTACTGCGTCGGCATGCTGACGGCCTCGGAGGAGGATGATCTGCTCGATCCGCATTCCTGGAGCAAATCGCGGCTGCCGGTGCTGCAGACGGACCGGGAGAAGGGCGTCTACGGGCCGGGGCACAACAGCTTTGTGAAGTCGGAGGACGGTTCGAAGGATATGATGATTTTCCATGCGCGCCAGTATGAAGAGATTGTCGGAGATCCGCTTTACGATCCGAACCGCCATGCGATGCTGCTCGAGGTGGAATGGAATGCGGACGGAACGCCTCGTTTTGCGTATCAGAAAAACAGATAGGCGGCGGGCAGCAGAAAGAGCCGCGGGAAAGCATTTTATCAGTGCTTCCCCGCGGCTCTTTCTGTTTTATCCCCGGCGCACTACGGCTCGGAAGCGTCGGAATTATCGGCATTCATCGGACTGTAATTGATGCTGACCTTGATATCCTGGTTGTAATTGCCGAAGCCGCTGCCGAAAATCGTGAGGCCGCCCACATGAGCACAGTCCTCAGGCACGGCGAATTTCAGTTTCAGCGGGCTGCGGTAATCCAGCTTCATCTGCTTTAAAGAGACATCGGAAATCTTCAGGCCGTCGATAAAGGTGCCCTGGTTGTTGATAACGATAAGTTTGAGCATGCCGTACTGATTCCAGTTGCGGAACCACCAGTTCGGCGTAAAAAGCCCGCGCTCGTCGCCGAAATCGCCCGGGCTGGTCCAGTAGCCGAGGCAGGTGCTGTTAAGGTAAAAATGGATGTCGGACGGCCATACGCTGTTGCTGCCTGGCGCCTCGGAGCAGAGCTCGACGGAAATCATGATCTGGTCGATCTTCTGGGAGGTCGGGATGAAATTGGGAATAATGTATTCTACAAAACCCCGCGAGAACCAGAGGATATTGGCTTTCATCCGATCCGGATGCGAAAAATAGCGCGTGCTGTCCACCTCGCCGATCAGGGCTTCGCTTGTGGCGAGCCCGCAGGTCGGGCAGACCTGGTAGTCGGAATACTGGCCGACCTTGATATCCGTTTCGTAAATGTTTTTATAAGCGCTCTCCGGCTCCACTTCGATAAGAATTTTATCGAGATGCACGGAGCAACGCTTTTCGTTGCCGTGGCCCGTGGACTCGTTGGAGACGGAGATAATGCCGCAGTCCTCCAGGCGCTTTATGTGGCTTGTCAGAGCTCCGTTGGTGATATTTAAGCTCGCCGCCAGCTCGTTCATATTCATTCCCTTGTTGGCGAGAAGCTGCCGGATAATGGAGACGCGGATTTCGGAGCCGAGGGCCTTGAAAAGCTCCAGCCCGTCCTCCAGTGAAGTAATGTGTAGCATGTGGCATCCCTTTCCTGTATTTCCTATGTAAAAGCAAATCTTGATTTTGTTGCTTCCTTCCGGTATTATCCCGTGTTTGCTGCCGCGGGATAACGGAATCTGCTTACCAAATATTATATCAAATCGGGGCAGGAAATCAAGATGGTAATTACGAGATTCCGTGCGAATTTTCAGGAAAAGCTAAAAAAATCAAATTTCGATTGTTGAATATGCACAAAGTTTATATATTTGGTTATTGACTATTTGCTAATTCTTATATATAATATTCTTATAGTTTAGAGTTTTTAAAAATAATTTAGATTGACACCGAAACGGTGGCTGAAAAACAAGCAGGGAGGAATGTAGAGATGATTCGAAAAAAGCCGCTGAGGGCGATATCGCTTGCATTGTCGGTTGCATTGCTTTTTACATGTAATCATTCTTCCGTGTATGCGCAGGCTGCGGACGCAGAGGGACAGGGCGGAGGCTCGGGGCCGGCTGCCGTTACATATTCCGATGAGCGCATCACGCACAACTATGCAGCGGTCAGCAGAGAATTCACTTACGATGCCTGGAAGGGTGATCGGATTGCGTACCCGGTTCCCGAAATAGAGATCACCGGCACCGCGAAGACGACGACCGAATCTTACGGCTATGACAAGAGCAGCGAGGTTGTCGTGGCGGATATCGGCGAGGAGGCGGAGCTCACCATCCAGGTGGAGAAGGCCGGCTTGTACTGGCTCAGCTTCGACTATGTTTCCTGCGCGGATTCCATCCTTCCTGCGGAGGCAGCGCTGATGGTGAACGGAGAGTTTCCGTATTACGAGCTGCGCAGCCTGAAATTTGAAAATCTCTGGGTGGACGCAGAGGAGCCGTCCTTCGACCGTTACGGCAATCAGATCGTGGCGATCCCGAACAAGGTCTGCGAGTGGCAGAACAAATACATTCTTCCTTCCAGCTACCGCTATTCTCAGCCTCTGGGAGTGCAGCTGGAGGCCGGCAGCAATACGCTGAGCTTTACGGTCGCCGAGGGGCGTCTGATGCTCGGCAGCGTTTATCTGTGCCCGCAGCCGGCAATTCCCGAATATACGGGTTCCGTGAAAGCGGAGGGCGACGAAATCATAGAGATCCAGGCAGAAAACCCGACCTGGCGCAACGATTCTGCGATCCGCGCAACCTGCGAGTACAACACGAATGTCTCTCCCTATAATGTAAAATCAAAGGAGCTGAACACGATCGACAGCGGTTCCTTTAAAAATGCCGGACAATCCCTCACTTACCAGTTTGAGGCGAAGAAGGGCGGCAACTACTATGTGGCGCTGAATTACAAACAGTCCGACAAAACGGATTTCCCTGTTTTTATGAATGTTGCGGTGGACGGGCAGATCGTAAATACCGCGTTTCAGAATTACCGCTTTGCTTACAGCAGGGATTATAAAATGCTGACTTTAAAGGACGATGCGGGAGAGATGCTGAGCGTTTCTCTCGAGCCGGGCCTGCACACCATTTCCATAACGATCAGTGTCGATCCGATCCGTGAATCGCTCGAAAAGATTGACAAGATTATGAACGATGTGAACAATCTGTCTCTGGAAATCACCAAAGTAGTCGGCACTAACAAGGACAAATACCGCGACTTCAAGCTGGAGGAATATATTCCGGGCATCAAAGATCAGCTGACGGGCTGGGCCGGCGAACTGGATGAAATCATGGCCTACGCGAAGACCTTCAATCCGGATGTAAAGAAAATCGCGGCCTTCTCCTCTCTGAATGTGGCCGGCAATCAGCTGCGCAGCCTTGCGAAGAACGTCAACGAGCTGCTGTACCGCATCGGCGAGCTGGCAACCAGCCGCAACTCGGTCAATCAATATCTTGCAAACCTCACGGATTCGCTGAACGGAAACCGCATTTCCGTTGACAGCATCTATCTTTACCAGGAGGGAGCAAAAAGCGGGCTTCCGGAAAAAACGGGCTTCTGGAAGGGGATCTGGTACGCGATCACGAGATTTATCTATTCTTTCACTTCGCAGGCATATTCCACGGCAAGCGCGGATCCGGATCATCTTCAGGTCTGGGTGAACCGTTCCAGGCAGCATCTTGAGATTATGCAGAAGCTGATTGACGAAGAGTTTACGCCGCGCACCGGCATCCAGGTCGATCTGTCGCTTATGCCGGATCAGAACAAGCTTGTGCTGGCGAACGCCTCGGGCGACGCGCCGGATATTGCTACGGGAATCAATTACGCGCAGCCTTATGAGCTGGCGATCCGCGGGGCACTCAAGGATCTGACGGAATTCTCCGATTTCAATTCGGTGGCGGCAAGATACAATGAGGCGCTTTTTGTTCCGTCCACGATCGGCGACGGCATTTATTCCATGCCGGAGACAATGAATTTCTGGGTGCTGTTCTACCGCAGCGATATTATGGCGAAGCTCGGGCTTTCCGTGCCGGATACGATCGAAGAGGTCAAGGGCATGCTGACGGATCTTCAGATGAGAGGACTTAATTTCTACCATCCGACCGCCGGCATGGTAGGAATGCGGAACTTCCACGGCACGACGCCGCTTCTGTTCCAGTACGGCGCGAGCCTTTACGATACTTATGCGGGCGATACCGCGATCAACAGCGAGGCGGCGGTAACGGGCTTTACGGAGCTGGTCGAGCTGTTTACCATCTACAATATGCCGGTGGATGTCCCGAATTTTTACCAGCATTTCCGCAACGGCGACCTGCCGATCGGGATCGCGGATTTCGGTACCTACAATCTGATTCTGAACGCGGCCCCGGAGATTGCCAGTTCCTGGGAGATCGCTCTGGTGCCGGGTGTGGAGCAGGCGGACGGCACGGTAGCGCGCTACTCGTCCGCGGGCGCGGAAGGTACGGTTATGTTTGAGTCCACGCCGGAGCGCGAGGCGCAGGCCTGGGAGTTCATGAAATGGTGGTCCTCGGCGGACGTTCAGGAGCAGTACGGCGAGACGCTGCAGATCTCCTACGGCAGCGAGTACCTCTGGAATACGGCGAACCGCGAGGCGTTCGCAAACCTTCCGTGGAGAAGCCGGGACAAGAGTGTGATCCTGGAGCAGAACGAGTGGATTCAGGAAGCGCCGCGCATCCCGGGCACCTACATGCTGGAGCGCGAGCTCTCCAACGCCTTTGTGGCGTCGGCCATTGACGGCAGGGAGATCCGCAGCACGCTTGACGCGGCGGTGAAGCGCATCAACCGGGAGACGGAGCGCAAGCTGGAGGAATTTGGCTATATCAGCAACGGAGAGACCGTGAAGGAGTATATTGTGCCGACGATTGAGCATGTGCGCGGGATACTCGGCATAACGGAAGAATAGGGAGGTAGGGGAAAGCATGGCTGCATCAGAAAAAAAACGCAGGCGGAACAGCATTGCGAAGCGTGAGAGCAGGAACCGGTCGGCTTACGGATTTCTCGCCCCGTATCTGCTTCTGTTTTCCATATTTATTATTATACCGATCGTCATAGCGATCGGGCTGTCCTTTACGAGTTTTAACACCATTCAGGCGCCGACGGTCAAGGGCTTCCTGAACTATGTGAACCTGATTACGCAGGACGAAATTTTCATGCAGTACGTACTTCCGAACACCGTGAAGTACGCGCTGATCGTAGGACCGGGCGGCTACATACTGGCCTTCCTGATCGCCTGGGCGCTGTCCCAGCTGACGAGCGTGCCGCGCACGATCCTCGCGATTATTTTCTACTCGCCGAGCATGACCGGCGCGGTCGCAATGGCCGTTGTGTGGAGGATTCTCTTCTCCGGCGACCAGATGGGCCTGATCAACAACTGGCTCATGAACCTCGGCGTAATCGACGAGCCGATTATCTGGCTGACGAGCGCCACCTTCCTGCTTCCGATCATGATTATCGTGGCGTTGTGGTCGAGCATGGGCGTCGGTTTCCTCGCGATGCTTGCCGGCATCCTGAACGCCGACGAGGAGCTCTACGAGGCGGCGGCCATCGACGGCGTGAAAAACCGTTTCCAGGAGATGATCTACATTACGATCCCGACGATGAAGCCGCAGATGCTTTTCGGCGCGGTTATGGCGATCGTGAACGCATTCCAGAACGGCGCGATCGGCGTGCAGCTCTCCGGAGCGAATCCGACGCCGGGCTACGCCGGCCAGCTGATCGTCAATCACATTGAGGACTACGGCTTTATCCGCTACGAGATGGGCTATGCGGCGGCGGTATCCGTTGTGCTTCTGCTGATTGTCATGGTATTCTCAAAGGTATTCGGCAGACTGCTGAAGGAAGATTAGGAAGGAGGAAGAGAGAATGGCCGGTTATCGTGGTAGCAATATCAACCCAAAGAAATTTGAGCGCGGTCAGCTGAAGATTTTTCTCGTGCTGCTTCCGCTCGCAATCGTTATGGTAATCCCGATTATTTATATTTTCTGCCATGCGTTCAAGCCGATGGATGAGCTGTTTGCTTTCCCTCCGAAAATTTTTGTTTCCAAGCCGACCTGGGACAATTTCCGCAATCTGTTCAAGGCGTCCCAGTCGTCCGGAATCCCGATGAGCCGCTATGTGTTCAACAGCTTCATCGTTACCTGTTCGGTGGTGCTGGCTTCCATTATTTTTTCGACGATGGCGGCGTTTGCGCTCTCGAAGCTTAAATTCAAGGGGAAGTACCTGCTGATGGAAATCAACAATGCCGCGCTGATGTTCGTTGCAGTAGCGGTGCAGATTCCGAGATATCTCGTGATTGATACGCTCGGCATGAAGGACAATTACCTGGCTCATATCCTGCCGCTGCTCGCAATGCCGGTCGGACTCTTCCTTGTGAAGCAGTTTATCGACCAGGTGCCGGATGCACTGATTGAGGCGGCCTACATTGACGGCGCGAAGGATTTTACAATTTACCGCAAACTTATCCTGCCGCTGATCAAGCCGGCGATCGCCACAACGGCTATCCTGTCGTTCCAG
Organism: uncultured Lachnospiraceae bacterium; assembly: GCA_910587085.1. Taxonomy (GTDB): domain Bacteria; phylum Bacillota; class Clostridia; order Lachnospirales; family Lachnospiraceae; genus RGIG4057. The sequence continues at coordinate 26,839 of CAJUMC010000011.1, read as the reverse complement.
GCGGTGTGGACGAACATTGAGACGTCCAATCTCTATATTAACGACGAGACAATGAAGACGCTGCCGTTCTATCTGAACACCCTGGCCAACGCAAACAACAACGTTGCCGGACAGGGACTGCAGGCGGCCGCCGTACTGATTCAGTTCCTGCCGAACCTGCTGATGTTCATTGTCCTCAGAAAGAGCTTCATGAACACGATGGCAAATTCGGGTATCAAATAAAGGGGGATGGCACAATGAAAAAATGGAGCAAACTTCTGCTTGTCCTGCTGCTGGTCTGCGCATCCCTTTCACCGGCCATCGCGCAGGCGGCAACGCCGTACAAAACCTATACCATGGACGGCTACGGCTATGTTACGGAGACGCAGACGGCCTACACACCGTATCAGACAATCGAGAAAATCGGGGAGGATGCCTTCCATACTCCGTCCGATATGTGCATTTCAGAGGACGGCCTTCTGTACATTGCAGATGCCGGACTGAAGCGGATTATCGTCTCGGATCTGGAGGGAGAATTTCTCCGGTATATCGGCGAGGGCCAGCTGGTGCAGCCGACCGGCGTCTATGTCAGCAGGGAGAACCTGATCTATGTGGCCGATAAGGGCGGCAAGCAGGTTGTCGTGTTTAACGCCGAGGGCGAGATCCTCACAACCTACGGCAGGCCGGATTCCCCGATCTACGGAAACAGTCTGGATTTCAAGCCGATGAAGATTGTGGCGAACGAGTCCGGAACGCTCTACATTATCTGCGAGGGAAATACGAACGGCATCGTTCAGATCAGCCCGGTGGACGGGGGAACCTTCCTGGGCTATTTCGGTACAAACTTTACAAGCCTGAGCTTTCTGGCGATCATTCAGCGAATGGTGCTGTCGGACGCGCAGCGGGCAAAGCTTCTGAGCAATATCCCGTCCACGCCGACGAATCTTGCGATCGACGAAAAGGGCCTGATCTACACGGTGACGCAGGGCGACCACGACCTGAGCTTAAAGAAGCTCAATATCGCGGGAAACAACCTGATCATGCCGGACGCTTACGATGAGCTGTGCGCGGCGGTCACCACCGGCAATTACAAAAACATCTATGTTGCCTCGAGCAACGGCTATGTATACGAGTACAACTCGGAGGGCGAGCTGCTCTTCGTATTCGGCGGAAGGGACGACGGCCGTCAGCGCGTCGGGCTTTGCAGCAAGGTTGAGGCGATTGCCGTCGATCAGAACAACCGTATTTTCCTGCTGGATTCGGACAAAAAGCAGATCAATGTATATCAGCCGACGGAGTTTACGAATCTCCTGCATGAATCCCTGGAGCTCTACGCAAACGGGCGCTACGAGGAGAGTATGGAGCCTCTGACCCAGGTGCTTTCCATGAATACTCTGTTTGACTATGCGAACATGGCCATGGGCCGCGCATACCTGCAGATTGAGGATTATGAGAATTCGCTGAAGTATGCTAGGCTCTCCAAGGATCTGAACGGTTATTCGGACGCCTTCTGGGAAATCCGGAATCTTTGGCTGAAGAATAATCTTGTCACTGCATTCCTGGTAATCCTAGCCCTGGTTGTTCTGGTGAAGGTGCTCAAGGTGCTGCAGAAAAAGAAAGGGATCTTCGATCCGGTCAAAAAAGTATGGGAAAAGATCTCGGAGCGGACGCTTGTCAAGCAGCTGAAATACAGCACTTATTTTATGAAGCATCCGGTGGACGGCTGCTACGGCGTGCGCAGGGAGAACAAATCCTCCTGGATCTGCTCGGCGATTCTGCTTGGGGTATTTATTATCCTGACCATCATCAATAAATATTACTGCGGTTTCCTGTTCAAGACGGTCCGCGAGGGCAGCTATGATCTGGTGAAGGATATCGGCATTGTCCTCATCGCATTTTTTGCACTGACGGTCTGCAACTATCTTGTCGTGACGATCAAGGACGGCGAGGGAAGCATCAAGAACCTGGTCAGCGCCTATTCCTACTGTCTGATGCCGTACATTGTGCTGATGCCGTTCATGATCCTTGTGAGCAACCTGATCACCTACAATGAGTATTTCATCGTGCAGTTCGGAATGCTCTGCATCTATGCATGGGTGGTAGTTCTGCTGTTCCTGTCGATCAAGGAGGTCAATAATTATTCTGTGAAGGAAACCTTTACCGTGATTTTCCTGACGGCGTTCACCCTGCTGATTGCGGCGCTTGTTCTCTTTATCGTTTATGTACTTTGCTCGCAGGTGATCGATTTCGTGACAACTGTTGCCAGAGAGGTGGTGAACCGGCTTTGAATAAATTAAAGGAACATAAAAAAATACTGTTTATCGCGGTTCCCGCGCTGGTCGTTCTCCTGATCATTATCATTGCAGCGGTAAGCCTTGGCGGCGAGGAGACCATGGAGCCGACGGTGGATCTGAGGAATGCGTCCCAGAGCACGGACGCGGCCGTGAGCGCCGGGAAGGTGGATACCGCGAAGGAGCTCAACGGACATTTTCTCATTGCGGAGAACGCGGGCTACGAGCTTTACCTCAAGAAAGAGGTGATGTCCGTTATTGTCCGCGACAAGGAGACCGGCGCCACAATGGAATCCACGGTGGCGGAGGATGACGGTAAGAGCAATCCCTCCTGGGCCGGCTTTATGAAATGCGGCATCAACCTGGATGTGCAGGTCGGCAACACGACCCAGCAGAAGAAGGTTGATCTCATCAGCGGCAAAGCGGAAGTGAACGTGACTGCAATCGACGGAGGTTTCACCGCAAAGCTAGACTATCCGCAGTATGAATTCGGTTTTGAACTTACGGTGCTGCTCTACGACGACGGTTCCATCGAAGCGTCGATCCCGGAGAGTTCCATCTACGAGAATTCGGAAACCAACCGTATCGGAAATATCTATGTATTCCCGATGCTCGGGCGCACAAGGCTCGGGGAGACGGAAGGCTACATGATTGTGCCGGACGGCAACGGGGCGCTGATTAACCTGAACGATAAGGAAGGCCGCTTTTCCGCTCCTTACTCGCAGAGGGTGTTCGGTTCGGATGTCGGTATTACAGAGTCCTTCGTGCTCTCCCTGTTCTGGGGAAAATACGAGACGATCAACGAGTCCGAATATATTCTTGCCCCGGTCTACGGGATGGTTCATTCCGACAGCAGTATGGCGTATCTTGCCGTGATCACGAGCGGCGCGGAGGGCGCGACGATCATGGCCTATCCGAACGGCGTTTTTACCGATTACAACTGGGTTTCGGCGAGATTTTTAAAGCGCACGCTCTACAACGAGCCGACCTCCAATTCGGGCGGTTCGGTCGTGAAGGTAACGGATCGCTTCCAGTATGATATTTCGGTAAGATACTTTTTCACGAAAAACGAGGAGGCAAATTATGCGGGCCTTGCGAACCGCTACCGCGACTATCTGCTTAAGACAGGCACGCTTGTGAAAAAGGCTGATGATTTCCGGCTGAGAGCAGATTTCCTCGGTACGGACCGCGAGAGCTGGATGTTTACGACGAAGGCAGTCACAATGACCACGACGGATGATATCCGCAAAATATACGGCGAGCTGCGGGACGAGGGCGTAACGGATCTGCTCACCCTGTACAAGGGCTGGCAGGACGGCGGTATCTGCAACCTTCCGGTTGATTCCTATGATGCGGATAAGCATATCGGCGGTACAAGGGATCTGACAAGGCTGATGGAGGAGGCCAGGGATGCGGGCATCCAGTTCTATCTTTACGTTGACGCGCTGCGCGCCAACCCGGATACGACAAACACCACCTTCAATGTGATAAAGAAGATTGACACTCGCCTTTATACGGAGAATACTTATAAAGAAGTGTATGAATCCATGCGGTTCCTGACTCCGACGCGCTCGGGTCTGCTGCTCGGAAAGCTTGTGGACAGCATGGCGAAGAAGGGCGCGGATCATCTGGCGCTGACCGGCATCACAAACACAATGTTCTCCTACCGCTACAGCGGCACGTCTTACGACCGGATCGATACCGCGCAGATGCAGGCGACCGCATTGGAGGAGATAGCTCCGAAGGTCAGCTTGGCGCTTGAGGAGCCGATCGAGACGTACTGGAAGTATATGGACTCCGTGATTGATATGCCAGTGAAGGATTCGGATTATATTTTTACGGACGAGAGCATCCCGTTCCTGTCCATCGTATTTAAGGGGATCGTCCCGATGTATTCCGATTATGTGAACTTCGAGGCGAACAAGCACGAGTTTTTCCTGAAGCTTGTGGAGACCGGTATTTACCCGTCCTTCTATCTGACGATGGAAGATGCGACGGCCCTGTATTACACGAATTCCAACGATCTGTATTCCTCGCAGTACAATGTGTACAAGGATACGATGATCGAATACTACAAGGTACTGAAGGAGTTCAACAGCCATGTGGCGGGCGCGACGATCGACAGCCATCGGATCGAAGGGAAGCTCGTGACCGTGGGCTACAGCAACGGGGTGACCGTAACCGTGGACTACAGCAGCTATGCCTTTACCGTTGCGAAAAACGGCAGCGTGGTAATGAGCTATAAGGTAGGTGGTGCAGAATGAAAAAGCAGAAAAAGGTGAAGCCTGGACGGCTGAAACGAAGGGAAAACATGATGGGCTACGTGTTCATTCTGCCGTGGCTGCTCGGCCTGCTGGGGCTGGTGCTTTTCCCGTTTGCCGAGTCCTTCAAATACTCTCTGAACCGCATTATCATTAACCCGGTGCTCGGCAGGGTTATGGAGTTCAGGGGGCTTGAGAATTACCGGAATATCTTCCTAGAGGATCCAGATTTCCTCGTCCAGCTGCAGGGTTATCTCGCACAGACCATTCTCGCGGTGCCGGTTATCGTGGCATTCGCGCTGATTATCGCGATCCTGCTGAACGGGAAAATCCGCATGAGAGGCTTTTTCCGGCTGATTTTCTTCCTGCCGGTTATTATTGCCAGCGGTCCGGTAATGTCGCAGCTGATGGATCAGGGAGCAGCCAGCATTCCGATGATGAACGTATCAATGATCACCGGATTTTTTGCGGATTACCTGCCGAAGGTAATCGCGAATGCGGTATCGAACGTGTTCTCCAACATTATCATGCTGCTCTGGTATTCCGGCGTGCAGATTCTGATCTTCCTGGCGGCACTGCAGAAAATTGATTCTTCGCTCTACGAGGCGGCCAAAATCGACGGCGGTTCCGGCTGGGAGTGTTTCTGGAAGATTACGATGCCGACGATCAAGCCGATGGTTCTGCTGAACGCGGTTTATACGATTATTTTCATGTCGAACACCGACACGAACAGCATTATCAACCTGATCTCGCAGCGCATGTTCTCCACCTCGGCCTCGGCCGGCGGTTATGGCTACGCGTCCGCGATGGCGTGGTGCTACTCCGTTGTCGTTACACTCCTTGTCATTGTGATGGCGGCGCTGCTGGTGGGACGCAAGGATATCTATGAGCGCCGTGCGAAGAAGTACCGCAGGGAACAGAAGAAGCAGCAGAAGCTCGCGAAGAAATTCAGAAGGAGGGGCGAACGAAATGCAAGACGCAATACAAAAAAAGCAAGTAAAGCGGCCTAAAAACCGCCTTTCCTACAAGGGTGCATGGAAGGATCGGCTCCGTAAGTTTGTTTTCGGCAGCAAGGAGAAGGAGGGAGCCGGCAAGCAGGTCGTCGTGTATGTCCTCCTGATCAGCATCGGCTTCGTTTACCTGTACCCTCTGCTTTACATGATCAGCAAGAGTTTTATGACTGTCAGCGACCTTCTGGATTCTTCCGTGCAGTGGCTGCCGACGACGGGCTATATCGACAACTACAAAAACGCTGCAAGGGCAATGAATTTCTGGAAGACCTTTAAGGATTCCGTGATCGTGGCGGGAATCCCGACCCTGATCAATGTGGTGATCTGCGCAACGGTCGGATACGGCTTTGCGCGGTACAATTTCCCGGGGAAGAAAGTGCTGATGGGGCTTTTGATTTTTTCCTTCATCATCCCGCCGCAGATTACGATGATGCCGACCTACGTGTTCTACACGGATCTCGGAATCATCAATTCCCTGAAAGCGTTTGTTATCCCGGCCATTCTGGGCCAGGGTCTGAAAGCGCAGATTTTTATCCTGATCTTCTGGCAGTTTTTCCGACAGGTGCCGCAGGCGCTGATTGAGGCGGCGAAGATCGACGGAGCGGGGCATTTCAAATCGTTTGCCAGGATCTCCATCCCTTCGGCGGCTCCGGCCATTCTGGTCGTGTTCCTGTTTTCGATTGTGTGGTACTGGAATGAGTCCTACCTGACGCAGCTCTATGTCGTAGGCGCAACGGGCGGTTCGGAGAGCACGCTTTCCACGCTTGTGGTATCGCTGAAGACCTTTGAGTCTTCTTACTCGGCTGCGGCGAGCCAGAGCGGAGGCATGATGGTCAGCATCAACGAAAATATCAAGATGGCGGGAACCATGCTTTCCATCCTGCCGCTCCTGATTATGTATTTCGTTCTGCAGCGTCAGTTCGTCGAGAGCGTTGACCGGACCGGTATTACGGGCGAGTAAAATGTAAAAGAGGGATCAGGCAGACGGAAGGGATTCCCAGAGCGGCCCCTTTTTCCGAAATATCCCGGAAACCGGATTTCGATGGAGTTCCTGGATTATAAATGAAATTAAATGAAATCATATTCAAGGGAATGTGATTTTCATAGAAGCCAGCGCGGCGCAAGAAACGCTCTGAGGGAGGGCGGTTCCTGCCGCCGTGCGGGAGCGGGCTGCGAGGTGTCCGGCCCGTTCTGTGAAACATTTTCAGAAAATGTAGAGGAGGGATTTCTAATGAAATCGAAAAAGCTTACAAGTTTGGTGCTGGCAGGTGCGATGTGCGCCGGTATGCTGGCAGGCTGCGGCGACAAGGAAACGCCGGAAACGCAGCCGACGACGGCGCCTGTTGATCAGGACAATACGGACAATCCGGACGATACCAAGGAGCCGGCCGGCCTTCCGCCGATGACGACGGAGAATATCGAACTTATGTACATGCATTTCGACAACGCGACTCTCGTCGAGTATGTGGCGCAGAAGTTTATGGAAAAATACCCGAATATCAAGGTAAAAACCCAGGATCTCGGTATTGATGGCTACAACGATACTCTGATGAATATGATCAGCGCGAAGAAGATTCCGGACTGCTTTATGGTTCTCGGCAACTGCGACTTCGGTCTCGGACAGGGTCTGTTCGGCGACTTCACGGAGTACTGGGAGAATGATCCGGAGAATCAGAACCTGATGTCCTCCATCAACGATTACAAGATCGGCTATTACGGCACGGACAAGAAGCTCGGAACACCGATCAAGGCGTTCCCGGCAGCGCTGTATGCGGATCTCAACGTGTTTGAGGTGCAGAACAAGCAGGCGCCGGATCCGGAGAACTGGAACTGGAACGCGCTGATTGATTCCTTTAAAACAGTAACCAATGCGGCGGATCAGATCTACGGCTTCAACCGTTTCTATACGCCGGTCACTTTCTATCCGATCGCAAACGATGCAGCCAGCATCGGCGAGTTCGGCTGGGACGGACACCGCTTCCACATGGATCTGTGGGCGGACGGCGTAAACCAGCTGGCGGATCTGATCAATTCGGGCTATCAGGCGCCGATTCACGATACGGACGAGAATGAGGCATGGCTGGGCGACCGTGAGATGTGGGCTGCTTATTCCGGCAAGCTGGGCTGGCAGATCGACGCGTACTGGACCTACCTGAATCTGTTCGATACTCCGGAGTACCGCGAGAAGAGACTGGAGTGGGTACCGTACAGCACTCCGGTAAATGAAGCGGGCACCTGCTTCGGCGTGCTTGATATGGGTTCCATTTCTTCCTCCACCAAGCATCCGAGAGAGGCTTACGAGCTCCTGAAGTGGATGGGCTGGGGCGTAGAGGGCTGGAAGGCAAAGCTTGAGGCTTACAAGACCATGACGGACCCGACCGGCAACCCGCTGTTCCGTCAGTCCATGCCGTGCCCGATCACGCTGGATGCGGATATCTGGGAAGAATACACCCAGAGCTTCTATCCGACAGCAAAAGAAAGAAAGTATCAGAGCATTGAGGATATGGTAAACGGCGGACCGCTTGTTACTGCGGAGGAGGATGCGGCTTACGGCAAGTATTTTGATGCGTACTTCAAGAACGTAACAAGACCGGTTCCGTTCGGCGACGTTCAGATTCCGGGCTTCCAGGCGTTTATTGACGGTATTTACAACAATACGGTGGACGGCGTAGGCGTGGAGGCTCTCGTATTCGATCAGGGCAAGAATGCAAAAGACTACGCAGCCGAGATGGAAGCGAAGGCGCTTGAGTACAATCAGCAGGCACTCAAGACTGCAAAGGAAGTCTACGCGCTGATGGGTATTGAGCTGAATTATGAGGTAATTGAGCAGTAGATTTTCCGGCGTGCACATAAACGGTCGGAAAAGCCATAAACTGCCGGATGTGCATAAGATACGGGCAGAGGAAAAAGGGGATTGCGGCAGTTATATGCTGCCGCAATCCCCAATTTTAAACTTTTCTGCCGGAATGAATGCGGTATGCGAAGTAATGTCTTATGCAATGAATGTTATATGAGAAACATGATTTTTGTAATGCTTGCAATACTGTAAAAGAACAGGAGATGGCCGAAATCTTCCAAATATAGAAAGTATGAAGGAAACGGCAGTTATTATTAATTGAAGGAGAAACGGAAAAGATTATGGAGTCAAAGGAAGGCGGATTATTTTCCCACGATCCTGCAGTATATTATGATGAGGAGCGGGGATATTATTACACCTATTCAACGGATGCCGGCCCGAAGGGCTGGGAGAATCCCGGAGGACAGATCCGGCGCTCGAGGGATCTGATCCATTTTGAGTATCTCGGGGCGGCGCTGAAGGACGGTGCAATTCCGGAAGAGGTCGCGGCGCTGACCAAAGCAAAGGGAGTATGGGCACCAGACATTATCAGGGAAGGGGACGAATACCGGCTGTACTATTCGGCATCCACCTTTGGCTCCCAGCATTCGGTAATCGGGCTGGCAGTCTCGGATAATCCTGAGGGGCCGTTTGTGCATCGGGGAATTGTTGTGCATACTACGCCGGAATCCCCGGTCAACGCAATTGACGCCAATCTCGTGCGTGAGGAGGGGACGGGGCAGCATTATCTCGTCTATGGCTCTTTCTGGGGCGGGATACGTCTGCTGAAGCTGGACAATGCGACAGGACTGGCCGCCGAAGAGGGCTGCGGCAGGGTGCTTGCCTGCCGCGACCGGAAAAGCTGCGACACGGCGATTGAGGGACCTTATGTGCGGTTTAATAGCAAAACAGGATATTATTATCTGTTTGTTTCATTTGATTCCCTTACGAATGTATATAATGTCCGTGTCGGACGCAGCAGAAAACTGGAGGGCCCTTATCTTGATCACAATGGCAGACGGCTGGACGATATGACCTGTCCGGCAAACCATGTGGGTCTGAAGCTGACAACAGGCTACAGTTTTAAAGAAGGAACCGGTTTTATGGCGCTAGGGCACAATTCGGTGCTGGAGCGCGAAGATGGATGGTTTATGGTGTGTCATGCACGTTATGAACATAACAAGCATCTTCATGCGCTTAATGTCAGGCGCATGGTATTTGATGAGGAAGGCTGGCCTGCAGTAAGCCCGTGTCTGTATGCCGGGGAGAGTGAGGAGATTGTTCCTGAGCAGGAACTGTGCGGTATTTATAAGAGGATCGATTTTGTCCTTGACGTAAAACGCCTCTGCGAGCGGCCGATTCCGATGGAACTGGAGAAAAAAGGGAAATGCCTGGTCGGAGACCTGGCCGGTACCTGGTCATACGATCCGGCCACAGGCTGGATCGAACTGGTTGTTAACGGTGCGGTTGAGCGCCTGCGCGCTCTGCGCGGTACGAACCGCGAGGAGGGCGGGGAGACCATTGCGCTGACCGGGCGCAATAACGCGGGAATCGGTGTGTGGGCCATCAGGGAAAACCAGTGAGGAATGGCAGCGATAATGAAATTCCTGCAAAGGGCTTAAAACGGAAAGACCGGTTTTATGTGAAAGCAGAACAGCAGCAGAGAGGCAATTTCTGCATAGGCAAAATATTTTTAGAAAGGGGAAAATTTTCCTGACGCAGAGGTTCGGGGAAACAGCATAAAAAACATGATTGAAACAAAGAAATACCAGTTCTGGTTTGCGACGGGTTCGCAGGATCTGTACGGCGAAGAGACGCTGGTACAGGTGGCGGAGCACAGCAGGGCGATTGTGGAGGAGCTGAACAGATCGGGAGGCCTTCCGTTTGAGATTGTATGGAAGCCGACGCTCCTTGATTCGGCGTCCATCCGCCGCTGTTTTAATGAGGCCAACGCCGACGAGCTCTGCGCAGGCGTTATTACATGGATGCATACATTCTCGCCGGCGAAAATGTGGATTCACGGGCTGCAGGAGTACCGAAAGCCGCTGCTGCACCTGCACACGCAGTTTAACCGCGATATTCCTTACGATACGATCGACATGGATTTCATGAACCTGAACCAATCCGCACACGGCGACCGCGAATACGGTCATATCGTCAGCCGCATGGGCATCGAGCGCAAGGTGATTGTGGGCCACTGGAGCGACAGCAGAGTGCGGGAACGCATCGGTTCCTGGATGCGCACGGCGGTCGGTGTGATGGAGAGCAGCCACATCCGCGTGCTGCGCGTCGGCGATAATATGCGCGATGTCGCCGTGACCGAGGGCGATAAGGTTGAAGCGGAGATAAAGTTCGGCTGGGAGATTGATGCTTACAACATTACGGATGTTGCAGAATATGTAAACGGCGCTCCGAAGGGCGAGGTGGAAGCGCTGCTTCAGGAATATTACGATTCTTACGACATGATTCTTGAGGGGCGTGATCCGGAGGAATTTAAGGCTCATGTGCGCGAGCAGGCGGCGATTGAGGCAGGTTTCCGAAAATTTGCTGAGGAGCGGAATTACCACGCAATTGTAACAAATTTCCAGATGCTTTCCGGGCTGAAGCAGCTGCCGGGCCTGGCGATGCAGCGCATGATGGCGGACGGCTACGGTTTCGGCGCGGAGGGCGACTGGAAGACGGCGGCAATGGTGCGGCTGATGAAGATTATGTCCGCAGGACAGAAGAACGGCACGTCGTTTATGGAGGATTACACCTATCATCTTGAGCCTGGGAAAGAAGCCATACTGCAGTCTCACATGCTCGAGGTATGTCCGTCCATCGCGGATTGCCGGCCGGCAATTAAGGTGAGTCCGCTCTCCATGGGAAACCGCGAGGACCCGGCACGCATTGTGTTCACGACGAAGCCGGGGGCGGGTGTCGCCTGCTCTCTGGTGGATCTCGGTACGCGTTTCCGCCTGATTATCAACGATGTTACAACGCTGAAGCAGGATAAGCCAATGCCGAAGCTTCCGGTTGCGAGTGCGCTGTGGAAGCCCGAACCGAATCTGATTACCGGAGCAGAGGCCTGGATTCTGGCGGGCGGCGCACACCATACCGCATTCTCGCTCGATCTGACAAGCGAGCAGATGGGCGACTGGGGGGCAATGATGGGAATTGAGTGCGTGTTTATCGACAAAGACACCACCATCCGGAATTTCAGGAACGAGCTGCGCTGGAACGAAGCATCGTTCCGCTGAGGAAAAGGGCCGGAACAACAGTGATTTGCTGGAGGATTAGTCGGCCGTTTCATGATGAAAACAGGAAGAGCCGGAACATGACAGTTCCGGCTCTGTGTTCCAAGGGATGCTTTAGTCCGCAGCATATAAGTCAGTGCTTGTACGCCTGTTCGCAATAGATACAGCGGTAAATGCCCTTTTCTTTGTTGGTAAGCCGGAACCGGTGCGGAAGTTCCTGCTCGATGGAAGTGATGCAGCGCGGATTTTTGCACCGGATAATCCCGGTTACCTGCTGCGGCAGATTCGGATTTCGTTTCTCAATAATTTTCCCGTCTTCGATCAGGTCGAGTGTCAGATTCGGATCGAGAACGCCGAGCATGTCCAGATCAACCTGGATCGGTCCCTCGATCTTGATAATGTCTTTTTTTCCCATTTTATTGCTTTTCGCGTTTTTGATTATGGCAACGCTGCAGTCGAGCTTTTCCAGATTCAGATATTCGTAAATTTTCATTGCACCGCCGGCAGCGATGTGGTCAATAACGACTCCATGATTCAGACCACCGATATTCAGCATGATAAACTCCCTTCCGATATTTGTTTGACTGGCGATATTATTGCAGAGCTCTTAATTAAGTTCCAGCAGCGTTAGAATCAGCGCCATCCGCACATATACGCCGAAATGCGCCTGCTTGAAATAAACGGCCCTCGGGTCGCTGTCCACTTCGACGGAAATTTCGTTGACGCGCGGAAGAGGATGGAGTACGAGCATGTCCGGTCTTGCATATTGCATTTTCACAGTATCCAGAATGAAGCTGTCCTTCAGGCGGATATAGTCCTCCTCATTGAAAAAGCGCTCTCTCTGAACACGGGTCATATAAAGAATATCGAGCTCCGGCATAATTTCCTCGAGGATGCGAACCTCTTCGTAAGGAACGTGGTGCGCGTCGAGTACCTCCTCGCGCAGGTAGGTCGGAATTTTCAGCTCCTCCGGAGAAATCAGGAAAAAGCGAGAACCCGGATAGCGGACCATGGCATTAATCAGCGAATGAACAGTACGGCCGAATTTCAGGTCGCCGCAGAAGCCGATGGTGAGATGATCGAGACGGCCTTTCAGATGCTTCATGGTGAGAAGATCCGTCAGCGTCTGTGTCGGATGGTTGTGCCCGCCGTCCCCCGCGTTGATGATCGGGATGTTCGAGTAGGTGGCGGCAACATAAGGCGCGCCTTCCTTCGGGTGGCGTATGGCGCAGATATCGGCATAGCCGGAAACGACGCGGATGGTGTCGGCAACGCTCTCCCCTTTGGAGGCGGAGGAGGAATCGGCAGAAGAAAAACCAAGGACACTCCCGCCTAAATTGAGCATTGCGGCTTCGAAGCTCAGGCGGGTACGGGTACTTGGTTCATAAAAAAGAGTAGCTAATTTTTTCCCTCGGCAGCAATCAGAATATTTTTCCGGCTCCCTCATGATTTTTTCTGCGAGCTCCAGCACGCCGGCAAGCTCTTCTGTGGAAAGATCAAGCGGACTGATTATGTGTTTCATAAGCACCTCCATCATGATTTGCGTTTGGGTTCCTGTTGTTTTTCAACTGCTTATTATATTACAGCAGGCAGCGAAATACAAGAGAAATTTTGGTTGCGTCCACGATTTTTTAAGTGCCTGTCCTGCGGGTTTTGGCACAAAAAATGGATGGACTTTATATATGGAATGTGCTATACTGTCTGCACTGGAGAGAATACGGCATTACAAAAATTTAATACGGAGGAAAATGGATGACAAACGACGAAAAGCTGGATTTAATACTTGAGATATTGAACCAGCACACAGAGATCCTGAACGAGCACACGGAAACGCTGAATCAGCACACGGAGATCCTGAACGAACACACGGAGAAGCTGAACCAGCACACAGAGATCCTGAACGAACACACGGAGAAGCTGAATCAGCACACAGAGATCCTGAACGAACACACGGAGAAGCTGAATCAGCACACAGAGA